>NZ_JAKTTI010000045.1 GCF_022427965.1 Fredinandcohnia quinoae | reverse complement strand
TGACAAAAGGCACCGAGAGGGATTCCTCTCGGTGCCTTTTGTCGACAATCTGAGACGCACTATATGTGCGTTTTTTTTGTTTTAATTAAAGCTTTATTTTCTGTAAGAGTTCTTCTTTCTCAGCCTCAGTTAACATTTTTTCAGCCATTGGGTATAGAACATTTTCTTCTTTAGTAAAGTGGCTTGTGAGAATGTGGAATGCTTCTATAATATGTCCCACTAATTCTTCAGCAACATTTCTTTCAATATTTACAGAAAGCTTACTTGTTTTTTCTAAAAAATCTTCAATATTTTTATGTGCTTGTTCATGTTCATATTCCATAACAGCGATCGGTCCAGATTCTCTACCAATATAGTTCGCCATCATTGTAAATAAATAACCTTCCTCCTTTTCTGAATGAGGATCAAGATTACCTTGAAAAAGAAGAACCTTTTCGCGTAAATCTAAAATTGCTTCATACAAATCTTCTATTTCTTTGTTTTCTTTTATACTTTCCGCCAACAAGAAAAGTTCCTTTTTCTGTTCATTTAAAGGACCATGCTCATCAAGTAATAGTTGTAATGGTGTACATAATGGAGTGTTATTACTTTGAAATATACTACTCATACATTCTGACATATTTATTCCCCCAATCAACGATAGTAAAAGTATAACTAATCAAAATAGTGATTGGGGTGATTTACATCACTACATACAATGTTCACATTCCTGTTAATTTTATCAGAAAAATTAAAATACTTTAACATCAATTTGTAGAAATATCATATAATGTATGTAAAGAAAAATTTAATACTTGAAAGGGGTCATTAAAATGAATGCGTTTCCAAATTATTGTGAATTTTACCAGAGACCATTAGTCCCCATTGGAAAGAGTGATATTGTAAGAATACCAGAAAATCCATTTACAACCCATTGGTTGATTGCGATGGAAGGAATTGAAGATAAAAGCGGAAACAAAGTAGAGCATTGGAAGGTCTTTGTTTTCTTATCCGATGTGGATGGAACCTTTGAGTACACCAATCCTCATTTTCATTCAGATCCAATTACTTCAATTCATTCCGCAATCGAATTCGCGAAAGAAATAGAGAGCCAATGCAAATGTGACCAATTTGCTGTTCTTACCCCAAACGAAAATATCGGTTAATTCCCCACTATTTGTGCTTTTCCCTTTTTGTAATTATTTGTGAATAAATATACACACTATCGATAAAGTGTTTTAACTTTATATAAAAAACACTAGGATTAACCCAGTGTCATAAATGAAACATTATGCGAGTCTAAAGACCACCCCATGGCCACCCTGTGGGTATTCCCATTTAATATTTTGATGTGGGCAACCGATTCGACAGCTTCCACATTCATGACAACCTTCATACCCTACATGCATCCGAATATTTTCCCATTTATATACTTCCGCTGGACAGAAAATAGTGCAAATTTTATCAGGGCATTTTGTCATGCATACATCATGATCCATAACAGTTAAGTGTGATTCTTTCGCCGCCTTAAAACGGACCAAATACTGTTTATCCTCAATATTTTTTGACATTATTTCATCACCCTCCATGCTCGATACATGTCCTTGAATACATTCATTTTCCCTTTCTCATTCGTAAAATCACGTAATATTTCTTTTTGTTTTTCACGCTTTGAAGTACCATCTACTGTAAAAAATTTACTCGCTGCCCGATTTACCATTGGCAGGTATTCCTTGAAATATTGTGGATGATCTTCAAACGTCACTGTTGCGTCCTTATATTTCTTAAGATCCTTTCCAATAAAGCTATTATAAAGATTGATCCGGTAAGCATCTAATGCCTCTTCATCAAACATACCTTTTTCCTTAGCTCGTAGAATTGCTTCTGCAGCCATTTTTCCCGAAGCCATTGCCATATTAGAGCCTTCACGATGTATCGCGTTAACCAGGTGAGCAGCATCGCCCACAACAATTACCCCATTACCAACGAGCTTAGGTATTGAGTTGTAGCCACCCTCAGGAATTAAGTGGGCCAAATATTCAACAGGCTCTCCTCCATCTACATACGGTTTCACCATAGGATGATTTTTTAAATACTCCAATAAATCATATGGTTTCATTTTTGCTTTAATCATACTTGATAAGGTCGTTCCCACCCCAAGATTTAGACTGTCTTTATTCGTATATAAAAACGCTGTTCCTAAATTTCCTTTCGTCGAATCACCAAAGATTTCTACTGTACAACCTTGATTATCCTCTAAGTTAAAACGATCATTAATTTTATCCTTAGGTAAATTAATCACTTCCATAACTGTGAGTGCAACTTCATCTGGTTTGAACTCCTTATGGAAACCTAGTTGTTTTCCTAATAATGAGTTCACACCATCTGCAAGGACAACAACATCTGCATAAACATCTCCATTCGGACGGTCAGTTCTTACTCCTAGCACTCTACCATTCTCAACTATACATTCGGTTACAACAGTTTCATTGATTAAAAGAGCACCAACTTCTACTGCCTTTTTTGCAAACCACTGATCAAACTTTGCACGTAACACTGTAAAATTATTATAGGGCTCTTTTCCCCATTCCAACCCCTTATAGCCAAATGAAACCATTGATTCCTTATCCATCACCCAAAACCTTTGTTCAATTACAGGGCGTTCTAGTGGCGCTTCTTTCCAAAACTCCGGAATAATATCTTCCATTTGCTTACGATATAATACGCCACCCATAACATTTTTGCTCCCTGGATATTCCCCCCTCTCAATTAGGAGTACATTTAACCCATTTTTCGCACATGTATATGCACATGAAGTACCAGCAGGACCTGCTCCAACAACGATTACATCAAATTTTTCAGACATAGCTTACTTCACCGCCTTTTTGATTACGAGTATTTCGAAATAGTTCAATAAGTTTTGGAAGTATTTCTAAGGCATCCCCTACAATGCCATAAGTTGCTACGTCAAAAATCGGTGCATTTGGATCCTTATTAATGGCAATAATCATTTCAGAGTTCTTCATTCCTACCACATGTTGAATCGCTCCTGATATTCCTATCGCAAAATACAGCTTCGGTGTAACGGTTTCACCAGTCTGTCCAACTTGATAATCATGACTAATCCATCCCGCTTCAACAACGTCACGACTTGCCCCAACTGTTCCACCTAATACATTTGCAAGTTCATGTATAAGCTGAAAACCCTTTTCATCACCTAATCCCTTTCCACCAGCAACAATAATATGGGCTTCCGCCAAATTAACCTTCTTACCAACATCTCTTACAATCTTAAGTACTTTCGTACGTACCTCCTCTTCCTTAAGTGAAATCGATTCTTCAATGATTTTGCCTGTTCGACCCTTTTCTCGAGTGAGCGCTTTCATAACCTTTGGACGAACAGTAGCCATTTGCGGCTTATGCTTTTTACATAAAATTGTTGCCATAATATTTCCCCCAAATGCAGGGCGACTAGCCTCTAATAATCTTTTTTCAACGTCGACATCAAGCATAGTTGTATCTGCTGTAAGACCAGTACTAAGATCTGTTGCCACAGCACTAGCTAAATCCTTACCATTGGGTGTTGCACCATATAGGAATATTTCTGGTTTATATTTCTGACAAAGCATATTCACCCCTGTCATAAAGGGCTCAGTTCGATAATGCTTTAACACTGGATCGTCAATTACATAAACCTCATCTGCACCATATTCAATTACTATAGAACATAGTGATTTGACGCCATCTCCTAGTAGCACTCCTGCAAGGGGTACTTCAAGTTTGTTAGCTAAGTTTCGCCCAGCACCGAGTAATTCTAATGATACACCTGCAATTTCCCCATCAGTTTCCTCAATAAATACCCATACACCTCTATATTCCTCGTTCATTGTTCTCCCCCCTATTTTGCTTCAAATAGTTCTTCTCTCTCCATTAAGATATTTAGAAGCTCTTCTACTTGTTCAACTACAGAACCCTCAAGCATTTTTCCACCTTCAAGCTTAGGAGGAGTAAACATTTTTCCAACAATCGTCGGTGATCCTTTCAAGCCTAATTGTTTTCGGTCAACCTCTCCTAAATCATTCACACTCCATATGATTGGTTCATATCTTGCAGCCTTAATCATATTTGGAAGCGGTGAATATTCAACTGGATTTATCTCTTTTCCTACGGTTAATAAACAAGGAACTGGTGCTTGTATTAACTCATATCCACCAGTAATTTTTCTCTTTAAAAGAACTGTTTTTTCTTTCCTATTCATTTCGACTATTTCAATTACATTTGTAATCGGAGGAATATCAAGCCTTCTTGCAACTCCAGGGCCCACCTGTCCTGTATCTCCATCAATTGCGTGCAAACCACAAATAATAAGATCAATAGGCTCCTGTTCCTCAATTTTTTCTAAGGCTTTCGAAAGTGCATAGCTAGTTGCTAATGTGTCCGCTCCTGCAAAAGCACGGTCAGAAATTAAATATCCTTTGTCTGCTCCGATTTCAACACTTTTTTTAATAACAGCTACTGCTTGTGGTGGGCCCATCGAAAGAACTGAAATTTTTACATCAGATTCCCTCTTTAAATTTGCTGCTGCTTGAACTGCATGGGCGTCATATGGATTCAAAATTGCTGGAGCACTCCGACGATCTAATGTGTTTGTTTTGGGATTAATTTTAATAATTTTTGTATCCGGTACTTGTTTGACGCATACGACAATGTGCATGCTCACATTCACTCCTTAATGATTGTTTTCTTAAAAAGGTACAGTTTTGTTCAGCTATTCACATAAATATGCAATCTTTACTACAGTATATATGTGAAATAAGCCTCGGTTAGCACCTCAATCTACAAATAAAAAAGGCAGCTATACTTAAAGTATTTTAGCTGCCCTCACTTCGTTGTGATGATTAACATTTTTGTTAGAATATATATTTAATTTATTACAAAATTCTAAAAAAATCCGTGATATACATCACGATTTCCGTCCTTTTTCCAAAAAAAAAGGGGCAATTCTTAATAATATTAAAAAATTGCCCTCTTAGTATTTGAATTTTTTAGTAGTTTTGAAGTTTAACTCTAGTTCCACAAAAAAATAATATCATTTGTCTTATATTAAGCCGAAAGTGACTTACTACAGTCTCCTCTGTTTCAAATTGCTGATACTGATTTAATAGTTGATCAAGCTTCTGACTGCACTCAATTGTTTGTTTACTTGTAAATCCAGTTTTGATTGCTGTCGTAATCATCTCTTCTCTTCTCTCGTTAATTTCATCTAGTAGTGACTGTATAGAATCTTCACACTTGGTTGCCAACAAGTCCAACTCCTTTTTTACCGTAACAATTTGTTCTCTATGCATTATTACAAAATCTACTATATAAGTAAATAGATTCGCAAAATTAGACATTTTTTTCGAGGATTTTTTTAAAAATGTTATTTAACTCGTTAATAATAAAAGCTCATTTCTACTTAATTCAAGAACTATCACCAAAATTCGACAAAGTCTGTAAACGAAGGATTAATTTTCACATTTATGGTAAAATAAGGACATATATATTTAATGCAGTTATATTTTGAAAAGGGGTGGGTAATCATGCATATTCGAGGTATTGGAAAAAAAGGATTACGCTTATTCATGTCAAAAGCTGTATCTTATACAAAAGATAAGAAAAAGTCAAAATCACTATTACAAAACGCCGAGAAGAAGGCGTCAACAAATAAAAATTCGCTAAGTGGGGTATGGGATAAGTTTCAACTTTTAATAGCAGCATTAAAAGCATGGTGGTCTGGAGAATATCGTGATATCCAGCCTAGGTCAATCATCATGATCACAGCTGCACTTATTTATTTTGTATCACCTATTGATTTAATTCCTGATTTCCTTATTGGCCTTGGAATTGTAGATGATGCTGCAGTTCTCGGATACGTTTTTTCACAGATTTCTAAAGAATTGGATAGGTTTAAAAAGTGGAAAGAAGATACAGAACAGATTATCACTTATGATGTAAAAGATTATTGAAGACCATGGATTCCTCCATGGTCTTCAGCACAACTTATTTTATTCGATCGACATGTGTAACCCTGAATTCTTTTTCTTCTAGTTTATCAATTACTCGTTGAAGCTTGTCTTCACTTAATTCACTAGGTAGATTTAAGATAATTCTTCGCAAATATTTTTCACCATTATCTAATGTAAGCATTCCGTCAATGTTCACATCTTGAATAACAGAAACTAATTCTTTTATCGCACCTTTATGCTCGATCGTTGCAACCGTTAGCGTATAACCGCCTGTCTTCATACCAAAGGAATCTTCTAATACATCCATTACATTCGCATGTGTAATTATGCCTATAAATTCATTAGCTGAATTTAATACTGCGATAAAAGGTAGACGTCGGATTGTCAAAAATGTTTTAAAAAATGAGTCCTCTTCAAAAATAAAGGCATCATTACTAGCGATAAGCGATGAAATTTTATCCTGCTCAGTTCCTTGCCTTTCATACAAATATTCTAATAAATGAACTTTATAGATTAAACCAACAAATTTCGTCCCATTCTCTGCCAATACGGGAACTGATCTGTATCCAGTTTCTTTCAAGAAATCATATGCTTGTTGAACAGTGAGGTTTTCATCACAATATTTTACTTCTGTTTTTGGTACAAAATTATAACGGATTTTCATGATTCCCACTCCTCATAATGTAGAAATTTCTTAAATACATCTTTATTATGCCATATCTTACATATTATTCAATGAACAAAAACGTAACATATTTCATTGTTAAAGTAAAGAAAATTCATAACCTTATATCCAGCTTCAATAACCTATTTACGAAATTAGGTATTGACAAATTAAAGTAAAAGTTGTTATGATTCTCATCAAGAATTGTTCAATAATTAAATAGTTCACAAATTTGCATATTTGCAATGACGTTGATCTCTTATCAAGAGTAGGCAGAGGGATTTGGCCCGATGAAGCCCAGCAACCGACCGTAATTCCATCGCAAGGTGGGGCGCTTTTAACTTATAGGCGCTGGGATAATCCCACAAGGCACGGTGCTAATTCCAACAGAAAGGATTATCTTTCTGGAAGATAAGAGGTGCGAAGCGATGACTTCAAGCCTCTTTCAATTTGAGAAAGAGGCTTTTCTAATATAGAGAAGCCTCCAAAAACTATGAAATTTGGAGGTAAAAGGAATGGCAAGCTATGAACCATTAACTCAAAGTTCTGCAGTGGCGTTGGCAAAGCGCTTACGAATTTTTGAAGAAGGTGCTGTGCTAGCATCTGAGGAAATTGGCCATGGAAAATTAAACCTAGTATTTCGTATTTTCGATGAAAAAAGTAATCGAGGAATTATAATAAAACAGGCATTACCATATGCAAAAGTAGTTGGAGAAAGATGGTTATTGACTTTAAAACGAGCGACTATTGAGAGCAATTATCTTCTTAGAATTGCTGAATATGTTCCAACTCTTATACCAAAGATCTTCTATTTAGATGAAACACTTGCTATTAAAATAATGGAAGACTTCTCACATCTTCAAACTTACAGAAAAGGATTAAATGAAGGTAAAAGATACCCATCACTTTCAAAACATATTGGTACATACCTAGCAAAGACACTATTTTATACATCAGATTTTGGTCTAGAGCCACTGAAAAAGAAATTGATCATGCAAAGTTTTAGTAATCCTGAGCAATGTAAAATAACCGAGGACCTTGTTTTTACACACCCATTTTTCGATAATGAAACGAATAAGTATGAGCAAGAACTTCAAGATGATGTAAAAAAAGTTTGGGGGGATCAAAGCCTAAAACTTGAAGTAGCTAAGCTAAAGCGAAAATTTTTAACTGAAGCAGATGCACTTTTACATGGTGATTTCCATACTGGAAGTATTTTTGCAAGTGAAACTGAAACAAAAGTAATTGATCCTGAATTTGCTTTCTTTGGTCCAATGGGGTTTGATATTGGTCAATTCATTGCGAACTTATTGTTAAATATGATTTCAAAAGAAGATGAACAAGAACATGAGTATTTATATAAGCATATTGAGGAAACATGGAGTGTCTTTTCATCCACATTTACTCGACTATGGCAAACAGCAAGTGTAGAGCAATATCACAACTCTCAGAGTTATTTAGATTATGTGCTTAAACAAACTTTTGAAGATGCTATTGGCTTTGCAGGTTGTGAAATTATTCGACGAACGATTGGTTTGGTACATGTTGCTGATTTAGACGAGATTCAGGACAATGATCGAAAAATCAGTGTAAAGCGCCAAGCTCTTACTCTTGGTAAATTGTTAATTAAAGAACGTACTGAGATACTTGAGCCTCGTATTTTAAGAAATTACATAAATGAAACTCAATATATTTAGAGGAGTGAATACATCATGACGATTACATCATTGGTTCCTTTATCTGTAGATTGGAAAGATACATATATTACCATTCTGGATCAAACTAAGCTTCCACTTGAAATAGATTTTATCGACTTAGTTACAATTCAGGATGTGTGGAATAGTATTACCTCTCTAAAGGTAAGGGGGAGTGCTGCAATTGGAATTACAGCGGCATTTGGTTTAGCTCTGTCAGCTAGTAATTATGAACTTGAAACAATAACTGAGTTTAGAAGTCTATTAGAACAAGACCGGAATTTTTTAGATAGCACACGTCCAACTGATACAAATCTAGCTTGGATTTTAAATAGACTTGTAGATAGTATTAAAGATGCAAGAACAATAAATGAAGCTAAAACAAATTTGATTCACGAAGCGATTCAAATACAGGTTGAAGATGAAGCAATATGCCGCCAAATCGGAGAGCATGCACTCTCTCTTTTTAAAAGTGGCAACAAGGTTTTAACGATTAGTAATGATGGCTCGATTGCAACCGCGCGATATGGAACAGCATTGGCTCCATTCCATCTGGCAAAAGAGAAAAATATTGAGTTGAAAGTATATGTATCTGAAACTCGACCTTTGTTGCAAGGTGCGAGACTTACGGCATGGGAGCTCATGCAATCTGGAGTTGATGTTACCCTTATAACCGATAATATGGCAGCACATACCATTATGGCAAAAAGGATTGATGCGGTTATCGTTGGGGCTGATCGAATTGCAGCAAACGGTGATACTGTAAATAAAATCGGCACATATAATTTAGCAATTTTGGCAAAAGCATTTGGAATACCTTTTTATGTTGCAGCCCCTATCTCAACATTTGATATTTCATTAGAAACTTGTGCAGAAATCCCTATTGAAGAACGGAGCCCGGATGAGATTACACATATTAATGGAGCACTGGTTGCACCCGAAAGCATCCAAGTATATAATCCTGCATTTGATGTGACACCAAATGAATTAATCACTGCTATTATTACTGAGAATGGTATTTTACAAGGAAATTTTTCAAAGGAAATAGCAAAACAGTTTGAAATTTGATAGATAAAGGAGTATAAATCTGACTCGATTTTATACTCCTTTTTAATTTCTCAACTATTGATTTTTATTCAAATTTCATCCACATCTCAGAAGGATTTACCTCATAAATCCCATTTTCCCGATACATAAAATGGTTCATGATAAATTCCCGACGAATAGTCGCAAAGTCATCATGATATTTTTTGATGTGTTCATTTAATTCCTTTTCGCTGTATTTCTTTCCGATAACTAATCCTCTCACGATATGCTCCAGGATAATTATTCGTTTCTTCTTTTGTGAAGGTATTGTTTTAAGACGACCTTCAGGAGTTAAAAAGTTTTGTAACAAGACATGTCTTTCCATCGTTTCCTTGTTGGAAGCTTCCATTATTGTCTCTTTTCCCAAAATAACATCTGTAATTGCCTTTGTTTGCTGTTTTAAAAGTTCATCATTTAGTCTAAAATAAATTGTATTTTTATCTCTACGTTCGCTGATTAAACCTATATCTCTTAGCTTTGTCATGTGATGAGTGATTGTTGGTGGTGTCACACCTAATTTACCAGCTAATGCCTGACCATGGAGTGGTCCCTTAGCGAGTAGTACTAAAATTCTAATACGTGTAGGGTCACCCATTACTTTATGAAAATTTACAAGCTTATCTAATTGCACACTCATACCTCTTTTCGCACTATTACTAATTAGATGATAATCAAATTAGTAATAGCCGTCAATCACAAATAGAGGATTTCAGAGGAAATTACTGACAACAGGATTTATATATTTTGGGTATAGCTTTCGTTCGGAATTTTATTCAGCATGACATATAGGCTAACATTCTCAGAACCGTCATTTAGGAATGCTAAGCTTTCATCACCTGTACAAAGTATTACATCATTCTTTTTCGCTCTGATCTCATTGTTATCGATTGTAAAAGTCCCCTCACCTTCCAGTACCAATAAATATACATTTGAACCTGGATGTTTGTGAGATGGTAAACTCTGTTTTGGGGTGAAATTTAGCACAAATACGGTACTTTCTCCTTCTTTGAACACTACCTTTTTCGTAAATTTCTCATCTTTGTGTTCGATATAATTGATTAATGCTTCTTTTTTCATATTTTTCACCCTTTTAATTTGATATTTGTATTGTCTCCTTTGTTTACAAGTTCTATCATAACCCTATATAAATCTTTAAACTTTGATTCAGATCAATTTTTATAAATTTATATTTCATGAAGTCTTTATTGGAAGGTTAGCGTTTGTATTCACTCATAACAAATAATCAGCATTCTACCAGAAGAATGCTGATTACATGATTACAACCTAAATCTACTAATCATATTGTCTAATTGATCTGCAAGGCTTGAAAGTAGTTCAGCATGATCTGAAATTTGTTCCATCGAGCTATTCGTTTGCTGAACAGATGCTGAAGTCTGTTCAATACCTGCTGCAGATTGCTCTGAAACTGCTGCAATATTGTCGACAGACGTATTCATCTCAACTGTAGTTTGTGCAACACTATCTAGATGCTCTGAAATATCTTGAATTCTTTCAACCATAGTTGAAACTGCTAGATTAATATCTTTAAATGTTTGTCCTGTTACTTTTATTTGCTTTGTACCTTCATCTACTTCCCGATAACCATTTTGTAATGAATTAGCAACTGAATTAGATTCACTTTGAATGCTTCCGACAATGTGGGTTATATCAGCTACTGAATGCGATACTTGCTCAGCTAGTTTTCGTACTTCATCAGCAACAACTGCAAATCCTCTTCCTTGATCCCCTGCTCGAGCAGCTTCGATTGCTGCATTCAATGCTAATAGATTAGTTTGATCAGCTATGTCGCGAATAACCTTCACAAGGGTTGAAATTTGCTTTGTTTGTTCATCAAGTCCTTTTACTCTAGCAACAGATGATTCCATGATTTCATTGATTTTGCTCATTTGATCAGTTGAGTCATCCATATATTTATTTCCTTTTTGGGTCAACTCCAATACTTGAAGTGAGGATATCCGAACCTGGCTCCCATCATCATTTGCAGCATTTATTTTTTTTGAATACTCATCCATCATTTTTGCGAGTAAGGTTGAAGTATGTGCTTGTTCTTCCGCTCCTGTAGATAACTCTTGAACCGTAGACGCAACCTGTTGACTAGCTGCCTTTACCTCACCCGATGATAGCATAAGCTCTGAGCTTTTTGAAGAAACCTGTGTTGAAACCGATGAGATTTCTCGTATCATCGAACTAAGGCTTTCACTCATCACATTAAGTGCATTGCTAAGTAATCCTATTTCATCATTCCCTTTGATTTGGATTTTCTTAACATTCAAATTACCCTCTGCAATGCTATTTGAAATTCCGATTAATTTTTTAAATTGTCTTCCAAGTGATTTTCCAATTAGCATAATACACATGATTGCGAATCCTGTTGATACGATAATGGATATAAGTAATACTAATATTGTCCCACTTACGTTGGTATTGGCTGAGTTAACTGCTGTCTCACTCTCGTTTTTCATTATTCTTCTAAGCTGGTCCAATATCCCTACTGTACTATTAATTGTTTCATCTGCTGCTTTGCTTGCCTTTGTTGAATCTAGGAAATTAGCAGCTTTTACTGCCGGGAATACCTCTTCATCAAATAAATCTGTTAATTTATTTTTATTTGAATCAACTTGTTTAAATAGCTGTTCCAGCTCTTTTGTATTAATTGCTGGCTTTAATTGTTTTGCTAGCTCGTCATACTCCTTACTTAAGTCTTCAAAAGCAACTACATGTTTTCCGTTACTATCCTGAATATAAAGGCTAATTTCACTTCCTAATTGATTGAAGACCCCAGCCATCTCAGTAACTAGAACAGAATGACCTCCACTTTCCTCGACTTCCACCATTAGTGTCTTCACATTATATAATTGAAAAAAAATAATAACTGCTGAAATACAAAAAAGTATTGTAGTTATAGAGAATGCAACCCCATATTTATAACCAACCTTTAAATTATGCCACCACTTAAACCCTTTTACACTTATTGAAACATCCTTTGTCTTATCCTGTCTCTTCTTTCCTTTCAACCCCTTCATTCGTATACCCCCTATGTAGTCCAATTAAAGTGTGACAATTTATATTTTTCTATTTATTTATTATAGAGCAAATTGTCGGATAAAGGAATATTTTAGTGAAAATTGCTTAAAAAGTTATAATAAAAAAATAAAGAGCGTGAATCCCCGACGAATTCACGCTTCAACATGTACTATTATAAAAATGGGCTATCATGGCGAGCTTTAAGGCGTTGCCATCTTCTTTCCACCTCATGCTCAAATTCTTCAAGCATATCTTTATTTTCTTCTTTTAGTAAGTGTTTTGTTTTTCCCATGTATTTCAACCATTCACTTAATGGAACGCGTTTCTTTTTGTCCTCCGGATTATATGTGATTACCGTTTCTCCTTGTTCTATCTCGTAAAGTGGGAAGAAGCACGATTCGACTGCTGCTTTCATAATTGTTTCCCCAAAGCGATCCTCAGATTTCCAGTTAAGGGGACATGTAATTAAAAGCTTTCCATAGACAGCTCCGACATTTTGTGCATACCATTGTGCTTTCGCAGCCTTTTTAACAAGATCCTGTGGAAAGGCTTCTGTTCCGGTAAACACATAAGGTATATTCGTTGCTGCCATAATTTGCGGTGTATCCTTATGATGGAATGCTTTTCCTTTTTGTGCTTTTCCAACACCTGATGTACTTGTCATATGACCTAGTGGTGTTGAGTATGACATTTGCGAACCGGTATTCATATAGCCTTCATTATCATACTCTAGCATAATGACCTTATGATTACGAAGCGCTGTTCCAATTGCTGAACCCATACCAATATCCATTCCACCATCACCCGTAACCATTACAAAGGTTGGATCCTCTGGGACATCAATTTCTCCTCTTCGTTTTAACTCAAAGAATGCTTCAACCGTTCCAGATAAAGTAGCAGCTCCATTTTGGAAGAGATTGTGAATCATGGTTTGCTTATGTGAGTTATAAGGATATCCTGTTGTCGTAACATACGCACAGCCTGTTTGGTATAAAACAACTACGTCTCCTTCAATCCCTTTGAAGAAAAGCTCCAATCCTGGGAAGATGCCACATCCCGGGCAAGCACCATGTCCGGAGGCAATTCGTTTTGGTTTTGTTGTTAAGGATCTCATCGGTGGAATTTTTACTTTAAGTTTCTTCGTATCCTCATTTTGAGTAACTTCAATTAATCCTGTTTTATAAGCATCACCATGCTGAGGTTCGATAACGGTTTTTAGTTTATTTTCCTTTTTTCCAGGCTTATGACCGTAGTAATCAAATGGTTTTTCAGCAAATCCCTTTTCCATAGCATCAATAGCCATACTAAAGAAGTTTTCTGCATCATTTGCGTAAAAATCTTTACCGCCAATACCAAATACACGACTAAGAACAATCGTTTTATTATCTTTATCATCTTGAAGGGCAGATTTAATTTCATGTGTTAAATTTGCCCCATTTGCTCCATAGGAATCCGCTCGTTCACCTACAAGCAATGCTTTTACATTCTTAAGAGTTTCTCGAATTTGTGCTGTTGGGAATGGACGGATGATATTTGGACTGATAACTCCGGCCTTAATCCCTTTTTCACGGAGCTTATCACAAACATCCTTCGCAGATTCAGCTGCTGAGTTTAGCAAGAATAAGGCAACATCTGCATCTTCCATATTATATAGGTCCAAGACTTGATATTCTCTACCAGAGAGTAATGCATATTCCTTTGTAACCTGTTCAAACACTTCACCAGCACGATAAAGAGCCTCTGATTGCTGATAGTTGTTATTAAGTAGATCATTTCCATCCATATGTGCACCAACAACGACTGGCTTTTTTGGCTCACGCACTTGCGGATAATTTGTTGGACATTCACCAACAAAGTCTTGAACTACTGTTCTATCTTTAAAATAACTCACTTTTCTCTTTTGATGGGATGTAAAAAAACCATCATAAGCGACAATAACAGGAAGTCGAACTTCTGAATGTTCCGCAATTTTTAAAGCGATAATGTTCATATCATATACAGCTTGTGGCGTCCTTGCAGTTAAAATAACCCAGCCAATATTCAGTCCATAATAGAGATCTGAATGATCCCCACGAATATCAAGAGGTCCACTAACTGCACGAGTTACTAAATTCATGACCATTGGAAAACGAGTTCCGGATTGAACAGGTAATTGCTCGATCATATATAAGAAACCATTTGCACTGGTTGCGTTAAATACGCGGGCACCAGTGAGTGCTGCACCATAACAAATGCCGGCTGAACCATGTTCACCATCTGCTGGAATTAACTTAACATCATGCTCTCCACGAGCCTTCATTTGGTCTAAATATTGAGCGACTTCAGTTGATGGCGTAATTGGAAAGTATCCCATTATATGATAATTGATTTGAGCGGCAGCCATTGCTGCCATTTCATTGCCTGATTCAAATGTAACAACCTGCTCAGCTTGTGAACTCGTTTGAATTTTTTCTTCTACCATTGACACTATCATATCCCCCCTGCAACAATCGGAAATTTCTGTTTTACTCTATTTTCATCTGCATAACCAATCATTTCACGTAAGTCTGATAAGGCATCTGTTGGACAAGCCTCCACACATTTTAAGCAGCCTTTGCAATATTGATAATCGATTCCTTGCAGGAACATTTGCTTACGTCCACGCTTGTCTACTCCTTCTTCCCATACAAAGCAAAGGTCTGGACAGACTGTGTCACATGCGGCACAATGTATGCATTTTTCTTGTTCAAATTGTGGTAAAAATCCTTGACGTGATCCACTTAAATCCTTAAGAATACTATTTGCATTCGCTGTCAGTACCCCGCCAATTTCTTGTGTATCATAACCTAGTAAGGATTCTGGTCTAGTAAATGCCTTACCATGGGCATCTGCTGGGATTTCATATGTTTTGAAAACGACTTCATTAAAGCCTCTATCAAAAGTACGAATATTTGGCTCAACAAAATGTGGATATTTCTTTTCAAATGTTTTCCTGATAACATTTCGCATTGCTTCAGGATCTAAGAAATCACAGATTCTGAATAATGCTCCAAGCATTGCTGTATTAACCTTCGTTTTTTCCTCTACAGCTATACCTAGCGCATCAACAATTGCCAATGTTCCATACTCAAGCTGTAGGTCTTTTTTAACTTCATCAAAATCGCGTGTCGTATTAACGAGGACAATTCCATCAGGATTTAATCCACTCACAACATTTATTGTCTTGTATAATGCCTCATGAAAAACACCTACTATATGTGGCTGTTCAATTGGGCTATGATCGCGAATTTCAACATCTCCATCACAGAAACGAATGAAACTCTTAACTGGTGAACCTTTTTTCTCAGATCCATATGAAGAAAAGTTTGACCCATTCAAGCCGAGACCCAACACCCCTGCTTCAGCAAGCATTTTTCCTGCTAGGTTGGCTCCCAAACCACCAATTGACTCAAGACGAATTTCAAAAAATCCTAATTCATTTTTATTTGGTAAAATTGACATGCTATCCCCCCATTATTTAATTTTCCAAATGTAATATTTGGCAGTAGCTAATATCCCATCTTATATTTTATAAAATAAAACGAAATGAAGCTGTGATATATATCAAACAATCATAAGTTTTTTTATAATACACAATATTAATTTTGTTATTTTTTTAGTTTTTACACGGGGTGCAAACGCTAACACAGAACTATAACAGTTTCAATAATGTTATATAACAGAGTTTATAAGTTTGCAAATTACCTCTGACACCTTTTGGGAAAATATGAGTGATACGGATTATCCTACTCTATAACTTGATGAATAAGATTCTCGATTTTGTCAAGGATGTGATAAAATAGGTGTTTGATAAGTTGTAATTGTATAAGAAGTAAGGAGTTTTAGATGATGAAAATTGTTTTAAGTACATTAAATGCAAAGTATATTCATACGAGTCTATCGATTCGATATTTGAAGGCGTATGCGGCACCTGAATTTGATATTACGCTTGCTGAATACACTATCAAGGATCCTTCAATGAATATAGTGACTGATTTGTATAGCAAGCGACCTGATATCATTGGATTTAGCTGTTATATTTGGAATATTGAAGAGACTATTAAAGTGATTAAAATGCTAAAAAAAATCAAACCTGAACTTATCATTATTTTAGGAGGACCTGAGGTCACCTATGATGTTAATGAATGGATTGATCGCCTTCCTGAGGTTGATTACATCGTTATAGGTGAGGGGGAGCAAACCTTTAAGCAGCTATTAACTAACCTAGATAGTGGACAAAATCCTGATGAAATAAGTGGACTCGCTTATTGCAAGGATGGACGAACCATAATTAATCCTCAACGCAACAAAATTGACTTAAAGGATTTACCATCGCCTTTTCGATTTGAAGAGGACTTATCACAGCTTTCAAAACGTGTGACCTATATCGAAACTAGTCGGGGCTGTCCATTTAGCTGCCAATTTTGTCTTTCGTCTATTGAGGTAGGAGTCCGTTACTTTGACCGTGAGAAAATAAAAGAAGATATTCGCTTCCTAATGGCTAACGGTGCAAAGACGATAAAGTTTGTTGACCGCACCTTTAATATAAGTAGAAGTTATGCAATGGAGATGTTCCAATTTTTAATTGATGAGCACAGACCAGGTACTGTTTTTCAATTTGAGATTACTGCTGATATTATGCGACCTGAAGTCATTGATTTCCTAAATCAGAATGCACCCACAGGTTTGTTCCGATTCGAAATCGGAGTTCAGTCAACAAATGACCTGACGAATGAATTAGTAAAACGAAAGCAAAATTTCTCTAAACTTTCTAGAACGGTTATGATGGTAAAAGAAGGTGGTAAAATAGATCAACATTTAGATCTGATTGCTGGCCTACCTGAGGAGGACTATCAATCATTCCGAAATACGTTCAACGATGTATTCGTAATGCGACCTGAAGAGCTACAATTAGGATTTTTAAAAATGCTTCGCGGTACTGGTGTGCGTATTCGTGCATCTGAGCATGATTATATTTATATGGACCATTCACCCTATGAAATACTAGGTAATAATGTATTAAGCTTCGATGATATAACTAGAATTAAACAGGTTGAGGATGTGCTGGAAAAGTATTGGAATGATCATCGTATGAACGAGACAGTTGAATACTTAGTTACCCATATTTTTGAAACACCATTCGATTTTTTCCAAGAGTTCGGTACATATTGGGACAAGAGAGGCTGGTCAAGAATTGGACATCAGCTAGAAGATTTATTTAAACGATTAAGCCATTTTCTACACGAAAATAATCAACTTGAATTACCTATTATAGAAGGTATTATGAAATATGATTATTTACGTAATCAAAAATATAAGCCTCGTAAGCCTTGGTGGGATGATGGATTACAAAAGGAAGAAAGAGCAAAGATTTATCAATATTTTATAGAAAATCCTCTATCACTTGGGAATGAATTTGCAAGTTTAAATCTTCAAGAGAAAGACCTATATAAGCATACAGTTGTTGAAAGAGTACCTTTTGATTTTACACATTTTGTACAAACTGGTAAGATTAAACTAAAGTCTTCGTATATGGTCGTATACTTCGACCCAACCAATCAACAAACAAGAGTATTCTCTACAAACAAAAGGGAGTCAGCATAAGCTGACTCTTTTTTTACTCTCCAGTTGAATTGCCCTTTTTTGAATTGCGGTTTGCACCCTTGGCTGGGTCTTCCCCTCTTGCTTCTGCAGAAAATTCTGTATCAGGTAGGCTTTCTTTTGGTGTGAAGTTATTATTACGTGCAGCATCATATTTTACTTTTCGCTTCAAGATCAATTCCCCCTTATCAATGTGAGTATTTCTCAATAACAGTAGTTTCACCATATTACCAAAGTACATGAAAGGAAATTTTCATCTTGTTAATTAGGATGTTTACTTTTAGCAAATACTATCATTAATTTGAACCACAAAAGAGGTGTTAATATGTCGAAAGAGAAGAAGGAAGTTAAGATTACTTCCCCAATCCTTGATGAAACACTCCCACATCAAATATCTGCCCCATCTTTTAAAGGGACTGGAATTAAAATGAAACCACCTTTTGTAAATGAGCACGGGGTTGTGATTGGTGATAGCCACTACGATTCACCCAATTCCCCATTAAATAATTGGAGTGACGAAACTGATCCAGAGATTATGTCAGGGGACGAATGGGTCCATCCGACAAATGATATTGGTTGGAACACAACAGAAAACCGTGCATTACTCGAAAGTAAAAAGAAGCCTCAGGGTGTGCCATTTATGCATCCAGATAAAGATGTAAGCTTTGGAAATGATTAAAGACATAGAAATAGGGAGGGAGCTAAGCTCCTTCCCCTTTTTTGTCAAAAGCACAACGTTGGTGCTTTTTTAACCAATAATAAGTCTTTCTTTCGGATAGTGATAATCAGGCTCCATCCCTTTTTTCCCAATTAGAAAAAGGAATGATAAGATCCCTACTCTCCCAATAAACATCAGTAGAATAATAATAATTTTACCGATTTCGGTTAAATCAGGTGTAATTCCCATCGATAACCCTGTCGTCCCAAAAGCAGAACAAACCTCAAACAAGATCTGCATCAATGAGAAATCCTCGGTGATTGATAACATGATTACAGCCACAAAGCAAATAAAGAACGCAAAAAGAGTTACAACACAAGATTTTATAATATCCTCCTCATGAATCTCTCTTTTAAAGATTTTTATCGACCTATTGCCTCGGGCAAAATGGTATAAAAATAATAGGTTCAAAGCGAATGTCGTTGTCCGAATTCCCCCACCAACTGAGCTTGGCGATGCTCCAATAAACATCATTCCACTTAATAAAAGCTGAGTTGGACTTGAAAATTCATTCACATCCATCGTTGCTAATCCAGCACTTCTAGTTGTTACAGATTGGAATAATGAATAAAAGAACGTTTCATGCCAAGCCATCCTTTTAAAGAAGTGATTCCATTCCAACATAAATATAAACAACGTTCCTAAAATGACAAGTGAGAAAAAAGTTACCGTCGTAAGTTTTGCAAAAAGTGAAAAACGATATCTCCCTTTTTTGTTCATAATAAATTCTTTTAATTCCACTAGAACCGGAAAACCAATCGCACCTAAAATAATTAAAATCATTGTAATAAATTGGACAAAATAATCATTTGCATATGGTACAAGCGATTGCCCAGTTATATCAAACCCTGCATTTGTCGTTGCACTTGCTGAAGCAAATATCCCATGAATAAACGCCTCTTCCCATGTTGGAAAGTAATCTAAAAAGTAAATACCTAAGATAATACTTCCAAATACCTCAATTAAAATAAAAATGACTAAAATTTGTTTTAAAAGATTAACCAATCCAGATAATTGTGATTGGTTTTGATCAACCATTATTAGCTTTCGTTCACGCAATCCGATTTTACGGCCAAATACTAACCAAATAAAAGTTCCTAATGTCATGACACCAATGCCGCCAACCTGGAGAACAAATATTAGAATAAAAATACCAGCTGTACTAAAAGTATCTTTTATCGAGATTACTGTTAATCCTGTTACACTTATCGCACTAGCTGCCGTAAAAAGTCGATCAATAAATGGAATGTGAACTCCATCCTTATGTGCAATAGGTAAACTAAGCAATAAGACTGAAACAGTCACTGCCAATATATAGAAGGTGACAATTAACTGAGCTGGCGTTAAGTTGTTTATTTTTTTCGTTATTTTTTTCCACATGAGTTTTCATTCCTAACAATTTTCTTATATCTTTTCTATCATATAGAAATCCTTTCAACTTTTAAAGTTTATTTTTGAAATACTCATATTAAATGACTAGTATGCATTTCCAGTATGGAAAAAAGTTATTTTCTTATACTAAATATACAACGAATACATCGTTGTTTATTTAACAAATAAGGAGTGAAATCTATGTCTAGAAGTAGCAATAAATTGCTTGTTCCGGGTATTGAGCAGGCGTTAGATCAAATAAAATTTGAAATCGCCCAAGAATTTGGTGTAAAACTTAGTGCAGATTCAGTCTCAAGGGCAAATGGTTCAGTTGGTGGAGAAATTACAAAACGTTTAGTTTCCCAGGCTCAACATCAATTGCGTGGAGAATAAAACTATATATCATGGATAAAAGCCGAGGGATAGCCTCGGCTTTGTTTTCTTTCATTCATGGTGATCATCTATTTTCTCTTTATTCCATCTATAATCTCGATTATTCGATCTTTCATCTCTTTTATCTCGATCTCTTTCATGATGGTGGTTTTTTCGATCTTTATATTCATATCTATTCTTATTTTTCTCTTTAGACTGTTGACGTTCTTTCTCTGGTTCCTTTTTTTCTTTATCTTTTACTTCTTTTTTCACTTTTTCTTTCCAGTCTTCACGATCTCTCTTATTCCAATTTTCTCTCTGGTCTTTTTTTTGTTGATCCAATTCCTTATGAGGAGGATTATTGTCCTTTTTTTGTTTCATATTATTAGAATCTTGATTTTGTTTCTTGTTATCACTAGGTATCCTTTTTTCCTGTTGCTTCGGAATTTTATTTTCCTTTAATAATAATTTTCCTGTTGAAACACCTTTTTGTTTTGCTTCTGCACGCGTTTCTTTTGTAGTTTTTACAGACGTTACGGCAATTTGTTCCTTTTTGTATTCCTGTTTTATTTCTTTAATATTCTGTTGTAATTCTTTATCAATTTTAGCCTTATGGGTTTTATTTACCACAGTTGTGATAAGTACTTGTTTTCCATCTTCAAGATACCCTTTTACACGGCTTTTATTAATGATTGACTCAGTAATTTGATCTAATGTTGTATCTTTCCAGTCTGGAATAGTTGCAAGTAAATTTTTGGCTTCCGTATTAAGAGCTTCAATACTAACTACTCGAAGGTTCTCATCCAATCCAACTTCAAAACTCGGGTTAATATCAATGGACATGTACGCGTATACTTCATTTTTCATAAATGCATTTGGAAGAATTAATGAAATAAGAATAATTGCAACTAATGAGCTCACAAATGCTATTCTAGTTTTTCTTTGATGAAATAACCCACGTTTGACAGTCCTATCCTCTTGGATTTCCATTGGAGCAAAATGTATTTCTTCACCAATTTCATAAGCTGAATTTGAATGTTTGGTTTTTATAAATTCACCTTCGGGAGTGAGCATTGTAATATATTCATCATTTATATCCATGACAATTCCCTTCTTCAACCTTCGAGCACCCCCTTTAAATAATCATGTAAATACACGTAATCTCCTGCTAAAATAATCGCCATTGCAATAATATATTTCCGATTTCTCTCAATTGTTTTACGACTAACAGTTACTTTTGATTCAAGTTGTTTAACTGGCAGCTGTTTTTTCTCAAATAAAGTAGCCAACATTTGTGGATCATCAACTACTGCCTTTGATACTAAAATCGCATTTAATCGAGCATCGGCATGCTTAGGTGATATTTCGAGCAGCTCATGAAAGGATAAATTAAATTCCTGCAGAATCTTATGATAGTGAACGATTTCTTCCTTTCTTAGCTCATGCTCCACTGACCTCTGGTATTCTTCCACTGATAGACTTGCCTCAATTTTAGTTTGTGAATTCTCTTCATCACTATCCCTGTTCATATCAAAATTGATTGTTCGAACTCGCGCTTCCTTACGAATATAATCAATAACGCGTCGTTTAATTAATAACTCTGCAAAAGATAATAACGAACTACCCTTTGTAGAATTGTATTTTTCAACCGCTTCATTAAAGGCAATTAGTCCGATGCTAAATTCATCATCTGATTCAGTAATATATCGCTTACAGACTGCTGATACATTTTTTGCGATGAATGGTTTATATTTTTCAATAAGATCGTTCTGTAGGTCTTTATCTCCCTTTTGAATGGAAATTACGGTTTCTTCCAACGTGCTTTTTCTTTTACCTATTTTAAACAATAAACTAAGCACTGGTTTCACCTCATTTTCTCTCATGCTATCCGTTAATAGTAGCAAGATTAAAAGGTGAGATACAATAACAATTTTTCTCAAAAGTAGTCTTAATTAAAAAATATTACATTAGTAGTAGTACGAATTACCTTCCTTCATCGTTATTTTTCTACTTTATTATTACATTTTTTACTTTTCAATGACACACTCCTTCATATTTGTAATAATCCTCATTAAAATCTACGCATTGTTTTAGACTTTTCAGGGGGTTATTTTCACAAAAATATCCGGATGTGTGGACATATTTACCAACATTCCAATTCCTAATAAGGGAAACCTAATATGAAAGTGGGAGGGATTTGCAATGCATACGATGTGGAAGGGATCCATTAGCTTTGGATTAGTTAATATCCCAATAAAATTATTCTCAGCCACTGAGGATAAAGATATTAAATTACGTAATCTTCATAGGGAATGTAATACACCCGTTCAGTATGAGAAAACTTGTCCGAATTGTAAAAAGGACATAAATATGGAGGATATTGCAAAAGGGTACGAGTATGTGAAAGGAAAATTTGTCATTTTAACTGACGAAGAATTGAACGAAATAAAGGATGAAAATCAAGATAAAAGCGTAGAAATCATTGACTTCGTGAAACTTGAGGAGATTGATCCAATTTATTTCAATCGTTCCTATTTCATGGGGCCAGGGGAAAATGGGGGGAAAGCCTATACACTGTTACGGGAGGCACTACAAGAATCGGGTAAAATTGGAATTGCCGAAATTACAATTCGTTCAAAGCAGCAAATGGCAATCATTCGCGTATATAAGGACTGCCTTATCATGGAAACGATTCACTATCCAGATGAAGTTCGAAATGTAAGTGATGTACCTGCAGTGCCAGAAAAGGCGAATATTGATGAAAAGGAATTAAATACTGCCATTATGCTAATCGATCAATTAACAACTCCATTTGAACCAGAGAAATATAAGGATGAATATCGAACTGCCTTAATGGAACTCATTCAAACGAAGATTAATAACAATGAAGGAACAGCTTCTGCAGAGGCTCCACGGACAAATGTCGTAGACTTAATGAGTGCACTTCAAGCAAGTATTGAGCGGACTAAAGGAACTGAAGCAGCTACAATCCCAAAGCGGGCAACAACGAAAACAGTGGAAAAAGTTGCTACGAATCCAATTAAAGCACGAACTACTCGAAAAAAGGTTGGTTCTTGATTTTCGCTTGAAATTTAACTAATATCTGTATTTTGAGATTATTGACCGTATTTTAAAAAAACGTATAAATCTGCTCCAAATTTACATTAAAAAGTAGTTAAAGTGAGAGAGATTATGCAAAAACCAATGCTACCTACACTTACATTTGAGGTACCTATCGGCCAAGATTGGGTATATGAGATTAAATATGATGGCTTTCGGGCCATCCTCTATTGGACACATGACAATATTGAACTCATTAGTCGAAATGGCAATAACTTAAATGAACAATTTCCAGAACTAATCGATTGGTGCTTGAAATCCCAGGAACTATTCCAACCACATCTACCACTAGTGTTAGATGGGGAGCTTTGTATACTCGAATCACTCTACAAAGCAAATTTTGAATTAATTCAGCAACGAGGACGTTTAAAAAATAAAGATAAAATCCTTAAATATTCAATGGATAAACCTGCTCATTTTCTAGTTTTTGATCTATTGGAACATAAAGGGAATCAATTGAGTAACCAGCAATGGCTATCTCGAAAAAAAGAACTAAAACAGCTTTTTGAAAGTTTAAATTTAGAAACAAAAATTAATCCTAAAGATCAGCAATATATTCAACTAATCAATTTTAATGGGGATTATGAATCTATTTGGAAAATAGTCACTGAGAATCAATCCGAAGGGGTTATTGCCAAAAAAGTAGATAGTCATTGGGAAGCAGGAAAGCGCACAATTAATTGGTTTAAAATCAAAAATTGGCAAAAAGCAGTGTTCTTTATTACTGGTTTTGACAAAATAAATGGGTATTTTCATGTTGGGGTTTTGAGAAATCTTGAGGTATTTGAGATTGGGCTCTTTTCGAATGGATTAGCAACAAATGAAAGACAAGCATTGCTGCAAGTCATCCGAAACAACGCAACAACAGAAACAACAAAATTCCTTCAAGTATTACCGGGAATCTGTGTTGAACTATTTTACCTCGAGCTTTTCAAAGAGCAGCTGCGGCAACCAAGCTTCTCAAAGTTTTGTCTTGATATGAATTGGAAGGATTGCACATGGGAGAAGCTTGTTGGAAACACTCCCAAAATTCCTTCTGATATCGAAATCTCACACCCTGACAAACCACTATGGAAGGATAAGCCGATAACAAAACAAGACTATATTCAATACTTAGCAGCAGTTTCACCCTACATGCTTCCATTTTTAGAAAAAAGATTATTAACCGTAATTCGCTATCCACATGGGATGTATGGAGAATCCTTTTATCAAAAAAATTGTCCAGACTATGCACCTGATTTTATCGAAACAGCAGAAAGTGATGGAAATGAATATATTATTTGTAATGACTTGAAGACACTGGTCTGGTTAGGGAATCAACTCTCATTTGAGTTCCACATTCCATTTCAAACGATCAATTCAACTGGACCATCAGAAATCGTCTTTGATCTTGATCCGCCATCAAGAGGAGAATTTCAATTAGCAGTAAAAGCCGCACTAATTTTAAAGGAAGTATTTGATAATTTAAAGCTTATCTCATTTGTGAAAACATCAGGGAATAAGGGCCTACAAATCTATCTACCTTTACCCGAACATCAATTTACCTATGAACAAACAAGAAAATTCACGGAATTTATCGCTACTTATTTAACAACAAGCGAACCAGACCTCTTCACAACAGAACGATTAAAGAAAAATCGCGGAAATAGATTGTATGTGGACTATGTACAACATGCTGAAGGAAAAACGATTATTGCTCCATACTCTGTTCGCGGAAATGATGGGGCATATGTCGCTACCCCTCTATTCTGGAACGAAGTAAACGAAAATCTCTCCATTGAAAATTTCCCTCTGGAGTCAATAAATGAAAGGATCAACAAAAAAGGCTGTCCATTTGCACACTATTTTGGTGTAAAAAATGAACAGCCATTTGAACCTGTATTGAAGTTTTTATATCAGAGTTAGTTAATAAGAAAGCAAAGAACTGTACACCCCAACAGACGGAGTGTACGTTTTTTATTTATTCTTTTAAATCTTCAATTGAGTCAATGTCCATATATTTTGGTACGACTAAACCGATTTTTACACCTTCCATACTAATACCGATATCTTCATATTTGCCTTCAAATTCTTTCGCGTAATCTTCATGTGTAACAGGAAGCCAACCAGCTAATAATGCATCAACACTTCCATCCGCAACACCAGTCCACATTGGACCAGCCTCTACTTGCCTTGATGTAACTTCATATCCCAAATCTGTTAAAACATTAGAAATGACAGCAGTACTAGCAATATTACTATCCCATGCCACCATTGCAAGTGTCACTTCTTCACCATTTCCTTCTTGTACCCCATCAGTCCACTTAGCAACAGTATCAGCATTTTCTTCTATCCATTTTGCAGCTGCATCTTCCGGCTTTTCACCATCTTGGATATCAACCATGATGCCTTCCATATCTGCTGCTTCCCATTTGAATTGACTGAGAAGCTTATGAACACCTGGCAAATCTTCCTTAAGGCCTAGTCTACCGATACTGTGAATAAATTCTTCTCCACCATAAACTCCTTTTGGATCTTCCAAATATTTAAGATCATAAGCAGAGAATTTCCAGTGTGGAGTCCAACCAGTGATAATAATGGGTTCTTCTTTGTCATAAGCCTTCTTAAGTGCTGCAGTCATAGCTGCACCAGAACCTTCTATTAATGTCCAATCCTCGAGGCCATACTCTTCAATTGCAGTAGCTGTAGCTTTCATGATTCCTGCACCTGGGTCAATCCCAACAATTTCATATTCTACACGTTCACCTACTGAAGCATTTGACTTTTCTTTCGTTCCTGCTTCCTCATCACCACCACATGCGGCAAGTCCCAATGTTAATCCAATTGCTAATGTTGCTGTTAGTGCTTTTTTAAACATTATACTGTTCCCCCTTGTTTATTTTTTCCTATATTTTGAGTAATCCGGTCTAGGATGATTGCCACAATTACAATCGCAAGACCAGCTTCAAAACCGGTTCCAGTTTGCAGCTGTGTTACAGCTCTATATACATCTGCCCCTAATCCTGGTGCACCAACCATTGAGGCAATAACAACCATGGATAATGCAAGCATGATACTTTGGTTAATTCCTGCCATTATCGTAGGCATGGCTAATGGAATTTGCACCTTAAGTAATCTTTGTTTTGTTGTTGATCCAAATGCTTCTGTTGCCTCAACGAGATCAGCCGGTACTTGATTGATACCAAGTATTGTTAGTCGAATTGTCGGTGGCATTGCAAAAATAACGGATGCAACCACACCTGGGACAACTCCAATATTAAAAAAGAAAATAGCTGGTAATAAATACACAAATGCAGGCATTGTTTGCATAAAGTCTAAAATTGGGACGACAACTTTACCAACAGTTTTATTTTGGGAGGACCATATCCCCAGTGGAATCCCAATTATAATTGAGATTGCAACCGAAGTTAAAACTAGCGCAATCGTATCGAGCATGTTTTCCCAATACCCTAAATTATCTATTAAAAACAAACCTACAAAAGTAAATAATGCAATTCGCCATCTACATACCTTCCAAGCTAGTAAACTAATAATTATTATCAGTACGATTGATGGAATAAAGGCTAATCCTGATACAATACCTTCAACAAATCCTTCAAGACCATCTGCAATACCTTCAAATAAGAAATCAAAATTTGCAACAAGCCAATCAATAAAAGAATCAATCCAATCTGCTATTGGTAATTTTGGCAATAATCCTTCCATTTATAGCACCTCCCTATCTGTACCTGACGAGAGACTAGTAGACTCTGTTCCAAAACCATTAATATATGTGTCATTCCCAGCAAGTGCCCCGATAACTGCACCCCTTATGACAATTCCTTTAAGACGATTTGCTTCATCTATTACCGCAAGTGGTATCTTCGCATTTGATACATCATCGAATAAATCAGTTAATAACGTATCGGTTTGAACTGTTTTTATATCCGTTGTTACAACATCAGTGAGTGGCAGATTTTTCTCAACAGCCCTAGAAGCATCCACATCCGTGACAGCACCGATAAGCTTTTTCTGTTTATCCTCTACATAAACGGTAGATATCCCATTATCTCTCATGATTTTTAAAGCAATTCTTGCACCTTTATCAATTTGCACAGTTTCGGCACGTTTGACAATATGACCAGCTGTTAGCACTTTTGAAAGGTCCACATCTTCAACAAATCGCTCAACATATTCATTAGATGGATTCATCAGTATCTCCTCTGGTGTTCCTATTTGGACAATATTCCCATCTTTCATTAGCGCTATTCGATCACCGATGCGTAACGCTTCATCAAGGTCATGTGTAATGAAAACAATTGTTTTTTCCATGGAGGCTTGTAATTCAAGAAGTTCATCTTGCATATCTTTTCGTATAAGAGGATCTAATGCGCTGAAGGCTTCATCCATCAATAATATATCTGGATCATTAGCTAGTGCTCTTGCAAGTCCAACACGCTGCTGCATCCCACCACTAAGCTGTTCAGGATACTGATTTTCATACCCTTCTAGTCCAACAAGTTTTAGTGAATGAAGTGCCTTTGCAGAGCGTTCTTGTTTTTCCACTCCTTGAATCTCTAAACCGTACTCTGTATTTTGAAGGACAGTTCGATGTGGAAATAATGCAAACCGTTGGAATACCATACTTAACTTTTTCCGTCTTACCTCACGAATTTCTTCCTTTTTCATCGAAACAACATCTTTGCCATCTATTAGCACATTTCCAGTAGTTGGTTCTATTAATCTATTTAATAATCTTACTAGTGTGGATTTCCCACTTCCTGATAGACCCATAATTACGAAAATTTCACCAGCATGTACTTCAAAACTTGCTTGGTTTACCCCAACTGTTGAGCCTGTACTTTCTAATATTTCCTTTTTCGACTTTCCTTCCTTTAGAAGCTGAACAGCTTTTTTCTGTTGTCTTCCAAAAATTTTTGTTACGTTACTTACTTTTATTTTTACTTCTGTCTCTTTCATCATTCTGTCACCTCAATCTAATTTCTTTCCTTTAAACTCTGCCTCTGTGTATTAAGTAACGTTTAACTATGACTTTTTAATTGTAGGTAATTTTAGCTAATTCTACAAAGTGGATATAACGTGATATTCAGCTGTAAACTTTGTACAGAAAAAACTGTACGCACTTTACGTACCACATCCTTAAAATTCCTCTATTTTCCTCAATAATGCTTTCTATTCCCCCTCTTTACTTTCATCAATCAAATCGTTAGTCTATAGTTATTAAGAATGTATTAGGTTTGAATAATTAAGGATGTGAATACATTTGCAAGGTAAAGAGCAACTAGAAAAAGCACGTGAACGTGTAATTGATGCGATTTCACAAAATATGAATTTATATGGTGTTACCCCTTCTGTTGGACGACTATGGGGCTTGATGTATTTTCAAGACGAACCCATGACACTCGATGATATGAAATTAGAGCTTGGTATGAGCAAGACTAGCATGAGTACATCAGTTCGTAGCTTAGTCGAGCTAAAAATGGTCGACAAAGTATGGAAGAAAGGTATGAGGAAGGATCTTTACGAGGTTGAAGAGGATTGGTATCAAACATTCATCGACTTCTTTACAATAAAATGGCGCAGTGGAGTCAATATGAATGTATCTGCAATTGAGAAGTCTCTCAAAGAATTACATGCACTACTTGATGCTCATGATGTAAATGAAGAAATCAAAGAAACTGCAAGACATGATATTGATAAATTAAATAATGCTCTTCAATATTACCAGTGGTTGAATCGTTTAGTTGATTCTTTTGAATCCCATGAAATCTTTACATTTGTACCAAAATAAAAGAAGCGTGCTAAAAAATATAGCACGCTTCTCCTAATTAAATCTTTGCTTCTACTGCATGTGTGTCTGGATACTCATGACCTGGTTCATAAGAATATGGCGTTACTCCCTCTGATAATTGATAACCGAAAGCAACCACCACTCCAAATGCAACTAATACTAAAAGCTTTTTCTTCATTTTCTCATCTCCTTATCATTTTTAAATATTTAACTACTATTGAATAATAATAGCTAGCTAACTTATACTTATTTTTCTCCTGATAACGTTTTGCAAGTATTTCAGAATAACTGATGACTTGCTTCATATCTCCTTCTTGTTCAAAAAAAGGTATTGCTTCTTTTTCTACAAATTTCTCTAAGGCTTCATCATTATTTAACCAATATTCATAAAATGTAAAATGGATTTTAAATTCCTCTAAATTTTGATGTTTCGCCAATATTTCCTGTCCGGTATTTAACCATTTCCTACTAGACGAAACATCACCAATGTTATAATACTCAGCAAGTAAGGAATGAATTGATCGTATTCTACCAATAATATTTGTTTCTACTTTATACCGTAGACTCTCTTTATACTCATCAATAGCTTCCAATGTTTTTTGCTGCTTCGAGTATAAGCAGCCAATATTATGATGAAGCAGTCCTAATAAATAGGAATCATTCATATTTTCAGCCACTTTTTTGGCAAGCTGATAGTTATCTACTGCTAATTGAAAATCATCATTTTTTTCATAGCTAATCCCTAATAATATGTGACATTCAGCACTACGTTTTAGATCATACATTGATTGGTAGATTGAAAGTGCCTGTTGAGTATATACAGTACTAAGGGCAATTTTCCCAATACGATTATGATTTACACCAATGTGATAATAGAGATCAGCTTTTTCCCAGTTTTCAAAATGAATGCTATTAGATAATATTTGTTCAGAAAGCTTAAAATGCTCTAAAGCAATCGCAAATTTATTTCTTAAATTATAGTATTGACCAACAAATTTTTCATAAAAATAATTCATTTTACTATCAAAAATATCTTTAAACAATGAAATTTTTTTTATCTGTTCTCCGGCTTTATCATATTCACGAATGAATAAAAGAAATCTTAATTCAAATAATACGAAAAGAATTGCTGCTCTAGAATCATTTATAAATTGGACATTCTTTGTAAAATGCTCATGAAAAGCTATTGCTTCTTCTTTCTTTTTTTGAATAATGGAAAAGTACCAATCATTTAAATCTTTTAGTAGCGTATACTCCTCTTCCTCAATAAGTTTAATTCCTAGTTTTTCACAAAGTAATTCAAGTACTTCTATACTAGCTGAGGTTTGGTTATTTTCTATTTTTGAAAGATAAGAGACTGAAATTATTTTATTAGCTAGCTCTTCTTGTGTCATGTCTTTTTGAATACGAAAGAATTTAAGTCTATTACCTATTTCCATATCTCATACCCTTTCGAATTTGATTGGTTAATATATCCATTCGCTATAAGTTTTATAAATCCTCTTTTTACTTTTAGGTATTTTGGATTATTTTTTATTTTTTTAATAACCAATCTATATTAATATATGTTCTCATTCCTACCCATATGAAGAATGTTCTTTAGTAATCGAGTAGGAGGGGGTGACTAACCCCCGACCTCTCACACCACCGTACGTACGG
>NZ_JAKTTI010000044.1 GCF_022427965.1 Fredinandcohnia quinoae | reverse complement strand
TGAAAAAAAACTGTAGGCAAACTCGAAAATCTTCGAGTTTGTCTACAGTCTGAAGCTACCCATTTAATTAAAGTGGGTAGCTTATTGTTTTATCTTGATTAAAACTCAGAAATTGTAACACTTAGCTCTTCCGCTGAGGTAGATAGCTTTGTTGCAGCTTGGTTAATTTCTATTAATAGCTGTGATAACGATGCGATATCATGCTCAATGCTTTTACTATTTTCTTTGCTTTGAACACTTGCTTCAAGAATATTTTCGAATACAATTCCTGTTTCTTCAATTTCTTTATTTCCTGATACAACTTTTTCATCAATTGTATTAATTTGAGAAATGACACCACTAATTTGATCAATTGTTGTATCAACTAATGTCGTGATATTTGCTGAAGAACTCTTTGTTTGCTCTGCTAGTTTTCTAACCTCGTCAGCAACAACAGCAAAGCCTTTCCCATGTTCACCAGCGCGAGCTGCCTCAATTGCAGCATTTAGTGCTAGCAGATTTGTTTGGTCAGCAATTCCAGTAATGACATTAACGATATTTCCAATTTGGGTCGATGTTTTCTCGAGTGCATCAATAGTAGCTGTAATTTGATTCACTTTATCCTTAAGCTCTGTCATATTATGAACGACACGGTTTAATTGTTCTTTTCCTAATTTTGAGCGTTCTTCCATTTGAACTGAGGTTTCAACACTTGTTTCAGCATTTTTAGAAATAATTGAGGATTGATGAACGATTTGATCAACAGATGCACCTGTCTCTTCAGACATGGCAGCAAGGTTTTCAACAAAGTCTCCCACGTATTCTTTCAAATTCTTTTTAGCCTCTAGTTCCTTCGATTTTAAAATTGCCTCATTTGTTTTTTGCATGGAAGAGAGCACGAGCTGCATTTCAAGGTCGAATATTTTTGACAAAGCGATCATAACACGGAATAAGTCATGCTCATTCAATGACAGATCTTCTTTTACAACACTCATAAATTTGACCATTATATACTTATAAACTGAAATAAACCAATGAATTTCAACACCAGTTTTTACATAGATTTGCCCTAATGAGGTTCTTCTTTGAATATATTCCTCATCAACTTTGCCGCTTAGCATTGAAAATATATATTGTTCACTCATTTCCCGAGAAATCCCAATCTGCGTTGTATCAGTAATTTTTCTGATTCCTACATGTTTAAACTTCAATGCTTCTTCATAAATAGCAGTCAAATGGTTAGAAATGATTGGAGAAATCCCTTTTAATATTGCTAAATCCTCTATTGTAAGCCCAATTAAATCTAATTGTAATTTAAAGTCAGGGTCAGCAGGAATTTGAAGTATGACGTTATCCTTTTCATTTTCAATTAGTTGTTGAAGTGAATAAAATGTATCTTGCTTTTTTTTACTGAAAATCACAAAAATCTCTCCCCGTAATTCATAGTTGTACATGTTCTATATCGGATAAACTGGAAGGATTGTTAAATTGTAGATATTGACAAATGGATAAGTATACGTTACTTTTATTATACTAAAATACTTTATCGCTTAAAAGCGTTTAAGTGAAGAAGTTTATTATGGAGGCAAACTCATGCAGCAACGATTAACTAGAATAGAAGCACTTTGTCTAACAATCCTCCTATTACTTATAATAGGTATGTCAATTATTTATTTTCAAACCCCTCCACATGGACCAATCTTTATATGCTTAACAATCCTAATTTTGTTCAGCTATATAAAAAAGTTTCCTTGGAAGGAAACTGAAAAAGGAATAATTGAAGGCATTCGGTACGGCATTATACCGATTATTATTTTTATTTTAATTGGTATATTAATAAGTGTTTGGGTTGCAAGCGGCACGATTCCAACCCTTATTGCATATGGATTTAAAATTATTTCTAAGGATTACTTTTTAATTACGGTATTTGTGTTAACTGCGATTGTTGGAACAAGCATCGGAAGTGCTTTTACGACTGCAGCAACACTCGGTGTAGCTTTTATTGGGATTGGCGGAGTTTTCGGCTTTCCGCTGCCATTGATAGCTGGTGCGGTGATTTCAGGAGCATTTTTTGGTGATAAAATGTCGCCATTATCAGATACTACGAATCTAGCATCTGCAGTAGCGAAGGTTGATTTATTTGAACATATTCGACATATGATGTGGACTACGATTCCTGCATTTTTTATCACATTAATCATTTACTGGATACTAGGGGCCAGATTTGAAATTGAAGAACTCTCTAATATGAATGGCTTTTTAATGGATTTACAAAATAACACTTTTATTCATTGGGTAACATTGTTGCCTATTGTGATACTATTTGTTTTGGCATTCATCCGGTTCTCTGCAATTCCAACACTACTGCTAGGAATTTTATCTGGAATTATATTAATCATTCTGTTTCAACCAGGAATATCAGTTTCAGAGCTTTTTTCAATTATCCAAGATGGATACAAAATAGATACAGGGAATGAACAGTTAAATTCATTATTGAACCGCGGCGGTATACAAAGTATGATGTGGTCAGTTTCGTTAATTTTACTGTCATTAAGTATGGGTGGATTGCTAACTAAGCTTGGAGTTATCGCAAAATTATTAGAAATGATGGAAAGTCTCCTTGTGACAACCGGGCGTTTGATAGCGACTACCACAGTTTCCGCATTATCAATTAATGTTTTACTAGGAGAACAATATTTATCAATTATTCTATCGGGAAATGTGTTTTCGAAAAAGTATGATCAACTTGGTGTAAATCGGAAAAATCTTTCCCGTTCATTAGAAGATGGCGGTACACTTATTAACCCGTTAATTCCTTGGGGCGTGAGCGGGGTGTTTTTAACAAGTGTACTAGGTGTGGCAACACTTGATTACTTGCCCTATGCCTTTTTCTGTCTAATTTGCCCAGTCATTTCAATTGTCTTTGGCTTTGCTGGAATCGGATTAGCGAAAGAGAAATAGGCGACTACGCATTCATGTGCGTAGTTTTTTTGTACTTAAAGCAAATATAGTTTAGAATAAGATGAATCTAAGGATTATCGAAAAGTTCGTATTAAAAGGAAGGTACATACATATGGCAAATTGGTCAACATTAGAAACGATGAAGCCCTCATTACAAGAGGTGTGGAAGGAATCAGGTTTTCAAGCTCCAACTAGTATACAAGAACGTGCAATTCCTCTAATTCTTGAGGGGAAGGATGTTATATGCGAATCACCAACTGGTACTGGTAAAACACTTACTTATTTATTTCCAGTTTTAGAAAAACTAGATGAATCGAAAAATGGGGTTCAAGCTGTTATTTTAGCTCCATCTCGAGAACTTGTGATGCAAATCAATGATGAAGTTCGAAAATGGACAAAGGGAACAAAAATAGTTAGCGCCTCCTTTATAGGTGGAGCCAATGTTAAAAAACAGGTAGAAAAGCTCAAAGAAAAGCCTCAAATTGTGATTGGGACTACTGGAAGAATTGTTGAGTTAATCAAAATAAAGAAATTGAAAATGCATGAAGTAAAAATGGTTGTTGTTGATGAGGCTGATCAATTAGTCTCCCATGAACATATTAACAATGTACAAGCGATTATTAAATCAACATTAAAGGATCGTCAAGTATTATTTATTTCAGCAACGATCACTCCTGATTCTGAAAAGACAGCAAAAACAATTATGAATGATCCTCAAATCATTAGAGTGAAAGAGGAAATAAGTCAGTCGAACACTGAACATATTTATTTTCCTTGTGAACAACGGGATAAAATTGATGTTCTTCGCAAAATCATGTATACAGAACCGACCCGTGTTCTAGCTTTTATAAGTAATTTGGAAAAATTATCAGAGATTGAAGCGAAGCTTGCGTATAATAATCTTGAATTTGCAGTGTTAGCGGGTGAGGCGAACAAGCAGGAGCGTAAGGAATCGATGAAAAAATTCCGAGCAGGGAAGATTCCTCTTTTATTAACGACAGATGTAGCGGCACGGGGACTAGATATTCCAGAAGTATCGCATGTGATACATTTTGATTTTCCAAAAACAACTACCCAGTATCTCCACCGTTCAGGTCGAACAGGGAGAATGGGAAAAGCGGGGACTGTTATTTCAATCGTTAACTCCCGCGAAGAAAGCTTTTTACGTAAGATGGGACATGATCTAGGAATTACTTTTACAAAGAAACGGCTACATGGTGGGAAAATTGTTGATGTAACAGAAGAGAGGAAAACACAACGAAAAAAGGGGTAGAGCCCCCTGATCCTTATAATAATGAATATAAAAATGAGGCTGATTTTCTGTACTTTGAGAATATCAGCCTCACTTTATTTTTTTATGTTAAAATACTTAAGTTATTATAGTATGAAAGGGTAGGGTTATAAATGACAAAGCATACAGCTCAGAGAAAGCTACTTATGGAGTACGTTTCGGTTATTTTCGGTTCAGCATTAGTCGGTCTATCTTATAATATTTTTCTTTTACCTGCTAGACTTGCAGCAGGAGGCGTTTCAGGGATCAGTACAATCTTATATGAATTATTCCAATTTAATCCAGCTTATGTCCAATGGTTGATTAATATTCCGCTGTTTTTTATCGGTCTTATCATTCTTGGGAAGGATTTTAGTTTGAAGACGATAGTAGGTATCTTCTTTGTACCTTTTACAATTTGGCTTAGTGCAGATATCCCGTTTAAAATAGATAATCCTTTGCTTTCGGCAATCTATGGGGGAATCCTATTGGGCGTTGGGCTTGGAATTGTATATCGGGGGAAAGGATCAACTGGTGGATTAGCAACAGTTGCCCAAATCCTTAAAAAGTTCACTGGACTATCAAGTGGTTATTCCCAATTAATTGTTGATGCCTTTGTTGTGGTAAGTTCTGCAATCGTATTTAACTTGGAACTAGCTTTATATGCAATGATGGCTATTTATGTGACGAGCAAAGTGATTGACTTTGTTCAGCTGCAAACTTCACCATCAAAGCTTGTTCTCATTATTACAGAACAGGAAGAAAATATTCAGACTATCATTAAGGATGAAATAGACAGGGGTCTAACAAAAATACGTTCGATCGGTGGTTTTTCTAATAAGGAAAAAACGATGATTTTATGTGTTGTTGAACAACAGGAAGCGATCTATTTGAAAAAGGTGCTCCAAGAACAAGAACCTACTTCCTTTGTCGTATTCCTTAACGCCTCCGATATCCTTGGGCGTGGTTTTTCATTATCTAAACTTCATGGCTAAAATAAGAAGCTAGAAAACCATCAGTAAAATGACTGATGGTTTTCTAATTATTTAATGAGTCCTTCCTGTTGTGCTTTTTGTGCGGCTTGGAAGCGGTCTTTTACATCTAGCTTGTGATAGATGCTTGAAATATAGTTTTTCACGGTTCCTTCTGATAAGAAGAGTCTTTCAGCAATTTGTTTGTTACCAAGACCGTAGGATAGACATTCAAGTACTTGCTCTTCACGCTCAGTTAGATCGTATTTTGAAGGAGTTTCTTGTCTGCTTGAATCCTCACCTTGATTGATTTGCTGAACAAGCAATTTTGCCAAATCCTGTGGTAAAAGAGTGCCGCCTTTATGAATAAGCTTAATTCCAGAAATTAAATCCTTCGGATGAATGGCTTTAAGTAAATAGCCCTCTGCTCCAATTGAAAGAGCATCAATAACATGATTAATTTCCTGAAAGGTTGTTAAAATAATGACTTTTGTATGGGGCCAACGTTGTTTGATTACCTTTGTTGCTGCAATGCCATCCATTTCCGGCATATTAATATCCATTAATACGATATTCGGTTCTTGTTCCTCGCAAATGGTAATTGCCTGAATTCCATTTTCGGCTAAACCAATCACATCAATTTCAGGGTCCATATCAAGTACAATTGATAAGCTCTCGCGAATCAGCTCTTGATCATCAACTAATAAAAGTTTAATTTCATTCATCTTCCCTCGTCGCCTCCTAAATGGGGAGAGCTATCTTAAGTGTCACACCTTGAGATTCCCCACTCGTAATTTCTATTTTTCCATGAAGATCTTCAATCCGTTCCTTCATTGTTTTAAGCCCAAAACCGGGTTCGTATGATCCTAATGGATGCCCGTTATTTTTAATTAGTAAGCTAAGCTCATGACTGCGGATGATATATTCAATTGAAATCTCTGTCGCATCACCATGTCGCTTCGCATTTGTTAATGCCTCTTGCAAGCAACGAATGAGTACTAATTTACTATTTTTTGAGACAGAGGTTTCGTTACCATTCACATGGAAAGTCACAACAGTGTTTGTATGCACTTGAAAATCAGAAGCAATTTGTTTTAGTAGAATGGATAGTAATTCTTCATTTTCAGATGGTGCAATCTGATGAATATTACGCCGAATTTCATCCAATCCCTTTCGTGAAACATCTGCAAGACGATTTATTTTTTCCTTCGCTTTTTCTATATCAGAATCGATTAGATAGGAGACGGCATCTAGTCCAACTGTAACAGATGTGAAGTGATGACCAATTGTATCATGCAATTCCCCAGCAACTCGATTACGTTCCTGTAAAAGAGTTACATTCTCAACTTGTTTTGCATATTGCTGTAAAACTCTATTTTGTTCAACAATTAATCTATATTGTGTTCGGTTTTCTTCTAGCATTCTTGTAGTTCGTTGCTGTGATTGAACGACATAATGAAAGCTTGCACCAAATCCTAGAAATATGAAGATCTCAGTATATTGCATAAAGTAGGTAACCTTATCCATTGACCAAAGAAGAGGTAATGGTAATAATACAATAAAAATGGGATATGTCCACTTAGCTGTTTGTTTTGTGGATAGGTAACCATTCATTAGTAATGACATGAGAATCAAGGAGGATCCAAGTTCAATTTCTACTATCGTATTAAAATAAAACAGTGCTGTACCAATTAAGATGATTTCTGATAAAGGGTAGAGGATTGTGTGCAGGTAACCAGGGCGCCAAAACAGATGTGGAACAAGATAGCAAACAATTAAAATACCGATAAATCGCATATCCTCTGAATTCATATTTGTTCCATTTTCGACAATAAAATTTAATAATACCGTTATATACCAACAGAGCCTAAGGAAAAAAATAAACCAATCCGTCCAAACCCACTCTCTTTTCATAAAAAACACCCCATATACAAGTATTACACTTATTCTTACCTTATATTACAAGATGAAAGTCATTTCTGATAGCATAAATTGTCATAAAAATAAGTAGAAATCTTATGACTCATTTCACTTGGTCATATGACTTTTTCTACGTAACATTGGAGACATAAGAAAACTGAAAGGAAAGAGGCATATGGAAAAGGAGAAGTTGCTTCAGGAATTAGAAGAAAGATTGAAGGGTTTACCGCCAGAGGATCGTGATAAATTAATTGAGCTATATAAGGACTTAATTGATGTTGCCGAGGAAAATCGCAAAAATGGCAACAAGTCCACTTTAGATATTCCGTCATATCCGTTTGACGAAAACTTTCATATCCCAATCAATGAAGAGAAGAAAACATACCGCAATAATGGTCGAATGATTTTAGCAACTATTAGCTTATTATTATTTAATACGATATTCGTACTTGGGCCAGCTGTCGCAATTGCCGGAATCTATTTTTCAATGTGTCTTGTTTCATTTAGCTTTGTGCTCTCACCATTTCTAGCTGCTTTGAAATTTATTTTTGGCAGCTTTGATAGTATTGAGTTTTTCCTCACTGTCATATTAGCTGGAATCGGTTTAATGATTGGTGTTGGTTCTGTGAAAGTAGGGAAATGGTTATATCGAATCTCAATGATTTATTGGAATTGGAATATCAAGCTGATAAAAGGAGAATAACGAGGCATGAAAAAAATAATGTATGGAGCGTTCATAATAATATTAATAGGTGTATTAGGATTAATCATTACGATAAATACATCTGGGAAAAAACTATTTTCGTTTAATACGGTTGAAGTACATGAGAAAAAAGAATTTGATGCAGAGGATATAAAGAATATTTTAATTAAATCTTCTTCAGTTGATGTGAATGTGATCCCAACTGATGGAGATAAAGTCATAGCTGAATTAAAAGGGAAGGCAAGTAAAAACAATAAAGACACGTATAAGTTGGAAATTGATGAAGACCATGACACATTAGAAATAAATGTAGATCGGAAGGAAAAGTTTGAAATTTCAATTTTTAACTTCACAAGTGTTGATCTAAATGTTGAGGTTCCACAGAAGGTGTACGATTCTCTGGAAATTAATACATCGTCAGGTGACATTAACACTGAAGACTTGGAAGCGAAAAACCTTAGTATCGAAGCGAATTCAGGTAATATAGAAGCTCTCGGTGGAAAAATTGAGACAACATTAATGATTGAAACATCAAGTGGTGACATTACAGCGAATGATTTTACAGCTAACGCCATTGAAGTATCTGCAAATAGTGGAAATATTGAAGTAAATGATAATCAAGCAGAGAAGATAACGCTTGAGACGAGTAGTGGAGATATCGAATGTTTTGATCAAACCGCAAATGAATTAAAAACAGAAGCAGCCTCTGGAAATATTGAAATTGATGGGAAGGAAGTAACCGGTAATATTAATGCGGAATCAAGTAGCGGGGATATAGAGCTAGAATTCACAACAGTTTCATCAATCGAGGTTGACTATAAAAGCAGCTCTGGAGATGGCAAGGTGAAAATTGAAGGAATGGAATTCAAAGAGAATTCAGAACACAGAATCATTGGTGAAATCGGCAATGCTGAACATAACATAACAATCCGAACAAGCTCCGGCAACTTCAAACTAAAATAGTATTAGGTATCATGGGCTTTTATGGAATATGTGGATACTTCTCATTTCGCTATATAGCAAAGAACCCCCGTTTGTAGGTAAACGGGGGTTCTGAGTAATTTGTTAATCATTTAGTTCCATTTGAATGTATTTTCTTGTACTTGGTCCGTAGATCCCATCATCCTTCAGTGCAGCATACATGGATTGAAAGCGTCTCACCGCATCCTCTGTTTGTGGACCGTAGCTTCCATCGATTTGCTTAGGATCAAAATGAATGTGCTTTAATGCGCGTTGGATCAATCGCACTTCTTCACCCTTATCGCCTCGCTTCCATACACCTGTTGGAAGTGGAAAATCATCAGTGGAGTGGTTTTGCTTGATGACTTCCTGTAATTTATTTAACGTATTTGTACCAACTAGTCCATCTACATGAAGACCATATCTTTTTTGAAAGCGCATGACAGCGGTCTCTGTTTCAGGACCAAAGGAGCCATCTGCCCCATAACGTGGCAATGGGAATCCAGATTTAATTAAATCCTGTTGAATTTCCTTCACAAATTGGCCCTTGTCACCTTCACGGAGAGGAAGTCTAGTTGAAACACCTCCAACGGCAGGAGTTGGGTCAGAGGATGGTGGTGTATCTTTCCCATTAAAATCCCGTGCTAACGAAGCTTTCACATCTGCTAAAAATTCATTCCAAGAAATGCCCCTCGGGCGCAGTGCACTTTGCGGATCAGACCGTCTAGAAGGGTCTAGACTACTATGAGCAACAATATGCTTCATCGGATCTAATCCGAATTTATCGCATAGATAGGCATGATACCACACATATCGATTATATGCCTCTTGAAAATTAATCTTACCACCGTGACAAAATTCAACCCCAATCGCAGCATCATTGGCATCATCCCCAAAACGTTGGTTATCGGCAGAAACATTGTAGCGGACATGCCATGCTTTTTCGCTTAAAGGGATAATTTCTAAAATATATTTATCATCAATAAAAGTATGAGCGGAAGCTGATGGTTGTTGTCTGTCAAAGTAATTACGATTTCCATATGCAGTTGACCCAGGGTTTCCTGTATCATGACTTACGATAAATAGTACCTTGGAAATCTTTTGGCCAGAGCGGGAATCTCCCAAACGAATATAATCTCTTGTAATTGAAAATTTCAAAATTGCCACCTCCATAACATTAGCAAGCTTGAGTCGCTTCATCTTATGCGACAGTGGAGGTGTTTGTTCTTACTATAATTGGGTTTAGTATGTAAGCACTATAAAAAATAGATAATAAGAGGTAAGTGCCAATTTAAAAAGGCTGTTCACTATTGAACAGCCTTTCCGAAATTATTTATTTCTATTTTTTTGTCTTGCATCAGCAGCATTTGAACGAGCTAAAGCTTCCATATCGTCTTGGTCTGCCAGCTCCCGTGAGAATTCAACATCAATGCCGTCTGATTTCATGTTCTTAGGTACTTGTGGTAATGTAGCTTTGTTTTTATCACGTGTTTTATGACCATGTGATCTTCCCATACTAAAGCCACCCCCGAAAATTAATAGAGAATATCGCTAATGCAATATTGCTCTCTAATAGGATAGCCTACTTGTATTATTTCATAAGTGGAAGAATTTTGATGCTAAAAAACTTAGTATTTTGTATGCTTATCAACAAATCCACCAGCTCGGTCTGCCATCCTGAATTCCCTTGAGTAGGTAACCTCCTGCATACTGCTTAATGTACTCTTTGTCTTAGCCTCACGTTTTTTATCCTTTGGCATTTTATCTTCCTCACTTTCTTTAATATGCACTATTAGTTTGTCCATAGGAAAAAAATTCAAACAAAAAAACCTGTCATAAAACAGGTTTTTACGCTTCTTTTAGATGCTCTTCTTCAATTATTTGACCGACACGCAATGTATGAAGTGTGTATAGGTCCTTTGATACTTCAAAAAGATTATAAATATCGCCATCTGCATTCAACTGATCGTAAATATGTTTACGAGTTTCATTTGCTAATGTAACATATGGGAGCTTTTCAACCGCTTTTGTCGAACGAATATTGACTTTCTTTACTCTCATAAAAATTGTCTCAATCCCTAATTCATAAAACAGCTCATGAAAGAAGGCATCTTTTGCGACCTGGTTATAGCCTTTACCGTGAAATGGTTTTCCGAGCCACGTACCGAGGAAACCAGCATTCTCCTGGATATCAAATAAATTGATTGATCCAATTGGAGAACCCCATTCATCAAGAATGGTCCGTGAAATCAATTCACCACGTTCTTCTGCTTCAATTGTTTGTTTCGATAAAAATAAAAATTCTTCATAAGAATAGGCTTTATGACGTACAAAAGGGAAGACGTCTGGATGCACCATCAACTCGTAAAGAGCTTGACTATCTTGAAGTTCACGTTTTTTTAGCATAAGTTTCCCCTCCAAAGAGGACAGACCTAAAGATTCGATCCACCCTCGAAATTTTTAAATTACAAAAATTTCGGGGTGGGAATCGAACCCACTAGAACCAGTGAACTGGTGGCGCACCATTTGCCTTCCCTTAAAATAACCAACAAAGAAATAATTCTAGCTGTCGGTTGATTTAAGTTATAACTATTATGTTTTTTTTGTTAGATGGAATCACGATATATTCCAAGTTTTTTTAGGTTACTTAAGGTATCATACTTGAAAATGAATCAAAAATAAAGAGTTTTTTGTTCATTTTTAATAGCAAATTATTGGTAATTTCGACTATTTGAGTGGAAAGTGTCGGGTAATGCATATACCTGTCGAAACTTATGATTTTGAGTAAACAACCTCACCGTTGATCATGGTTATTTCTGGCTTTGCTCTGAAGTGGAATGGATGCTCATTCCATAGAACAAGATCAGCATCCTTCCCAATTTCAATGCTTCCAATTAAGTGATCGACTCTTAAGTTTCTCGCTGCAGTAATCGTTATTCCTTCTAACGCCTTTTGCTCATCTAATCCTTCTCTTACTGCGATGGCAGCCGACACATTTAAATACTGAATTGGTACATAGGGATGATCTGTTGTTATAGACACTTCAATTCCATGGTCATTAAGGATTTGATAGGTTTTCCAACTCTTATTTTTCAACTCAACTTTTGATCTTCTTGTTAAAGTTGGTCCAATCGAAACTTTTAAATTTCGATCAGCTAATTCTTCTGCAATAAGATGACCCTCGGTACAATGTTCAATTCGAAGATCAAGCTTGAATTCATCAGCAAAACGAATAGCCGACATGATATCATCAGCACGATGTGCATGAATTCGAACTGGAATTTCGCGTTTTAATGCTTGGATAAGAGGGATGATCTTAAGGTCATCAATATCATCTGAGTATTTTGCTTTATAAAATGCCTCTCTCAGCATTCCCATAATACCCATTCGTGTAATAGATTCTTTGTTGCCATGGCTATGCATTCTTTTGGGATTTTCGCCAAAAGCAATTTTTAACCCTGCTGTCTCTTGAAGGAGCATTTTACAAATGTTTTTTCCACTTGTTTTAATAACAGATGTAGTTCCACCAATTACATTTGCACTACCTGGCATAATATGTGCAGTTGTTATGCCTGCCTGAATAGCATCCTGAAAAGCAGGATCAAGTGGATGAACACCATCAATCGCTCGAATGTGTGGGGTGAGGGCTTCAATCGTTTCATTTGCATCATTCCCGGCCCAGCCAGTTCCTTCATCATATAATCCTAGATGTGTATGTACATCAATGAAACCAGGCAGTAAATGCTTTCCGTTACATTCAATGATGACTTCATCTGCTTTTGGTTCAATTGAAAAGCCAATTTCACTAATTTTCCTATCTTCCACAACTACATCCACATCTTTTACAATTCTTGAAGTAATCGGATACAATGTTGCATTTTTAAAAATTGTTTTCTTCATGCTGTACTCCATTTCAATTATTTTAATAAATTCTGAATAGCATCCTCGAGCCTCACGTACGTAAAAGGATAGTGATTTTCTTGTAGCTTTTTTGGTAATACTTTTTGTCCCTCTAATACAAGGATGCTCATTTCTCCTAGTAATAATTTTAATGCGAAACCTGGAACAGGCAGCCAATGTGGTCGTCCAAGCACTTTTCCAATCGCTTTTCCGAATGGTTTCATTTGTTTTGGATCTGGAGAAGTGAGGTTAACAGGACCAGAGATATCTTGATTTTCAATAAGAAATTCAATGCTCTTCACAACATCTATGATATGAATCCAAGAAAGCCATTGATTTCCAACACCAACAGTACCACCGATAAAGAAACGATAAGGAAGCACCATTCGTGGCAATGCACCATCATCTTTCCCAAGAATAACCCCGAACCTTGCGAAAACTGTTCGAATTCCTAAACCACTTGCCTTTTGTGCCTCTTCTTCCCATTTTGAAACTGTATCTGCAAGAAAATCTGTACCAACCTGGGTTGGATCCTCTGTGAAAGTTTCGTCTACGGAAGTTCCATAAACTCCAATCGCACTCGCATTAATCAAGCATTCAGGTTTTTTATCAAGAGCTTTAAGTATTCGTATGACTTCCTTAGTGGCGGTTATTCGACTGTCAACAATCCGTTGTTTTCGTACTTTCGTCCACCGTCCACTATTTAGTGACTCACCTGCAAGATTGATAAAAGCATCAATATCTTGTAAATCATGCTCTGGAGCACTTGTAGGGGAAAGCCATTCTAGATAATGAAGCCTTTTGCTTGAAGTGTATCTAGATGCATTTCTTGTAAGTATATACACAGTATGGTTTTTATCTAGAAAATAATTCGCCAAGGCTTCCCCAACAAATCCTGTCCCACCAGCAATTGCAATCTTCAAAATATAACCTCCTATTCGATCAGTCTGCTTACAATAGTAATTCAATAAATTTTAAGTTAATCCTTTAATTTTCTTATGCTACAATTGTAGAAGAGGTGTAAATAATGGCGCTTATTACTAAAATTACGACTCAAAAAAAGAATAATGAACGATTTAATATTTTTCTCGATCATGGACAAGGGGAAGAATATGCTTTCAGTGTTGATCAAGCAGTCCTAATATCCTTTCAGTTAAAAAAAGGAATGGAATTAGATGAATTAGATATTACCGAAATTCAATTTGATGATGAGGTGAAAAAGGCCTTTAACTTAGCCCTTGTATTTTTATCCTATCGAATGAGGTCAAAAAAGGAGATCATCGATTATTTAAAGAAAAAAGAAGTCGAAGAACCAATTATTCCAGAAGTCATTCATAAGCTAATTGAATATAAGTATGTCAATGATTTGGAATTTGCCAAAGCCTATGTTCAAACACAAATAAATACAACTGTAAAAGGACCAAGTGTAATAAAGCAAGAGCTTTTTGAAAAGGGAATTGAGCAAGACCATATATCAAACAGCCTTGAATTATTTTCTTCAGAAATGCAAATTCAAAAAGCAGTGAAGTTGATTGAAAAAACAATCACATCTACTAAAAATATGTCAGATATGCTTTTGAAACAAAAGCTTGAGCAAACCTTAATGAGAAAAGGGTATGGCTGGGATATCATTCAGATAGCACTTGAAGAGGTAGAAGTGGACAAGGATGATAATGAAGAATGGGAAGCATTAGAACACCATGGTAATAAAGCTCATCGAAAGTATGAAAAATTAGATGGCTGGGAATATAATCAAAAAATGAAGCAAACCCTTTTTCGTAAAGGATTTTCTATAGAACTAATTGATAAATTTATCGAAAGTTTAAAGGACGGGGACTAGCATGCATCAGCAGGAAAAACGATATAGCCAAATGTCAGAATATGAATTAAATCAAGAAATTGCAAATTTAAAAGAAAAAGCACGTAAAGCGGAGCAGTTAGGTATGCCAAATGAATTAGCAGTGCTGGAGCGTAAAGCAGCGATGGCAAAAGCCTATTTATTAAATCCTGATGATTTTAAACCAGGAGAAGAATACGAAATTGATGGTGACCCAGGTCATTATTTTAAAATCAGCTATATGAATGGTGTATTTGCTTGGGGGCATCGTGTGGGACAAGAGGATAACGAAGAAGAAGCATTACCGATATCATTATTAAAGGCTCTTTTCTGAATGATTGTTACTTATTACATTGGAAAACACAGCCTTGTTAAAAAACCAGAGAAGCTAGGCTCTCTGGTTTTTCCGTTTATGAACGTTTGCGCGTTTCACGTTGAAGAATAATATTATTCTGGGTTTGCATCGTTTCACCGTTAATCTGTGCCCAAGAATGTTTAGGATTAGCCCAAGGTGATTGGAATGGATTTGTATAAGGATCGTTACGCCTTTTTCCCACAAAAAACACCTCCAAGGATTGCTCGACTTTGGATAATATTATAGGGTAGCCCTTGTTAATTATTAAAAATCGTGTCGTTCACTTGAAGCCTTCATTCTTTCTTGTGGATGTGTATTAATGGTTCCATTTGCTCTTCTTGAAGCATACTCAGCCTTTGCTCGCGGTTCACCCTCAAATTTATTATTATTTTGATTTGGGAAGCCCCTTTGTTTGTTCCGCATTCGTGAATACCTCCTAAAAAGCGAAAGTTACGTGTAAGAACAAAGAAATATTGTTACTTTCGTACACGTAATACTAGTATGGATTAGATAGGCAATAAAATGTATTGTGTTTGGCGTGAATTATTGGCAAAACATAAGCTTGATACTATGCATTTGTCGGTTATCCGGCGGGTATCGTGATTATTCCGGCGGATTTAGTGGATTATCCGGCGGTTTTTATCGGTTATTCGGCCGAAAAAGCAATTAATCCGGCGGGTTTAACCAATAATCCGGCCGCCTAACCTAAAAAATGGTATAGAAAGAAGACTAGCCACTCCATTAACTTGGTATAAATTCCAATTTTTTCTGCAGCTTTTCTTCACTGAAGATCCAGCCAGTGTAGGAGTTCATAATTTCAAGTTTTAAATTAAGTTTGACCACAGCCACAAATGGGTAGTGTCCTTTGCTTCTGTAGCGTAGGTCAATAAAGCGTACGTCATAATGATCGTCATATTCATCTACTTCCCAACGATAGACGGGGGAGAAGGATAAAAAGGCAGCAAGATTTTTATCTTTAACAGCTGCTTTGATCACGGGAGTATCGGGAATAGGTCGTTTATAAAATTTGTCCTGAATCATAATCTCATTATTTTTGGCTCGAGCAACATAAAAAAATTGATCAGTAACGACTGCTATATGCCATTGATTAAATCGGTAGGTTGGAGAAATGATGATGTCGGTAACATTATCAATTATACTTCTTACCTTGAGTTTAACTTGTCTACGCAAATAGTATCGAATGATATAATAGAGAAAAAGAACTCCATAGATTGTGAAAAATGTATAACCTGGGTGGGCGCCTAATTGCCAAATGATGATCCCAACGAGATGAATTAAAAAAATAAATGGATCAAATGTATTAATTACACCGAGTGCTACCCACTTATTAGAAAATGGACGGAGTGCTTGTGTTCCGTATGCGTTAAAAATATCAACAAAAACATGAAGAATGACTCCGATAAAAGTCCAAATCCATAAGTGAAGTACATTTGCTGCAGGAAAAAAGAAAGAAATAACAGCTGTTATAAGAAGTGGCCATAATAGTACAGCAGGAAGAGAATGTGTGATACCACGGTGATTTCGGATATATTGTGCATTATTACGTAATTTTAAAATAGTATCTAAATCCGGTGCTTGTGAACCGATTAAAGTTCCAATTATCACGGCATGTGTAGTTTGTGGATCTGCAGTGACAATTGGGTCAAGGGTGGCAATTCCACCTAGGGCAAGTCCCATGACAATATGAGTTCCCGTATCCAAATCGTGTGACCTCCTTAATTGGCTTTGGAAAGTTTAAAAATACTTTCCTAAATGCATCAGCTGCTTTTGCCAGATTGACTCGACAATCGCCAAATTTTCTTTATCATATATTTAATGTAACCAATGTATTGGCATTTCATTTTTTAATATCGTTTTTTTAAATTACTATAAGTTTACCACCGTTTGAGAGGAAATGTGAGACCATTTATGAATAAGCTTGATCATTTTAATATAGACCAGTTTCAATTAGATTTAATCAGTTGGTTTGAGCAGGAACAGAGAGATCTCCCATGGCGTATGGACAAGGACCCTTACAAAGTATGGGTTTCCGAGATCATGCTGCAGCAAACAAGAGTAGATACAGTAATACCTTATTTCAATAATTTTATCGATCAATTTCCTACGATTGAAACGCTCGCAGAAGCAGAAGAGGAGAAAGTACTTAAAGCTTGGGAAGGCCTCGGATATTACTCACGTGTGAGAAACCTTCATGCGGCTGTGAAGGAAGTTGCCGAAAAATATGGAGGACAAGTTCCTAACACAGCAAAGGAAATATCAAAATTAAAAGGCGTGGGTCCGTACACAACAGGTGCGATCCTGAGTATTGCATACGGAGTCCCGGAACCAGCGGTTGATGGGAATGTAATGAGGGTGCTCTCTCGTATTTTATCGATTTGGGATGATATTGCTAAACCAAAGACACGTCAACAATTTGAGGATATCATTAGGGAAATCATCTCAAAAGAGAACCCATCCTTTTTCAACCAAGCACTTATGGAGCTTGGCGCATTAATTTGTATCCCTGCTAATCCTGCATGTCTATTATGTCCTGTTAGGAATCATTGTCGGGCTTTTGCTGAAGGTGTTCAAAAGGAGCTGCCTGTAAAAAGTAAAAAGAAGGCGCCAGTTCCATTATCGATGGCGGCAGTTGTATTACAAAATGAAGACAAAAAACTACTTATTCACAAAAGACCAGATAAAGGCTTGCTGGCTAATTTGTGGGAATTTCCAAATCATGAAAGTATTTCAGAATTGTATACCCAGAAGGAGCAATTATCAGATTTTATCAATCAAGAGTTTAAGATACAGACGAAAATAGGGGAAGCATACACAACGATTCAGCATATATTTTCACATCTTATTTGGAATATTACTGTATTTGAAGGCGAAATCATTGGAGAAGTTATAGAGTCAGATTCGTTAAAACTAGTTACTGTAGAAGAGTTAAGACAATTCACACTCCCTGTGTCCCATCAAAATATTTTAAAAAGCTTTCTCGACCGGTGAGAAAGCTTCCGATCACATGGGAAAGATAAAAATATTGACGGTGACTAATCATAAGAAAGCTTTGTACCGTGGGTGTAATCACCTTCATTTCGATGAAAGCCTCCACGATCTTCGATTTCCTCAATAATTTGTTGATGAATGGATTGACCTTCAGCATTCAAGTATGGAACAATTTGTTGTAGTGAATGGTGAAAAAATGCAAGCTCGCTTTCTTTCCATTCATTTTTAGGGAGCATTGATAAGAGAGTCATATCACGACCAGCATACATTATCCTTACCTCCTTGATGATAAAATGATAGGTTATTTCAATTTAAGTGTGTACAAATTAAGTAAAATTATCCACATAAAAAGGAGATGCATTTCATGACAGCAAAAGTTGCACTAGTTACTGGTAGTAGTAGGGGAATTGGAAAGGCAATCGCAATTCGATTAGCAAAAGCGGGTTATGATATTGTTGTGAACTACGCGAGAAGCAAATCAGCCGCACTGGAGACAGTTGCTGAAATAGAAGCACTTGGGCAAAAGGCAGTTGCGATCAAAGCGAATATCGGAAAACAAGAAAAAATTAGGGAAATGTTTTCACAAATTGATGAGACATTTGGCCGATTAGATATTCTAGTTAATAATGCAGCATCAGGTGTACAGCGTCCTATTATGGAGCTTGAGGAGTCTCATTGGGATTGGACAATGGATATCAATAGTAAGGGACTATTATTTTGTGCTCAGGAAGCAGCGATTCGTATGGAGAGAAATGGCGGAGGAAAGATGGTTTCACTAAGCTCATTAGGTTCGATTCGCTATCTGAAAAATTATACTGCAGTTGGTGTATCCAAAGCAGCTGTTGAAGCTCTAACAAGATATTTAGCTGTTGAATTATCAGCAAAAAATATAATTGTAAATGCAGTATCTGGTGGAGCTGTTGATACAGATGCTTTAAAATCCTTCCCAAATCGTGAGGAATTGTTAGAGGATGCAAGGCAAAATACACCAGCAGGTAGAATGGTCGAGCCTGAGGATTTAGTAAATACGGTTATGTTCTTATTATCAGATGAAGCAAGTATGATAAGAGGTCAAACGATTATCGTCGATGGAGGGCGTTCATTACTCGTGTAACAAAAAACAAATAAAAATTTCTTGATTTTTCATGGATAATCACTTTAACTCTGGGACAAATTAATTGTCGTGGAGGTGATTACAATGGCTAAACAACCAAATAAAACTTCAGCAGGAACAAATGTTCAACAAGTAAGACAACAAAATGCTCAATCTCAAGGTGCTGGTGCTGCTGGTCAATTCGGAACAGAATTTGCTAGCGAAACAAACGCTGCAGAGGTAAGAAAACAAAATCAAAAGTCACAGGCTAATAAAGGCCAAGGCTAAGTAAATAAAAAATACTTAACGAAAACACTTCCTTCATGCGTAGGAAGTGTTTTTCTATTTTTCCCGGACTTTTTAAACTTCCTCTCGACAAAACTTCTTAAAACTCTACATATAAAGTCAAAGGAATTCAAGTTTACTTCAAGAAATATTAGGTAATAACATTACTGAAGATTTTTATACAGTGTGGAGGGTACATAATATGGATCAATTTGATGACCTTGTGAGTGAACAACTAAAAACGATGGACCGTCTTCTTTTTATTCAATCGGAAATTGAAAGATGTCAAGAACTAGAAGAGGAATTAATACAGCTTCAAAATGAAACAGAACTTGAATCAATTCAAGAAGAAATCAGCCATATGAAACAGGAACTTTTACAAATTCATCACTTATTTCAGCAACAAACCGAGGAGGTCATTCGTACGTATCAAGAAAGAATTCAACCAATCGCATAATAAACGGGAAGGAGTCGTCTGAAATTCGGATGGCTCTTTTGTTTTAAAATATGTATTGAACCGTTATAATAAGAGAAAATGGTTTTTCTTTGTTTTACATCAGCAAGAGCTCAAACGTGAGTAATATGAAACAAAGCGTCCAGAAAATGAAAGTAGGGAGAGAATATGGGTGTGCCCTCGGAAGGGGATAAAATACAAATACATAGTTACAAACATAATGGACATATTCATCGTGTTTGGGAAGAAACGAGAGTTTTAAAAGGGACGCAAAGCTTGGTAATTGGTGGTAATGATCGGACAACCGTTACTGAATCAGATGGTCGAACATGGATCACAAGGGAACCAGCGATTTGCTATTTTCACGCGAAACACTGGTTTAACATTATCGGTATGATTCGTGAAGATGGAATATACTATTACTGCAATATAAGCTCACCGTTTATAGCAGATAAAGAGGCATTAAAATATATTGATTATGATCTGGATGTCAAGGTCTTTCCGGATATGACCTATATTCTTTTAGACGAAGATGAATATGAACGCCATCGCCGTGAAATGAAATATCCTGAGGTCATTGATCAAATATTAAAAAATAATGTTGAAAAACTGTTGCAATGGATACGGGGAAGAAAAGGTCCATTTGCACCGGATTTTATTGATATATGGTATGAGAGATACTTAACGTACAGAAGTTAAACCTGTTGCTATTTTACAACAGGTTTATCGCTTTTTATGAAGGAAGGTTATCAATAATGGACAGTATTAAGCGGTATATGCAATTTGTAAAACCATATAAGTTTCAAATTGCCATCACGATTGTTATCGGAATCATCAAGTTTACTATTCCGCTTTTAATTCCCTTACTTTTAAAATATGTTGTCGATGATATTATAGGTGCTGAACATCTAGCAGCAGATGAGAAATTATCCAAACTATATATTGCTATGGGGATTATGCTATTTATATTTATCGTTCTAAGACCACCAATTGAATATTATCGTCAATACTATGCACAGTGGGTAGGTAGTAAAATATTATATGATATTCGTGATAAATTATTTGATCATATTCAAAAATTAAGCTTGCGATTTTACGCGAATACCCGTGCTGGTGAAGTTATTTCAAGAGTGATTAATGATGTGGAACAAACAAAAAACTTTGTCATTACTGGATTAATGAATTTGTGGCTTGATTTATTTACAATTCTAATTGCAATTGCAATCATGTTCACAATGGATATCCCGTTAACAATTGTGTCAATTATCCTATTTCCTTTTTATGGATTCTCGATCAAGTATTTTTACGGGCGCTTACGACATTTAACGAGAACCCGTTCTCAGGCATTAGCTGAGGTTCAGGGATATCTTCATGAACGTGTTCAGGGGATACCAGTAATTAGAAGCTTTGCAATTGAAGATCACGAGCAAAAAAGATTTGATAAGCAAAATTGTAATTTTTTAGAAAAGGCACTTGATCACACCGCTTGGAATGCGAAAACTTATGCAGTTGTTAATACGATTACAGATATTGCGCCTTTACTTGTAATTGGATATGCTGGCTTCCAAGCAATCAATGGACATTTATCAGTCGGAACGTTAATTGCATTCGTATCGTATATAGACAGGTTATATAATCCATTACGAAGGCTTGTGAATTCTTCAACAACGCTCACTCAATCACTTGCATCTATGGATCGTGTATTTGAATTAATCGATGAGAAATATGATATTGAAGATCAGCCAGATGCTATTGAGTGTAAACATGTTTCTGGAAAAGTTTCCTTTGAACATATATCTTTTAATTATGGTGAAGATGAGTCAAACGCATTAAACAATATTAATTTAACGGTACAAACAGGTGAAACGATTGCTTTTGTCGGAATGAGCGGTGGTGGGAAATCTACCTTAGTAAGTTTGATTCCACGTTTCTATGATGTGACAGAAGGTAGAATCCTTTTAGATGGAAAGGATATTCGCTCATATAAAGTAAGAAGCTTGAGAGATAAAATAGGAATGGTATTACAGGATACAATTCTATTTAGTGAATCTGTGAAGGAAAATATATTATTAGGTAAACCAAATGCGACAGATGATGAAGTCATCGCGGCAGCTAAGGCTGCGAATGCTCATGAGTTTATTGAGAATTTGTCACAAGGATACGAGACGAAAGTTGGGGAACGTGGGGTTAAGCTTTCAGGTGGTCAAAAGCAACGAATTGCGATTGCGAGAGTGTTTTTAAAAAACCCACCATTATTAATTCTTGATGAAGCAACCTCTGCCCTAGATTTAGAAAGTGAACACTTAATTCAAGAGTCATTGGAGAAACTCGCAAAGAACCGAACAACATTTATCGTAGCACATCGCTTATCGACAATCACTCATGCAGACAAAATCGTTGTAATTGAACATGGGGAAATTGTCGAAGTAGGTTCACATGAAGAACTAATGAGTAAAAAAGGACATTATTTTAAACTATTTCAAGTACAACAATTAGATAAATAGTGACATGTAAAAGACATGGATTTTATAATCTATGTCTTTTTCTGTTATTTCCGGGGAAATTATAGAAAAAGATGTCGGAAAATTTAATTTAATTACGACAGTATTTTTGTTACATACCTGTAATAATAAAATTAATATTCTAAAATTATTTTAATTCCCGTGAAAGGAAGGGGTTGTTAAATGGGTAAAACAATCATTGAAATTAAAGGATTGAAAACCTCATTCTTTACGGATGATGGAGAAATACCAGCTGTTGACCATATCGACTTTTATATCAACGAAGGAGAAATAGTCGGGATTGTTGGAGAATCTGGCTGTGGGAAAAGTGTCACTTCATTGTCGATTATGGGACTAGTTCCAACACCCCCAGGCAAAATAGTTGGTGGTGAAATTCGATTTAATGACGAGAATTTAGTGAATTTGTCAGAAACGAGAATGCGAAGAATTAGAGGAAATGAAATTGCGATGATTTTTCAGGAACCGATGACATCGCTGAATCCACTTTTTACCATTGGGGCTCAAATGATTGAAGGCATTCGAATACATAATAAATGGGATAAAAAGAAAGCTCGAGTACGGGCAGTTGAAATAATGAAGAAGGTAGGTCTTCCGAGGGCTGAAGAGTTACTTGATAACTATCCACATCAACTGTCTGGTGGAATGAGACAAAGGGTAATGATTGCGATGGCTATGGCTTGTAATCCAAAGGTGTTAATCGCTGATGAGCCAACTACAGCACTTGACGTAACGATCCAATCACAAATTCTAAAGCTAATGAAAAAGTTAAATGAGGAAATGAATACAGCAATTATGTTGATTACACATGATCTAGGTGTTGTAGCGCAAATTTGTGAGCGGGTTATCGTGATGTACGCAGGGAAAATCGTTGAAGAAGGAGAGGTACAAAGGATTTTTAAAAATCCGAAACACCCTTACACAGAAGGGCTAATAAAATCAGTCCCTGACATAAGAAAGAAAAATGAACGGCTTTATTCAATCCCTGGAAATGTACCAAGACCAGGTTCGATCAAGAAAGGCTGCCGATTCGCTGAGCGTTGTGAGCATGCATTTGATCGCTGCTTTGCAGATGATCCAAATTTATATCAAGTAGATGGGTCAGGGCATAAAGTTCGCTGCTTTTTGCATGTGGGGGAGGGGGAAGTAGAACGTGACAGAGCCTTTACTTCAAGTGAGTAATCTAAAAAAACATTTTCCGATAAATGGTGGAGTACTTGGTAAAAGAGTAGGAGAGGTTAAAGCGGTAGATGGTCTTTCCTTTTTTGTTAAAAAGGGGGAAACACTAGGAATTGTTGGGGAAAGCGGCTGTGGAAAGTCAACGACAGGTAGACTGATTTTACGATTATTAGAGCCTACAGAAGGTAAAGTAATTTTTAATAATCAAGATATTACGAGTCTTTCAAACTCTGAGATGAGAAAACTACGGAGGGATATGCAAATTATTTTTCAAGACCCTTATGCTTCTCTTAATCCACGACACAATGTTGAAAAAATATTGGAAGAGCCTCTCATCGTTCACGGGATAGGGGATAAGAAAGAGAGAAAACGGAAAGTAAGGGAAATGTTAGAGATTGTAGGATTAAGCAGTTACCATGCGAAACGCTATCCACATCAATTCAGTGGTGGGCAAAGACAAAGAATTGGAATTGCTAAGGCATTGATGACAAATCCATCATTAATTATTGCTGATGAACCTGTTTCAGCATTAGATGTGTCCATCCAGTCCCAAGTGCTTAACTTAATGGAGGATTTACAAAAAGAATATGGGCTGACATATATATTTATTGCGCATGATTTAGGAGTAGTCCGTCATATAAGTGATAGAGTGGGCGTTATGTATTTAGGAAGGTTAATAGAATTAACAGACAGTGAAAAATTATATCGTAAGCCACTGCATCCATATACGAAGGCATTATTAGATGCAGTACCGATTCCAGATCCTGATTATAAAAGGGAAGCAATTGAAGTAAGTGGTGAAATACCAAGTCCTTCTAACCCTCCAAGTGGTTGTGCTTTCCATACTAGATGTAGTTCATGTATGGACATTTGTAAATCGATTAGACCTGATTTTAAAGAGGTTGAGCCTGGTCATTATGTTGCTTGCCACTTATATTAAATTTGGTAAGCGCATTCATGATAAAAACAAAGAAAAAATGAGGGGGAATCTATGTTGATGAAGAAGAGAAGTTTATTACTTTCTATTTTATTTTTGTTGCTGCTTTCGACTGCGTTAGTAGGTTGTAATGGTGGTGGCACGGATAAGACAAGTAATAATAACAATGAAGATACACCAAAAAATGAAACAAAAGATCCAGAGAAAGCGGAAGAAGTACAGAAGGAGCTTGTGTTTGGACGTGGCGGGGACTCTGTTTCATTAGATCCGATTACAACTACGGAAGGTGAAACATTTAAAGTAACGGTTAACCTGTTTGAAACACTAATTAATTATGGTGAACAAGATACGACTCTTCATCCAAGCCTTGCTACTGAATGGAAGGTTTCAGATGATGCATTGGAATACACTCTTACTCTTCGTGAAGGTGTGAAATTCCATGATGGTACTGATTTTAATGCTGATGCAGTTGTTACAAACTTTGAGCGTTGGATGAATGGCGATGAAGAACAATTCCCTTACTATACGATGTTTGGTGGGTATAAAGGGGATGAGGGTCACGTGATCAAGGAAGTGAAAGCAGTTGATGCGAAAACTGTTGTATTTACATTGTATCGTCCACAAGCACCTTTCTTGAAAAACTTAGCAATGTCACCATTTGGAATTGCTAGTCCAGCTGCACTAGAAAAATATGGCGATGATTTTATGAAGAATCCTGTAGGTACTGGTCCATTCAAATTTGTAGAATGGAAAGAAAATGACAGAATTGTAATTGAAAAAAATCCTGATTATTGGATGGAAGGTTATCCAAAGCTCGAAAAGGTTATTTTTAGATCAATTCCTGAAAACTCTGCACGTCTGAATGCATTACTTGCTGGGGAAATTGATTTAATGGATGGTGTGAACCCGTCTGATTTAGAACAAATCAAAGGAAACCCAGATTTACAAATGTTTGAGCGACCATCAATGAATATTGGTTATCTCGGCTTTACAACGAACCGACCGCCATTTGATAACAAATTAGTTCGCCAAGCATTAAACCATGCTGTTGATAAAGAGGGTATTATCGAAGCATTCTACGGTGGATTTGCAGAAACAGCGAAAAACCCACTTCCACCAGCGTTAGAAGGCTATAATGACGACATTCAGGAATATCCATATGATCTTAAGAAAGCAAAAGAATTATTAACTGAAGCAGGTTTTGCTGACGGATTTGAAATGGAGCTATGGGCAATGCCAGTTCCTCGTCCATATATGCCAGATGGTATGAAGGTTGCTGAAGTTATCCAGTCAAGCTTTGCTGAAATTGGTGTAAAAGCTGAAATTAAAACAGTTGATTGGGGAACGTATTTAGAAAAAGCAGCAAAAGGTGAATTTGATGCTTACATGTTGGGTTGGACAGGTGACAATGGTGACCCTGATAACTTTATCTATACTTTACTAGATAAGGACAGCATTGGAAGCAATAACTATTCTTTCTATAGCAATGATGAGCTTCATGACATTTTAATTGAAGCACAAACCATTGCTGACCAAGAAAAACGAAATGAATTATATAAAAAGGCACAAGAAATTATTCATGAGGATTCACCATGGGTACCACTAGTTCACTCAACACCATTCCTAGCTGGTAAAAAGAATCTACTAAATCTACTACCACATCCAACCGGGTCTGATATTTTAACAAAAGTAGAGTTTGAATAATTAAAGAGGTGAAGGGGAGTGTTTACTCCCCCTTCATTAGTTAAAAAAGTGAGGTGGTAACCTTGTTTGCATATTCAGTGAGAAGGGTGTTACTTGTAGTTCCAGTGTTAATTGGAATGACGATTGTTGTATTTTCAATTATACATGCAATACCAGGTAATCCAGCACAAATCATGTTAGGCCAACGTGCAACAAAGGAAGCAGTTGCTGAATTAACGATAAAACTTGGACTTGATCAACCTATTTATATTCAATACTTTGAATATATTAAAGGGCTATTATCTGGGGATCTTGGGGAATCTATTCGTACCAAGACACCAGTAAGCGATGAAATTTGGCCATTTTTAGCGGCAACAATTGAGTTAACAATCGTAGCCATCATTATTGCAATTGTGATTGGTGTTAATGCAGGAATCATTAGTGCATGGTTTCAAAATTCATGGTTTGACTATGGAGCAATGGTTATTGCACTGATTGGAGTATCGATGCCAATTTTCTGGCTCGGCTTAATGGAGCAATGGGCATTTTCAATTAATCTTGGATGGCTGCCAACGACAGGACGGGAAAATGTACGAAATCCTGTTGATTCGATAACCGATTTGTATTTGTTAGATACATTGATAAATGGTCGAATGGATCAATTCAAAGAAGTTTTACAACATTTAATTCTCCCTAGTATCGCACTGGCAACAATTCCAATGGCAATTATTGCGAGAATCACTCGGTCAAGTATGCTCGAGGTAATGCGCTCTGACTATATCCGAACAGCACGGGCGAAGGGTGTAAAAATGTTTTGGGTGGTGTACAAGCACTCCTTAAAAAATGCTGTCATACCAGTTCTAACTGTAATCGGATTACAAACAGGATTATTACTAGGTGGAGCCATTTTAACGGAAACCATCTTTGGCTGGCCTGGAATTGGAAGGTATATCTATGATGCGATTAATTATCGGGATTACCCAGTTGTCCAGTCTAGTATTTTAATAGTCGCGACATTCTTTGTTTTTATTAATTTAATCATTGACCTACTCTATGCAGTAATTGATCCGAGAATTAAATATAACTAGTGGAGGGGGGATAATATGCCGGAACTCGTTACAAATGAAGGACCTGTTCAAACGAAGATCAAAAAAGATGAAGTTATATCCCCATGGAAAGAAGCTTGGAGAACTTTCAGGAAAAATAAATTAGCTATTATAGGTGCATTCATTGTTTTCTTCTTTATTATACTAGCTATATTTGCACCTCTTATTGCACCAACGGGGCTTGATGATAAAGAATTAGTAAATCGTTTGAAACCACCATCAAGTGAAAATTGGTTAGGCACTGATGATTTTGGTAGAGATATTCTTTCTCGAATTATTTTTGGTGCAAGAATTTCCTTATGGGTTGGATTTTTTGCTGTTCTTGGTTCTGCAGTTGTCGGTAGTTTCTTAGGAATCATTGCCGGCTATTATGGCAAGTGGATTGATAATTTAATTAGTAGAATCTTTGATATAATGTTAGCTTTTCCTAGTATTTTATTAGCCATTGCGATTGTAGCTGTTCTCGGACCATCGTTACGAAATGCGTTAATCGCAATCGCCATCATTAATATACCAAACTTCGGACGATTGATTCGTTCAAGAGTACTAAGTGTAAAGGAAGAGGAATACATAACAGCTGCAAAAGCAGTTGGGATGAAGGATAGAAGAATTCTTTTTAATCATATTTTACCGAATAGCATGGCACCAATTATCGTTCAAGGTTCGCTAGCCATCGCGACTGCAATTATTGAAGCGGCAGCCCTCGGTTTTCTTGGGATGGGTGCACAACCTCCTGACCCAGAGTGGGGGAAAATGCTCTCAGATTCAAAGAATTACCTCGTACAAGCCCCGTGGACAATGATCTTCCCAGGACTTGCGATTATGTTAACGGTCCTTGGATTCAATCTAATGGGGGATGGCTTACGCGATGCACTAGACCCGAAAATGAAAAATTAAGCATATCAGCTAACGTGATGTTAGCTGATTTTTTATGTTTCACGGCGGGAAACTGTTTCCTACTTCATCCTTTTTGAAAAAGCTAGATTTTGGAATTAGGATTCGATAATATGAATATAGATAGAATTAAATAGAGGAAGGGGAGATATCAATGACTCAAGATTTACGTCATAATTATTATCAAGAACTAATCGACTTACAAGATGTAGAAGGGGTAGAAGCCCAAATTCGTAGTTTACTTGATGTTTCAATCGATTCCGTTTCAGAGCTAGTAGAGTGGTTAAAGGATGAAAAGAATTTAATGATTAAAATCGAGGAGGCGATGACAGGTCACCAAGTCGATTTCTACCGGAATACAGAGGATGCAGAAATCAAGTCGACTTATCTTCATGATCAGCAAGTCATTCAACCACTTTTAATGAAATATGAAGCAAAACTAAATGAGAAATTCTGTGAGTCTCCTTATTTACATCAATTAGATGAAACACGGTACGGCTTAATGCGACGTGTTCGCGAATCCAAAGTTAAACTGTTCCGAGAAGAAAACATTCCATTAATGGTAAAAGAACAAGAGCTCTGTACGAAGTATAGTGAAATTATGGGGGGATTAACAGTTGAATGGGACGGAGAGGAAAAGCCGTTTCCGTTTATCCAATCCCAACTCGATCATCTAGACAGAGCTGTGAGAGAAAAAGCTTATTACAAGATGGGTTCGGCTTTTCTTCAAATTAAGCCTGATATGGATGCCATCATGGATGAACTCATTCAACTACGCCATCAAATCGCTTTAAATGCAGGCTTTGAAAATTATCGTGACTATATGTTTGTGGTTAAAAATCGTGAGTATAGTGTCCAAGATTGTTATGACTTTCATGAAAATGTAGAGAAGCATATTATCCCTGCTTGGAATCGACTCGCAGATGTTTTTAAAGCCAAGCTTGGTGTCGATACCTATCGCCCATGGGATAATACTGCTAAATTGATGAAAAATCCACCATACGCCGAGGTGTCTACTCTTATGGATGGGGTTTCTGAGATATTAGGAAAGACTGATCCATATTTTGCGGACCGTTTCGATTACATGAGAGAAAATGGGTTACTGGATCTTGGAGATCGGAAAGGAAAAAGTCCGGGTGGTTTCTGTACCTCTTTACCAGTTTCAGGGGATACCTTTGTTTTTGCAAACTTTAGTCCAACCTTTTTCTCGCTAATCGCATTAATTCATGAAATGGGCCATGCGGTGAATGGGTACCTCGAGTTTTCTGAACACGGTCCTATTGAAGACTACCAGCAACGAATGGAAGTGGCTGAACTGTATTCTCATGGGATGGAATTGCTTTTATTGGATAAACTGGATCGTTTTTATCCAGATGAGGAAGACTTCAAGAACGCACAGCGTGAAGAGCTAAGACGGGCATTTACAATGTTATTCGGGCCATTGTCAGGGGATCTCTTCCAGCATTGGATGTATACGAATCCTACCCATACTGCCAAAGAGCGTGATGAAAAATACTTTGAAATCTCAAAACGCTATGGATTAAACCCTGTCGATACTTCTGGTTTGGAGGAAGGAATTGGGATGAGTTGGGCAGGCACCCTTCATTATTTCGAAGTTCCTTTTTATAATATTGAATACTCCATCTCGATGCTTGGAGCTTTACAATTACTTGAGAATTATCAGAAAGACCCAGAGCAAGCTATCGAATCTTTTAAAAAAGGTGCAAGTGCGGACTACAATCAATCGATCGCAGCTATTTATAAAGAAACTGGGGTCAGCTTTGATTTTTCAGAGCCAGCCGTAAAGAGAATGGGTGAATTTCTAGAGAAAGTCATTCAAGGCATTCATTAACGAGGTTAAGGCATTTCATTACTTTCATATCTGTAAATTAAATAACCGAACTAATTAGTTCGGTTATTTTTATACACTTTAAACAGCGAATTATTAATCCAAATCCCAATCATTGTATGTATATTTTTCATTATGAGAAATGGTTTGATAGTCTTTACAAAAATCTAGTAGCTTTCTGCTTCTTGTTTTAAAAGTTTTATCCTGATTTGAGAAGATTTCAACGACATCGGCCTTATTGCTAGGAGTCTTATCTTTTAAGCAGAATACTTCATTTTCCATATCCCCAAATGGGTTGAAATTACCATGTCCGCAAGATTGGCAGCAAGCGATGTTGATATTATCCGGGAGTTTTCTCTGTAAATATTTTATCGCATACTCAGTGGAATCGGACGGCTTAGATTGAAAGTGACGATTATTAAAATGAACTTCAAAATGGATGTTCTGTTTTTCGTCTTGATCTAATTGTTCAACTATCATTTTTGTTGGTTTAACCGAGAGTTTCTCATCTATTATATAATTTACTTTCAAAGTTTCTACTTTCAAACTGTAACCCCCTACTAATCATTACTTCTTAATCGTACACTTTTAACTCAGAATATTAAATGAATTATATGGAAACATTAAAAGTTAATTTGAAAATAATAAATATTTATTGATAAACAATAAATGAAGGCTTATAATATGGATAATTCTAGGAAGTGAGGTGTTATATGAAACTGGGAATAACACTCATTACCATCTGATGTGAGAATTGACTATTATAAGAATATTAATGTGAAAATAAGTGGTACATAATAATCGGAAGAAGGTTGTTGAATGATAAATATGATGAAACAGAAGATTAAAAATATCATAGAAAGGAAAATACGCTATGATTCAACTACTGTAGACCACCATTGTAGACTTCTAAAAGAAGACAGCCAAAAGATAGTACTTTTACATAAAATAGAGGAATCATTTTCTATGAAGGTTGATGAAAGGGAATTAACTATCCAAAAAGGTAGTTACACAATTGCATACTATTGGATTGATAAACCATATAATTTATATTTTTGGAGAGATGCTAAAGGGAACTATTTAGGCTCGTATTTTAATATTGTTAGGGATACAACTGTAACAGATAAAATGGTTTCCTTTGAAGACTTAATTATTGATATTTTGGTCCTTCCGAATGGGGAAAACTTTATTTTAGACGAAAATGAGCTACCAGAACCTATAGAACAATTTGAGGATGGGTATGTACTGAATGCTCTCAATTTAATATTAGAAGTAATTGATAGCATAATTCAGAATGTAAAATTAGAAACTGAAAATCTCTTTAAATATGACGGAATAGATAAATGGTTGATAGAATCATAGTTTGAATTAGCAGAGTATAACGAATGATTACTTGAGCATGGAGGATAAACATGGGGAATGAATACTTTAAAATATTTGATGATGACAGAAATGAAATAGGGGTAGCCTCTCGAAGTGATGTACATAGGCTTGGACATTGGCATGAAACTTTTCATTGTTGGTTTGTTACGAAAGATGAAGGTACAGATTATCTCTTATTACAGCTCCGAAGTGATACCAAACAGGACTACCCAAATCTATTCGACATTACGGCTGCTGGACATTTACTCGCTGATGAAACGGTTCAAGATGGTGTTAGGGAAATAAAAGAGGAAATTGGTATTGATGTCTCCTATACAGATTTAGTGTCATTAGGAATAATAGATTATTGTGCATTGAACTACTCACCACTTAACACCCTTACGGTTTATTTGAAGTGGGAGATTCCTAAGTACGGAAGCCTATCGGCTTCTAATTGATTAGGCTACCCCCGTAGTCCCTACGGTTAGAAGTCTTATTGC
>NZ_JAKTTI010000043.1 GCF_022427965.1 Fredinandcohnia quinoae | reverse complement strand
GGTGTGAGAGGGTCGAACGAATCAAAATTCCGATTCGTTCACTCTACTCGATTTCATTTTTTTGTGGCGTGGAGGTGTAGAAAAAATAATAATCACAATGCTCTTTCTGGTAAAATAGGGAATAGGAGGGGATTATTGTTTATGGAGATGCAAACGAAAGATAATTTGAATTATACGAGTCAACTGCCAAAGTGGGCAATAAGTTGCCATATTGGGTTAATCTCTATTTTCCTTTTACTTGGAATGGGTATGTTTGTTTTAACTGTTATAGAAGTTTTAGAGACTGGGCTGGGTTTTTCAATTCTTTTATTTATGATTGGTGTTTTCTTTTTTGGACTTTCATGGTTTAGTTACAAAAATTTACGAAAATACTTAGATGTCATAGTAAAAATAAGTGTTGGTGAAAAAGGGTATGATTACTACGAGAAAGACAAGAAGAGAAGGATAGAGCATGACATTTTTCTACCTTATGAAAATATGAAATATGTTTTAATCGGAATGGACTATCGAATAGGGGCAAAGTACAAATATAGTGTTCATTATGATAGTGTGAAACTTATTCCTTTACGAATTGCAAAAATATTAATCTGTGGTGTCAGTACTCAAAATCGATTAGAGGTTTTAAGTTTTTCCCATTCGACTGAAAAATCACTTAATAAATGGCTTGATGTATTTCGAAAGCAAGGGGTACAGATTTTTCATACAGATAAAGCCTTAAGTGCGACCCCAAACAATCCAGAAGCTATTGAATTAATTCCGAAGGAGAGGTTTGAGGGAACACTTTCCTTTGTAATAGGTTCAGAAGCAGAAGGTTTGAATGATATGTTTTTAACAAAGAAACAGCAAGCATTCATTGAGGAAAAAGAGAAAAGGTCACGAAAGAATGGTATTTATTATACAACCCTCGTAGCAATCTCACAGATCATTATGATATGCTTTTGGTTTCCGCATTGGGAGATAGTAGATAGATCCTTCGGTGATAGTTCTGGAGAATATTTCGCTCTATTATTTACGATTATTTCACAGGCTATCGTCTATATTAAAATGCGGAAGATCAAATGGTATGAGCCGATAAGGGATATGATCATTATTTATATAGGTATTTTGGTTGGCATCAAGCTATCACCAGATGAACGAACGATTTTTCAATCCGCGGTTCAGGGTTATGCAATCATGGCCATCGGTGCATTTTTATTTCTATACTATGGTATAAAAATATATTCTTGGTTTCAAAGGTTAGGGAAAAAGTGAATGATTAATTCGATATAGTACTGACAAAAGAAAAGGATTTGATTTCCTTTTCTTTTTTTATGGGACGTTTCCATCGTTGAATATCCCGTTTATTAAATACCTAAAATAGAATATGGAAGAAATGAACGGTCTACACATAACAATAAAGATTTAAAGAAATAATGAAGATAAGATTACGTGCGTGTTGGCTGAATTATATAGAATTTGTGTGAAATTTTATTATAAGAATGAAATGGAGAATACCAAATGGTCCAATCAATTAATACAAAAGTCGATTTAGTTATTGATGCAACCTCGCATATGGGGATTTCTGACTATGGGAAAATCATGATTGGAGATCAAGGGTTTGAATTCTACAATAATCGTGATGCTCGTAAGTTTATTCAAATTCCTTGGATAGAAGTTGAGTATGTGATTGCTTCAGTCATGCTCAAAGGGAAATGGATCCCACGGTATGCTATCCAAACTAAGCGGAACGGGAAGTTTATCTTTTCTTCAAAAGAGCAGAAAAAAGTTTTGCGAACAATACGTGAATATGTTGATCCGAATCAGATGGTCCAATCATTAAGTTTCTTTGATGTTATCAAACGCAGTTTGAAGAGTAAACATTAAAGAGTAATCGTTTTTCATGCAAGATTCATGCATGAGTGAAAAGTATTGGTTGATATGAAGAATTAACGGGTAATCTAAACCTATATCTTCATTAAATCTACTTTTTACTCATGCTTTTTTTATTGTTTTGTTGAAACTGTAACCGCTTTGGATGGACTGAAAAATAATAAAGGGAGGCAAAAAGATGGTAGGAATTATCATTGCAAGTCACGGTGAATTTTCCAATGGTATCTTGCAATCTGGAGAGATGATCTTTGGAAAACAAGAAAACGTAAAAGCAGTTACATTGATGCCGAGCGAAGGTCCTGATGATGTAAAGGCAAAAATTAAAGAAGCAATCGCTTCCTTCGATAACAAGAACGAAGTGTTATTCTTAGTTGATCTTTGGGGTGGAACACCTTTTAATCAAGCCAACAGCTTGTTTGAAGAACACAATGACAAATGGGCAATCGTTGCTGGTATGAACTTACCGATGCTGATTGAAGCTTTTGCATCACGTTTCTCAATGAACACAGCACATGAAATTGCCGCTCATATTTTGGGCACAGCCAAAGAGGGAGTTAAAGTAAAGCCTGAACAATTAGAACCAGCAGAAGCTACTTCGGCTACAACAGCTGCAGGGCAATCAAATGCAGGTGCTCCTGGTACATTTGAATACGTGTTAGCGCGTATCGACTCTCGTTTACTTCATGGACAAGTAGCAACTGCTTGGACAAAGACGACACAGCCTACACGTATCATTGTGGTATCTGATGCAGTAGCTAAGGATGACCTACGTAAGAAATTGATCCAACAGGCTGCTCCTCCGGGTGTGAAGGCACACGTTGTTCCTGTTAATAAAATGATAGAACTTGCAAAAGATGATCAACATTTCGGAGGCCAGCGCGCGTTACTTCTGTTTGAGAACCCACAAGATGCACTAAGGGCAGTTGAAGGCGGTGTTCCACTTACGACAATCAACGTTGGTTCGATGGCACATTCACCAGGTAAAGTTCAACCAAATAAGGTATTGGCCTTTAGCCAAGCTGATATTGATACTTTTAAAAAGTTAAAAGAAGCTGGTTTGAATTTCGATGTACGGAAAGTGCCGAACGATTCAAAGGGAGACATGAACGAAATTATCAAAAAGGCTCAAGAAGAGTTAAATAAACAAAAATAAATCCAGTGAAACGGAGGATTATTAAACATGGATTTGAATGTGATTCAAATAATATTAGTTGTGATTATAGCATTTTTAGCTGGTATGGAAGGAATTTTGGATGAATTCCAATTCCACCAACCACTAGTTGCTTGTACATTAATCGGCTTAGTCACAGGAAACTTAGTACCATGTCTTATCTTAGGTGGTACCCTTCAACTGATCGCTTTAGGTTGGGCAAACATTGGAGCTGCTGTAGCACCGGATGCTGCTTTAGCCTCAGTTGCATCTGCTATTATTTTAGTTTTAGGTGGACAAGGTAAAGCTGGTGTGGCTTCAGCAATTGCAATTGCTGTTCCGCTTGCAGTTGCCGGCCTTTTATTAACAATCATCGTTCGTACACTCGCAACAGCAATTGTACACTTTATGGATGCTGCTGCCCAAGAAGGAAACATCAGAAAGGTTGAATTTTGGCAAATAGCTGCAATCTGCATGCAGGGATTACGTATTGCCATCCCAGCTGGATTAATCGTAGCTGTTGGTGCAGGTCCAGTTAGAGAATTACTCACATCTATGCCAATTTGGTTGACAGACGGTTTAGCAATTGGTGGTGGAATGGTTGTAGCTGTTGGTTATGCAATGGTTATTAACATGATGGCTACAAAAGAAGTATGGCCATTCTTCGCAATTGGTTTCGTGTTAGCGACTGTTTCACAAATCACACTTATCGGCCTTGGTGCTATCGGTGTGGCCCTTGCCCTCATCTATTTAGCGCTTTCTAAGCAAGGCGGTTCAGGTAATGGCGGAAACGGTAAGTTTGGTGATCCACTAGGCGATATTATCGATAATTACTAAGAAGGAGGAGGACACAAAAATGGCAAATGAATTAAGACTTTCAAAAAAAGATCGTATTTCTGTTTGGTGGCGTTCCACTTTCATTCAAGGTTCTTGGAACTATGAACGTATGCAAAACGGTGGCTGGGCATATACGATGATTCCCGCAATCAAAAAATTATATAAATCAAAAGAAGATCGTTCGGCTGCACTAAAACGGCATTTAGAGTTCTTTAATACTCACCCATATGTTGCTTCACCTATTATTGGTGTAACTTTAGCACTTGAAGAAGAACGTGCAAATGGTGCACCGGTAGACGACACAGCTATTCAAGGGGTTAAAGTCGGTATGATGGGGCCTTTAGCAGGTATCGGGGATCCGGTTTTCTGGTTCACGGTTAGACCAATCCTTGGTGCGTTAGGCGCTTCTCTTGCTTTGACCGGTAACATCCTTGGGCCGATAATTTTCTTCGTTTTATGGAATCTCATTCGGATGGGATTCACGTGGTATACGCAAGAATTTGGTTACAAAGCGGGCTCTAAAATTACTGACGATTTATCTGGGGGAGTACTTCAAGATATTACGAAAGGTGCATCCATACTGGGTATGTTCATCCTTGGTTCACTAGTTAACAGGTGGGTATCTGTAAAATTTGCGCCAGTTGTATCTGAAGTTGAACTTTCCAAAGGTGCTTATATCGAGTGGGACAAATTACCTGCCGGAGCCGAAGGGATTAAAACTGCTTTACAACAGCAAGCTAGTGGTCTTTCATTAGAACCTGTTAAGGTAACTACTTTACAAGCCAACTTGGATAGCTTAATCCCAGGTCTAGCTGGATTGTTGATCACACTTCTTTGTATGTGGCTGCTTAAGAGGAAGGTTTCTCCAATCGTCATGATTCTTGGGTTATTCGTGGTTGGTATCGTCTTCCACTTAATACACCTAATGTAATATTAAGAATCTTAACAACTCATACAAATAGAGAAGCACCTCCTAGTTTGATAAACTAAGGAGGTGCTATTCATATAAAAAGATCATAGGGGGCTACTATGCTTACGATTGGTTATATTGGAAATGGAAAAAGCACGAACAGATATCATTTGCCGTTCGTACTTCAAAGAGAGAATATAAAGGTAAAAACGATTTATCAAAGAAATCCTAAACATGAAAGTTGGGCAAGGATTGCAGGAGTAAATTATACTTCTGAATTAAATGAACTATTAAATGACAAGGACATTCAACTGATTGTGATTTGTACAAGACATGACAGTCATTATGAATACGCAAAATTAGTATTAGAACATAATAAGAACTGTTTGATTGAAAAGCCTTTTATGGAAACCTCAGAACAGGCAAAAGAAATATTTGCAATGGCAAGAGAGAAAGAATTAATTGTTCAGGTGTATCAAAACAGACGTTTTGATAGCGACTTTTTAACCGTTCAAAAGGTCATTGAAGAGGGGAAACTAGGGGATTTACTGGAAGTGGAAATGCATTTTGACTATTATCGCCCCGAAGTACCGGAGTCAGCTCATTCTTTTAACCCTGCTGAGTCATTTTTATATGGACATGGCTGCCATACACTTGATCAGGTCATCAGCTATTTTGGGGAGCCAGATCATATCCATTATGATGTAAGACAATTATTAGGACAAGGAAAAATGAATGATTATTTTGATTTAGATTTATATTATGGCGGGTTAAAGGTTTCTGTAAAATCCAGTTATTTTCGTCTTAAAGAAAGGCCAAGCTTTGTTGTTTACGGCAAAAAGGGATGCTTTGTTAAAGAAACCAAAGATCGTCAGGAAGAACATTTAAAGCTATTTTATATGCCTGATAACAAAGATTTTGGTATAGATACAATAAATCACTATGGTGTACTGACATATACTGATGAAGAAGGTACAATCCATGAAGAAAAAGTGAAATCCGTAAATGGCGATTATGGTAGAGTTTATGATGATTTATATGAAGTTATCATAAATGGTCATGATAAAACCATTACAGACAAACAGACACTGCTGCAAATGGAAATATTAGAAGCAGGGGTTAAAAATTTAAAGTAAAATGGATGATTTTGAGCTAAAGACTCGACAAACTTAAGTTCCGAGATCTTATCAGTAAACAACCTAAAATATTTAAATGAGAAGCTTCTCCATAGTCAATTGACTTTGGAAAAGCTTCGATTCTAAAATCAATCAAACGTTTGATTGATTTTAGAATCCTTAAAATTTTGAATAAGTAGCGTCTTCCAAACTTTTTAATTCTTCTATCCACTCGATTACATCGAGATGTTCGAAATTGGGATCAAAATCTATATCTTCTAAAATCCAATATTGTAATGTACGACAAAAAGGCAGGTAGTTACTGGAAGTTGGATTGTTATTAATATCAATCTCATATGTCCATTCCTCTTTAGCAAAATAAAGTGATTTCTTACATTCGATTAGAGTCTCATACTTGCTATTATTTTGATGGTTTATCGCCATATCAGGAATACTTCTATTTGCTAATATTAGATGACTAATAACATCCAGCTTTTTGTCTTTTGCAATTTTAAAACATAAATCTTCCCATTCTAGCCCTATCTTCATTTGATATCGAGATTTTTGAAAATTAATATTTAGTGCTTCGGAAAAGATAGAACAATAAAAATCGATACTTGATGGCACTTCATTTTTATCAATCATATAAAATTTTGATATGTCGTAAAACAATTTAAAGGCTTCCTTATCACCTAACTCAATTAATGTAAACATAGCATTGGTTTCAATTAACGCTTAAAGCGAATGGCGCGTGGATCTTCTTTTTTTACAGACATTTTAATTCCCTCTTTGTCTATTATATTCATATTTTTACAACATAAATGAAAAAAACTATTGGTGGTTTCCTCATAAAGGAGTTCTATTAATTTTGTGTAAATTTTACTCAATATTAATGTTTTTGTATATTCAGTTAGTATATAATAGCCCCAAAATAAAAGTTGGATTTTGAAAATTCATAAAATAGGAGGGAAGTTTTATGAAGAAAGAAATGCGTCCATCGGAGAAAATATTACTAAGTGGGTTTTGTTTTATATTATTATTCATGATATTTCATGATTGGCTTCCATTGGGGCCATTTAATGATGTAGAAGCTGTTTCTGGAGATCGTTCATTAGGAGAATTAGTAACTGTTACATTAATTGGGGGAGTACAGATACTATTATTTCTTGGAGCTATTGTATTTTTTAGAGGAAGAAAATATCCAATATGGATAAAAATTTGGTTAGTTATTCACCAAACATCTATTTTTACTGGAGCTTTGCTAGATTGGTGGATTCCCTATTTCTTTGGATATGGTGCAGACGAAAGAGTAGAAAGATATGAATTGATGTTCGGTGACACCCATTCATTCTTACCTGTTATGAATGGAATTGTACCTAATACAATCCATGTCCTTTTTCATGCAGCACTTTTGATGTGTATTATTTTAACCATTTATATAAGTTTCACTGATCGAAGAAGTAAAATGAAGTCTAATATGGCTGTTTCTAGCTAACTAACCATAGAGAATTTAAGGTGAAGGGGGGCTGTCTGGATAATTGGTGATAATCAACTATCCGGACAACTCTTAATGAATCACTTAGTTATGCTTAACCTCTCGAGGCTATATTTTTTATGTTAAAACATCATAAGAATAACAGACCGGTACCTGTAATTTAGGATCCTGTATAATACGGGCATCAATTTGAAATACATGTTTTAATACTTCGCACGAAATAATTTCAAGAGGGCTGCCACATTTCATCACTTGCCCCTGTTTCATTGTGATTAGATGATGAGAGAAGCGAGCGGCATGGTTGATATCATGTAAGACCATCACGATCGTACAGCCATGTTCTTCATTTAGTGTCTTTACGATATTTAATACTTCTAGCTGGTGAGCCATATCTAAATAGGTGGTTGGTTCATCTAGCAGAAGAATATCTGTTTCTTGCGCAAGTGCCATGGCAAGCCAAACACGTTGACGCTGGCCTCCGGATAATTGTGCTAAATCTCGAGCGCGAAACTCGAGGGTATTGGTAACGGTCATGGCCCATTCAATCATTTCTTTATCCTTTTTCGTTAATCGATTTACATTTTTACGATGAGGATAACGTCCATATGAGATAAGTTCTTCCACCTTTAGCTCCCCAGGTGCTGTTGGAGATTGTGATAACAAAGCGAGCTGTTTGGCTATTTCTTGAGTCGAAATAGAATCCATGTTTTGCTCTTGAATATAAATTTGCCCATCTTTTTTTTTCAGAATACGACTAATCGTTTTCAGCAATGTCGATTTACCGCATCCATTTGGACCGATAATTGTCGTGATTTTCCCAGCATCGATAGCTACATTTACACCATTTAGAATTTTAGTATTTTCATAGCCTGCTATTAAATTTTCTATTTTAAAGGCTGTACTCATCATGATCATCCTTTCGCCTTTACGAGTAAATATAAGAAATAAGGTATCCCTACAATAGAAACAACAATTCCGACTGATAATTCAGAAGGTGCAAATACCGTCTTTGCCACAAAATCAGAAAATACAAGTAATGCAGCTCCGATTAACGCCGTGATTGGCATGATAAGTTGGTGCCGAATACCAACTAATTGGCGAGCAATGTGTGGTGCCATAAGTCCGATAAATCCAATACTTCCTGATACGGAAACACAGGCACTAACTAAGCCCACACTTGAGAGAAGGAGGAGGATTTTCTCACGCTCGACGGGAATTCCTAAACTTTTGATGCTTTCCTCTTCCAGTTGAAAATAATCTAGCAAATAGGCCTTTCGATACGTATAGATTCCAAAAATAACAATCCAAGGTATCATCGTAATAATGAAAATCCAGTTAGCATTGTAAATAGAGCCAGACATCCAAAGTGCTGCTGATTCAAAATCCTGTGGGTTCATTTTAAGTGATAAATACATGGATAGGGCTCCAAATCCACTATTGATGGCTATTCCGCTCAAAATTAAACGTTGCATATCGAGGCGCCCGTGCTTATATGAAAAGATAAAAATAAGAGCTGCAGCAAGGATTCCACCAATAAAACCAAATAGAGGCATCATCAAAATGGAGACCCAACTGCTCATATCTGCACTGACAACGCGAACCTGAAAGAAAAACATAAATAGTACAATGGAACTTCCTGCACCTGCATTAATTCCTAAAATCCCTGGATCTGCTAGGCCATTTCGTGTAATTCCTTGTAGGATTACACCAGCCATCGCAAGTCCAATCCCAACTAAGGCGGCAATTATAATCCGAGGTAGTCGAAATTCAAAAATAACTAAATCAAACTTTTCATTTGGGTCAATGCGAAGGAATGTTTTAATAATATCGAGTATCGACATATCAAATACTCCATTTGTAATATGTAAGTAGCTTCCGGCTAAAAAGATTAGAATAAGAATTACAAATGTGAAGGTGAAACGCTTCATTACGCTTTTTCACCTCCACGTTTGCGAATTAGGTATAGGAAAAATGGAACTCCAATAATAGCCGTTACTACTCCGATAGGCGTCTCATATGGAAAGTTTATGTAACGACTAGTTAAATCACAAAGGGAGAGAAAGAATGCACCGATCACTGCTGAACAAGGAATAATTATTCGGTAGTCTACACCTACTAAAAAGCGTGTTACATGTGGAATGACCAACCCAACAAATGCAATTTTCCCTACTAATGCAACACTCGTTCCTGTTAAGCAAACAACTGCTAACATACTTATAATTTTGACTGTTTTTGTTTTTTGACCTAAACCAATCGCAACATCCTCCCCTAAAGAAGTTATGGTGATTGCCTTAGCGGAAATGATGGCTAAAATGAGTCCTATTAACCCAATGGGTAAAGTTAGTAATAACATATCCATGTCAACGATTTGTACTTTTGTGTTATACCAGGCACTTAGTGTTTGTGACACTTGATGGTACATCGCAATCGCCGAGGCAATACTACTGAGAAATGTCCCAATTACTGTCCCAATAATTGCTAAGCGTACAGGGGACAGGCCATTTCGTATCAGTGAACCAAAACCAAAAACAAGCCCAGCACCGATTGCTGAACCAGCCATTGAGCCGAAAATCATTTGAATATTTGAAAGTCCCGGAAAAAACACGATTGCCAGGGTTATGACAAATGCTGAACCATCGTTAACACCCATTAGGGAAGGTGATGCTAAATAGTTTCTTGTAATCCCTTGCATAATGGCACCAGCTACTGCTAAAAATGCCCCTACTAAAAGAACTGCAATTGCTCGAGGGATGCGACCAGTTCGAATGATTTGATGATCAATATTAGTTTCATTAAAATGCGCGATAGCTTCCCATACTGTCCATATACTAATATCCTTAGTTCCATAGATAATTGAGATTAACGTTATTACTGTAATCAATACAGGTGATAACGTTAAGAGATAGATTACTTGTTTATTTTTCATAACGCCCACCTATTTTCCTTATGATTATGATTTTGTTGCTTATACAATAAAGCTATGTAGAAAATAACTTTAGCGGACAAACAAGTTGTTGCCCGCTAAGTTCTACATTATGGAAGTAAGCTTTCAATCGCAGCATCTAAGAATTTCACTTTTGACCAAGCAGTACCACCTTGGGCAAGCGGGTCAATGGTATTAACAAATACTCGCTCATTTTTAGCAGCTGATAAACTTGAGAAAATAGGGTCCTTTTGTAAGTCTTCAAGTGCTGTTGGTGCTTCTGCATTTTCTGATTCTTCAAATTGAAGGAAGATAGCATCAGGGTTAACTGAAGCTAAAGTTTCCATGGTAATTTCCGCTTGAGCCTCTGCTTTCGCAATAATTTCTGGAACTTTTGCACCTAAATCCTCATATAAAACAGGGTTTAAGTATACACTTGATGGATAAATGTACATGAGTCCACCACGAACACGAATGATTAATACGTTATCATCAGCTAATTGTTCTTTGGCTTGCGCTTTTCCTTCTTCTGCCTTCGCCTCATAGTCAGAAATGATTTTTTCTGCTAAGTCTTCCTTCCCTGCAATTTGGGAGAGGGCAAGTAGATTATCTTTCCAATTTGTTGAAATGTGTGAGTAAGGCAATGTTGTCTGAATTTTATTCATCTCCGCCATTACGTCCTCACCCCATTTAGAAGTGCCAACGATAACATCTGGATCGAGTGTTAATATGGCCTCAGCATTTGGTGATCTTTTGTCACCGATGAGTGATGCTCCTGCTAAATCATCTGATAAGTATGCTGGAATTGCACCTGCAATTTCAAGAACTCCAGCCGGCTTAATTCCAAGGACAGCTGCGTCTTCCATAGATTCTAAGCTTGCCGTAACAATGCTATCTACTTGGCCAGGAATCGTATAATCTGTTCCTAAATAGGAAATCGTTTGGGTAGTTTCTTCTTTGACCTCAGCGGAAGCTTTCTCCGTCTCAGTATTTTTTACTGGAGTTTTTGCTTCTTCAGTTTCCCCGCAGCCTGCTAAAGCCAAAGTCAGAAATGCTGCAGCTCCGAATATCCAACGTTTTTTCATATAGTACACACTCCTAAAATGATATTTGAATTTTTGTAATTGATATTGATTCTCATTTACTTTTAAGATTCTAACAAAGCTATGGTTGAAAAGGAATGGACTAATTTATTTTAAAATATGGACTTTTGCCGAAAATTTTGAAAAGTAGACGTTGGTAGCCTACTGATTAATAAAAATGGAGTTTTCCTCGATATATTTTCTGTATTTTGAAGGGGACATCCCAACATGTTTTTTAAAAACTCTACTGAAATAAAAACTATCTTGATAGCCAGTCATCTCGGCTACTTCAGCTATAGAATAATGACCCAACCTTAACAATTCACGTGCATTGTGTATACGATATTCTGTTAAATATTGAATTGGACTAAGACCAATGTGCTGTTCAAATAACTCAGAAAAACGACGCCTCTCTATTCTCAACCTTTCTGCAAGTTCTCCAATTGAAAAATCCTTTGCATAATTTTCTTGAATAAAAGCAATTGCTTTAGGAATGATGGATGAATTTTTTTCTTCTACATGTTTTTTTGCCTGCTCTAAAATTTCCTTTACTAAGTTTAAGAATATTACTTTTACCTGAAATGTTGCGAAGCTCCCCGGTTCTGAAGAAAATTTAATTAGTTGATAGACAAAATCTTTTATTTTGACCATCTGCTTTATATTGATAGAAAAGTCCTTATTCTTTAAATTAAATGGTGCATTATGTAGTGTCTTATAATGAATAACCACATACTCCCAAGGTTTATCTCCAATTGTTTCAATCTCAAGATTCATTTGAGACCCTGCATGGACAATCATGTTTTCTTGCATTTTATAAGTAGTCTCATTGAATGAGAAATTTGCTTTTCCGGATAAGGGTATAACAATCCCCGATACCCCGTATGCAGTAGTTCGATTCCCATCCCTTTGTTGGGGTAAAATTTGATTCGTAATAATATTCACGTATTCGAATGAAGACTTCGCAAAATAGTCGATAATTTGGTTTACGGTATAATTCATACAACTCTCCTATATTGACTCTTTAATTGATAATGATTATCATTTGGATTATACCATGAATTATAGGAGGAATATAGGTGTCATATGTCATTCATTCAAACTACACAAATTATAAATATACAGTGGATGTATATATTCCGGAAGGTGAAAGCCCGAAGGAGGGTTTTCCGGTCATCTATGTGTTAGATGGCTTATCTTATTTTGAATTTGCAAAGAAAACTGTCGAAGTGCAATCTAAGAATGCTGTAAAAACAAAAGTGAACCCAGCCATTGTAGTCGGTATAAATCATGAGAAAGATACGATGCGTTCGCGGAGATTTTATGATTATACAGCACCAGCTATTCAATATGCATATCCAATGCGTATGAAGGGGAAAGAGCCAGAAGCTGTTGGAGGTGCAGAAGATTTTCATTTATTTATTGAGAATGAGCTAAAACCGATTATTCATCGTGACTTCTCAGTAAATACGAACAATGAAACATTATTTGGTCACTCTTTAGGGGGCTATTATGCTCTATGGAGCTTATTCAAGTATACAAACAGTTTTGCAAATTATATCGCGTTAAGTCCGTCAATTTGGTGGAATGATCATGAGTTAGTTCGTTATGCTGAAGCATTTATTATGAATGAGGGTACATGTAATTGTCTGTATATAGCGGTGGGCGAGCTTGAGGGATTTATGGTCAATGATGGGCAACAAATGTTTAAATATCTTTCTGAACATGGTTTAAATGTCTCATTTTATGAAGCATTAGAAGAAAACCATGCTTCAGTTGTTCCGTCGGTTATTAGCCGTGCATTCCGTTATTTGAATCAAAATAATAGGTAATGTTCCTGTCCTTTTACTCAGGCTAACATGGAACAACTCTGACAAAAAGCAGTGAATAGGAAATTAGCCTTATTATCGAGTATCCAATTGAGGCAAATATTGGCATCGACAAGAAACGACAAGTATTTTATACTAAACTAGTAATAAATAACCATGAGTTTAGTACTATTTTTCTAAAATTGAAAAAGGCAAACTTATCGAAAGGTAAGGACGCAAAGCTACGAGTCTAAAATCCCTTAGGATAATGATAGTCGGGTTGCCAGGAATAATAATAATTGATTATTTGGCTATCTCTATCTACATTCGGGATAGCTTTTTTTATTTGACTCAACTTCAATCCGTGCAAATATCAACTATGAAAAATAGTAGATTATAGAAATAAGGGAGATAAGAGATGATAGTTGTAGATAAAAAGAAATATAAAATGGCAATTAATGAAACTGCGAAGGAAGTACATGTACAGGTACGTGGATTAATGAGAGAGGAGGATGCTGAAGGGTATATGATTGATCTGCAGGATACGATTAATAAAGTATCAAGACGAGATTATACGTTTGTTGTAGATGGGACCCATCAAACGCCAGTTCCTTCAAAAGTTGTACCGCAGTTGGAGCAAACGATGCAATTTTATTCTACCTTAGGTTTTAAGGATACACTTGTAATCAAACCTTCATCAAAAATAGCTCAAGTGCAAATTAGGAACGCACTCGAAAGAATTGAGTTCACTGGCACATTTATCGATAGAGTACCTCATTCTATGTAATAGTAGATCCCAATTATAAGGGGATTTTACGATGTTATTTGAAAGGAAGTCATGAAGTGCAAACAACACTAGATTTATACACCTATGAAATTATTACAAAGCAACAATTAGATTTAATACAGAAAGCAGCAGATTGTCTAGCGCGTTCATTTATTGGAGTGGATGTTTCAGGGAAATGGGTTCAGGAACCGATGGTAGGTCAATTAAATATTGGTTATGAAGATTTTTATAAGTTTACGAAGGATTATTTAGAGTCAACAATCGAGCAAGGTTACTGTGCAGTCGCTCAAGATCGTAATCATAATGTTGTTGGTGTACTTGCTGGAGATACAAATGCACCTGAGATTATCGGAGAAGATATATTTGAAGGATCTTTTTATGATATGAATGTAATTCTGCGTGTTCTGGAAGATGTAGATAAACGTTTCATGGAAGATTATAAAAAACGAAACGGAAAAGAAATCAAAGATGGAGAGTTATTGCATCTATTCATGCTAGGAGTGACAGCTGAACATAACCGTCACGAAATTATTCAGCAATTAGGAAATAGTTTGATAACAAAGGCATCTTCACAAGGATTGAAGGCTGTTTTAGGTGAAGCGACCAACCCGAAGTCAATACGCGTAATGGAAAAATATCATAATATGAAAAAATATAAGGATGTAGAAGGAAATTATATTGTTCATAAATATCAGGATAATAGTAAGTTGAGTGGTATTCCTTCAAATATAGCAGACGGGACATATATTCTAATAAAAGACCTTTAAAATTTACATAATAGGTCTAAAACAATTATTAATAGAAGTAGGGGATTTATTTATCATGGAAGCTATTATGCTTGGTAGTATTATAATCTTATTGGGGACATCAGTGTATTTTGCTTACCGATATTTTACACTGAAACATCATCCTCATATAAATAAAGAAATAATAAATGGAATGAAAGAAATATCAGCAGGTAATATCACTAGCAAAGTTGATGAAAGAAGTTCTGATCATTCGGTATTTAATCAACTAATTGAGTTTTTTAATCGTGTAAGGGAAAAGTTCCTCTTATTTGCAAAAAGTGTACATGAAATAGGAGGGAATCTCGCTGAAAGTGGTGAATACGCTTCAGAGAAAGCTGATATTGTAAGAGCGGCAATAGACGAGGTGGGTAGGGGTTTACAGAAGCAATTAGTAGCTACTGAAGAAAGCTCTGTTTCAATGGAAGATATGTCACAGGCTATCGAAGAACTATCTGTGAGATCGAATCAAATTTCGGATCAATCGAATACTACCTTAGAATTAACGGAAGAAGGAAATGAGAAACTAAAAGACTCATTGGAAAAAATGGAGAGGTTTAATCAGACGGTAAATACAACATTTGATGCTATAAATAAGCTTGGAGAAAAATCTCACGAAATTGGGACTATTGTAAAAGTGATTACGGGGATATCAGAACAAATTAATTTATTAGCATTGAATGCAGCAATAGAAGCAGCACGTGCTGGTGAACATGGTAAGGGATTTGCGGTCGTAGCTGATGAGGTTCGAAAATTGGCCGAGCAATCGCGCCAGTCTTCTTCTGAAGTATCAAATATTGTAAAGAATATTCAAGAAGAAACTGAAATTGTAGTAAAATCAATGAAACAGGGAACAGAGGAATTTACAGATACAAATACGACCATAGTAGAGGTAGGAAACATGTTCGAACAGATTCTAGCTACTACCAAGATCATAGCTGAAAATAATGCAAATTCTTCTGCAAGTACAGAAGAATTATCTTCTAGTTCTCAGGTGATTATGTCAACAATTAAAGAGATAGCCTTTATCTCTCGGGAATCTGTTGAAATGTTTGAGGAACTAGTGGGAATAAGTGATGACCAACTAAATACAATGCAAGAACTCATTCAGGAAGCAAAAAATCTCGTGGAATTAAAAAATAGTGTAGACAAGTTATTATTTGTATCAAATCAATAAAAGAAATAATCGTACTCATTGAGTAGATTAATGTTATAGTTAGAAAGTATATTTTACAAGTAAGTAGGTGAACAGCATGATTGAAGTAAAAACATCTTCACTAAGTGATGGAGAATTTAACAGAGGGGTATTTGCTACATGTGATATCAAAAAGGGAACGATGCTACATGAGGCTCCCGTTATTGCATATCCAAACGACCAACATCAATATATTGAGCAAACTTTACTAGCCGATTACGCTTTTGAGTATGGAGTGAATCATTCCGCAATCCTTCTCGGTTACGGGATGTTATTCAATCATTCATATAATCCTAATGCGACTTATGAGATTAGTTTTGAAAAACATACGTTTGACTTCTATGCTTTTACAGATATAAAAGCCGGCGAAGAAATTCTGATTAATTATAATGGTGACGTGGATGACAAAGAACTGCTGTGGTTTGATCAGGAAAAAGAATGATTACAAAAAGAACATATTAGTAGTGAAGGTCTTTCATCAGTTGATTAACTTTATTCAGCAGAAGTCTCCCACTTCTAAAAGTGGTGAGATAAATGCAAATCAGTTTGCAATTCAGTTCGGGTTCAAACCCCGACTGAATAAAGTTAAAGCCTCCGGCGGATGCCTCAGATTTTTAAAGGAAGCTTTTCGAGCAAGCTCGAAAAAATCTGGGCTCAAATACGCCAAGGCGCATTTGATACTGTTGGGAGACCTTTTCTATTATATTGGTCATAGGAAAATTAGTTATTGTGTGAATGCTGCATGAGTGAGTGGCTGAATAGGGTAGGTAATTGTTGGTAACATTAAATGTAGATATCAACCCTAAGGAGAAGATAACCAATGCCACATCAGAAGTTCCAGTCAGCTAACATAAAACCGCGTTATTCCAAAGGGCAGATATCCGTATTTGGGATTAACTCGGTATATCCCCGTCCCCCTTGGATTGCAGCCTGGTGGTCAGCTGCCTTTCCAGGGTTTGGGCACATGTTTATCGGTAAGTATCTACATGGTTTTGTCTTAATTATCTGGGAGCTGGTTGTGAACAGTATGTCCAATCTCAACATGGGGATTGCCCTATCCTTTCAAGGTAGTTTTGAAGAGGCAACAGCATCATTAAATCAGGAGTGGGCTTTACTTTATGTGGCTGTGTATATTTACAGCATTTGGGATAGTTACCGATGTGCGGTTGAGATTAGTAAAAATCATAGTCTGTCCGAAATTGAAGATGCACCTGTCACACCTTCTGATGTTAACTTTTTTGATGTTGTTTCTCTCGACAAGAAACATCCGTGGGTGGGTATGCTCTGGTCAGCTTTTACTCCTGGATTGGGACAATTATATAGTGGAAGTACGGTTGTTGGCACTTTTGTTTTGGCTTGGTGGATATTTGTTTGCTATAAGGCAATGGCCATTCGTACCTGGCTCTATTCATTTCTTGGGGATTTTAGTAGTGTAACCGCAATTGTGGACTGGCAATGGTTTCTTTTTTTTGCCTTCCATGTACGCTTTTGCAATCTATCAGGCGTATGCATCAGTGAATGAAAATAATATTTTATATGATATTGAGCAAATAAGGTACCTTAGAGTGAGGGCAGCAAATATGGGACAGCTAAACACAATCGAAAACAATACAGTACAAGTGATCGCCACATTTGACCATTCGCCATTTGTGGAGATGGTTATCCATGATATAGAGAAATTGGGAGTGCTACCGCAGAATATCGTTGCATTACCACTTGAGAATCTTGATTCTGGGGCACATATCATTGACACAATTCATCGGGCAGACGGAAGAAGTGTACTGGACGGTGCCATGATGGGTGCAACTATTTTTGCGGTTCTAGGAGCAATTTATGGATTCGTATTGTACTGGGGACCAATCATTTGGGGCTTGATTGGCTTAGCGGGCGGTTTTATCCTGGGCTTGATAATCGAATTAGCGCTTAGTAAGAAGAAATTAAAAGTCTTTGCTAGTCGTAAAAGCGAGGTCATTATAGAGGTAATGTGCGATTCATCCCTAAAGAACCAACTAATTAAAGTGCTTAAATCACGGAAGGCAAATGGGTATGTTGTAATACCTCAACGATTAACATCTACTACATAATTTACTGATCTACGATATTTTGTGAAACTCGGCTATTCATATAGGTAGCATGATGTTAGTCCCACAGTAAGGCGATACTATACCGTGGGACTGAATATACCTTATCTTTACATTTAGTTAATTAGTTCCCATACATCGCTAGTGCCTGGCTTTTCGCCAAGTGTCCACCATTTTGCTTTGTATGTTTTACCGTTGTATGTGACACTATCTCCGCGTGTATATGTGCTTGTTTTGCTCCACGCTTCTATTGGTGCTGGGGTCCCAGCAATCGCTCCTTTTTTCCAAGCATCGCTTGAGCTAGGCTTTTCACCGAGTGTCCACCATTTTGCTGTATAGATATTACCATTAAAGAGAACTTGTTGACCGGCTGTATATACTTTTTTCTGATCCCAATCTGACATAATGTTATAGATTGGGGATTTTGGTGTAGTTCCATTTTTAAATTCATTGTTAATTGTTGATAACAACGTGAATTGACGATCTGATGATAGTTCCCAAATCATTGCTCCTCCAAGACCGAGGTTTTCAATATAGGCAACTTTGGCAGCAATTGACTCAGCATCATCGTAAGTAACGAATTGCTTTGTAGTCTCATTGAATAGGTAAGGTACTTGTGCTGCATTATTCCAATAGCGCTTATAGCCATTTTTGTTGACGTAATTTGCTATGATATCATCATATTCTAATGCACCTGCTTCCCATGTACCCGTACCTGCACCTTGGCAGTTTAAATAACCGCCGTTATTTGGATTACCTTCACAGCCCGCCCATGATTTTCCGTAGAAAGGAAGTCCCATTACTAGTTTTTTAGCAGGTACACCATGATCTAAGTGTCCTCTTATAGCAGTTGCTACATCTGCCCCTACGTTAATAACCCCTGCGTTTGCTGCTTGATTATCTCCGAATAATGGTGCGTTATGACCACTAGTAGACTGCCATACGCCACTGAAGTCGTAAGTCATAATGTTGATGAAATCAACTACTTGAGCAATTTTATCTAATTCATTATTGGTAAGATAGGCTTGACTTGCAGCAGAAGCGATGGTTAATAGATATTCTTTACCATCCTCTTTTTCAGCTTTATCTAATGCATTTCTAATATCCTGTAGAAGCAGCGTGTGATTTTGCTTATCCTCTGGTCGATAACTGTTCTCGTCCATGCCCCCTGCTACTGGATATTCCCAATCAATATCAATTCCATCCATTTTGAAGTTACGAACAAAATCTACTGCAGAGTTTGCAAAGTTTTGTCTCAATTGTGGATCTGCCGCAACATCAGAGAAGCGGTTTGACCATGACCAGCCGCCCACTGAAATCAATGTTTTGAGATGTGGATTATCCACTTTTAATTGTGCTAGTTTACCAAGGTTGCCGTAAATCCCATTAACCCCACCGTCGAAGCTGCCTCCAAAGCTACTTTGTGCATCAATCCATGGGTCGCCGAGTACGACAGATCCGTCAGGAATATCTTCTGGGGCTGTCCCATCGCCCTTATCACATGCTGCTGATGCGGGATTACCATGTATGCCATCAAAACAAATATCCGCGAAGGCATAGTTAATATGTGTCACTTTTGTTGGATCCATATCTTCAACCTGGAAGTCCCTTCCGTAAGACCCCCAGGCAATAAAGTACCCAACGACCTTATAGTCATCATCAGTGGCCGCCTCTGCCTTCGCAGGTGATAAAGCCGGAAGTAAAGATAAAATTAAGAGCATGCATAGTGTGATAAGAAAAGCTCTTTTACGAATTACGTATGTCATTCTCATCAATTATTCCTCCTAGATTAATAGTAAATAAATTGATATTACCTTTCACATACAAGAGAGCATTTACAATGATAAGTTATGAGTGGTGCATGACTTGTTATTGTTCAAGTTAATAGAATAATAGTAAGCACTTAATCTAGCGTTTATGTATTCTCGTATTTTTCACTCGTAACTATTCTAGTTGCGACCTTACATTAAAAAACTTATAATCCCATCCGTCTACCCCCTCCTAAAATAATTTATGTAGAAAAATCAATTCATGTAATCTACATTGTATTCACAATAAGAGACATTAAAATGAATTTCAAATAGTTTTTTAAATATTTTGAAAAATAATGAAAACGAATTATTGATATTGTGCTAATAATAAGTAGCGATAGGTCTATTTACACTGAATTCAAATAGTTCTTTAGGAGGTCTCATTTTCCATTTCTTGTGGTACAATGAAAGTATGATATATGAGAGCGAGGGCCGTGAAAAATGTACATAGTTTTTACATATTTTGTTTCTCTTATTGTCATTGTGATATCAGTATTTATCACGCTTGTCTTCAAGAATGAATTGGAACGAATGTTTCATGAGGAAAAGGATGTGTTTCCTTTTCATATTTGTAATGTGCTCATTACCTTAATGGTTTCATTTGGGGCACATGCTGTTATGACGATTTTTATCTTAGAGAATGAAATCAAAATGATCCCTCAATTCGTAATCCTCATGCTCATTATTTTGCCAATCTATATAGTAGGTCACTTTGCATTTGAAAAATATAAATCAGTTTATCGAAAATATGTGCCTTCTGAAGAAGGAAAAGTTCTTGTACTTAACGAAAGATACTTAAAAAAGAAAAAATGGTTCACTAAGTTCAAAAATTATAATGAGATTTCGAAGGGAAAATAAATCGGGGGAGAGATATGTATGGATGTAATTGAGGCGATTAGGACGCGCCGAAGTTCGGGGCTAGTGCTGGATAAGGAAGTAGAAGAACATGTGATTGAACAAATTCTAGAAGCGGGTACTTGGGCTCCTAGCCATCATCAAACAGAGCCGTGGCGTTTTTTTGTTTTGCAGGGAGAGGGTAGGAAAGGCTTAGGGAATGTTCTGCAAAATATCGCAAAGAAAAACGGTGAAACAGACGAGGCAAAGCTTGAAAAGGTTTTAGCCAAACCATTACGTGCACCGGTGATCATAGCAGTAGCTGTTGAACCAAGTGATAATCCGAAAGCCGTAAACATAGAGGAGTATGGTGCTGTCTTTTCTTGCATTCAAAATATGCTTTTAGCAGCGCATAGTCTAGGCCTTGCAGGTATTTGGAGAACAGGAAAGCCAACATATGATCCTATGATGAGAGAGTTTTTCGGTTTATCTGAGAAAGGTGAGGTTCTTGGTTTCCTTTATTTTGGCTACCCATCAAGGAGCGTACCTGATGGTAAGAGGAAACCATTCGAGGAAGTTACAAAGTGGATTAGGTGAATCATGTAATCAAGAATAGTAAAGACCACACTAGTGGTCTTTTTATTTACTCTAATGCAAGGGCTAACATACTTTCTACCTTCGTTTCATGTAATCTACATCTTAGAAACTCCCGTATCTCTTCAATGTTTAGACCTATTTCTTTAGCTTCAGAAATTAATTGAACCCATTCTTGTTCTAATTCATCCAATGTTTAGACCTCCTCTTTTTCAATTTTACCTTCATAAGGGTGCAAATTGGCTAGAGACACTAAGGTGAGGTATAGAAGATTTCCTTGATGTGATTTGTTGGGATTTTTTAAAATATCATAGAAGGGAGTGTTAATCTGATATAGGAATATATCGATTCTGTTAACAAGGTAAACACACTCTAAATAATAATAAACAAATGCATTAACATCTGCTATTGAGGAATGTTAATATTTTGAACCTTTTACTAACCCCTTGCCTCGACAACAAATTAAAAACACATCCTTTAAAAAGGATGTGCCTCCCATTTAGAAATCTGAATATGACTCAGAGATTCCATTCTTTCGCTAGCAAGATTGCTTGAGTACGGGATTGGACTTCAAGTTTACTATAGATGTTAGTTAAATAGACACGAATAGTTCCTTCAGAAAGAAATAATTGACTAGCAATCTCTCGGTTTGATGCACCCCTTGCCAATAATTGAAGTACATCCATTTCACGTGGAGTAAGAATTCCGCGCATAGATTTATCGTCTATTTTTGTACAAGTTCTTATCAAATCTTCAATATAGGAGAGGGGAACAGCTTCCCAATGAGTACTCGTATCCTTTTGTCGAAATGAAATGTATTTTTTAAATAACGAATTGATCTCTGCTTCGTCTAGGAAGATTCTTTTATATTCATAAGCAGATCCTAATTCCAGCGCTTTATGTAGCGTGGAAATGGCAAGTTCATGAGAATCTATCTTTAAATAACAGATTGCTTCAAGTATCAAGGCTTCGATAATGGTTGAGATTTGCTCATCATTTGAAGCCTTTTCCTTTACTAGAATCGAAATTGTCAATGCTTCATGATAGTTCTTCTTATTCAATAAAAGTCGAACGTATACAAGCAGCCAGAACTCTTGACCTAGCTCGATTTTAAGAATATCAGGCCTATCCATTTTGAACAATTCCATCTCAGCATTTATTAAATCAAACTGCATTAAATAACAATGTGCCTTCATTGCTCGTAATGAACGAACCCAATACCATTCCGTTACACTTTGTATAGCATGATCTAACACGGCTTGGGCAGAGGTAAATTGCTTTTTTGCCATATAGATTCTACTTTTTAATATGTAAAGTGGAATGGCTAAACCAGAATCTTGAAAACGGTTGGCATATTGCAATCCACCCTCTATTTCATGTAGGGCATCTTCTAGTAAATTAGCTTCATACATGATCTCGGCTAACACACCATAGCTAAACCCCATTAAATTTTGCTCTTTAAATTCGGTTTGACGAAGGAAATCAGAAAATGCAATCGCTCCATTTAATGGAGAAAACTTTCCCTTTGCTCCCATCAATGTACGTGATATTTTAGGTTCAAACTGATTGTAATGCATAGGGATATGATCCCATCTAGAGCTCACCCGTCCAGCTTTAAGCTGGTTTACAAGAATTTCTACTACTTTTTCCGGTTCATCCCCAATTGCCATTAGGACATATGCTTTTAAGGTAGTCAAAATACTAACAATACCTTGGTTATCGGGATGATCCATCCATTGATTAATTATATTCCTCTGTTCTAGTTCATCAATTATTTGTTTTGCTTTTTTTAAGTCAGGAATAGAGGTGAGAGCAATGGTATACATGACAATCGTTTCATAGGGAAGTGAATAATTATCTTTTCGGAAAGTATCAATCCAGCGTACAAATGTTGCAATTTGCCCTGAAGTAAAGATATCAACAAGGTAGGTTTTAATCCATGCATCTGCTAGATGAAAGATTTTTTGTTGTAAAACTAATTCAATTGCCGATATATAATCTCCTTTTTCACATAAAAGGGTACCTGCATTCTTATAAATAGAAGACACTTGTTCCTCTGGATATTTATTTCTCATTTCTATTTGAAGAACATCTGCGAATAAGTGATGATATCGAAAAACAGGGCGAGCCGAAGACAATCGAACTGTGAAAATGCCCTTTTCTACTAGCTCAACTAAAACATCGTAACTGTCTGAACGACTCGTTAATAAATTGCAAATCTTGGGCTCCAACATAGTAAGAACGGAGGTTTGTAAAAGAAAATCCTGAATTTCAGGTGAAAGTGTCCGAAAGATTTCCTTCAATAAATATTCAGTCACAAATGGGTGTGTCCCATCAAACCTAGAATCGTGTAATTCATCAGTTACCATGGAGAGGCTAGCCATTTGGAGTCCTGCAACCCATCCTTCAGTACTATTTAACAGATTCTGATAGAACCTGTCTTCATCTACTATGAGATGATTCTTCTTTTTATACAAAGCTTCAACTTCCTCATATGTGAAACTTAGTTGCTCGAAATCAATTTCAGTTAGATTTGATTGGACACGCCATTTTGCTAATGGAAGTGGTAATGTAGTCCTACATAACAAATACACCCGGGTATTGCTAGGTAAATAATCGATAAAACGGGTCATCATTTCATGAATAGTTGGATCTTCAATAACATGGTAGTCATCTAAGACGATATGAATATACTGATTAATCGTACTCAATTCATTTAAGAAGGAATCAATTATAAGCTCATGAGGTGAATGCAAAGGTGAATGAAACAGTGGGAATAGGCGATTAGCTAGGTCACTTTTAAGCGAGTCTGACACGGATTGAATGACATATTTCCAAAAACGAATGGGGTCATTATCAAGTGCGTCAATTGAAAACCAAGAAGTGGGCTGGTTAATATGGCTGATCCACTGGCTAAGGATAGTTGTTTTCCCATAGCCCCCAGGAGCTTGGACAATTGTTAAATTTGTAGAACTCCCTTCTTGTAATACTTGTAGTAATCGTTCTCTATTAATAGCAGTATTTGCGATACTTGGTACGACTGTTTTTGAGTTCAACCAAACTGTATTCATCCATTTCCTCCTTCAAAAAAGTTACTTGGAATATCTCGGTAACTATATCTAATCCTAGTACTTTATTAATTAATCCTTTGAACAAATTATAAATGAACAAATCATAAAAATACATATTTTTCTAGATGCTGGGGTGATCAATATCTAAAAGGATTCTTTTATTAAAAAATAGGTATATAAAAATGGGAAGAAATATTAATACTCTTTTGCTTTTCTTTGAATCTATCGGTGCTATAATAATGGTGTTGTCCAACAGCATGATAAGGAGAGGGATAAGGGTGAACACATTTAGAGTTGAAAAGGATTTTCTTGGTGAAAAGAATGTTCCAAATGAAGCGTATTATGGGGTTCAGACGTTAAGAGCTATTGAGAATTTCCCGATTACTGGATATAAAATAGACCGGGAACTGATCATTGCAATGGCAATTGTTAAAAAGGCAGCAGCCCTTGCTAATTCTGAAATTGGTGGGTTATATAAAGGGAAGGCAGAGGCAATTTCACAGGCAGCTGATGAAATCATAAATGGGCAATGGCATGATCAATTTATTGTTGATCCAATTCAAGGTGGTGCCGGTACCTCGATAAATATGAATACAAATGAAGTTATTGCAAATAGAGGATTAGAGCTCATGGGAAGAGAAAAAGGAGACTACTCTTATTTGCATCCTAATATAGATGTCAATATGGCGCAATCAACGAATGATGCATTCCCAAGTGCTATACACATCGCAACATATCGGGCATTAGATCTATTGTTGAACACGATGACTGAAATGAGAAATGTATTTAACGCAAAAGCAGAGGAATTCGATCATGTGATAAAAATTGGTAGAACTCACCTGCAGGATGCAGTTCCAATTCGACTTGGTCAAGAATTCAAGGCTTACACAAATGTGATTGAACGCGATATAAAGAGAATTGAAAGAGCGAAGGAAAACTTACTTGAAATAAATATGGGTGCTACAGCGGTAGGTACAGGTCTAAATGCTGACCCAAATTATATTGAAAAGGTTGTCAAACACATTGCAGAAATATCAGAGATTCCTTTTATTCCTGCTGAAGATTTAATTGATGCAACCCAAAATACAGATGCATATACACAAGTGTCATCTACACTAAAAATTTGTATGGTTAATATGTCCAAAATTGCCAATGATCTTCGGTTAATGGCATCAGGTCCAAGAGCGGGATTGTATGAGATTATCTTACCAGCTCGTCAGCCAGGTTCATCAATTATGCCAGGAAAAGTAAATCCTGTTATGCCAGAAGTAATCAATCAAATTGCTTTTCAAGTAATCGGAAATGACCATACGATTTCTCTAGCGTCTGAAGCGGGTCAATTTGAACTAAATGTGATGGAGCCCGTATTAGTATTTAATTTATTACAATCCATTTCAATTATGAATAATGGCTTCAAGGTATTCACAGAGCATTGCATTGCAGGTATTAAGGCGAATGAAAAAATTCTAAAAGACTATGTTGAGAAGAGTGTGGGATTATTAACCGCAGTCAATCCTCATATTGGTTATAATATAGCTTCCGAGATTGCGAGAGAGTGTGTTCTCAAAGGAGTATCCATTCGAGAGTTATGCCTGCGCTATGATGTTTTAAGTGAAGAAGAACTAGATTTAATATTGGACCCATTTGAAATGACTAAACCAGGGATTGCAGGCGCACAGTTGCTTACTAAATAAGTGGGTGCTTAAGCATCACTGTTGATATGATGATTTTGAACACGATAAAAGCTTTCATTTGCTTTTATCGTGTTTTATTTTTTCATAATTTTAGAGGGTTTTACAATTATTTTCCGAATAGTATAATAGTTACATATAAGTATAAAATAATAGTCTATATTTAAATAGATATAGGAGGACGGAAAAATGACGCAGCAACTTGATACGTTACATCCGATTTTAGGAAGAGTCATCGAGAATATTGAAAAAGTAATGATCGGAAAGCGGGATGTGGCTACCCTTAGTTTAGTAGCATTACTTGCAGAAGGACATGTTCTACTAGAGGATGTACCAGGTGTAGGAAAGACGATGATGGTCAGGTCGCTTGCGAAATCTGTGAGTGCAGATTTTAAGCGGATTCAGTTCACACCTGACCTATTACCTTCTGATGTAACCGGAGTATCGATCTATAATCCTAAAGAGCTACATTTTGAATTTCGTCCGGGCCCGATTATGGGAAATATTGTCCTCGCTGATGAAATTAATCGAACCTCCCCAAAAACTCAATCTGCATTACTTGAAGGGATGGAGGAAAGTAGTGTCACGGTTGATGGAGTAACAAGACATTTACCAAGACCCTTCTTTGTTATGGCCACACAAAACCCAATTGAATATGAGGGAACATATCCGCTTCCAGAAGCACAACTAGATCGTTTTTTATTAAAAATGAAGATGGGATATCCGTCTGTAGAAGAAGAATTGGAAGTATTAAGAAAAGCAGAGAAAGCGAAACCGATTCAACACCTTGAAGCAGTCATTACAATTGAAGAATTAGTAAATCTTCAGGATGAGGTAAAAGAGGTTTATGTAGATGAAACAATCAAGGAATATATTGTTGACATTGTAAATCGCACGAGAAATCACGCTTCGATATATCTTGGTTCAAGTCCGCGTGGTTCAATTGCTTTAATGAAGGCATCTCAAGCATATGCACTTATTCATGGCAGAGATTTTATTATTCCGGATGATGTTCAATATTTAGCTCCCTATGTTTTACCACATCGAATGATTTTAAGGACAGAGGCGAGATTCGAAGGAATGACAGCTGAAAATGTCGTTGAAAAGATTATTGAACGTACGCCAATTCCAGTGCAAAGGTCGTTGAACCGTTAATGACTAGGGTTATTCGAAATGTGAAAGCAACTGGGAAGCTTGTAACCATCCTTTTATTAATCGCGATAACCTTCGTCTACGCTATGTTCCAAGGGGGATTTGTCAGTTGGTTTTTATTTTATAGTTTTCTGCCTTTTGGTTTGTATTCCATTTTTTTAGCTATATACCCGATGAAGGATATTCAAATTACAAGGAAAACAAATCAAAGTGAATATATGGCAGGTGAATCCTTTGTTGCTACTATAACACTTAAACGGAAAATACCGTTTCCACTCATTTACTTAATAATAGAGGAACTACTACCAACTCAACTGGAAAGTAGTAATCAGCCAAAAAAATCAAAAGTGATTTTATTTCCTTGGTTTAAAAAGGAGATTGTTTATCAATATATGATTGATTCGATTCCACGTGGTGAACATCAATTTGAAGGCATTAGATTGAAGACCGGTGATCTATTCGGTCTCATTGAAAAAGAGGGCTTTATTCAAGTTCGGGATTACTTTTTAATCTACCCACAATATGTTGATATGATCTATCGTCAACTGGAAAGTCGATTCGAGCAAGGGTCAACATCATCAAATGTAAAATTGCAACGGGAAACAGCAATTGCGATTGGAATTAGAGAATATAAACCAGGTGATCGGTTTTCATGGATTGATTGGAAGGCTTCTGCGAGAAAAAATGATATTATGACAAAAGAATTTGAGCAGCAACAAACACATGATGTCATCATTTTTATGGACCGTACGAAGTCAGAGCAGTTCGAACAACTTGTAGTCTTTACAGCTTCACTCGTTCGAGCTATTTTGAAAAAAGGTGCACAAATTTCTTTGGTATCAGTTGGTGAAGAAGAATCGATCTATCCGTTGCGTAGTGGTGAAATCCAGCAGCAACAAATTTATTATCATTTAGCAAAGGTAAAAGATAATAGTTCGATTCCATTTTCTCAAATTGTTGAATCGGAGATAAAGAAAATCTATCAACCTGTCACATTTTTACTAGTAACAAACAAACTACGTTCTGACATGGTTCAAATAGTAGAAGGCATTCCACTTAGGCATGCGAATCTATTGCTTTTTGTTGTTAAGGAAAGGGCGACCCAGCTTTCACGTGATGAACTAGAGGTACTGGAGGTTATAAGAAAGCGAAATATATTTGTAAAAGTTGTCCATGAAGGAAACTATACAGATGTATTTTTAGAGGTGAGTAAATCGTGAGTCAAACAGTTGAAAAGCGAATTGATATTCAAAGTTTCTTAATGAATGTGCTAGGATTCCTTTTGCTTTGGGAGTGGATGAGACCATTAACAGTCATTGGAGACACCTCAGAGCTGTATATGTTTATCATCTTCATTGGTATATGCTTTCTATTGTTATTTTTCCAGGTTAAACGAATCTTGGCAGCGATTATTAAGCTAATTGTGATATTTTATATGATTCACTCGATTTATTACAAAGGTCTTTTTCTCGACTTTGCATGGATACAAGATGCAATTCTTGAATTTGGGCATAATATTGAGCTGCTTTTTCGCGCAAATTGGTTGGAAATGACTTCAATATTCCGGAGTTTGCTTTTCTTTATCCTGTTATGGTTAATGAGTTATTTGATTCATTTTTGGATGATTCATCAAAAGCGAATTCTTTTCTTTCTTGTTTTAACCGTCAGCTATATAACGGTGCTTGATACTTTTAGCCCATATGATGCAAAATATGCAATTATCCGTACGATTATTATCGGCTTCTTGGTGCTGGGAGTTCTCCAATTTGAACGTATTAAAGGAAAAGAGCAACTAGAGAGATATACAGATATAGGTAAAAAGTGGTCCATTCCTTTACTTGTTTTTGTTTTGTTATCTTCAACATTCGCATATCTTTCGCCAAAAGCATCACCACAATGGCCAGACCCAGTACCGTTTTTAACAGGGTATGGGAAAGGTGGAGAGGGAGCTGGAGGAGTTGGAATTAAAAGGATTGGATATGGAACAAATGATTCAAACTTAGGCGGGCCGTTTCTCGCTGATGATCGTGTCGTATTCACAGTGGAAGCACGCAAACGTAATTACTGGCGAGTTGAAACGAAGGATCAATATACCGGAAAAGGGTGGGAAGCTTCTGCCAAGCTTGAACAAATGCCTTTCATTCAGGAAAATACCGTCCTGAACTGGTATGAGGGAAATGCTGAAACTGAGGAAGCTCAAGCAGAGATTGAGATGAAAATGGATTATTCACATATCACATATCCTGCAGGGCTTACTTCTGTTGAAGTTGATCCAGATATTGTATTCAGCGCAGATCCCCTTACTGAGAAAATCAGGTCATACCGAGGCGCTGATGCGATTAAATTAAAGGAATATACGGTGAATTATGAGTATGCACGATTTCCAATCAACCAGTTAAGAGAAGTGACCGGCACAGGGGGACTAGAACTAGAACCAGGATTTCTTGAATCTTACACGCAATTACCTAATTCACTCCCACAGCGAGTCAGAGATTTAGCAAATGAGATCACCTCAACCAAGGAAAATCGCTACGAAAAAGTAAAAGCCGTTGAAAGCTATTTTAATAACAATTCGTTTTTGTATGACACTGTAAATGTTGCTATACCTGCGTCTGACCAGGATTATGTTGATCAGTTTTTATTTGAGACTCAAACCGGCTACTGTGATAACTTTTCGACATCGATGATTGTGTTATTACGTGCAGTGGGAATACCTTCTAGATGGGTTAAAGGGTACACAGAAGGTGAGCATAAGCATGGCAGAATTTATGAAGTAACTAATAATAATGCACATTCCTGGGTTGAAGTGTATTTTCCAGAGTTTGGCTGGGTGCCATTTGAACCGACAAAAGGATTTAGTAATTCAAATCAATTTACTATTGATTTAACTTCTAACGGTAATAATGCTGAAACTCCTGTTCCACAACCAGAACAAGACAAGCCAAATTTACAAGATAAACTAGAAAAGGATCCAGAAGTGTCAAGTAATAATAATAATAAAAGCTTATTAGATCAGGTTAAGTTTGAATTTTCATGGAAGTATTTCTTAATCTTTTTATTGTCAGTTATACTCATCGGTTATGTACTTTTTATCACTCGAATGAAGTGGCTTCCTTTCATATTAATAAAAGCTTACAAAGGAAAAAAGAATGACAATGTATATTTCAAAGCCTATAATGCGTTGTTAAAACAACTTGAACGAGCTGGAATATCTAGAAAAGAGGGTCAAACATTAAGGGACTTCGCTAGATATGTTGATAGTTTTTACCATTCTGATGATATGGAGAAGCTAACATTAAGCTATGAAAGGGCCTTGTATCGAAGAGATAATGCAATAAAGGAATGGGAGAAATCCGTTGAATTATGGGAAAATTTAATTAAAAAGGTATCATCTTGACCGATACGCATAAACGTTGATAGAATAAACACAAATTAAATAGATATTACCTTCGTATATCCTCGATAATATGGTTCGAAAGTCTCTACCGGGTCGCCGTAAATGACCTGACTATGAAGGCAGCTATTCTATTTGTGTGTATGTAAAACTAGAATTCTGCCTTTTATATAGGGAGGATTCTAGTTTTTTTTATTTTAATTAATATTTCGTTTGTGTAGTGGAAAACTATTAAAAACTTTTGGGGTGAAAAATTTGGATAATAAACAAGAAATAATCATCGTTTTAGACTTTGGAAGTCAATATAATCAATTGATTACACGTAGAATACGTGAGTTTGGTGTATATAGTGAGTTACACCCTCATACAATTACTGCGAAAGAAATAAAAGAGCTCCAGCCAAAAGGAATTATTTTTTCTGGTGGGCCGAACAGTGTCTATGATGTAAATTCATTTAGCTGTGATGAAGAGATTTTTGATTTGGGAATTCCAGTCATGGGAATTTGCTATGGTATGCAGCTTATGACGAAGCATTTTGGCGGAAAGGTTGAAAAGGCTTCGCACCGTGAATACGGAAAAGCGAATATCTCTGTTAAAAATAATTCGAAATTATTTTCAAGCCTGCCAAGTGAGCAAGTTGTCTGGATGAGTCATGGGGATTTAGTTGTAGAAACACCAGCTGGATTTACAGTTGACGGAGTAAGTCCGTCTTGTCCAATTGCAGCAATGAGCGACGAAGCACGTAAATTATATGGTGTTCAATTCCATCCAGAAGTTCGCCATTCTGTATATGGAAATGACCTGTTGAAGAACTTTGTTTTTGATGTTTGTGGATGTAGTGAAAGCTGGTCAATGGAAAATTACATTGAATTAGAGATTGCCAAAATCCGCGAAACTGTCGGTGATAAAAAGGTACTTTGTGCATTGAGTGGTGGTGTTGATTCATCGGTCGTTGCTGTATTAATTCATAAAGCAATTGGTGATCAATTAACATGTATGTTTGTTGACCATGGCCTTTTACGTAAAGATGAGGCAGAAGGTGTAATGAAAACCTTCAGTGAAGGCTTCCATATGAATGTGATTAAAATAGATGCACAGGAACGTTTTTTAACAAAACTAAAAGGTGTAAGTGACCCAGAACAAAAACGTAAAATTATCGGAAATGAGTTTATTTATGTATTTGATGATGAGGCTGCTAAGCTTCAGGGAATTGATTTCCTTGCACAAGGTACACTTTATACCGACATTATCGAAAGCGGAACAGCAACTGCACAGACGATTAAATCACACCATAATGTGGGTGGATTACCAGAGGATATGCAATTCAAATTAATTGAACCGTTGAATACACTTTTTAAAGACGAAGTTCGTGCACTTGGAACAGAGTTAGGAATTCCAGATGAAATTGTTTGGCGTCAACCATTCCCAGGACCTGGGTTAGGGATTCGTGTTTTAGGCGAAATTACAGAAGATAAATTAGAAATTGTTCGTGAATCAGATGCGATTTTACGTGAAGAAGTAAAAAATGCTGGCCTTGAACGAGAAATTTGGCAATACTTCACAGTTCTTCCCGATATCCGAAGTGTTGGAGTAATGGGGGATGCACGAACATATGATTACACAATAGGTATTCGTGCGGTTACATCAATCGATGGAATGACTTCTGATTGGGCCCGTATTCCTTGGGACGTATTGGAATTGATCTCCACGAGAATAGTCAATGAGGTTGCTCATGTTAATCGTGTTGTTTATGATATTACGTCTAAGCCACCAGCGACGATTGAGTGGGAATAACCTATAAACACGAACATAGTTATATATTTTCAAATTAATGTTCGTTTTCTGTATTGACTCCCTAGGATAAATGTCATATAATAAATTTAAATTATTATTGTAGAAATACGTCGTATAATGTTGGGGATATGGCCCAAAAGTTTCTACCGAGCTACCGTAAATAGCTTGACTACGAGGTATAATGGATATGAAAAGGGTTCATTCTATGACTTTACTTTTCTATCGTTATGCTTAGTCAAGCGCTTCGGGTGAGGAACCTGGAGCGCTTTGTTGTTGAAATGAAGTTCTGCGACGGTGAAAAAGGATAACAGGGGAGAGGGTCAGAAAAATGAAGAATTATTTTCAGTTTGATGAGCTTGGAACGACGTATAAAAGGGAATTTATTGGTGGATTAACAACGTTTTTATCAATGGCATATATTTTATTTGTTAATCCAGCTATGCTTTCGTTAAGTGATGTACCTGATTTACCCGATGCGATGAGAATGGATTCTGGGGCGGTTTTCGTTGCAACAGCAGTAGCCGCAGCGATTGGTTCATTATTAATGGGCTTAATTGCCAAATATCCAGTTGCGCTTGCTCCTGGAATGGGATTGAATGCATTCTTTGCTTATTCAGTCGTACTAGGTATGAATATTCCATGGCAAACAGCTTTAGCTGGAGTTTTTGTATCTGGAATTATCTTCATTTTACTAACATTATCAGGAATTCGTGAAACAATCATTAATGCAATTCCAGCTGAACTAAAATATGCAGTTGGTGCCGGAATTGGTTTGTTTATTACATTTGTAGGTCTTAAAAATGCAGGAATCATTGTAAGTAATGATGCAACGTTAGTAGGGCTTGGCGATTTAACAACTGGGAATGTGTTGTTAACAATATTTGGAGTTATTATCACTGTTATTTTAATGGTACGCAATATAAAAGGTGGTATTTTTATTGGGATGGTGGTAACTGCCATTCTAGGTATGATAACAAATCAAATAAATACACCAGATGCAATAGTTGGAGCAGTTCCAAGCATCGCGCCAACATTTGGAGCAGCATTTGAGAATTTTGGCGATATTTTTACAATGAATATGCTGGTTGTCATTTTAACATTCTTATTTGTGGATTTCTTTGATACAGCAGGAACCCTTGTAGCAGTAGCAAATCAAGCGGGCTTAATAAAAGATAATAAACTACCACGTGCTGGTAAAGCATTATTTGCAGACTCTGCAGCGACGGTAGCAGGAGCTGTGCTGGGTACATCAACAACAACATCTTATGTAGAATCAACTGCCGGGGTAGCAGCTGGTGCTAGAACCGGTTTTGCTTCAGTGGTTACAGCTGGCCTTTTCTTGCTAGCATTATTCTTTTCACCACTTCTAGGAGTAATTACTTCTGCTGTGACATCACCAGCATTAATAATTGTCGGTGTTCTTATGGTTTCAACATTAGGTGAAATAGATTGGAAGAAATTCGAGATTGCTGTACCGGCATTTTTAACGATCATTGCAATGCCATTAACGTATAGTATTGCAACAGGAATTGCAATTGGTTTTATCTTCTATCCAATTACAATGATTGTAAAAGGAAGAATGAAGGAAATTCATCCAATTATGTATGGGCTGTTTGTGGTGTTTGTATTGTACTTTGTGTTTGTTATATAGAGGAAAGACATGAAATTATCGAGAAACAAATGAATGATAGAGCATATTCGGGATGTGAGTTTATAAACTCACATCCTATTTATTTGAAATCAGACAGGTAATTGTATATCGCAACTAGGTAATAGATATATTGTCGAAATTGGTCTGTTTTTCCAATTAAAAACGTATTGACGTTTAGGTGAAATCTTGATATATTTAGTAGGTCGCTGTTACAGCTTTTATCAAAAAAAGATTTTGAAATAAGTTGTTGACACTACGAAATAAAGATGATATATTAATAAAGTCGCCTCTGAAACAAAGGCGAAAAAGTTCTTTGAAAACTGAACACAATACAAGCGTCAACGTTTAATCAAGATAA
>NZ_JAKTTI010000042.1 GCF_022427965.1 Fredinandcohnia quinoae | reverse complement strand
AGCCTGTAGTGGACTTTCACCACCGAGTATTCGCCCATGCAGGGCGCACAAAGAAGCCTCCCAAAAGTTCAGTGAACTTATGAGAAGCCTCTACTTTATATTTCGGAAGGTTTAGACACATAAAATGATCTCAATCTTTTACGTGATAACGTCCTTTTGGAATGATTAATGGAGTATCAGAAATAGGATCTGATATGACAACACAATTTAAATCAAAAACAGATTTTACTAGATCGCTTGTTAGGACTTCAGCTGGTTTTCCTTCTGCTACAAGCTTTCCTTTTTTCACCGCAAAAATATGGTCTGCATAGCGAGCTGATAAATTAATATCGTGCAATACCATCACAATCGTTGTACCGTACTTACGATTTAAATTGGTTAGTAAGTCTAATATTTCTACCTGATACGTGATATCTAAAAAAGTAGTTGGTTCATCTAGAAATAAAATATCAGTTTGTTGAGCAAGTGCCATTGCTATCCACACGCGCTGTCTTTGACCACCTGAGAGCTCATCAATATCATGATTCGCAAACTCGGTAATATTCATAAATTCCATTGCATCTTCAACAGCTTCATAGTCTTTTTTTGACCACCCGCTGAATAAAGTTTGATGTGGAAACCTTCCTCTACCAACTAAATCCGCAACCGTAATCCCATCAGGTACTACTGGAGACTGTGGAAGAAGCCCTAAAATACGTGCCAATTGCTTTGGAGGGTATTTGTTGATTGCTTTGCCATTAAGTGTAACGTCCCCTTCCATCGGTTTGATCAGTTTGGCCATCGTTTTTAAGAGTGTTGATTTCCCACAACCATTTGCACCTATTATGACACTAATTTTATTTTTTGGAATTTCAAGATCAATCCCATGTATAATCGTTTTATTATCATAGCCAGAAACAAGTCGATCGACTCGAAAATCATGTGTGTTACTCATTACAATTCTCCTTTTCGGTTCATTCGGATTAATAAATAAATTAAATATGGTGATCCGAGTATACCCGTAATAACACCTACCGGAAATCTATATTCAAATGCAAACTGTCCAATTAAATCTGCAAGTAATACAAGATTAGCACCGACTAAACCTGCCGGGAGAATATTTGATGCACTAACACCAACTAGGCGATTCGCAATTGGTCCTGCTAAAAATGATACAAAGGCAATCGGTCCAGTTGTTGATGTAGCAATGGCAATCATAATGACAGAACTTACGATTAGAGTAATTCGCATTTTATCGGTTGCTACACCGAGTGACGTTGCCATTTGATCACCTAATTCTAGCATGCTCAACTGTTTACCCAGTACTACCATTATCGGCGTGAATACTACTACAATTGCAATCAAAGGAAGTACTTCGCTCATTTGGGAGCCATTTAAACTACCACTTAGCCACCTCAATGCTCCTGCAATATCCTGTTGGGAGCTTTTAAGAATCAAATACGATATGGCCGCATCTAACATCGCTTGCATACCAATCCCGGTAATAATTAAGCGACCAATCGAAAATGATCGACCTCGTGAAAATAGATACATGATGATTACCGTAATTAATCCCCCAATGACTGCTGAGATCGAAACTACCATTTTACTAGAATGTAGTATGATAATACAAAATACAGCAGCCACACTAGAGCCGGATGTAATCCCTAAAATATTTGGATTCGCTAATGGGTTGCGCAACATCGTTTGAAAAATATAACCTGCTGCACCGAAAGCAAATCCTGCAAATAAGCCTGTAATCATTCGAGGAAGACGAATCGTATTGATCGCAAAATTAGCGCCTGCTATTTTCTCTCCCATTAATGAACGAATGACTACATCCACTGGATAAATTGTGTTTCCTAATAAGAGCATTGTACAACAGAGAATGACAGCCAAAATGAGTAATAGTGAGAAAACTAAGATCCAGCGCTTTCTTCTTCGACGCATACCATCTCGAATAAAATTTACTTCAGCGAAATTGTTCCTCATAATGACCTCACCTTCGATTTCTTAGCTAATAAGATGAGGATTGGTGCACCAATAAAAGCTGTAATAATACCTACTTCAAGTTCTCCAGGACTTCCAATTAGTCTGCCAACCACATCAGAAAATGTTAAAATAATTGCCCCTGCTAATGCTGACATAGGAATTAAAAAACGTAAGTCTGGCCCAATTACTAAACGCATAGCATGAGTTGCCAATAGACCGATAAAACCGATTGGACCAGCTAGAGCAGTGGTGACTCCACATAAAATAACGCCTGCGGAAATCGCAAATACTCTTAGCACACCTGGTCGTACGCCAAGACCTGTCGCAGCTTCATCTCCTAATGCTAAAGCATTTAGTGCTGGTGCCGATACAAACGCTATCACCATCCCAAATAATAAAAAAGGAATAAAAATCATGATTGAATCCCATGAACCTGAGCCAACACTCCCTACTTGCCAAAATCTAAATTGATCCATGGCATATGAACTTGGAAGCATAATGGCTGTTACAACAGAAGAAAGAGCTGCACTAGTAGCAGCTCCGGCTAGGACTAATTTAATAGGTGTGGCTCCACCACGTCCCATTGAACCTATTCCAAATACGAAAACTGCTGTTAGGGCCGCTCCGATTGAAGCTAACCAAATGTACTGACTCGCAGTCGTAATATTAAAAAATGTAATCCCACATATTACAAACAAGGCTGCACCTGTATTAACGCCTAATATACTTGGGTCAGCTAATGGGTTACGTGTCACAGATTGCATAAGGACACCTGCAATACCTAATGCTACACCACAGCACATACTAAAAATCGTACGCGAGATTCGTTTTTGCACCACGATTGCACCATATGAATCTTGATTTTGGTAAAGTAACCCATCCATTAATTCTTGATAGCTAACCACCCTAGCCCCTAATACAAGGGAAGCAATAATTGTGACGATTAATAATATAAGTCCCACTACTAAAATAAGTGAAAAATGTTGCGGTACATGTAAATCTAGTTTCTTTTTTTTTGATGCAAAAGGATTATTCTTCAATTTTATCAATCGCTTTACCGATTAATTCTAAATATTCATCAATTGTATATTCGATTGAAAGTGGATTTGGAGTTCCCGCTGCTACTATTGGAGACTCACTTGTAATAAACGCCACAGAACCTCTTTCAACTGCTGGAATCTTTCCTAACAATGGATCTTCTTTGATCGTTTCGTAGAGTGCATCGTCACCATAACCAATGATTAAATCCGCATCGAATAACGCTTCCACATTTTCAGTGCTTAATTTCAAAGAGTAGCTCTTTGGATCTTCAATTAATGCCTTAATACTTTCAGGATAAGCCATCCCCAGTTCTTCTAAAAATGCTCCACGTGAATCTGCTGGAGTATAGATGTGTAATTGAGATAAATCTTCTGCTGAGAAGTTAACCCACACTACTTTTTTACCTTCGATTTGTGGATAAGCACTTAATTTTTCAGCGATTAAGTCTTCTGTGTCTTTAATTAGCTGTTTCCCCTCTTTTTCCATACCCATACCTTTAGCATTGAATTCAACTTGCTCGCGCCACGTCGTTGCCCATGGTGCAGTTGGATAAGCAACAACAGGTGCAATTTGCGTTAATAATTCATAGTCTTCTGCTGTGATTCCAGAATATGCAGCAAGAATTACGTCTGGATCTGCATCAGAAATTGCTTCAAAATCTAAACCATCCGTATCTTGGAAAACGTTCGGATCAGTTGTTCCAAGTTCATCCAACTTTTCTTTCGTCCATGGTAATAAACCGCTATCATCTTGAACACCAAAGTTTGCAGCTGAAAACCCAACTGGAACTACTCCCAATGCTAAAGCAACATCATGGTTTGCCCATTGAATGGTAACAATTCGTTCTGGTTTACTTTCAATAACTGCCTCACCTAATGCATGTTTAATCGTGATTGGATATTCTGACTCTGTTTCAGTTGAAGTTTCTGGCTCTTTTTTTTCTACTTCATCTTTTGAAGACTGGCTAGAACAGCCTACTAATGCAAGAGAAGCCATAATTGCTAGCGTTAACAATAGTAAAAATGATTTTTTATTTTGCATTTGTAACCCTACCTATCTATAAGTTTTTTGAAGTATATCCCACGATTGTTAATTTCAATCGAAAATATAATCGATAATGATTATCACTATTAATTAATTTAAATCTTTTTTTTTAAGCTGTCAATTATTTAGTTAATTTTTAGATAACTAGATTTATGCCTTGTAAAATATTTCTTTTAAAAGCTCTCTATTTTTCTCGTTAAACTTTTCGTTATGAGAAGACACCATTGCATATTGGTCTGCCTGTGGATCGATATACAACTTAGCGTTATTAACCGCAAGCACTGCATCTTGGAATGTACCGACTATTAAACCCACTTTATCGTCATAAGAAATAATATCACCAGCACCAAAGATCCCAGGAACAGATGTTTTGCATTGCCCTTGACTAACTAAATAATAATCATTTTTGAGCAGTGGTTTGATATCATCAGCAAATGTTAATGACACTTCACGATTATAGCCATGACTAATTAGAACATCATCAACCTGTAATTGATAAGTATCTCCATTTTGTGAAACGACAACTTCTTCAATAGCTGTTTTATCTTCATTCGATATTAGGTCCTGAATTTCCGCATTAAGCATAATTTGCACACCATGTTCTTTAAGTTTTTCCACCTGAGACTCATGGGCAGTTAATTGATCCTTGCGATATATAACGACGACCTCATTTGCTACTAATAAAAGTTCGACTGCCCAGTCAATCGCGCCATTTCCACCACCTGATACAAGAACTTTTTTATTACGGAAGCGTTCTAATCCTGAAATTGTATAATGTAAGTTCGTCTTTTCATATTTTTTTGCGCAATCAATTTCAAGCTTAATCGGATTTAAAATACCTCCACCGACAGCTACAATGATTGTTTTTGAATAATGAACCTCTCCCGAATTCGTTGATATCACAAAGATATCTCCGTGTTTCTCAATTTGTTCGACTTTAGTATTTAGACATATCGTTGGTAGAAAAGTATTTGCTTGATTGATTAAATTCTGAACAAATTGTTGTGCTTGCATCGGTGGAAGCCCACCTACATCCCATAAAACCTTCTCAGGGTAAGTATTCACCTTGCCTCCAAGGATGGGCTGCACATCGATTATTTTTGTTTTCATATTACGTAGACCACTATAAAAAGCACTATATAAACCAGCAGGACCGCCACCAATTATTGTTACATCAAATAAATCCATGTTATCTCCCCTTAATACGAACCATTTCCCACGATGATAATAATTCTCAACTAATACAATTATCATAATGATAATGATAATTAATGTCAATAAAAGATTAATAAATGACACAATTGTGAATTATATCTATCATTTATAAAAACATAGATTACTCCTTTCATGAACGTTCATTAAAACTCGCTTCGCGGGTAAGTGATATCTCGATGTCATGGAAGACATAAAAAAAGAAGCTTCACAAAAGTTCAGTGAACTTTTGGGAAGCTTCTTGATGTTTATCTTAATTCGCAGTTTTAAAATATAACTAGGTACATAGCACCTTAAAAGACGGTACTTGCTGTATAAACGGCAAAAAAATATCCCCTTTCAAGAGGACCTACTTTATAGATATATGAAGTCTTTGCAAGTCAATAACAAGACCTACTTCCTTCATGAAATCGTATCCGATAATACCATCAATCTCAAGACCGTAATCCATTGAACCTAATTCAACATTGAAGTTTTGGATCTCTATCTCATCCTGAATAAAAACTCTATCTATATTTTTTGTATAAACGAACTCAAGCCCACCTACACCTTGAATGGTTTGTGTTACATCGTTTGCCTCTGGCCTTATCCCTATTTCTTCAAGTTTATTCACATTAAAGATGGTTCCAGCAGAGCCAGTATCAAGTAAAACATTCTCTAGTTTCAAGCTTTGCCCACGAAAAGTTACAGTAGCCTCTATAAATGGTAATTCTGATAATTCTTTTATCATAATCATATTTTTCTAAGTCCTGTCCACCTCTTTTCACGTATATCGAGATCTTCTCTAGAAGTATGGAAAAAGTAAAGTTCACGGTTTGGCTTTTGCTTGTGTAATTCATGATGTCGACGAAATGCATCCATTGAGTCATCAAACGAATCTATTACAGCAATATCATCTACAATTCGAAAGTTGCTCTCCGAATGCGCTGCAATCGCTTCAATTACAACCCATTTATCCGGGTAAGCTTTTCGAACTTGTTCCCATAACATTTGTACTCCCCCTTTGCAATGTAGCTACTACTTATTCTCATTCTATCAAAAATTTCTCTAATACACCTCGAAATAATTTGGAATAACTTTATTATCTCCTTCATATTAATCGCTTATTAATAAAGAGATTTCTGTACTTCTCCTTATTATAAGACGAATTATTAACTTCCTTATTGGACATAATGGATATTTGTCACGGAATACAGAATATTACGTGAAATACAACAACACATTTTTTTACTTATAAATCACTATAACTTTTAGTTAACCTCTAAGTTTCCACTTACATCTCAATTTCTATAAGCAATAAACCCTTAAAAATGCCGTCAATAAGCCATTCTTAAAGGTTTCAATCATTATTTTAACTCCAGCAGTGCGATCGTCTCCACATGCATCGTTTGTTGTTCATGTTGAAATCATTTCCATTTGCAGAACCAATTATGGGGTTAGTAGTGATTTTGAATCGGTTAGGTCAGGTAGACTTTTTATATCAACCCTGCAGTCAGGTTATCTAATGTTCCAATACAAGTTGTTCCGTATTAATCGTCTAAATCTTCGACTTCATTAAATACTTCTTGGAGGATTCCTAAATCCGCAAGCATTTCGGCTTTCTCTATGATGATTCTTTCATGCAGCTCTATACCAGTTAATGTTTCAGTAGCTGGTGTTTCTTGCATTTTCTTTTTCATTTCTTCCTCGAATTCCTTTATGCCATCCAGAAGGCTCCCGGATGAACAACTTGCCGCTTCACGTGCTTCTTTGTAATTCTTAAGGTCAAGATAAAGTTCAGATGCTACTATTTTAATACCAGTTTGTATTAATTGCATGACATATCCCCCTATATCCATATATTTAATTAAAGTTTAGCATAATATTAAAAATTGCAACGACATAAAAATGTAACTTTTATGTTATCTCATCCCGATTTACTGTGAGTAAATCACGTTTTATCAAACATTATAATACCTAATAACACAAGGTTGTAGAGCATGGATAATTCCTCGACAAGTAGTCATCGACTTTATAGTAAGTCAGTCTCCACATCATACAAGACATGAAAAAAGAAGCTTCCCACAAGTTTGCCCAACTCATGGGAACGCTCAAATTTGTTAATTCCTATATATAGTGAAATTGCCCCGTCACAAATCAAATCTGATTTTAATACATATACGCTTCCACTAGCTCGTAACTTCTTTCTTCGGTAAGTCTCGCCTGAGTGGCGACATATTCTAATGACGCCATTGTTCCGCCTTCATATTTCATAGACGCCTCCTTGGCAGTTTTATCTCGGTAGGTGAGCCAATTGCGCTGCTCTGCTCTCAGCTTGTTCATTTCACTCACAGAAAGCTGATTTTTAAGTGCACCATAAATGTCATTCATTTCCTGATCCCACCTTTTGAAAATTTCCCCGTACGCTTGTCCCATTTCTGCCATTGTTCCGCCTTCTAATTGCTTATCAAATTCACTTATACTGGCTTTAACATTCGCCAGTTTATTTAAATATTTGGATCTTTCACTTTTAACAGGAGCAGATTCTTTTTTTACATCGGATGTTATCTTTTCGTTTTTTTGTGCTTGCTCTTTTACACTAGAGGCCTGTTCACTGCTTTTTCTCTTCACTTCTGCAGCAGGTTTTTCGCTGCTTTCGCTAATTCCTGAATCTGTGCTGGTTTCATTGATTTTATCACTTTCTGCTTCTTGTCGTTCCTCGTCCGTACTATCTTGAATAGCTTCTTTCTCTGATAATGGCTTTGTTATTTTCGCTGTATCATCAAATTCTCCATCGTTAACACCACACCCTGCTAAGAATAGAGAAAGTGCTAGCATATATCCTAGTTTCTTCACTACCTAAATGCCTCCTACTATGATTCTCTCTTTAAATTTATAAGACTCTGTTTTCGTGCAGATTATTCTTCTTTCATTTTATTCACGGGCAGGTAAACAAAGATAATTGTTCCGCTTCCATACTCGCTTTTTATATTGATGGTTCCTCCATGTTGATGAACAATACTACGTACAATCGCCAACCCAAGCCCTGCACCGACTGATTTTGCATCAATCTTATAAAAGGACTCCATGATATGTGCGACGTCTTCCTGCTTCATTCCGATTCCTCGATCCTTGATTTTCAGCACAGCCATCCCGTCTTCCACAAACTGAACTATATGAATACCACTGCCTTTTTTAGAAAACTTAATCGCATTATCCAGTAAATTAAGCAGTACCTGCCTAATCTTGTCGACGTCTGCATAGATCAAAACAGGTGTAGTTTTCACCTTTATCTGCACGTTTTTTTCAGTTGCTTTTTTTTGAAGCTGTAAAGCCACTTCTTGCACAAGCTCGTCATATTGCACTATTTCTGGCACAAGCGTAATTCGTTTGGACTCATATCTTGAGAAGTCCAATAGGTCTTCCACTAATTTCATAAGGCGTTCTGATTCACTATTAATCATATAAAGACCGAATTTCATTTCCTCCTCAGTTAAGCCCTCTGGCGACTCCATCGTTTCTGCCCAGCCCTTTATTCCGGTCAATGGCGTCCGTAGTTCATGCGAAATCGAAGAGATGAAATCCGTCTTTAACTGGTCCGTTTTGACGATCTCAGCTGCCATATAATTAAGCGTACTCGCCATCTTGCCCAGTTCATGAGGAAAGGTTTCCTCTATTCTTTTCTCGAACCGTCCATTGGAAATTTCCTGGGTGAACCGGATGATCTGATGAAATGGCCGGACAATTGAATCTGCAAGACGAAGAGCGACAAGAAAAACAATAGCGGTTACACCAATACATGCGGAGAATCCATATTTCATCAGCCGGCTGATGGTTTCCTGCACATTGGTCAAGGAAGAAGCATATCGAAGCACTCCAACTGCCTGTCCATCCTTCATCAGCGGTATGTAGACAGCCAGCACTTTCTCTCCAGATGTGAGCTCCTCTTTTTGATAAACCACTTTATAGGAAAAGACATTATTATCAATCGGACGGATTTGCTCTGCATAAAAGCCTGTTGATGATTGTAAAAGCTTGCCATCACGGTTCAGCAGCTCGAGTTCAGCCCCATCATATTGGTAACTTTTAATGACAAGATCACTAAAGTCTTCAAGAGCCGTGTAATTGAACTCGTTTCCACTTTCCCAAATCGGATTGACCGCTTCAACATGGTTTTGAAAGGCCTGAGCGATCCCCTGGTGATAATATCGTGTCAGGGCAATACCAAAGACCATCATAACCAAACTTAAAGTTAAAAGAATAATGATCATGAAATATAGAATGACTTTACGTTTCATTCGCTTACTCTTTCCATAAATAGCCCCGTCCCCAATCGGTACATAAATACACAGGAGTAGAAGGATCAGCTTCGATTTTCTGACGAATCCGCCGAATATTTACATCCACGACTTTTAATTCACCGATATAGCTTTCTCCCCATACTTCATCTAGCAATTCATCTCTCGTGTAAACCTGGTTCGGGTGATTCATTAAAAAGTGAAGAATGGAATATTCCGTGGGCGTAAGACGGACCTCTTTTCCTGAACAAATTAATCTCTTCTTTATCGTTTCCAATTGAAATGGACCCGATAGAATCGTTACCGCATTTTCTATCGAACTGCTGGAATGCTGGATTCTGCGTAAAAGTGAAAACATTCGGGCCTCCAGCTCTGCCAGACTGAAAGGCTTGAACAGGTAGTCATCAGCCCCAATGATCAGGCCTTCTATTTTATCCTCTTCCTGTGTTTTTGCGGTCAGCATAATGATGCCGACTGCCTGATTAACCTTTCTAATTTCCTGGCATACTGAAAATCCATCCAGCCCGGGAAGCATAAGATCCAACAGCACAATGTCAAAAGCCTCCTGATGGAATATATGCAATGCATCCTCGCCTGTTTCGGCTTCCCTGACTTCATATCCCTTTCTTTTAAGATTCAAGCAAACAAAGCTACGTATCGATAATTCGTCTTCTACCACTAGAACTTTCTTCATATTTTTCCCCACTTAAAAATCATCTTCTAGTAAATGAAACTGCTTAAAAGGAAATGTTTGATATTCATCTCGGTTGGAATAAAAAATGGTATCCTGCGACTTCTTTAAAACATACTTGGCCACTTCAGAAGAGTCTTTGTTTGTCCATCTTATCTCAAAAATAGGCACCTCTCCAGGGATGGAAAGTAACTGGATACCATTTTTGACCTTTTTAGGAGTCACCTTACACTGCCACTCGACAGGGATTTCGATATAAAACCCATGCTCCCGGTCGGTATATCTCTCGGTGACTTTTTCAGCCTTTCCGCTTATGGAGTGCGACGAATAAAACTCAATAAATGGAATATCCTCGAAAGGGGCATCTTCCCATCCCTTTGGAACGTACATTCCCCCCACTTCTGTAATACCATCCTTATTAATGTCCTGGCTGTAAAGAAGGTACTCCTTGATGTCCTGATTCATGTCAACACTTACAAGGTTCCCCTGGTCATATGCCACGATTTCTGTAATCATCGCATGAACGCCAATCTTACTGTCAATAAACAGTGCCTTCTGACCGTCTCGTAAAGTGCCACTGGTCATATGCTCATGAAAGGCATACGCATCCAAATCAACAGACGACTGCCGCACTAGTTTTCCCTCTTTATAATGGAACAGCCCAGCCGTAAAGGATTCCCGTCTTTTTCCCTCCACTAGCAGCACGTCCGTTTTTTGATCTTCATCATAATCAGCAAAGTCCAGTAAGTGATAAGCCCTGTTGACTCGCAACCCAAGTCCGTCTTGGCCATACTGATAAATAAAAAGCTGGCGTTCCGGTTCGAAATCAGAAGTACCTAAACCGATGACAATTTCCATGCCCCCCTCGTTATCTAAATTATGCATATTGAAGTAATCAAGGATTTGATACTCCGTTTCAAGAAGAGCCACTTGCAACCAACTCTCCTTGTTTTCCTTCAGGACAAGTAAATGGAGGTTCCCATTCTCTTTCGGCTGTTTGTATACAACAAAGGCTTCTAGTTTTCCATCGTTATCGACGTCATCCATGAAGATTGACTGTTTGACCACCGCTCCTTTGGGTGTTACATATTCCATTCCAGGCGGTACCAGCTGCTTCAGAGTTTCATACAACTTCCATTTTTGTCCATCCTCAAGTTGAGGCGCTTTAATCAGATTATTGGGAGATTCAGCTACATTACAACCAGATAAAAAAATGCCTAGTGAAAGGTATATCCCGAGCTTACGTTTCCATTTATTATTCATCCTGTATGCTCCCATTCATGAACTTTTCCTTTAAATAAAATGGACTGTCTTCATTATAAAGTCTATTTTTAAATAAATAGTTACAAAAAAATTACAATGAAGTATGGTGCTACATTAATAGTTGTAATTACAGGTGCAAGCAGTGGAACTTGTGAAGCATTTCACTTATTATTTTCGGATAACCTTCATCCATTCAATATTTTTTAAGTCAAATAGGTTTAGTTTCTTTAATAATTTAATCAATTATAGTAGGTATATTTATGAACAGTTTCTCTTATACGCCGTATATCTTTGATTGGGGACAGGCCGAACCTTCGGGTGTATTCCCGACTGAAATGCGATGGACTTTCATACCCCACCTGGAATGCTGCCTCAGCCGCTTCCATGTTTTCCGTTAAAAGCAATCGCCGTGCTTCCTGCAGGCGGAGCTGTTTCTGGTACTGGATGGGACTCATGCCTGTTACTTCCTTGAAATGATTGTAAAAGGATGACGAGCTCATTCTGGCTTCTTTCGCCAATTCGTCCACCTTTAAGGGCTGTGCGAATTCCCGGTTCAACACTCCAATCACCTTTGCAATCCTCTGACCCTGACTGCCTACAAGTGCAAAATGCTTCATGGAATCATTCTTATCATTCTGCAGAATACGGTAAGCGATCTCACGCTTGACACTGGAGGCAAGGACTGGTATATCCTGTGGAGTTTCCAGGAGCCTGATAAGCCGCAATACCGTGTCAAGGAGCGAGTCTTTTACCCGGCTAATTACCAGACCGCGGCCTGGAGGGTTGCTAGGAATGACTTGATTCGACGATTGAATGACTTCGAAAATCTGGTTCATATCAAGCTGCAGATTTACACATAAATAAGGAATTTCCGGCGAAGCCTCTACGACCTGCCCTGTGATCGGCAAATGAACGGAAGCAGTCAAATAACTGGCCGAATTGTATTTATAACTTTCTTCCCCGAGCATAACCACTTTTGAGCCCTGGGCCACGACACAAAGGGATGGTTCGTAAACAGAGTACACTGGTTCAGATATCCGGGAAGCACGGACAAGCCGCAAGCCAGGTATAGACGTCTCATGCGTTCCATCCATTGTTACATTCCTCTCCAGTAACTCTACTAATTCCTTGATTCGATTCATGACCAACCCCTCCGAACTTTCCAATAAATGGTTCACCCTTCTTTTACTCTCTATACTATCCTTTTTTGGAGGATTAGGCAATAATTGTGTATTTTCCGGCTACCCCCTTCTGTCCTCAACCACTCATAATGATTTTATGGTCACACACTACAATTGGAGGATTAAGAAATTGATTATATTTCTGTTAGTGGATCTTTGGTTCACCCTATTTACCATCCTACCGAGGTTGGAGGTTTAAATGTGAAAGGAGATGGAGAAATGAAGAAAGAACACGCTAATTCCCATCCGTATGTAGGCATGTGGGTTACTGCAGACAACTATATTCGGCACGAGTTGCTTCCGAGCGGACGATATGACGAAGCCCGCGGTGATCGCAAAAACGCCTATCAAGGTAGATATACGATCAAAGGCAATCATATCGAATATGTCGATGATACAGGTTTTACTGCTGATGGTGATTTTATCGATGGGGTGCTGTACCATGCAGGCATGGTGCTCTATCAGGAAGAACTTAGGGAAGGGATCAAGAAATGATGTCTATACTTATTCGCGGCGTACTCCATGGAATTGCTGCGGGTCTTCCCGTTATGAAAAACAAGGTTTCGGACATTTCATTAACATCGCATCCATCGGCGCCTACGAAGTTACCCCGACAGCAGTTGTCTACTGCGGGACAAAATATGCCGTGCGGGATTACGTCATGAGAATGCAGGGCAAGGCATCCGTGTGACCCTCATAGCCAGGTGTAACCCAATCAGAACTAGCCGAGAGCATTACAGACAATGAGGCGAGGGAAATCATGAAGGAATATCGACGTACCGCCCTGTCAGCAGCTGCCATTGCCCGTGCTATCGTCTATGAGCTTGAACAGCCAGAAAACACCGATATAAGTGAACTGGTCATCAAACCTGTGGTGTGAGGAGAGGAGTAGAAATCCAATTTGGTAAGTTCAAAGAATTAAGGAATAATCCTATTAGGTATATAGTAATAGTTGTAATGAATAAATTGGATAACTTAAAAAAATAAAATAGTATCTGATTAAGGAAATCCTATTATAAGGCAACCTTAAATGATTATATCGATCCTATTGAATTGTGAATAAGCCGAAGTCTAAAAACAAGTCTCTAAATCCTACTAGATGATTACATGAAATGAGCGTTATTTTCCATCTCTACGAATTATAATGGAAGGCCTCCATTATAATTCGTATGCTTTTTTGTATCTTCTTTGAAAATGAAAATTCCCAATATTAAAACACCCAACCAGTAAAAATATGATGCTATATCTATATAGTTCATATTTCTTCATTTCATATGTCTTTTCCCCCTCATAGATTAACCCTTATTGTTCTACCCCCTTTTAATACCTTCAACTACAGGAATTTTTTGCGATGTGTTTCTAATCGTTTAGAGCTATCTTTAATTGGATGGCTACAATATAAAGAGTGATTCCAAAATTTGGTATGGATTAATATTTTTTTAAGAAGTTTGTAACGAAATGAGTAGGCGCGGTATTAATATTAGGAACAGTATGAGAGAGAAGGTCATCAACAAAGTAGATTAAAAAATATGGTATGGATTAAAATTTTTTTGGAAAAATTGTAACGAAATGTGTAGATGCGGTATTAATACTAAGAACAGTGAGAGAGAAGGTCGTCATGAATACGCTTGAAAAAGAATACGAGGAGATACACCCAAAAATATATGCCTTTTTTTATGCCAAGACTGCGAATCGGGAGACTGCTCAAGATCTCTGTCATGATACCTTTTATGAGGCGTGTAAAAGCATTGCATCTTTTAATGGTCAATCTACCTTGTCGACGTGGATATTCGCAATTGCGAATAACATATTAAAAAAATATTACCGCAAAAGTAAATATCAGCAAAGCTTGATCCAAAAACTCGCTACGATTCCGGAAGCTGACATTCGCTCAATCGAGGAATTAGCAGAAATTCACGAGGATACGAGAAAGCTTTTGCATCATATTTCAAAATTGGATGATTATGCAAGAGAATTAGTGCTTTTACGTATTTACGGGGAGCTAAGCTTTATGGAAATTGCAGAGCTGCTAGGTAAATCTGAAACCTATACACGTGTGACCTTTCACCGTTTAAAATTGAAAATTCAAAAGGAAATGGAGTTGACTATATGAATAAAAATTGTACCATTACGCAAGATCTATTACCGTTATATGAAGAGGAGTTATTACAGCCAGAAACAAAACGATTTGTTGATGAGCATTTGCAGAGCTGCCTGGAATGCCGCCACATCGTGGAACAATCACAAATTCCGCTGCCCTCAAAAGTAAAACCAGGCGGTGCTTCTAAAAAAATGATTCGGGATATAACCGTGAAATTGACGACAATACAGATTTTCTTTGTAGCAATTGCCTTTATAGTAGCGATGAGCACGACCATTATGAATGACAATAGTGGCTTTATCCTGACCTATGCCATTTTAGGTGCGGTTACGTATCTGTTTTACCGATCGGTACTCGTTGCCGTCCTGCTTGCGGGCATACCAAATTTCATATGGAATTGCCTGTTATATATGACGGATTGGTTCGGCGAATTTTATGCTGAAAGTTTCGTGGAAGCTTTTCAACTAGTACTGACGACCTTAATCATTCACCTGCTGTTTACTTTTATCGGAATCGTCATCGGCTTTTGCATCCTTAAAATAAGAGAGGAAAATTAATTATGAAAAAGAAAATAATATACAGTGTGATTGCTATTTTATTAATTGTTTTCGTTCTGTTTTCCTATATGCAACTGAATGGAAATCCAATAGACAAAAACAAAGCAAAGGAGAGCCTGGAAGAGTTTTTAGAACAAACTTATCCGGACATGGACTACAAGATCAAGCGGTCGGTAGGGTATGGATGGACCGATGGCACTTTTCATTTTAAAGTAATGAAAAAGGATCCATCAGTTGAAACCACTTATAGGTTTTATGTCTCCGCTCTCGAACCGTATGAAGTTTATAGTGATACGATCCACGAATCCAACATAGACAAAGAGGCATCCAAAAAGCTAAACGTAGAGGCACAGCAATATATTCTGGCACTCCTCCAGGAAAAAGTGCCGCAAGTCAATTCAGTGGCTACCGATGTGGAGGTATACAATAACGATGCCGAGGAATGGACGCCACAACTGAAAACACCAAAGCCCATTCTCATTATGTTGGAAATTGAAAAAGGCGATTTGACAAAGGAGCAAATGCTACAACAGAGCCAGGAAATACAGAAGCAATTGAATAGTGAGTCCATCGATTATTATTTAGCAGAAGTAGGGTATCTTAGCATCATCAATGGTGAAGAAAATTATGAGTATGTTAGTTTTACACCAGAACAAGAATTAACTATAAAGGATGTAGATTAAATACGAATTTTCTGGACAGCTAACAAGAGTTCTGTTCCAGGTCGACAACTCCATAATGGGTAGCTTCAGAATCAACTAAAACTAAAACTAAAACTCTATGCCATAGAGAAAAGCTATCTTTCTCGTAAGAATTTATGAGAGGATGGTTTTTTATTTGCTGAAGAATAAAATCCATTAAAAGGACACTACTAAACCTAACTGGTGTTCCATTTATAATTATACCAATTAGTGAAACTAAAAAGACAAGCCTTACACCTTGATGTGCGAAGGCTTTGATAAAAAATTCATTATTTGTATTTTCCTATATCCTCGATATTAATATGATAGTTGATATTAGGCATAATTCTATATGATCTCTTTTCAATCCATATAAAAAGCCCCTAACATATTCTTTTTTTAATATGCAAGAACATGAAAATAGTAGAGAGGCATGAGTTCGGTGCAATACCGAACTCACACCAAAGTAGCTACCTAAATCCTGTGTCTAATTTTTGAGGTTCAGATCAAAATTGTGTAGTCCTTTTTTTGTTTGCACAGTAGCATCACCCTAATATGCAAATTCTTAAAAGAGCTTCATTATTTGAGCTTAGATAATGCCTTTTCTGGTATCTCATCCTTTTGAACTTCCTCCCAGAATTTCCCTAGGCTACCTTCTGCATACATTCTTAAATATGCATCTGAGCGTAGTTCTCTATCAATGACTCTGACAATTTCTTGTTTCTGGCCATCCTCAGCGTAGCCGGTAAATGTATAGCGATATTTTCCATTCCAAAGCTTTTTATAATTGTCTGATTCAGTCTTTACATAATGAGGCTTATATTCACTCTCAAATAACCCTTCAATTGTTGGCTTTAGCCCACTCGTTGTGTTTTCTAAGTACACACTCCCACCAATACCCAATATAACTATACACGTGATAATAATAACCCACTTTTTCATTCATATCCCGCCTTCTAATTAATTTTACTTCTATTCACATTCTATAAAAACAAAGATGGGAGAGAAATTGATTCTACTTACAATTCGCTTACAGCACTGTAAGGTTGGTGGTGTTTTCCAATCTATGTCATAATGTTTCTAAGTAAAGGAGAGAGACTATGCAAAAGATTATGATTGTTGAAGATGACCCGAAGATTGCAGAGCATCTAGAATCCTATATCAATAAATACGGTTACGTAACCATCAAAGCAATAGATTTCGAGAACGTTATGGAGACCTTTCATGAACACAAACCAGACCTTGTGCTTTTAGATATTAATCTTCCTAGCTTTGACGGCTATTATTGGTGCAGACAAATTCGTATAGAATCAATATGTCCCGTGATCTTTATTTCAGCCCGAATTGGTGAGATGGACCAAGTGATGGCACTAGAAAATGGCGGCGATGATTTTATTACAAAACCCTTTCATCCGGAAGTTGTCATGGCCAAGGTACGCAGTCAGCTTCGCCGTGCGTATGGGGAATATGCTAATCAAGCAGTTGAGCGTGTGTTAGAGACAAAAGGGCTCCAGTTATTTCCTGAGAGACTAGAATTAAATTTTAAGAATCAAACCACTACGTTATCCAAGAATGAAGCGGATATCATTGAGTACTTGATGGAACGTTATCCGCGAGTTGCTGGGCGCGAAGATCTACTTGAAAAGCTCTGGGATGAGCAGGCCTATGTGGATGAAAACACCCTGAATGTTAATATGACTCGAGTCAGAAAAAAATTTGAATCCATTGGTATTAAAGGTGCCATTGAGACCGTAAGAGGTGCTGGCTATCGACTTAACGTCATATGGCAGGAAGCGGACCAACAATGAAATTATTCTTCAGAGAGCATTTCTTATTAATTTTCATACAGCTTATTCAGTTTGCCGTTATTTTTACTATTTATTGGCTGGATGGATATCACCGGCTAAAACCAGCTTTGTATGGGATATTACTTGGCTTTTTTACTTTTGGATGCTACCTTTTCTATCAATATTTTAGTCGTCGCCAATTTTATAGACGTCTTAGTCAACCCCTTGAATCATTAGATGAGTCTTTTCAAGAAACAGAGCAAATTCCTGTATCCGAAGCACTTCAAGCCTTATTAAGGGAACAATATAAGCATTATCAAACACAAATAAAAAAGTTGGAGTCTGCTCAAGAGGAGCATCTGAAATTCATGGATCATTGGGTTCATCAAATGAAAACTCCCCTGTCGGTCATTGAACTATCTGCCCAAAGCCTGGATGAACCAGATTCTTCTAATATTCGTGAAGAAACAGACCGAATGAAAACAGGCTTGAACACAGTTCTTTATATGTCGCGTCTCCGTTCAATTGAACAAGATTTTCATATTAAACCTGTATACTTATCGAGAATTATCCATGAGGCGAATGGAGAGTATAAACGCTTTTATATAAGAAACAAAGTGTATCCGAAGCTTCAAATAAAAAAGGAACTTATAGTTGAATCAGATGAGAAATGGATATACTTTATGCTTACACAGCTAATCAGTAATGCAGTGAAATACTCAGCAGGGAAAAGCAGCCATATCCTCTTATTACTTTATGAAAAGGAAAATGAAGCAGTATTAGAAGTAAAAGACTACGGTGTTGGCATTCCTAATACAGATTTAAAGCGGGTCTTCGCACCTTTTTTCACAGGAGAAAACGGGCGGAAATTTAGAGAATCTACTGGTATGGGACTCTATTTAACAAAAGAAGCAGCAGAGCATCTCGGTCATCGTATAGAGTTTGATTCAACAGTTGGTGAAGGAACCACGTTTCGTATTATTTTTTCAGAAACACAAAACCTTACAGCCCCGTAAGAAAAGTGAAAGAATAATCGATTTCTTCATTCATGAAATAAAAGATATACTAATCACAGATCAAAAGCAGTGAAAGGAGATCTTGTGATGCTAAATGTAAAGCAAGTCAGTAAAATTTATGAGGGTAAAGTCGCCTACCGAGCGTTAACGGATATAAATTTGAAGATTGAAGAAGGAGAATTTGTCGGAATTATGGGTCCTTCAGGAAGTGGCAAGACAACCTTACTTAATATGATTGCCACTATCGATGAACCGACAACTGGTGAAATATTAATCAACGGAAAGAACCCACATAAACTGAAAAAAGACAAATTAGCTGAATTTCGCCGTCGTGAGTTAGGCTTTGTCTTTCAGGAGTTTAATCTACTACACACTTTAACAGTAGAAGAGAATATTGTTCTCCCCCTAACATTGGATGGGAAAGCAGTATCAGAGATGAAAAGAAAAGCAGCAGAAATTGCTGAAATACTAGGAATCACAGCAATTCTAAATAAAAGAACATACGAAATTTCCGGTGGACAAGCGCAAAGAGCAGCTGTCGCCAGAGCAATGATCCATTCACCAAAGCTGCTTCTTGCTGACGAACCTACAGGAAATCTTGATTCCAAATCTTCAAAGGACGTTATGGGGATGCTTCAAGAAATTAATCAAAAAAGGCAAACAACTATGATGCTGGTAACTCATGATCCTCAAGCAGCAAGCTACTGTAATCGAGTCGTCTTTATCCGTGATGGGAGATTTTATTCAGAAATTCATCGCGGTGATAATCGCCAAGCCTTTTTCCAAAAGATTATCGATACACTTTCTTTAATGGGAGGGGATGGACATGACCTTTCGCAAATTCGCGTTTAATAACGTTCTTCGAAATAAGCGTTTATATGCAGCCTATTTCTTAAGCAGTATGTTTATGGTAATGGTCTTCTTCACCTTTTCTATTTTTTCATTTCATCCAGCTCTAACCGGTGACACGTTGAACGAAAACGTCACTACAGGTATGAACGTATCATCTATCATCATTTTTGTTTTTTCATTTTTCTTTATCCTGTACTCCATGAGTTCTTTTTTACAATCACGAAAGAAGGAATTCGGACTGTTAATGATGCAGGGAATGTCCATGAAGCAAATTCGTTCGATGGTATTTTTGGAAAACATGGTCATTGGATTATTTGCAACCATCAGTGGGATTGTGCTTGGACTCGTTTTTGCCAAAGCTATTCTTTTGATAGCTGAAAATGTTCTACTTCTTAATGACAAACTGAATTTTTATATTCCATTACAAGCCATTCTCCTGACATTTGTTGCTTTTATCGCTTTGTTTTTCTTTATTTCTTTATTTGTTTCCTATATTTTACGAAGCAATAAGCTCATTACCCTAATCAAAGGGAATAAAATATCCAAAGGTGAACCAAAAGCAAACATCATCTTAACACTTCTTGCCACTATTTTACTGGCAGCCGGTTATGGTACTGCATTGGTAGCAGAAGGAGATGCGGTAATTGCGGTCATGCTACCTGTTATTATTGTTGTGACGATTGGCACGTATTTGTTTTTTACGCAATTAAGTGTATTTATCATCAACCGTTTAAAAACAAAGGAAAAGTTTTTTTGGAAAAAAACCAATATGATCCTATTTTCAGATCTTTCTTTTCGAATGAAGGATAATGCACGAACTTTCTTCATGGTAGCAATGGTTTCGACAGTCGCTTTCAGTGCAATCGGAACTTTGTACGGATTTCAATCTGCGTTTATATCAGAGTCCACAAAAACAGATCCTTATACATTTTCATATGAGTCCTACGGAAAAAATGAAGAGCATGATGTACAACTCATTAATGAAACCTTGCAAAAAGAAAAGGTTAAAGCCAACTCTGAGCATATGAAGTGGACCGAATATGAAATGTCAACAGGTTGGACCTTAATTGCAAAGGAATCTGACTTTAACCGCTTCGCTAAGCTTATCGGTGAAGATAGCATTGAGGTTGAAGAAGGACAATTATTTGTAGTCGAGTATCCAGATTCATCCCTTAGTGAGACAGAAGCACTGATGAAGCAAACGGTGGAGCTAAATTCAGGAACTAGCTTGCAGCCACAAGAGGTTCTAATCTCGAAAGCCTTACCTAACAGGTTCTCTTATTATGTTATTTCTGATCACGACTATGAAGACCTTCCGTTAGCAATTTATAAGATGAGTTTTTATGCTTGGCAAGTAACGGATGGGGAAGAAAGAATTTTTGCTGTTTCAGAAGAGCTCTATCCCCAGTTGAACGATTACCAGTTTAACCCTACTGAATATACGGTCTATGTTATGAAGAAACAGTATGCATCTCTTATGTTTGTTGGATTATTTATCGGTATTGTCTTCTTTGTATCGGCAGGCAGCTTCCTATATTTCCGTTTATACATGGATTTAGAAGAAGATAAGCAAAAGTTCAAGTCTATTGCCAAGATGGGATTAACAGAAAAGGAATTAAAGAAAATTCTTAGCAGACAGACAATGATTCTTTTCTTTGCACCCATCATTGTTGCCATTTTTCATGGTGCAGTGGCACTTACCGCCTTATCTCACCTATTCGACTTTAGTCTCGTAAAGGAATCAGCTACCGTCCTTTCTGTCTTCTTTGTCATCCAAGTACTGTACTTTTTCATTGTTCGCTTTTTCTATACAAAACAGGTTAAAGGAGAGGTACTTTAATCGATGAAAGGGAAAGTCCTTTAAGACTTTCTCTTTTTCGTATTATCACTTGAAATATGCTTTTTAACCTATTTTCGATGGAATTGTGGGTTCGAGAATGCTTTAAAGTCTGTGCATTCAATTAAAATCTGATGAAATGCTAATCAATATGTTAAAGAAGCATCGGCTTAAACAAAATGAAATTAAATTAAATAATAGACCTATTTATCAAGACAACGAGTTTATTTTTGCTCGATAGGATGGGCATCGACAATATATGGAGTATAATTAAAAGTGTTTCGAGTATATGCCTCGACGAATATTATAAGTTACATGTTGTTTATTTTCGCAAAATGAGAGGAGGAAATTGCTATTATTTTTAAGAGAAAAATATTAACTGCTATTCTTAGTAGTTTGCTATTTGCACTTATCTTTTCAGTACTTGGTGACTTCGAAGTGAACCGATTTTTTAATTTATATTTCAATTTATTTTATTTAAACTTGATAATTGTAATTACATACGGAGTTCTTGCTTCCTTCTTTAGTGACTGGCTTAGTAGGAAGCTTGCTAAAAGAGCTTATACAAGTGAAGTTACCTCCTTCATATTACATTGCGGCTGCGGAGCAATATTACAAGTTTTTGGTCTTGGTTCTGCTATCTTATTCTTTATTATTGATCGTTTTTTAGGTAGGGTGAAGATTGGATGGTTGACAGTCATCATAGCATTATCAACTGTAGCGCTAGTATATATCATTTTAATTAATTGGTAGACAAAAAAACGAATTGAACTTAAAGTTAGAGATTCGAAGTATGTACTTTAATATCGATCTTCAACAATTGGGCGCATTTTCAGAGGATGAGTTTGCGCTCTCCTAAAGAGGAACACTCCACGTCACCCATGAAATGAAAAAAGAAGCCTCCCAAAAAGTTCAGTGAACTTATGAGAAGCCTCCGTTAAAAACCTCAATGTTAGCAAACCACTCTCATCCTACCACAAAACCCATTCATATCAAGGGTTTGAGGGGCAGATTACATCATTCCACCCATTCCGCCCATGCCACTCATATCGGGCATTGCAGGTGCATCTTCTTTAATGTCAGCTACTACTGCTTCAGTTGTTAGGAACATAGCTGAAACAGATGCTGCGTTTTGAAGTGCTGAACGAGTAACTTTAGTTGGGTCAACGATTCCAGCTTCGAACATGTTTACCCATACGCCAGATGCTGCGTTGAAGCCAACTCCAAGTGCTTCGTTTTTCAAGCGTTCTACAACGACAGATCCTTCAAGACCAGCGTTGTGAGCGATTTGACGAACTGGCTCTTCAAGAGCACGAAGTACGATGTTCACACCAGTTGCTTCGTCGCCCTCTAATTTTAACTCTGCTACTTTGTTGTATACATTTACAAGGGCAGTACCACCACCTGAAACGATACCTTCTTCAACAGCAGCACGAGTTGAGTTAAGAGCGTCTTCGATACGTAGTTTACGTTCTTTTAATTCAGTTTCAGTAGCAGCACCAACTTTGATTACTGCAACTCCACCAGCTAATTTAGCTAGGCGCTCTTGTAATTTTTCTTTATCGAACTCAGAAGTTGTTTCTTCCATTTGAGCACGAATTTGGTTTACACGAGCAGCAATTTTATCAGACTCGCCTGCACCTTCAACGATTGTTGTATTTTCTTTTGTTACCACGATTTTAGATGCACGACCTAATTGTGAAATGTCTGCAGATTTAAGGTCTAAGCCTAATTCTTCAGTAATTACTTCTCCACCAGTTAGGATTGCGATGTCTTCAAGCATTGCTTTACGACGGTCACCAAATCCAGGAGCTTTAACAGCTACTGCATTGAACGTTCCACGAAGCTTATTCACTACTAATGTAGATAATGCTTCACCTTCAACATCTTCAGCAATTAGTAACAATGGTTTGCCTTGTTGAACCACTTGCTCTAATAATGGCAGGATTTCTTGAATGCTAGAAATCTTTTTGTCTGTAATTAAGACATATGGATTTTCAAGAACTGCTTCCATTTTATCTGTATCAGTTACCATGTATGCTGATGCATATCCACGGTCAAATTGCATACCTTCTACAACATCTAGTTCAGTTGTGAAGCCTTTTGATTCTTCAATTGTGATAACTCCATCGTTACCAACGCGCTCCATTGCTTCAGCGATTAGTTGGCCAACTTCTTTGTCATCTGCAGAAATTGCAGCAACTTGTGAAATCGATTCTTTACCTTCGATAGGTTTAGAAATTGCTTTTAATTCTTCAACTGCTACAGTAACAGCTTTTTCAATCCCTTTACGAACGACCATTGGGTTTGCACCAGCAGTTACGTTTTTCAAGCCTTCACGAATCATTGCTTGAGCAAGAACAGTTGCAGTAGTTGTACCGTCACCAGCTACATCGTTTGTTTTGCTAGCTACTTCAGCTACTAGTTTAGCACCCATATTTTCGAATGCATCTTCTAATTCGATTTCTTTTGCGATTGTTACACCGTCATTTGTAATAAGTGGTGAACCGAATTTTTTCTCAAGAACCACGTTACGTCCTTTTGGTCCAAGAGTTACTTTAACAGCGTTTGCTAGGGCATCCACACCACGTAGCATTGAACGACGAGCTTCTTCACTAAATTTAATTTCTTTAGCCATGTTAAAAAACCTCCTCTAAATATTCAATCGAGCTTTATTATGATATAGGGCTGTACGGTATTAACCGATAACAGCTAGAATGTCACTTTCACGTAAAACTAAGTATTCTGTACCTTCGTATTTCACTTCAGTACCAGCATATTTTGAGAAGATGATGCGATCACCTACAGTAACCTCTAATGCTACTTTTTCACCACTATCTAGTACTCGACCAGTACCAACAGCAACTACTTTACCTTCTTGAGGCTTTTCCTTCGCAGAATCTGGTAATACGATACCACTTGCAGTCTTTTCCTCTGATTCAACTAGTTCAATAACAACGCGATCACCTAATGGTCTTAACAAGTGAAACAACCTCCTCAAATCATTTAATTTAGTTATTTTTGGTTATTTATTAGCACTCGAATCACTTGAGTGCTAACACAATTATTATATTAAATAATCTTAATTTTTTTTGCAAGTATTTCGCAATAAAAAATTAAAAATTAATACAAGCAAAAATTGTCCTACTTATGTAGACTATGCCAATGGGTGGAAAAATAAACCACATTCTTAATTTTTTCTATGAAATATCCAAATTGCATAATACTAATTGAAGTAACCGAATATATGGTACAATACAAAACATGACAAGATAGTTATAGATAAGGAGTCAATCATATTGAAAGCACGTTATTGGTATGTCATTTTAACCTATGTACTTATGCAGTTATCTGGTGTTTTAGGATTCCCTCTTTTAATGAAGCTTGGTGTTGGTGATGGTTTAAAAGCGACTGATGCAGAAAATTTGATCATTGCCTATTGGACAATTATTAGTTTTGTTGCTGCATTACCGATTGTACTTTACCTACTACGTCAGGATATGAAAGAAAGACGCCAGAATCCTAAGCGTTCTACGAAATGGGAAGCATTTGGTTGGGCTATAGCTGGGGTTTTTATGGCCTTTGCAGCACAAATTATTGCAGCTAATATTGAAATTCATCTTTTTGGAATTGAAGCAGGATCCGAAAATACACAAAATATAATGGCTCTCGTCAAATCAGTTCCTTTTTTAATCATCGTTGTATCCGTAATTGGTCCAATTTTAGAGGAAATTGTTTTCCGTCAAATTATTTTTGGTGCTCTATATAAACGATTTAACTTTTTCATCGCTGGATTACTTAGTTCACTGGTCTTTGCTGTTGTTCACATGGACTTTTCACACATTCTATTATATACAGCAATGGGCTTTACCTTTGCATTCTTATATGTGCACACGAAAAGAATCATTGTTCCTATATGTGCGCATGTTGCCATGAATACGTTTGTCGTGGTTATGCAAACTATTTTTGCAGATGATATTGAGAGAATTTTAAAAGAGACGGAAAATTTACGGCAAACGTTTATTGGAGGATTTTAGTTTATGCGAAGAACATCACCCTTTTTCATGGGAATCATCTATTCAATGATGGGGATTTTATTCACGTATATCGCGATAAATAGTGCGAAAGAAACCATTTGGAACTTTTCCACAATCCTCATCATACTTGTTGCAACGTTTGACTTTGGGGTAGCAATCCGAATGTTTGCATTACACGGTAAAATTAAAAAAATGACGAAAAAATAACCTCCGCTTTTGGAGGTTATTTTCTTATCCAATATTATTTGCTTCCATTTCTGCCTTAAGCACTTTTCGGTATGCGCGTTTCGACACAATAATACTAACCTCGTATAGTCCAAATAACGGAACCGACACCATCATATGTGAAATTAGTTCTGGGGGTGTAATCAACCCAGCGACGACTAATAGGATAAAATAGGCATACTTCCGACTTTTGGACAGGAACATCGGTGTAATGATTCCTAACCTTGTTAGGAACATGATTACAACTGGCAACTGAAATAGAAAACCAAATGGCAACGTTAACTGTAACAAGAACTGAAAATATTCATTTATTCCAATAACCTGGTTAATAGCCAGCCTCTCTGCTAGTCCTCCCATAAATTTCACAACAAATGGAAATAGTATAAAATAAGAGAAAGATATCCCTATTAAAAAAAGAATCACTGAAACAGGAATATAGCTCAATGTAACCTTTCTCTCTTTTTCATACAAGCCTGGGCTAATAAATGCCCATAGCTGATACAGTAAAAAAGGCGAAGTTATTACTAATGCAATAATAAAGGCAAATTGCATATATATTTTAATCGGATCAGTAATACGGAATGCATTCATCGTTAACTCTTTTGCTTCTCTAGCATTTTGTAAGTAAAGGATCAAATGCTCTGCAAAAAATAAGCTAGCGACAAATACAATTAAGAAGAAAACGACTACATAGATCAGTCGTTTTCTTAATTCCCCTATATGATCGAAGACGGACATTTCATTATCATTCATGTTCATGAGATTCATCCTATCATTACTTCACATCAGTATCTTTCTTTTTAACATCCTCATCATCATCAGCTAAACCTTTTGTTGCATTTTTGAATTCACGTAATGTATTACCTGCTGCCTTGCCCAATTGTGGCAATTTGCTAGGTCCAAAGATTAATAATGCTGCAATAACGATTAAAGCGATGCTGCCTGCTCCAAGACCCATACCAGTCACCTCCTTAAGATTAAACTATTTTTTCTATTTACTCACTTGGATAATGCTTTAAAAAATAGACTAGCGATTGAAGCTCTACTGCCAAATCAATGTGGTGTACCCGAATATCATCAGGAACATTTATTCTAGCTGGTGTGAAATTTAATATACCTTTTATACCACGACTTACTAATCGATCAGTTATCGATTGTGCTGCTCCAACAGGAACCGTCAGAATCGCAACTGTCACATCTTCAGGTAACTCTTTTTCTAAGTCATCTAAATGACAGACACTAACTCCTCCAATATCAGAGCCAACCTTATTATAATCTACATCAAACGCTATCTCAATTTTTGTATTATTATTTTTTGAAAAGTTATAATGTAAAAAAGCTGTCCCTAAATTTCCAACGCCTATCAACGTAACCTTCGTTATCTCATCTTGATCAAGAGTCTTTCGGAAAAAGGTTAACAAATAATCAACATTATAACCATACCCTTTTTTTCCTAAGGCTCCAAAATAGGAAAAGTCACGTCTTATCGTAGCTGAATCTACCTTCACAGCTTCACTTAATTCAGCAGATGACACCCTTTGTTTACCAGATGCATGCAAATTTTTTAAAAAACGATAATAGAGTGGTAATCTTTTTGCAGTTGCTTGTGGTATTTTTGATTGATCAAGATTCAATTTACATCCCCCGCATATCGGAACTATATAGATTGTTCAAAACCCTATCGTCTTGAACTGTCACTACATGTCTTCCCGTCTAAAATCTCCATTCTTCCCACCTGTTTTTTCTTCTAAATAGGTAGGACCAATAATCATTCCTTTATCAACAGCCTTACACATATCATATACGGTCAATGCACTTACAGAAGCTGCTGTTAATGCCTCCATCTCAACCCCAGTACTACCCTTTGTTTTGACAGAAACCGTGATTTCTAACTTATACTCTTCATTTTGAATCAACCATGAAAATGAAATATCAACACCTCTTAATGATAGAGGATGACACATTGGAATAATGTCAGATGTTTTTTTTGCGGCCATAATTCCTGCTACTTGAGCAACTGCCAAAACATCACCTTTTCCAATTTCATTATTCTTGATTTTCTCATATATTTGCTTATTAACAGTCACACTTGTTATCGCAATCGCTGTACGTACAGTCTCTAACTTATCTGTAATATCGACCATTTTTGCCCGGCCCTGTTCATTAAAATGGGTAAAAGAAGACATCAAAATACCCCTTTCGTAAATCAAATATACCTTGAATGAAATTAACTATACACTATTTTATCACATCTGTCTTTGGCACATCTGTGAACAATATCATTGTTGCCCTCTCTAGTTAAGATAAGATACACTACATATAGGAAACTAGAGGTGAATTACATGATACTATTACAAGTAAATCAGCTAAAAAAATATTTTGGTGCTGATCTTATTTTATCGAATATAAAACTAGAAGTACAATCCAAAGATAGAATTGCTCTCGTAGGACGAAATGGAGCCGGAAAATCAACTTTATTAAAAATGATTTCTGGCCAATTATCATATGATAGCGGAGAAATCATCAAACCTAAAAGTGTCACTATTGACTATTTAGCTCAAGATACCGGACTTGAATCAAATCTTTCAATTTGGGAGGAGATGCTTACTGTTTTTGCTCCACTACGCAAACTAGAAGCAAATTTACGCGAACTTGAAATTAAAATGGGAGATCCTTCTGCATTTCATAACCCTACTGATTATGAAAAGCTACTTGCAGAATACGACCATCTTCAAGTCACATTTAAGGAACAAGGTGGCTACCAATACGAAGCTGATATTCGTTCCATTTTACACGGGTTTAATTTCTCTGAATTCGACTATAACACGTCAATTTCTAGCTTGAGTGGTGGTCAAAAGACACGACTAGCCCTATGTAAGCTTTTATTAACAAAGCCTGACTTGCTAATCTTGGACGAGCCTACAAACCACTTAGACATTAGCACTCTCACTTGGCTTGAACAGTATTTGCAAGGCTATCCAGGGGCACTTCTAATTGTCTCCCATGATCGCTATTTTCTTGATAAAGTAGTCAATCAAGTTTATGAAATCGAAAGAAAATCATCAACCAAATTTGTAGGGAATTATAGTAACTATTTAAAGCTGAAAGCTGAAAACTATGAAATCGAGCTTAAAAAATATGAAAAACAACAGGATGAAGTTGAAAAACTAAAGGATTTTATCGCCCGAAACTTAGTAAGAGCATCCACAACGAAACGAGCTCAAAGTAGACGAAAACAACTTCAGCGTATGGAATTAATGGATCGACCACTCGGTGATGAAAAATCAGCATCTTTCAAATTTGAAATTGATCGACAAAGTGGAAATGATGTCTTAAGCGCCAAAAATATTTCAGTTGCTTATGAAAATCAGGATCCAATAATTAAGAATATCAATTTCTCCATCTATCGAGAAGACAGTATCGCGCTTGTTGGTCCGAATGGAATCGGGAAATCCACCCTTTTAAAAGCAATCATTAATCGACTTCAATCGGTTGAAGGAAACTTTCACTATGGATCTCATGTAACAATTGGTTACTATGATCAACAGCAGGCTAATTTAACATCAAATAAACGTGTATTAAATGAATTATGGGATGAGTACCCCCTTAAGCCCGAAAAGGAAATTCGTACAGTACTTGGCAATTTCCTTTTCACAGGGGATGACGTCCTAAAAACTGTTTCAACATTAAGTGGTGGGGAGAAGGCACGGCTTGCATTGGCAAAACTTATGCTAGAACGGTCCAATTTTCTCATTCTAGATGAACCTACAAACCATCTTGACCTAGATAGCAAAGAAGTTTTGGAAAATGCACTAGTCGACTATCCTGGTACAATTTTATTCGTATCACACGACCGCTATTTTATTAACAGAATTGCAACTAAGGTATTTGAGTTATCCACAGATGGCTTAACAGAATTCCTTGGAGATTACGATTATTACCTTGAAAAAAAGAATGAAATGATTGAGCTTGCACAGCTTGAACAAAAAGAGCTGAATACGAAGCAAAAAGTCACTATCCAAGAGAAAACTTCATACGAGCAGGATAAAGAAGCAAAAAAACTTGAGCGTCAACGAAAGCGAAGAATTGAAGAAATTGAACTTGAGATATCCTCGATTGAAGAAAAACTTGAAGAAAATGAACAATTCCTATGTGACCCAGAGGTTTATCAGGATCACGAAAAAGTACAACAAATCAATGATAATAACAAGCAATTATCGGATAAACTAGACATTCTCATGGAAGAATGGGAATCCCTACATGAAATAAGCGGATAAAGAGAAACTTCAAACTGATTGGGGTTTCCTACTTGTTAGTACGGATTAATTTTTCCACAAAGTTATCCCCACCCTTTTTTTAAAAGGTGGGGGCTTTTTATATCAAAAGACCTAGGATTAATCCCCTATTTTCAAATACTTTTCCACAATTCAAAAAGTTATCAACTGTTTTATCCACATTATCCACATTTTTTCATAAAGTTATCCACATTCTATATCCACATAATACTTTTTTATTCTATATAGCATTTCAGAGGTTTTCCACAATTGTTAAGAACTTGTGGATAATTTATCAACAAAAGGAGCCCTTACATCGGATGTAAGGACTCCTTTTTACACTTTACTATTTTTCAATATCCAAGCCTGGGTTTGCATTCAAAGCAAGAGTAGAACGCTTCCCTTTTTCATACATAATGCTGCCGATAGCTGCTATCATTGCTGCATTATCCGTACAAAGTGATAGTGGCGGTATGATTAACTTTACACCTTCCATATCGGAGAATCGATTCTCTAAGGCATATCGCAAGCCCTTATTAGCTGCAACCCCTCCAGCTAATAATACCTCTTTTACCTTATATTCCTTCGCTGCCTTCACTGTCTTCGTTACGAGTACATCAATCACACTTGCCTGGAAGCTTGCAGCAAGATTTTCCGGCTCAATAATCTCTCCACGTTGCTCTGCATTATGAAGTGTGTTAATTACGGCTGATTTTAATCCACTAAAGCTAAAATCATATGAATCTTCCTCAAGCCATGCACGTGGAAGGCTAATGGTTGGTTCACCTTCATGTGCAAGCCTATCAATATGAGGTCCTCCTGGATATGGCAGATTAAGTGTTCTAGCTACTTTATCATAGGCCTCTCCTGCAGCATCATCTCTTGTTTCTCCAATCACTTGAAATGTTCCATGCTCTTCCATATACACAAGCTCTGTATGTCCGCCTGAAACAACGAGTGATAGTAGGGGAAACTCTAGTTCCTCAATCAAACGATTTGCATAGATATGTCCAGCAATATGATGAACACCAACAAGTGGTATATTATGTGCAAAAGCAACCGCCTTCGCTGCATTCACACCAATCAATAATGCTCCAACAAGCCCTGGCCCCTCTGTTACTGCGATTGCATCAATATCTTCGAATGTGACATTTGCTTGCTTCATTGCCTCTTCAAGCACAATTGTGATTTCCTCAACATGGTGCCTTGAAGCTATTTCAGGAACGACTCCCCCAAAACGTTTATGACTCTCGATCTGTGAAGCAACCACATTTGATAAAATCTCCCTACCATTTCGAACAATTGCTACTGCGGTTTCATCACAGCTCGTTTCAATTCCCATTATTATTTGGTCATTACTCATTTAAATTCACCCACATAACTAAAGCATCCTCTTGATTATCTGTGTAATAATTTTTCCTAATGCCACCGGCCTGAAATCCAAGTTTTTTGTATAGCGATTGAGCAACAATATTTGATACACGGACCTCAAGTGTCATCGTTATCGCACGATGCTGCATCGCTAATATTTTAGCTTGCATTAACAAAGCTTCACCCAGCTTCATTCCCCGATATTCAGGGAGTACAGCTATATTGGTGATATGTGCTTCATCAACAATTAACCACATACCACAATAGCCGATAATCCGATCACCATCTGTCATAACAATATATTTCGCAAACTGATTATGCAGCAATTCATTATAAAAAGCTTCCTTACTCCACGGTACCGTAAATGATGTATTCTCAACTTCCACGACACCATCAATATCATCCAATGTCATAAAACGAAATAAAATTGATCTTGTCATCATTTCCCCCATCTTACCCTTGCCTCTTCGCTATCCAATTAGCTTCTGCTTCCGCCAAACGGATGTAATTAGGAACAAATGTATGAACATCCTCTGCTTCCTTGTTCATTCCAAGCATTGCAAGCTCTCCTGGTCTAGGATTCCAATCTGTATAAGCTGCAAATGTAGCCAGTTCACCAAGTTCGTTTTGGATGATTTCTTGATGAATGGGTAAGTCATTACCTAAAAATAAAGTAGGAGTTGCACTTTCCCTTAACTCATTCAGCCAATCAACTAAAAGTAAAATTTTATCTTCTTTTTTACAAATGAGCCTTCCATCCGTATACGCGTAAAGTCCAGTATATACTTGGCCTCTCCTCGCATCAAAAATCGGAGAAATGAATCCATTGAAGAATCTCCCGTTTGCAGCAAGTGCCTCTAGACTTGATATCCCAACCAGCGGAATATTAAGTGCCCAGGCAAGCGACTTTGCAATCGTCACTCCTATTCTCACACCTGTATACGACCCAGGTCCTTTTGCTACGACAATTTTATCTAACTCATTCACTTTTAAACCACATTCAAGTAAAAGCTGTTCAATTGCTGGCATAACACGGATAGAGTGGTTTTTTGCGAGGTTTGTAATGATTTCCCCTACTACCTTTTCACCATCAAGCAAGCCTATTCCCATCACATTATTTGATGTATCTATTGATAATACCTTCATTATCCAAATAACTCCTCACATAATTGATGATACCGTTCCCCAATTGGTTGAACATTTATTTTTCGGGTCGTTTCACCTTGATTCTGAATGGTAATAACAAGTCTATTTACGGGAAGCTGCTCCTCAATTAAATGAGACCATTCAACAACCGTAACTCCCTCTCCCTCAAAATATTCATCAAATCCTAAATCTTCACAACTATTTTCCAATCTATACACATCCATATGGTACAGTGGAAGACGTCCATGATATTCTTTTATGATTGTAAAAGTTGGGCTATTAACTGTTCTCGTTATCCCGAGACCTTTTGCTAATCCTTTTGTAAAAGTCGTCTTCCCAGCCCCAAGATCTCCCTCTAGTGTCAAAACATCACCTGGCTGCAATTGCTCAGCAAGTTTATAAGATATTTCCCAAGTTTCTTCAGGTGAATATGTGATTAATTCATAGTTTTTCATTTCGTTTCCACCTTAAAGTGGTTATACCCCTTCTTATCAAGAATATAACTTTTATCTTTTTTATTTAATAATACCTTCTGAGGTCCTTCAGAGACAGTACCAATCTTCGTAATTATGAAGCCTTTTTCATCACACTGTTTGTATATATTTTCCCAATCTGATTTTGGCATTGTACCGATTAATTCAAAATCTTCTCCACCATACAGCGCCCACTCGATTGAACGACTATTATTATATTCTCTAATAGCTTTACTTAGTGGGAGGCAATCTTCATCAATTGAAAAGACCACTTGACTTGCTTTTGCAATCTCATTTGCCTCACTTGCAATTCCATCACTAATATCATTAAGTGATACTCTTGGTAATGCTGCTAACATTCTACCAATTTCAACTCTCGGTTGGGGAAATTGATGTTTATAAACCAAGATCTTTTCTGTTTCACTAAAAACCTTATCTTCATTATGTAATAACACATCTAACCCTGCCGCAGAATCCCCCACAGTTCCTGTTACAAAGACAATATCTCCAGGCTTAGCATTACTACGCAAAAGGTGTTTATCCTTTTCAATTTCACCTATTACAGTGACAGTTATAGTTAAACAGTCTGCCGTAGAAACGGTATCCCCACCAATTAAATCCATTTTATACTTATTTGCTAGCATAGCCATTCCATCATAAATCGATAACAACTCTTGTTCATCCCAACATTTTGGTATCGCAATAGATACGAGATAAAAGGTAGGAATTCCCCCCATTGCGGCAATATCACTAATATTAACAGCTAATGCTTTGTAGCCAATCTGATAAGGAGACATTGTAGCTGTTGTAAAATGTATACCTTCCACCATTGTGTCCATACAAATGATTTGTTCCATCTCAGGCTTTTGGTGAATAAGTGCTGCATCATCCCCAATTCCTTCAATGAGACTAGATTGATATATTTTTTTCGGTTTTATTTGTTCAATAAAATCAAATTCATCTTGGATTGACAATCCTTCCACTCCTATATAGAAATGTACATGTACCTGAATATCCGTTGGAATATTGTTGACAACCACGACATGTAGCAAATTCTTCGTCAACTCATTCAGGTTAAAAAAATCCTTAGGACTTTTCCTAAGGAACCTATCTACATTTATTTAGTTTACATGATTTTGATGGATTGTACAAAAGTGTTACTTTAATCAGCCAAACCTTAAAACTTTTTATGAAAACATCATGCGTAGATCCTAGTTATGCTCGTTATATTTGAAATTTGCACATTAGAAATGACATATGCACGCTTCTCCTGAGATTTACTCGTTACTTTTGTTATATGCTCATTATTTTTGACATTTGCATGTTAAATCTTAATTATGCACGTTAGGAACTCTATTAATTTTGATTAGCAATTACATACCATTTTTATGATTTATACATTTTCTGAACATAATGAAAGATACCCAGCCAAAATATTTATTACAACAAAAAAAAACGAAACAATATGTTTCGCATTCGCAAAAAATATGGCGGTCCCGACCGGGATCGAACCGGCGATCTCCTGCGTGACAGGCAGGCATG
>NZ_JAKTTI010000041.1 GCF_022427965.1 Fredinandcohnia quinoae | reverse complement strand
GAAAAAAAACTGTAGGCAAACTCGAAAATCTTCGAGTTTGTCTACAGTCTGAGAGTCTAGTGTTTACTAGACTCTTTTTCAAACGTATTAATTAAAATTTGTCAACAATTCATATGACGAAAATGAATTTTGAACTAGTTGTCACAAGGTATTTTTCACCCTATCATTATTTTTGTAGACGTATTTTTAAAATAAATGTCAACAACTTTGGTGAACATATACAAGAAAAATCCACTATGGAGTGAGTGATTAAAAATGTATATTTCGGCGAGGGAGAGGAAGATTTTAGAAATCCTTTTAAATCGAGAGGATGGAACGACCGTTAAGGAACTTGCAAAAGAAATGGGAGTAAGCTCTCGGACTGTTCATCGCGACATAAAGGGTGTGGAAGATCTATTACGTAAAAATGGCCTCCAATTAGATAAAAGCCCCGGAGTTGGGATAAAGGTTATTGGCGAGGAGAAAAATAGAAAAGAGCTTTATTTTTTACTGTTTAATCTTTCACATAGTGAATACACGACCGAGGAACGTCAAACGATGATTTTGATCATTCTGTTTGAGGCAACAGATCCAGTAAAGCTACAGGCGCTAGCAAATGATTTAAATGTGACAATTGCAACGATTAGTAATGACCTTGATAAAATTGAGGAGCAAGTGCGTCCATATGGCATCCATTTGATTCGAAAAAGGGGCTATGGTGTTGAAATTACTGGTTCCGAATCAGCGAAAAGAAGAGCGATGAGCAATTTACTTCTAAAGAATCTTGCAGAATATGAATTTCTTTCGGTCATCAAGGAAAGTCTCCAAAAGAAACCAACTGGAGTAACAGATCGGCTTCTTGGGTTAGTCGATAAGAAGAAACTGCTTAAAATTGAGGAACTGGTAGCAGAAATTAATAATGAATTACCCTATCCAATTGCTGATAGTGCCTACATCGGATTAGTTGTCCATCTTGCATTAGCTGTGGAGCGAATTCTACAAGGTGAAAACATTATATTTGATCCGGAAATATTAAAAAGTATGGAAGAGACGAAGGAATTTCAAATTGCCCATACCATCACAAAGAATTTAGAAAAAATATTTGAAATTGAAATCCCTTATGCCGAGATCGGCTATATTACAATGCACCTTATGGGAGCAAAGCTTAGAAATGATAAAGATTCCTTTTTCGAGGATGATAGCTTACAGGTTGGGGTTAAGGCACAACGTCTGATCCATTATGTTGGTGAAAAAAAGGGTCAGGACTTATCTAAGAATTCTTCATTATATCAAGGACTAGTTGCTCATCTAAGACCAGCAATTTATCGGATGAAACAAAATATGGGGATTAGTAATCCATTACTTGAAAAAATAGAAAGTGATTATCATGAGTTATTTACGATTATCGAATCAGGGGTAGCTAGCATATTTCCTGAATTTGAGGTTCCGAAAGAAGAAATTGGCTATTTAGTTATGCATTTTGGATCCGCTCTATTAAAGGAAGAAGAATTGTGGGATCGCAGTGCATTAGTTATATGCTCAAGCGGAATAGGGACTTCGAAAATGCTTGCCTCGAAGCTACAAAAGGAAATACCAACAATTAAAGAAATTAAAAATATATCTGTATTTGATTTAAAGCTTTATGATCTGAACGAATTTGATATTGTCATTTCAACAATTCCCATCAAGGATTTCCCGGGTAAATATATTTTAGCAAGTCCATTACCTTCGGAGGAAGAGTTAGAAAAGATTAGAAGTATTTTACACCATACACCCTCTACCTTAAATAAAGAATTAGAATCTGGAAAAAGGCGTAAAAAGCCAAGTGATAGTAAATACTTTCTTGCAAGAGTTGATACTATACAAAAGCTGTCCAAAGCAATTTATGCTATCTTGAAACAATTTCAGCTAAAACCAATAATAGATTCTTTACTGCTTGAATCAATATTAGAACTTGCATGTAATGAACTATCAGAACAAAAGCTAATTACAAATCCATTAATTGTCGTCGATGAATTACTGGCGCGAGAAAAGGTGGGCGGGGTTGGCATACCCGAAACATCTCTTGGCTTATATCATACAAAGAGTAGTTCAGTTCTAGCACCGATATTCACAATCTATCGCACCGATCAACCAATCATAATTAATGCTATGGATGATACGAAGATTGAAATGGACACCCTTTTATTAATGCTTTCTCCTCATGATGTTGATGATGAAACAAATGAGGTACTTAGTTTTATAAGCTCTCTACTCATCCAAAATGAAGAAAGTACTAGGTTATTTGAAACGAAGGATGGAAACGAAATTATTAATTTTTTAACTGAACACCTTGAAGAATTTTTTGAAGAAAAAATAGATGGAATAAGGAGTGTCTAAGATGACAACACCAATTTTAACTGCTGAAAATGTATTATTACATACAACATTGAACAATAAAGAGGAAGCCATTCGTAAAACAGGGCAAATCCTAGTTGAAAAAGGGTATGTAGAGGCTTCTTATATTGATGCGATGCTTGCAAGGGAAGAATTAACTTCTACGTATATGGGGAATTATGTTGCGATTCCACATGGTACGGAAGAAGCGAAAAAGTATGTAATTACGTCAGGTATCTCAATTATTCAAGTGCCCGATGGAGTCGATTTTGGAAATGGCAATATTGTTAAGCTTCTGATTGGGATTGCCGGAAAAGATGGGGAGCATTTGGATATTTTATCAAAGATAGCTATTGTTTGCTCCGAAGAAGAGAATGTAACGAAAATTGTCAATGCGACATCTGTTGATGAGATTTTGGCAATTTTTGACGAGGTGAATTAAGATGCTAGCTGTTCACTTCGGAGCCGGAAATATTGGAAGGGGCTTTATTGGAAAGCTACTTCATGATGCAGGTTATAAAGTTTGTTTTGTAGATGTAAATACTGAGATTGTTGATTTATTGAATCAAAGAAATGAATACCGAGTTGTCCTAGCTTCTGAAAATCAGGAAGAGGTAGTTGTGAAGGATGTCTTCGCGATTAATAGTATAACGAATGCGGAAGATGTCATTGATCATATTGCAGAAGCTGATCTCGTTACAACTGCAGTGGGGCCAAATATACTCCCGATTATAGCTGATGTCCTTGCCAAGGGATTGCAAAAAAGATTGCAAGGTTCAAAAAAGCCATTAAATATCATTGCATGTGAAAATATGATTGGTGGTACAACTTTATTAAAAGAAAAGGTATATGAAAAGCTGTCTGATGTGGAAAAAATAGTAAGTGATCAATCCTTTGGGTTTCCTGATGCTGCAGTTGATCGAATTGTACCCAACCAAGTAAACGAAGATAAATTAATGGTAGCAGTAGAGCCGTTCTATGAGTGGGTTGTTGACCAATCAAAAATTGTTGGCGAGATCCCTAAAATTGAAGGAATTACATTTGTCGATGATTTGGAACCATTTATTGAACGAAAACTATTTACGGTAAATACAGGCCATGCGATTACAGCTTATCTCGGCTACCAGGCGGGACTAGAAACAATCAAAGAAGCGATGGATAACGAAGAGGTCCGTTCGATCGTCGAAGGAGCCCTAAAAGAATCAGGTTCCGTTCTAATTGAGAAATATCAATTTGATGCGGACGCACATATGGCATACATTGATAAAATTATCAAACGTTTCTTAAATCCTTTTATCTCTGACGAGGTTACAAGGGTTGGCAGATCCCCAATTCGTAAATTAGGTCCAACAGACCGCTTAATTAGTCCAGCAAAGCAATTCAGTGAGCTTTTGGGAAAAGAGCCATTATATTTAGTAAAAGGGATTGCAGCAGCATTACGATATGATTATGAAAAGGACGAAGAAGCCGTCCAAATCCAAGAAACAATTAAGCAAGGTGGATATGAACAAGCATTGCGAGACTATTGTAAACTTGAAAAAGACCATCCATTAGTTGGTCAAATTATTAAAGAATTAAACTAAAAAATGGGGAGCACTTTGGCTCCCCATTACTTTTATACATTTTTCACAAATACATAACTTGTACGGTTATATCCCATCTTATCTTCATAAAAACGGTGTGCATCTGTGCGCTGTAGTCCTGAGGATAATACGACATTCGCACATCCCAATTCAACTGCTAAATCATGAATATAGGATAATAGAATTTCACCGTATCCCTGAGATCTTCCGGCTTCATCTGTTACAAGATCGTACACGAACATATTATTTCCATGATATAAATTAAGTAAGTTGCCGACACCTGTAACTGCGACTGGAGCTTCATTTTTATAGAGAGCAAACATTCGATATCCCTTTTTCTGCATCTCACTCACTAATTGCACATACTGTTCCTCATCCAAATGGGTACGAAGTTGCTTCATAACCGGAAATGCTTCCTTCCAACCTGTGACCGTCGTTAATTCTCGAATATCATGTGCCATTCCACTTACACATCCTTTTTTACGTAAGTATACACTGTTACTTAGAAAGATACTGCTGTTTTTTAATCGACATTTTTCGCAATCGCTTTTTCGTGCTAATAAGTGTTTTTACTTTACATCATCTTAAAAACTTCTATAATTAATAGTAGGATTTTCGGGGATATAATCGGATAAGAAAGTGTAAAGTTTTGCGCATAAATGTCTAGCTCAAAGCGCTTGCGCTTTTCTATTCATAAACTGTACAAGCTATACATATAGTTTATTGAAAAGGCATCGCACTACGCATGTGTGGTGCCTTTTCTTACAAAGAATAATGCATAAGAACCTGTCAGCTACAAACATTATAAGAGTGTGTTTTCAAAATGATTCGGTTAAAAATTTTTGAACAACTGCTTATACGATTGTTTTAAGGACTGGATAGAGAGACGAGGAGGCAAAATAGGTGAGCCGTAAAATTGTGGCACTATACATGGTACTAGCGATGCTACTTGGAGCAAGTGGAACATACTTAGGGATACAGTTATTAGATGATGATAAAGAAGTGACCCTAATACAACAACCAGAATCCACTACTAATAATGAAGATGATACTGACCAAGAAGAATTAAGTAATGAGTTTAAAAAGTTGAATCAAGCCTATAACTTTATTTCCTCGAATTATGTTGAAGAAGTGGACCAAAAGAAATTAATCGAAGGTGCGATTCAAGGAATGGTTAGCACTTTAGAGGATCCTTATTCTGCATACATGGACAAGGAGACAGCTGAGCAATTTAACGATTCACTTGAATCTTCGTTCGAAGGAATTGGTGCAGAGGTTAGTATGGTCGAGGGTAAGGTTACGATTGTAGCACCATTTAAAGATTCTCCAGCTGAAAAGGCTGGCTTAAAGCCAAATGATCAAATTATTAAAATCGATGATAAAAGCATTGAAGGCCTTGATTTATATGAGGCAGTTCTAAAGATTCGTGGTGAAAAAGGAACTGTCGTGAATCTTGATGTGATGCGTCCTGGAGTTTCAGAGGTAATGAAAGTTAAAGTGACGAGAGATACGATTCCGATTGAAACAGTTTATACGTCCATGAAGGATTACAAAGGTAAAAAGGTCGGCTATATTGAAATCACTTCATTTGCTGAGCAGACGGCAGACGATTTTATTAAAAGCCTTTCTGAATTAGAAGATAAAAAAATGGAAGGCCTCGTTATAGATGTCCGCGGAAATCCTGGTGGATTATTAGAAAGTGTTGAGGATATTTTAAAACAATTTATTACGAAGGATAAGCCATATGTTCAAATTGAAAATAGAGAAGGCGAAAAACAACGTTTCTTCTCTTCACTTGAAAATAAAAAGAATTATCCAATCGTAGTGCTTACCGATGGTGGAAGTGCTTCTGCTTCAGAAATATTAGCCGGTGCAATGAGTGAAGCTGGCGCCTATGATATAGTGGGGGAGAAAACCTTTGGTAAAGGTACTGTTCAACAAGCTAAAAACATGGGAGATGGCAGTAATTTAAAACTAACGATGTTTAAATGGCTTACTCCTGACGGAAATTGGATTCATAAAAAAGGCATTGAACCTTCAGTTGAAGTAAAACAACCAGAATATTTTTATGCTAATCCAATTCAATTTGAGAAAGAGCTTGCTCTCAATATGAACAATGAGCATATAAAAAATGCTCAAATTATGTTAAAAGGTCTAGGATTCAAGCCGGGACGTGATGATGGCTATTTCAGTGAGGAAACGGAAGTAGCGGTAAAAGCATTCCAAAAAGCAAATAAATTATCTGAGACAGGAAAGATTGATGAAAAAACTGCCAGCCTTATTGAAAGCAAAATCATCGAAACCATTCGAGATGAAAAAAATGATGAACAATTAAAAACCGCAATGAAAGTACTATTTGAATAAAAAATGCCAACCCCCTCACAGCTGTAACAGTGTGAGGGGGTTTTGTGTAGTGTGCAAGTATGTAGGATAGGGGGAGCTGTGGTCGCATCGTGCATATATGTTTGACTATCGTGCAAATATCCTCATTATCAAGCATTTAGTTAGCTTTTCGAGCATAACTTCAAAGGAACGAGCATATCGACATTTTATCGTGCATTTAACAAGAATATCGTGCATATCGGGGGTTTTTCCAGCATGCAAGATTAACTTTTTCTTTATTTAATTCATTATCGAGGATTTCCATTAAAAACAAAGTATGCTTTCCATGAAGCTTTTGGTAAAATAAAGAATAGTACATATTGATCTTAGGAAATAGGTGGTGATAGAAATGGTAGAAGTATGGTTACTAGAATGTTTAAAGGGAATTGGCCGCTTATTCCTTCATCCGATGTTTTATTATTTAATTGGTTTTACATTACTGCTAGGATATTTTCGGGTGAAGCGGGAACGCCGAGCTTTTCATATTCGGGTCTTTGATATCCTTCATGAACTAAGAACACTATTCCCAGTTGGAATTGTTGCAGGATTGGTTATTTCAATTATTACGATTGCTGCTGGAGTTGTGATTCCATTTGGCAGCATCGTCCTGGTCGCGGCAGCAACTTTCATCATTAGTGTTACAGGCAAAGTCCGCTGGCTTTCACCCGCATATGTCATGGGACTATCATTCTTTGCGATTATTCTTTTATCAAATCTATCATTTCAACATGAGACACTTACTAGATTGCTAGATGATTTAAAAGAAACTGGATTACCCGCGCTCGCCATACTATTAGCAATGCTTATGATTGTTGAGGGTATTTTCATTTTGAAAAATGGCCATAAAGGAACGTCACCTGATCTTTTTAAAAGTAAACGTGGACAACAGGTAGGGGCGCATATCGCACAACGATTATGGATGGTACCAATCTTCTTATTAGTTCCAGGAAATGCAATCTCAACCCAGTTTGAGTGGTGGCCAGTATTTACGGTCGCTGGGGAATCATACTCATTATTCCTTGTTCCATTTGGAATTGGATTCTTTCACAGGGTAAAGAGCGCACTTCCAATAAAAACAATCACACTTGTGGGAAAACGAGTCATTTTACTTGGTATTATAATTTCAGGACTTTCTGTCGCAAGTATTTGGTATCCGGTCATTTCAATTATCGCAGTATCATTCGCATTAGTTGGTAGGGAACTTATTTCCTTGCAGCATCGGGTTACTGATGATTCACAGTCATTTTACTTTTCAAAAAGGAAGCAAGGGCTCCTTGTATTGGGGGTAATTCCATTTTCCCCCGCAGAAAAAATGGCCATCCAATTTGGAGAAGTCATTACAAAAGTAAACGGTATACCTGTGAATACGGTTGAAGAATTTTATCAATCTATCCAAAAAAATAGTGCATTTTGCAAATTAGAAGTTCTCGACATTAACAATGAAATTCGCTTCGTTCAACGGGCACTTTATGCCGGTGAACATCATGAGCTTGGAATTCTTTTCGTTGATACAGATAAAAAGTGGAATGAACAAGCGGTGTAGTTGTAATTTTTCATAATTTATCGGAATCTGTTCATAATTCGTCGGAATGATATTCATAATTTATTGGAATTGTTTCGGAATTTTTGCGAAATAAATAATTAAATTGAATAATAAAAAATTGTCTTTTGACCAGTACTCAACTAAGAAATTACAGGGGTACTGGTTTTTTGTTTTTTTTATATTAATTAGTAATTAGGAGTGAAGTATTTGGAAAATATAATTAGGCTTTTAGTGAGTCCTCCACCAATATTTGATGAAAGTTTAGAAGGTTATATAGCTAGACTTACTACTATTAACGGTTATGAAAGTGTGAGATGGATTTGTGATGAAGCTAATATTCTTACTAATTATAAAAAAAATATAGCCACAGTCGGAAATATATCATATCAAAAAGATAACATAAGAAAATTAAGTGCTATTACAGGTTCTCCAGATAAAATGCTTTGGGATTTAACTTTCCACAACCAATTTGGAAACGTAAATGAATCAGGTTCAAGTAATTTTATTGATAAGTTTCTCCACTCTTTTGCATTGAATGGATGGAAAATAAAAATATGTCCAAAATGCCTGAAAGAAAATAATTATATACGCAAGTTGTGGAGTCTTTCTATCTATAATGTATGCCATTTACATTCTTGCGCGCTTATCAAGGAATGCCCATATTGTGGTGAAGCAATTAATATAAGCTATATACCGATTGGTAGCTGCAGATGTGGTGGTAATCTATGCTCAATAGAGGAAGCAAATGTTACGGATTTAATTAGAAACGTTGAACATTTTCTTTATTCAAAACTATATTGTATAGAAGAATTAGGAAGCTACACAAATAATTATTTATTGAATTTAGAATTTAAGTTAGTTGTCTTTTTAATAATGTATTTTGCAAGAAAAATAGATAAAGTATTAAAATCAGAAAAAATCTTTATGTCTACACAGGCTTCTTTTGCTTTATTTTATGATTGGAAAGAAAATTTTTATAATTTTTTAGATGATTATACAAAGCAACCAAAAGGTAGTGATTTCACAGGTTTGCGTAAAGATTTTGGTACTTTACATAAGGATGTCTTGGGGGAATTTAAAAACACATTTCCTAATCAACTGGAATTCATAACTAGTGCTTTCGAAGAATATTTAACTGAGAAATGGGATCGCGGATATCTAACGAATTATACTACTAAGAGGTTTGGCTTAGAAAGAAAATGGCTGTCTAAAGATGAAGTGGTAGAAATACTAAGAATTGCACCATTTACATTGGATGGATTAATTGAGGCAGGAGTGATTCCGGCGCGTGTACACATAAAAGCAGAACGGAAGCTAGTATTAATACACAGAGATAGTGTGAAAAAGTATATAAGCGAATCTAAAAGGGAAATTAATGTTCAGGAAACTCGAGAAAAACTAGGAATAACAGATGTAAGTATTATTAAACTTATAGATGCTGGCATCTTAATAGGGGAAAACAGACTTAAAAATAAAAAAACTTGGAGTATCAATACAGAAAGCGTGGATAAAATTCTTGAAAAATTTGAAAGCAAAGTAAGAAATGAAGTTAATTTAAGCAAGGATAGATTAATAAGTTTTCACAAATGTCTGCGAATTACAGTAGGAGAGCATAAGGATATTGTGGATTTTATAAAAGCGGTATTTTCAGATGAAATAAATCAGATATTTTCGAAGGAAAATAAAAAAGGATTAATTAAATATTATTTTATAGAAGATGAAATAAGGAAAGTGATGGGTGAAGAAAACATTTACTCCTTATCTCAAATATCAAGGGAACTTGAAGTCGAAAAAATATTAGTTTCATTTTGGATAAAGAAAGGCTTTATCCAGGGAGAAGTAACCGATAAAAAAATTCGTATAACAAAAGAAGACTTCGAAAAATTTATGAGTACATATATTACAATGAAGGAAATTTGTAGGAGGACAAATTATCGCCCTCGTACAGTATTAGCTTATTTTAAGGGATATAATATAAATGCACAGTCAGGGGGGAAGGTAGACGGAAGTAGAATGTACTTATTTTTTAGAAAAGATATAGAACCAATAATAAAGAGTTGGGTCTTATAAATTATGTTCATGTTTGGATAGATCATATAAAGGGGCTCTATGAACAATTTCTACTGTTATTAAAATATCTTCAATTAAGATTCTTTTAGCGAATATAGTGGTTCTGAGTTAGAAATACAAAATTTCCTTTAATAAAATACTTGCATATTGCAAATTTTTAATTTATATTTATTGGTAATAGAAGAAGGTAAATAATAGGGGTGTCATATATGGTTTTAATTCGGGAAGCAAATATTAAGGATTTAATATCAATTCTCAGTATTTACAACCAAGGCATTGAAGACAGAATTGCAACTTTAGAAACTGAGCCAAAAGATATGTCATACATTAAAGACTGGTTTGAACAGCACCAAGAACGCTATAAAATTATCGTTGCTGAACAAGAAGGGAAGCTTTCAGGATGGTCTTCATTAAATCCTTATAATAACCGTTGTGCGTATGCAGGAGTTGCAGATTTATCTGTATATATAGCTAGAGAGTATAGAGGGAAGGGCATAGGAGGTTTGCTGTTAACAGAAATAGAGAAGATTGCTATAGAGAATGATTTTCATAAAATAGTTCTTTTTACATTTCCTTTCAACATGTCGGGGCAAGGATTATATAAAAAGAAAGGATATCGTGAGGTTGGAATTTTTAAAAATCAAGGTATTCTGGATGGAAAGTATGTTGATGTTATGACAATGGAGAAGCTAATCATTCAAACTAAATAGAGGTGGCTTAAAATTATGACAGTAAATCATTCCAGTGTTCTTTCAGTTAAATATTTTGAATCGTATTTTAAACTTGTAATCTTATCAAGAAATTATGATATTGAAAAAGCTAAGGAGTTTGTCGTTCAAAACTTTTTTAAAGGTAATCAAATGCTATATGGTGTAGATACATACCAAAGTTTTAGATCAGCGTACTCTAAATTACTGAAGAAAGAAAAATAATTCAGAATAAAAGGTTGCATTTTGCAAATTATTTTATATACTAAGTAAAAGAGGTGAAAGGTATTGGATAATCCACGAGAATTATTTCAGGTTATGACACGACGCTTTGGTCTTTTAAATAAAAATTGTTGTAGTGCTGGGGGATTCGAAATTTCACTCATTCAAAGTCATATACTTTATGAGATTGATCATCAACATAATCCCTCGATGCAACAAATAGCAGACTCATTAGGTACTGATATTACGACTTTTAGCCGCCAAGTGCAATCATTAGTGAAAATGAATTTAGTAAAGAAAACACCAGACCCAAATGATAGACGGATATATATACTTTCTCTAACAACTGAGGGGAAATTTATCGCAACAACGATTGACCAACAAATGAATTCTTTTTTAAACGAAGTTTTTTCTCATATGAATGAATTTGAAAAAGAAACTGTCATTCGGTCAATTAAGCTATTAAATGATGCTATGGCAAAATCTAGCGTATGCTGTGGGAATATTATAGGCTAATCCTCCCACATATAATACTTGCAAAATACAAATAAATAGGAGGACTCTTATGACAAAAGATTGGGATACTATCGTGATTGGTGGAGGTCAGGCTGGTCTAGCTTCAGGGTATCATTTACAAAAGAAAGGATTGCAATTTTTAATCTTAGAAGCAGACAAGGAGGCTTCTGGTTCTTGGTCAAAGTATTATGAAAGTCTCAAATTATTTTCTCCGGCACGTTTTTCATCATTGCCAGGTATGAACTTTCCAGGAAATCACAATGATTACCCAAGTAGAAATGAAGTAATTAAATACTTAAAAGATTATATTGAACACTTTAAATTACCAGTAATGAGAAAACAGCAGATCGTGTCTGTTGAGAAAAATGATAAAGTGTTTACAGTCCATACATCAACTGGGGAGAAATATTATACTAAGACAATTATAAATGCAACTGGTTCATTTCAATCCCCATATACACCTTTGTTAAAGGGGCATGAGATATTTAAAGGACGTATCATTCATTCCTCTGAATACAGGAAGCCTGATACCTTCATCAATCAGAGGAATGTCGTTGTAGGACGAGGAAACTCTGCTGTTCAAATTGCCATCGAGCTTGCAGAAGTAAGTATGACGACTTTAGCAGTTCGACAGCCCGTTCACTTAATAAAACAAAGAGTTCTTGGGCAAGATATTCATTTTTGGCTAAAAGTAATAGGGTTCGATAGATTTCCATTTTGGAGGTTTGGCAAAACTGCACCAAGTTCAAGTTCCGTAATCGATCTCGGGCAATATTCAGAACGACTTGCACAAAAAAAGCCGGATCAACAGTCTATGTTTACTTCTTTTTATACCGATGGAGTGATTTGGTCAGATGGGAGTAAAGAAGCGGTGGATAACGTCATCTTTGCTACGGGGTATCAAAATAATCTCGCCCACTTAAATGAACTTGGAGCCACTGATTCCAAAGGGCAACCTTTACATATTGGAGGGATAAGTACCACGGTACAAGGACTTTATTATGTAGGTTTAGAGGGTCAAAGGTCAGTTTCTTCTGCAACTTTACGAGGTGTCGGTCCTGATGCACAATATGTGATTCGAAAGTTAGTACGTTATTTGAATAGTTAACATGTTTTACTAAGCATAAACCAAATAAGATTACGAATTAGATAAGGACTACTCATAAATTGGACATATAAGATAAATAGTTGCAAAATACAAGTTTTAAAGGGGTTAAGTATATGCTAGAAAAAATAATTCAAGATTTCATATCAATTGCGTTAGAACTTACGGTTCTATTTATAGGTATTTCATTTTTAGTAAGTCTACTTCAAGGACTAATTCCTTATGAAAAGCTAAACAAATATTTATCCGGTAAGAACACGTTCATAGGAGTAATAGCAGCAGTTGTATTCGCATTCATAACTCCTTTCTGTTCTTGCTCAACGATTCCAGTAGTGGTGAATTTATTAGATAAAAAGGTTAGATTTGGGATTGTGATGGTATTTTTATTTGCCTCTCCAGTTTTAGATCCAACAATCATCACTCTAATGGCAACATTATTAGGAGTAAAGGTTGCGATAGTTTATACCCTGGTCACTTCTATATTATCCATTATCATTGGATTAACATTAGAAAAACTTGGTTTCGAAACGGCTGTAAAGAAAGTGAAAATGACTGGATTTGATGAGAAGGAAGTTAAATTCAGTTTTAGAGGTGCATTCAAAGAAACCATGAGCTTAATGAAAACGGTGTATCCATATCTTCTTATAGGAGCCGGAATAGGTTCAATAATTCATGAAGCAGTACCTACAGAATGGATTACAACATACCTTGGCGATGACAAGTGGTGGTTGGTGCCAGTTGCTGCGATAATTGGAATTCCTTTGTATATTAGAATTTCGACAATGATACCATTATCACAAATTCTTATTGCAAAAGGGATGGCATTCCCACCAGTCATGGCACTTATGATTGGTTCAACTGGTGCTAGTTTACCAGAAGTAGTTTTATTAAACTCTATCTTTCAAAAAAGGCTAGTTTCTGCATTTGTTGTGTCAGTAGTAATTATGGCTTCAATATCAGGATTTCTCTTTTACTTAATTTAAGGGGGTGAGAAAAGATGTCATTTTTCAAAAAGAGCAAAGAAAAGTCTTGCTGTGATGTAAAGATTGAAGAAGTCAAAAAAGAGGAGAGCTCTTGTTGTAATGTAAAAATCGAAGAAGTTAAAGAGAATAAATAATGGAATATTAGAAAATGAGTTAAATGTTAAGGATTACAGTGTAAAAATTAAGATTGGTTACAGACTACTAACTATAGTAGCTTGTAACCAATCTTTTTTTAAAACCATATAATAAATACTTGTAATCAACATATAAGCAAAGTATTATATAAGTAAATATTTATATCTTTATAATAGACGAATCAGGAGGTGTTTTTTATGAAAGTTTCAACTGTTGAAATGGATAAAGCTGCAACAATCTTAAAGCTGTTGGGTGATAAAACTCGCTTAACCATGGTGAAAATTTTAGACTCAGAGGATTGCTGTGTATGTGAATTTGTTGAAATTTTTAAAGCTAGCCAGCCTGCTATAAGTCAACATGTTCGTAAGTTAAAAGATGCTGGAATTGTTCGAGAAACTAGACGAGGACAATGGGTCATTTATTCATTGAATAAAGTAAGTGATTATTATCCATTAGTCCAAGATCTTCTTCAACATCTTCCTGGCCAAGACTTTAGATTGAAGGAATTAGAAGAACAGGGATTACGCATCTCGTGTGAGTAATAGGGGGTTAAAGCAGTGACATCAGTAATAGTAGCATCAGTGATTTTTTTACTAACACTTATTTTGGTTATATGGCAACCTAAAGGTTTATCCATAGGTTGGTCAGCATGCGGTGGGGCTATCCTCGCATTAATTGTAGGAGTAGTTGATTTTAATGATGTAATCGATGTTACATCTATCGTTTGGAATGCAACATTGGCATTTATTGCGATTATTATTATTTCACTTGTTTTAGATGAAATTGGATTCTTTGAGTGGTCAGCCCTGCACATGGCAAGAGCAGCTAAAGGTAATGGAGTTCGAATGTTTGTCTATGTATCAATACTAGGTGCTCTAGTTGCGGCCTTCTTTGCAAACGATGGGGCAGCCTTAATTTTGACTCCAATCGTATTGGCGATGGTTCGAAACTTAAAATTTAATGAGAAAATGGTATTCCCATTCATTATTGCTAGTGGATTTATTGCAGATACAACATCACTTCCGCTAGTTGTAAGTAACTTGGTAAATATTGTTTCGGCTGATTTCTTTGGAATTGGATTTGCAGAATTTGCTTCAAGAATGATAATCCCGAACTTCTTTTCATTAGCAGCCAGTATTCTGGTTTTATACCTATTTTTCCGTAAAAGCATACCTAAGAATTATGATATGTCCCAATTAAAAAAGCCAGTTGAAGCTATCCGTGACATGAAAATGTTTCGACTATCATGGGTCGTACTAGGGATACTACTTATTGGATACTTCGCGAGTGAATTTACAGGTATTCCAGTATCTATTATCGCTAGTATTGTAGCAATTTTTTTCCTTTTCATGGGTAGAAGAAGTCCTGCGGTTAATACACGTACCGTTATTAAAGGTGCACCATGGGCAATTGTATTTTTCTCAATTGGAATGTACGTAGTAGTCTATGGCTTAAGAAATGAAGGACTAACTGATCTACTAGCTAATCTAATTCAAGTAACAGCAGACCAAGGATTATTCGCTGCAACAGTTGGAATGGGATTCATCGCCGCGATATTATCTTCAATTATGAATAACATGCCTACTGTAATGATTGACGCACTTGCAATTGCGGATACTAATACAAGCGGAGTAATAAGAGAAGCGCTTATTTATGCAAATGTAATTGGTTCCGACTTAGGTCCTAAAATAACACCGATTGGTTCTTTGGCAACTTTATTATGGTTGCATGTTCTATCGCAAAAAGGTGTTAAGATTTCATGGGGAACTTACTTCAAAACAGGCATCATACTAACAATTCCAACTCTGTTCATTACATTAGTTGGATTATATTTGTGGTTACTAATTATTTAATACACAATAAAGGAGAAATTACACTATGTCTAAAAAAACAATCTACTTTTTATGTACAGGTAACTCATGCAGAAGCCAAATGGCAGAAGGTTGGGCAAAGAAACACTTAGGTGATGAGTGGGAAGTGAAAAGTGCAGGGATTGAGGCTCATGGACTTAATCCAAATGCGGTAAAAGCGATGAATGAGGTTGGTATTGATATTTCAAATCAAACATCTGATACTATTGACCCTGAAATTCTAAACAATGCTGATTTCGTGGTAACCTTATGTGGTGATGCTGCTGACAAATGCCCAATGACTCCACCACACGTTAAACGCGACCATTGGGGATTTGATGATCCTGCAAAAGCTCAAGGGAATGAAGAAGAAAAGTGGGCTGTATTCCAAAGAGTGCGTGATGAAATTGGGGAAAGAATCAAGCGTTTTGCTGATACTGGAGAATAATACAATCAAATAGCCAAGAGATAATTTCTCTTGGTTTTCTTCAAATCTAAATATAAGTATATGCTTATTTAATACTTTAAATGGAGGTTTTTGAGATGAAAAAAGTTGAGATTTTTGACCCAGCAATGTGTTGTTCAACTGGAGTATGTGGTCCCTCCGTTGATCCAGATCTGACTAGAGTTGCATCTGCCCTTTATTCATTAGAGAAAAGAGGCTTTAATGTAAAACGATATCAATTAACAAATGAACCCGATAAATTTGCGAAAAACCAAGACGTGAACAACATATTACATGAAAAGGGACCAGATTCATTACCGATTGTTTTAGTAGATGATAAAGTTATGAAGGTTGGGAGTTATCCAACAAATGAAGAACTTGCAGAATGGTTTGAATTAAAACCTGAAGAGTTAACTGAAAAACCAAAAGTTCGCCTTTCAATAAATTTAAATCAAAAGTAAAGAAAGAAGGGAAAGGCATGTTTCAATCTTTCAATCCCAAAAATGTTGTACGTACACCCTTTTTATTTTTGACCGGAAAAGGCGGTGTAGGGAAAACATCAACAGCATGTGCTACAGCTTTGGCTTTAGCTGATGGTGGAAAAAGGGTTTTACTAATTAGTACAGACCCAGCTTCCAATTTACAGGATGTATTCGGTATTGAATTAACAAATTCGCCAAAAGCAGTTCCTTCTGTTGAAAATTTATTTATAAGTAATCTTGATCCAGAGGCTTCAGCAAAAGCTTATCGAGAAAAAGTCGTTGGCCCATATCGTGGAATTCTTCCAGAGTCAGTTGTAACTACAATGGAAGAACAATTATCGGGAGCTTGTACAGTTGAGATTGCAGCATTTGATGAATTTACAAGTTTACTAACTAATACTGAAATCATAAGCCAATATGACCACATTATTTTTGATACAGCTCCAACAGGTCATACTTTACGCCTTTTACAGCTGCCAACTGCATGGAATGGATTTTTAGAAGAAAGTACACATGGGGCTTCATGTTTAGGACCCTTATCTGGGCTTGCTGATAAAAAAAATCTATATTCAGAAACAGTAGATGTCCTTTCCGATCCAAATAAAACAACTCTAATATTGGTTACAAGACCTGATGTTTCATCACTTCTAGAAGCTGACCGAGCTTCAAAGGAACTAAAGGAAATTGGTATAAAAAATCAAATACTCATCGTTAATGGTCTCCTTCAGAATTATATGAAAGAAGATGAAGTATCATTAGCCTTTTATCGAAGACAAAGGGATGCTTTAAAACAGTTACCAGACAATCTAAAACAGACTGTAAGCTATTCGCTACCTTTCGTTTCATATTCTCTAACAGGTGTGGAGAATTTACGATACTTATTTAAAGAATACTTCATTCCCATAGTCGATTTAAATACTGATAATAAAATAAGTAATCTCCTAAGAATGAATGATGTGATAAACGAATTCTCAGCAAGTAATACAAGGTTAATTTTTACGATGGGAAAAGGTGGAGTTGGAAAAACAACCGTTGCTTCAGCAATTGCTGTTGGATTAGTTGAGAAAGGGCATCTTGTTCACTTAACAACCACCGATCCTGCTGCTCATTTACAATATCAATTTCAAAGTAATCAACTGAATCCAAATTTAACGATTAGTAGTATTAATCCTAAACATGAAGTCGAGAAATACAAAGCAGAAGTCCTAGCGAATACTGGTACAGATTTAGACGAGGAAGGGCTTGCATATTTACAGGAAGACTTGAATTCACCCTGTACAGAGGAAATTGCAGTGTTTCGGGCATTCGCTGAAGTAGTAGCAAAATCAGAAGATGAAATTGTCGTGATTGATACAGCGCCAACGGGACATACCTTATTACTATTGGATGCAGCACAGTCATATAGTAAAGAAATTGCAAGGTCAACAGGGGTGGTACCTGAATGTGTAACAAAATTACTTCCTAAAATCAGAAATTCTAAGGAAACATCCGTTGTGATTGTCACGCTTGCTGAAGCGACACCAGTTTTAGAAGCATCACGATTACAAGATGATTTAAGACGGGCAAAAATCAGCCCAAAATGGTGGGTTATTAATCAAAGTTTACTTGCTACCAATACAAAAGATCCAGTATTAAGTGGTAAAGCAATATCAGAAAAAGAATGGATTCATGAGGTCAATACAAATTTAGCTGATAAATGTGCTATTATTCCTCGGCTAAGTGAAGAAAAAGTCGGTTATGAGAAGCTAAAAGATTACTTTAATGAGTCTGTATGACTACTATAGATGCAGAAAGAAATTAGAAGGAAATAGTGTTCATTATTGAAGCAAAATCATTAGTAGGAGGAGTACTATGACAACTAAGAATTATCATGAATTAATTAAAGACAGAATCTACGTAGGTGGTGCAGATGATGTCAACGATATGTTTGAAAATGAAAAAGTTGATGTTGTTTTTGATTTAAGAGCAGAATCTCCGAATGAAGAAACGGGATATAATCGTGTCCACAGTCCAATTGTTGACGAGGAAGAAAACCAAGAAGAATCTATTAAGAAATCCATTGATAATGTAGTAAATGCATATAACGAAGGTAAAAAAGTATATTTCCACTGCCAAGGTGGAAGTAATCGTACAGGTACAGTGGCGATTGGAGCACTGCTTGCTTTAGGTAAGGAAAGTACAATTGAAGAAGCAGAAGAAATTGCTAAAAAAGCTCGACCAAAAATTAACGTAAAGCAAGAAATGAAAGAAGCTTTAAAAAGAATCTATCCAAAAGGATAAAATTATGGGGGGAAATCTAGATGAAAATTACAGATGCAGCTAAACAATTATTAGAAAATGTGTTAAGTGAAAATAGTGCTGAAGGAATACGTCTTTATTCGGTGGCTGGTTGCTGCGGACCACAATTTGCATTATCTTTAGACGCACCACAGGAATCTGATACCATTGAAACCATTAATGGAATAAAAGTAGCGATTGATTCACAGATAACTGCAACAGAGGAACTTACATTAGATAAAGAAGAGAATCAAAATGGTGAAGGATTAGTGCTATTAGGCGCAGATAACTGTTGTTAATGGTTAAAAAAGTATATAAAGTTGAAGGCCAAGTTGTATGATTTGGTCTTTTTTTACATAGCAACAGATAATTTAAGCATGTAAAATGTCTTGATATTCGAAAAAGTAAACTAATACATTGTATTAGGTTAGTCAATATTTGTACTTTCTACTTAGAAGGTTAACTTAAAAAGAATAAGTTATAGTTCATAATATACAAAACTGTTTTAGGAAGTGGTTTAAATTCTATTTGCGATAATTTTATTTATACTTGCAGGGCTTGCTGAAATTGGTGGAGGATATTTAATTTGGTTATGGTTAAGAGAAGGTAAGCCATATTACTGGGGGATTAGTGGAGGAATTGCCTTAGCACTATACGGTGTTATCGCTACATTCCAATCCTTTCCGTCATTTGGAAGGGTTTATGCAGCCTACGGGGGAGTATTTATCGTACTGTCTGTTTTATGGGGATGGGGTGTTGATAAGAAAACTCCAGATTTATACGATTGGATAGGTGCTGGGATTTGTTTAATTGGAGTGTCGGTTATGTTATTTGCTCCACGACAATGAAAAGGAGAGAGTAGATTATGTCTGATTGTTGTTTGACAAATGAAGTAGTATCTGAAAATAATGTGAATGAGATATGTCCTTCTTGTAATATGAAAGGGAAAAAGGTAAAGATAATTACATTAAAATCAATGTTAAAACCAACAACATTAGATAAGCTAAATGCAGGTTTAACTCATTATTTTTGCTCAACAAAAGATTGTAATGTTGTTTATTTTGATATAGATAATAAAATGTACTTAACAACAGAAATTAAGGTTTCTGTTTATCAAAAGGATAGTACCTCTGTTGTTCCTGTTTGTTATTGTTTTAATTGGACTAAAGAAAAAATTAAACGATATATTGAAGAAGGACTAAATCCTAATCCAGTAGAGCATATACGTGAAAACATTAATGAAAACCGATGTGGTTGTGAGGTTAATAATCCTCAGGGAAGTTGTTGTTTGGGGAATGTAACCGGTTATATTAAAGAACTATCTAAATAAAACTTAATGGTCATAAACACAACTAGAAGTTGCCTTAGTTGATAAGGATTAGAAATATATAAATATTTTTATATTTAATGTTAATAACCACCCACTCACGTGTGGGTGGTTTAATATTTTTAGCTGTTTTTAATACTAAATAAGCTCTGGAATAAATTCTTTAATTTCTTGTTCAGCATTTCTCAAACCATCAAGCCAGAGTTCAATTAGTTTTACTCCATCAATTAGCTCGACATTTAGCCCATCTGCATATTCTCTTGCTGCAGAAGTGAATGAACCAGTTGTTATAACGTAACCTCCAATTGCCCCTTGTTTTATCATATTAGAGTGAATAAGTGCTATTGGTTCATATGAAAGGTCGCCTTGGTAACATTTTACTTGCCCTAAAAATAAATCATCTTCAGTTCTATGTTCAAAGTCGACACCAAAATCACCTGAAGGTGGAGAGACCCAAGTAGAGCCGCCTTTTGTTTTCTCTATGATTTTAGCAACAAACGATTCGAAAGTAATAGGATCTTCTTTAATATACAATACTGAATATTTTGGAGGATTTTCAGTGATTTCCTTTCGAAATCTTAAATATAATCCCATAGCTAAAGTCTTCTTAATCTCGGTATTTGAACCAATATGTTCAGTAAATAACGCAGTCTTTAAATCATTATTTTTTCTTGTAAAATAAAAATGTATAAACGCTACAAGTAAAACTAGAGCTATAATAGTTTCTAAATAAATCATATTTAATAGAGACCTCCTTTAAAGTAAGTAATAGCCCATATTAATATCATTTATACTACTAGATATAGCAGCACTATGTGTGTTGTTGAAAGGGTAATAAACTGTTATTTTGTTGTTCAAATAATAAAACTTTAGCATATTTCGTATTTTATCTCATTTCTATTAAATAATAGCCTTTTGCCATCATCGTAATCTGGCCCCGATATAGATTTCAATTTTCCCATACTGTGTCGTTTGAGAATTTGTTTTATATGGCGGTTTAATTCAAGTGATAATTCAAAGGTAGTGATATATTGATTGGTAAAATTCAAGAAATTATCTATTGGAACATTATAACCAGGGTTAGACAAAACTCCAAAACGTCCAGTCAGCATCCAATACTCAACATCTGACTTTTTAATACCTAAGATAAAGACTATATCCCTAATTGAGATATAACCACTATCAATACCTTTACTAATTATGTTTTCTTTTATGTGATAATAACAATCACGTTTTTCTATCAATGTATTTGTTAGTCTAGCTCCATATAATTTAAATCTAATTTTGTCTAATAACATTCCTTTTAAAATTGATTCTGCTTGGTGAGGACCACTCCATTGAAAAGCATTCCCTAAAGAAATGGGTGATTTAATATGTAAACTAGACTTTTCTTTTAGCTGTAATTCAATTTTATTAATCGATTTGATGGGAATTACCCAAGTACTTACAGCTCCAGTATTATAACAATGGATACGTTCTATTAAATCACTATTTAATAATGTAAATGTTGCTTTGGGGCTTGTTCCCCAATAGTTCATTACTTCCTCTTTGGTATAACTGTTCTCAAACTCGTCTAAAAGCTTATTCACTTCACTCTTTTCTGTAATGTTGAATTCTGACCCTTTATACGTAAACTGCTCAGATTCAATAAGGTTTGAGTGAAAAATACTACCGTTGAACTTAGAGTTTAAATGTTTAATCTCATCTGCTCTAATAAATTCCTTACCCTTTAAATTGAATTTTTTCGTTGCAAGAAAGTTTGTAACTTCCTTTGAGATTGGCCATAATTCAGTACCAATTAGTTTGGGTATCCCATACTTTAAGAAACTAATAAAAGTTTTTTCATTCTCTTCAGCCAACTCAAGAAAATGAAAAAATGCTGTTGGCCAGTTATCAATGATATTGAATGTGAAATTATATAAACAAATCGTTTGGTCGATTGTTTTATAGTTTTTTAAATGATGTCTTTCGAGAACATTTCCATCAAAAAAAATTTTATCTTTTTGAATTGAAAGGGTTTTAGAATTTATAAGCTTTGCAACCCACAATGACAGAAAATCTAAAGCTTTAAAAAAAGTAATAGAATTATTGATCCATGAATGTATGTAATCAAAATGGTTTTCAATAAAGATATTGTTTAATGTTCTTTGATATGTAAGCAACTTTTTGTTTTGAACAGAACTACTATGAGAATATGAAAGAATTTTGTTACATTTTGAGCAAATATTCTGTATAATATCCTTAATATTTATAATATTATGACAATTACTACACTTATCTAATAAAAATAGTTGATGTTCTAAACAAATAATTGATTGACTATTAATCCAAATCTTCCTTTGATAGACATCCTCTCGTAGACAAATAGGACAATATCGTGTTTTATCGTATAAAAACCACGGATTTTTCTTAACGTTTCTTACTTCTAGTCCTATCCTTTCAAGATCATAAGAGATAGATAAAGTTTTAGCTTGTCTAAATGGAATTCTTAATAAATTTGCGACAGCCTCAAGTTCATCACCTTGCAGCCAGTTAACCATATTCTTTATAAGTTTTATTGAATACCTGTAGTCAAGACAATCAAAAATCCAGCTTGGATTATCCATTAAATTTTGATTAGCAACTCTATACAAAAAGCTTAATAATGTCTCTTGTGCATAAGGTTTGGGATATATAAGCATGATAAAACCACCTAGATTTTTTATCCTATTTTTACCTTGTATAAACAAATTATGTAAGGAGAATTGGAGAGATGAATGGTTCAAGGAAGATTAAAGCAAGTAATAAACTCAGTACAAGAGGGAAGCACAGAAGTACAAAAATGTTTAGGATGATTCCCTGGGAAAGTACTTTAGAAAGAGACTTTATTAAACTTTTAGACTTTGATCAAACTGTTACATATTTTGAATTTCAACCAGTTAGAATAGATTACGCTTATCAAGGAAAAGAACGGAAGTATTATCCTGATTTCTTAGTACAAAAAAATGACTCTAAGATATATATTTACGAAGTTAAGGCTTTTGCAAAAAGATACGACGAACTAAATATAATCAAATTTCAAGTTGGTAAAATGTATTGTATGGAAAATAACATGAAGTATGTTGTAGTTACTGAAAAGGATATTCGACAGGGTTTTCTAATTGATAACTTAGATGTTCTAACCGAAATCCGAGAAGAATCAATAAGTGGAAGAGTAATGAATGAGATTCTACAAAAAGTAAATGACTTGGGCGGGAAAACTTCAATTTATGAATTAAAAAGGAACCTAGACCATATAGATGAAGCAGTTCTTGAATGTAGCATCTATCAATTAATTTACATTCATGAACTTTATGCAGACTTAATTTCTAATCTTATAAATGATGAATTAATCGTAGAAAGGAATTGATATTAAATAATGGCTGGCTATTATTTTGATGTTGGATCTAAATTTATGATTAATGACAATGAATATATGGTTCGAAGAGAATTTGAGTTAGATTATGAAGTAGAAAATTTAAACTACAAGAAGATAGAACTAATAAGAAAGAATGAATTATTGAATTTATGGTGGAAAGGCACCTTGATGTTTAGGATAAATAATGAAGAAGAGAATCTAATGAAAATTCATAATTTAAATGATTTAGATGACAAATCTAAAAAAGAAGCAATAGAACGATTTAAGATATTGGAACCTGTAATAAATGGAGAAATTTTACCTAGCGAAATAAAAACATATCTAAATTCCCTTGGCGATAGAGTTAAATTGTCCACATTTTATGAATGGAAAAAGAACTGGGATAAAACTGAAGACTTAAGATCGTTGGTTTCCAAAAAAACTGGCCCTAAAGGGGCAAGAACCCAGGGGAAAGTCCTTGAAATTTTGGATGAAGCAATTGAATATTATCTTAGCAGTGATGGGAAGTTTACACTCGAAGACATGTATTCCGAATTTACGTTACGTATAGACCAAGAAAACATAAATCGGGAAGCACATGAAAAATTAGAATATGTTTCTCGGTCAAAGCTCAGACGAAGGAAGATGGAGCTTATTGATATCTATAAGCAAGACAAGGAGAAATATGGCACAGTTTTGGCAAAATTAAAGAGAGATGGAACAAAGGAAGAAGTATTAGCAACAAGACCTTTGCAAAGAGTTGAAATTGATTGGACAACTGTTGATGTTATGTTAATTGATCCATCTAATTTAAAACCCAAAAGACCAAACCTAATATATGCTGTAGATAAGTATTCTGGTATCCCATTAGGATTCTTCGTTACATTTAAACCGGTAGATAGTAACGCTCTAAAGCAATGTTTAATACATTTAATCATGCCAAAAAACTATTTAAAAGGTTTATATCCACGTATAGAAAATGAATGGGTTGCACATGGAATACCCCATTCAATTGTAGTTGATAATGCCAGTGTAAATGACTCCTATGAATTTGAAGAGGCATGCTATCAAGTTGGAATAAGGGAAGTACAATTCTGCAAAATTGATGCCGGGTATCAAAAAGCGACGATAGAGAGAGCTTTTAGAAAATTAAACACATTGTTTATTCATAATTTAAAAGGAACTACCTTTTCAAATTTTATCGAAAAAGGTAGATATGATTCGGAGAAAAAAGCATGTATCACAATGCAAGGGTTTATCTATATGGCCCATATTGCAATGGTTGATATGGTAGCCCATAACTATGAATCTAGAAGGGGGAATTCGCCTCATAATATTTGGATACAAGGAATAGAGGCCAACAAGCGGCTAAAATTGCAACTCCCAAGAAGCATCGAATCACTTAAGATTATGCTAGTTGCTGGATCGGAATTGAGAAAAATTCAACAACAGGGCGTGGTTGTTGAAAACGAGCATTATTACAGTAGAGAACTAATGGATTTAAAAAATGAACTTGAAAAGTATCATAGAGAAGATGAAAGAGTCAGGGTGCGATTTGACTTAAGTGATATGAGAAAAGTGTATGTATATGACCTATTCAATAAAAAGTACATAGTTGCAGAACAGACAGGTTTCAATAGAAAAAAGATAGATACTAATTTCCCTGTACCATATGAGGTACTTGAATTGGATTCTAAAGTAAAAGTGGAAATTAAGAAATCATTTAATCCTAGCAATAGAGCAATTTCAAAACGGAAAATTAAATTAATACAACAGGAAGATGAAAAGATCATTAGAAAATGGAATAGGGGCAAACAACCAAATAAAACAACGAGTTCATCATTTCTCACAGAAGCAGTTCTTAAGTCGGAAACTGAAATTGAAATGCCTTTGAATAATGATGAGATTACTATCTTAGAGAATAAAACATCCACTCAGAAAGCAAAAAATAAAGAGAAAGAATTAAGAAAGGATAAACAAGAGGCAAAGTTCACTTATATGGAAATCGATGATACAGATATAGATGAGATACCGACGTGGGGAATAACTATAAAAAAACAAGCATAGGATGTGTGATTTATGACTGATAGTGTAGTATATGACAAACTAAACGGCTTTCCAGCAAGTATGGAAGAAGTAAGAAGCAGGAGAGAGAAGGTGAAAACTTTAGTAGTCCCTCATCCTAGATATAGTTTTATAATGTCTAAAATTGAAGAAATGCACTTCTATTCCAAAGGATCTGTTCAACCAGAATCGATCTTTTTGTCTGGTGAAACAGGTGTTGGTAAAACTACTTTGTTAGAGGAATATAGAAATCGTTATCCAAGAAGTATAATTGATGGTTACACAATTGTGCCTGTACTTTATAATAAAGTCCCTGTTGGAGCTACGCCAAAATCAGTTGCAGCTAGTCTTTTAAGATCATTGGGAGATCCTGCATATGATAAAGGTACTGAAAATAGCCAAACAGCTAGGCTTTTATATTTTATTAAAGTGTGCAAAGTAGAAATGATTATCATTGATGAATTTCAGCACTTGATTGATCGAGAGACTAAGCATGTTTTAAATAAGGCTTCCGACTGGGTAAAGTCGTTTTGTGATGAAGCAGGGGTACCAGTAATATTATGTGGAATGCCGGAGTCACAAAAGATATTCGCTCATAATGCTCAATTGGATAGAAGGTTTGCAGAAAAGATTGATATGAATAGATTTTGTTACACAACAAGAGAGGAACAAATTGAATTCAGAGGATTCTTAAAGAGTATTGACGAGGAATTACCTTTTTATCATAAATCATTTTTAGCAGATAAGAAATTATCAGACAGGATGTTCTATGCTACAAATGGTGTTCCTTATTATGTTAATAAGATATTACTTGAAGCCACAACAATAGCAGCTAAAAGTGGAAATGATTCACTAGATGAAAATCATCTGCATGAGGCATTTAACATGTTGAAAATCTCAAATAGACCTCTTGTTACTAATCCTTTTGCAAATGAAGATTTTGATATTTTAGATGCATATGAATTGGAAAACAGAAAAAGATTAGATATAAAAATTAGCTAACACTATTACTATGTAATAGTGTTATTTTTAAAATTTAGAGAATTTAATTTTTGTGTTATATTATTAAGAGAATTGTAAAAAAATGTAGATGAAATTGGGGAGGATGGAATTCTTTTGAAAATCGTTAGCTCTTTAAAAGAAGATAAGCAAAAAGATAATGATAAAATTTATTTGAACGACTTACCATTAGAGGACAGTGCTAATGATAAGTTCCAAGCAATACAGGTTGCAGAAATACTAAAAGATAGTATACAACAATCTTCCCTTCCGTTGCACATAAGTTTACTAGGTAAGTGGGGGTCAGGAAAAACAACTGTCATTAAAATACTAAAAAGCTTACTACAAAAGAGTGATTATGAACTAAAAGTAATAAGCGTATGGAAGTTTGCTGATGACTCACCTTCACTTCATAGAAAAATCGTAAGGGAAATAGAAAGAAAATTGGATGCTGATAATCCTGAACTTCTTGATATTTCAACAACTAACGAGAGACAAATTCAATCCAATGGTATCCTATCTAACCTATTGTTGTTTAAGAGATTAGGAGACTTCAAGTTCATAACTTTGATTGCTGCTGCGATTTATATATTTTTACTAATTGTATTTTTTATGTTTCCTATTCGTTATCAAAGCATTTTAAATAGCAGTATATTACTTGCATTAACAGGATTATTTACACTGCTGATTTCAAGAAACAGCTTTTCTGTTTACTCTTTGATAAAGAATGTTCGAACAAATTTACCACTTAATTATAATGACCAATACGAAAATAGGTTTATAAAAGTAGTGGATAATTATTTGGGGATTGGTACAAATAAAAAGCTTATATTAGTATTTGATGATTTAGACAGATTACCTCCAAAACAGTTATATGGGGCTCTTAACACAATTAAAACATTCCTTGATTCAAATCGTTGTGCGTTTATTATTCCCTGTGATGAAGAAGTTCTAAAGAGGGAACTTAATGAAGCTTTTGAAAAGAAAGAAATGGATGATATTTTTGATGTTAAAGAGTACTTAAATAAGACTTTTGATATAACAGTAAGATTACCTAAGCTAGAACCGTCTAATATGTGGAGATATTCTCAAACACTTTTAGAGAATAATGAAATACTTTGGTTTAAAGAAAATAAAGAATACTACAAAGAACTCTTATCAATTTTAATTCATCCAGAAGTCCTAACCCCAAGACATGTAAAAAAAAATATAAATACTTTTGCAACCGATTGGGAGCTAGCTAAAAAGAGAGATGAAGTTAATCAAAGTAGGAGTTTTCTAACACTACACCCTAGAGAAATAGCGGTGTTCTCAGTACTTAAAACAGATTATAGTGATTTTTATAATTTAATTATTGAAAATCCCTTTTTAGTGCTAGATATGTATGAGACATCAACAAAAGAGAAATATAGGAATAAAATTAGTAACTTTGACAATCTATCGGGCTTCTTATCAAGAGTGGAGCATATACTTCCCGAAGATCCAAGACCATTTATATATTTTAATAATGTGGAGTTAAATCCACTCACAGGTAGAGCCGACCTCGAATTATTAAAAAAGCACATTTTGAATGGTCAATGGACTGCTTTTAAGGAGCAAGCAACAAAAGTCCAATCAAGTGATTTACGATATGTATTTACATCAGTATTTACAGATATAAGTTCTAATCTTGATTGTAAAAATGTTTTTTCTATAATTTTCAAAGATCACAAAGCAATAGATGTATTTGATGAAAATGATAAGATAAGATTACAAGAATTAATTAGGTTAAATCTAAATTTAATTACAGAACATGACATAAAAGAAAGTTTGCAAGTATTCAATAAAGTTGTTAATCATTTAAGTATTTGGAGGACCTTTGGAGAACTAATATATAATACGGAAGAAAAATTTCTTAACTTATTACAGGCAAATATAGAGTTTCCAGATTTAGTTGAGAAGTTGCAAATTAAAGACATTAGCAGTCTTTATGCCGAATATTCAGTTCAAATTGGTGAGCAGGCAAAGGATGTTTATTACGTACCAAACCAAATACTAGAATTACCTATTGATCACCCTCTGGTCAATAGTATCCCATGGACTTCCTCCTTGATGAACTGCCTTTCATTAATAACAAAAATTGATGAAATTGAAGACGAGGATGAAGAGATATACGACGAGCTGTACTCTAAGGAAGTAAAACGATTAACGTTTGGATTTATGTTATCCGACTGGCTACTTAGTGTAAAGGAGAAGACCAACCAGATAATTGATGTAAAAATAATTAATACATTTTTAATCAAATATAGATTTATAGAGTCAAATCAGTTAAAGGGTGTTGTTGGAGTTTGGCTAGAACTTTTTGAAGATAATCAGGAATCAGAACCACTTAAAGACCTTATTTCTCTAATTAAAACTAGATATTTCAACATATGCGAAAAGTATGAATTAAAATTATTAGGTGATGTTCTTTCAAATTTTAATAATGATGAAGATATTTATGACGAAATTTACGAAAACCTGAAGGCAAGAGTTAAGCATAAAAATAATCAAAATCTTTTAGCCTTATTAAATTACTTTAATAACACTAATGCTGTAAAAAAGTTTTCATTATATAATTATGATTTTAGTGAGACAGAGTTGAATGAACAAATGCTTAATATAATTATTAGTAGTGTGGATATATATAGTTCAGAGGACATAGAGACCTTTATGGAGAAGTCTACTAATAATGTATTTGAACAGGATCAGAGTACCTCTAATATAGCTTTTCTAAGGCTGATACGGGAATCAAGAGAATGGCTAAAACTTGCTAGAGAACAGAAAGATACTTGGTTTGGGGTTGAAAGTGAGGTTGATTGGTGGTTTAAATGGAGCGGTACTGGGAATAAATACTATGATAAATTGGAGATATATTTCGAGCTATATAGAGACCAAAAAGATGTCTGGGATGTCTTAATAAACTCGCTTGAAAGAATTATTCCTTATAATGATACACCGCATAATTTTGGAGCAAAACCCTACCGTGGAAATATAAGTTTATTTGTTAATAGCGCGTTTAAATTAATTTATAACAAATGTAATCATCAAAGTATGATGGAACAAATATTGAGTAAGTTAATAAACGTGAATTCTATATCGAATAGCAATGTAAAGATATCTATTTTTGAAATTCTAGATTCGGATATAATAAGTGAATTCATATCAAAAGCTTCAAATGTTATTTCATTAAGTAATAACGAATTTAATCAACTTATAATTAAATATGGTGAAACTAAAGATAGTACACATCTTTCAAATATTATTAAAAGATGGGGTTATTTCTCTAGGGATGAAAGAATAGAATTCACAAGTAGGATTGAAGAAGAAAAAGAAATACTTTTAGTGAAACACATTGAGGACCATCCCGAACTTATCTATATTTCAGAACTAAAAGATTATATCATTGAAGATGAAATTAAATTTTCAATTATGAGGGCAATAATAATTAGAGTAGACAAGGTGTTACTCAACCAATGGTTAATTGAGAGTGTAAATTTCTTTAATGAGAAAGGTTTAAGTAAGTGGAGGTGTTTAGCCTTTGATTATGGGATTCAGGTTAGGGATGATTTGCAACTACCGGATTTATCAGATGTGGAAAAGTTATTTACTTTTAAAGATGATCGTACAAAGATAGCTATAAAATTAATAACAAAATTTTATCCAAGAAGAGATAAGAATAAAGCTGAAATAAAGGAAATTAGAAAGAGGATTCTAATTTTAGAAGACAATAAAGAGTTCAAAGAACTTGTATATGAAGCGAAGGATAAATTTGGTTGGAGGAATACAATACTGGCTTAACTTATGATAATAATTGGAGTATCAACCTATCCTTGAATCTAACTTATCTTTGTTCACTACAAGTAATCAGGCGCATTTCAAACATGAAATGCGTCTTTTAAATATCAGTATTCTATTAAAAGATATAGATCGTAAATAAGGAATTCATTTTAATCTAACTTTTTTCAAAATGACATTCTGTACTCTAAAAATAAGTATAAAAGGTTTTTGAAATCAAGAGATTGATCCCTCTCACTTAAATAAAGGATACGTAAAGTTTTAAATTGAAGGATAAATTTATTCCGATTAATTATGAAAAACCTTTGTCTCGCTAAAGCAGATGATCCTACCTTCCAGAGAATTATGAAAAAACTTAATTACAGAAACATTGATTTATCAACAATACATTCCGATAAATTATGAAAAATTACAGTAGTGTAGTTTTTCATAGTTAATCGGAATCTGTTCATAATTCTCCGGAATGAAATTCATAATTAATCGGAATAATTTAATAATTCGTAGACTAAAAAACCCAACTACTGATATTGGCGGCTTGTAGTTGGATTTTTTAATGGAGTGTGTTAAATGGATAAACTTCTAATACGACCTAGTCCCTTTTATGATGAAAGTTTAAGTGGTTATATATCTCGGTTAACCACTCTTAACAGTTATGATCACTTTAGTTGGATATATATTAAAGCTGGATTAACTATGAAAAATGATGTTGCGATCGAATATACTGATAAAATTGCTCCATCAAGAATAAGTTTGACTAGTTTAAGTAATTTAACAGATATTTCTGAACAATAGCTTTGGAGCTTAACTTATTTTCCTCAATTTGGTGATCTTAACCTCGAAGTAAAAAATGGATCGTTAAAAAGTTATTTAAAAGCAAATGCACTCTATAGCAGAAAATATAATAAAGTATGTCCAATATGTCTTAATGAAAGTGTCTATTTTCGTAAGATTTGGGAGTTAACAATTTATACTGTTTGCGATATACATAGCTGTTTAATAATTAATAAATGCCCTCAGTGCGATTGTAAAATAAATGTGAGGAATGTCCCTTTAGGTATTTGTAAATGTGGTTTTGAATTAAAAAACAGTAACCCAGTTTTTATATCAAATGAAAATACAATTTTTGCAAAGTTCTTGGCCTCAAAGATAATTAATGAAACGGCTGGGTTTAAAAATAATTATTTAGAAGAAATGAATTTTGATATTTCGGTGTATTTAATTACTTGTTTTGCTAGATTTATAAAATCTGCTCAAAAAAGTAATTTAAGCTCAAAAGAGTTTAATTTTCTTGACATTTCTCAATTTAATAATTAATTCTGATGGGAAGAAATGCGCTTAAACTATTGGCAGGATAGTTCAACAAGGTATAGTTTTAAGTTCATCCACAATCGGGCTCTATTCTTGAATAACATAGGTGGAAAATGATCAAACTTTTTTATAAAAATCGCATGATTATCGGATTAACGCACGCTATAGTTTAAGTAAAAAATTCACAATATTTCGTGTAGGAGCATATAAAAAAGACGCCTTCTTACTAAAGAAAAGCGCCCTATTACAGAAGGTTTATTAAATTCAATCAATATATCAGCAATGGTATGGAACATATAATTTTTATCCAATAGAATGTACTAGGACATGAACCAGCAGATTTTAGAATTATATGCCATTCAGTTTTTTCTGTTTCACCTTGTGGTGACACTATATTCTCGAGATTCCCTAGTCCACTGGTTGGAAATTTCATCTTCAAATTATATAAAGTTGAAGAAAAACTATTACAAATACCGATTTTTAATCAATTTCATTAGTATACTTCCCTTTTAATACAAAATGTAGAAACATTATTCTGACAGCTAATACAAACTTTTTCTTTTCATTTAAAGATTCTGGATTGTTCAGAAACTCTTCAAAGTCTTTCGTATCTACTCCACCAAACGCAGCTAATGTAGCCTTACTCATACCTAAATTTCTGTGCATTAAGTCAAGTACATAATACACTCTTTGTGTTTCATTGATATCTTCAATTCGAGCCAAGAGAGTGCTTATTTCTATAGGTAGATAAGTATTCTTCAAATCGTTAGTAAATAGAATCTTGTTAATTAAATCGTCTGACATTTGATACTTGTTTTGTAATATAGCGATATTATCCTCTAACTTAATTTCTAACATTAAATAATCTCCTTTTTCTTATTATAAATTTTTTGAAAATTGTTGAAAATGAAAACATCTTATCTTGTAATAATATATAACAAAAATTGGGTCTATTACCTAATATAGTATAATGGTATTGCTACTGGGGTTACAATGCAATCACCCTATTTGGTATGGGAAGTTGAGCGCTAAAAAAAGGGTTATCTAGAAAGAAAAGAAAGTACATTAAAATTTCGAAAACGAAAATCGGTATGAACATATTCATATCGATTTTTTCTATTGTAATATGTTAATAAGCGGATAAAAGTGTTTAATTTGAATAAAGTTTGCTCAAAGACTTGTCCCTTTTCATACGGAAATCAACTCGAAATATAAAAATACCCCTTTTGAAAAAAATCTAAAGGGGTAAAAAAGTGCAACTTTTTTATAAACGGTATATCTTTCTTTCAAAGCTATCAATGCATCAAATTTCTTATTTAATATCAAATTCCTGTTTATACATAGAATTTTTTTGATACAGCCAAAAACCATGAAATAGTAGAACCTTCCATTCTTATCTGCCTTTTTTGCTCTTTCTTCTCTTAATTCTCTGATTTGTCTTTGTTCTTAATGACTTGCTGTAATACGTCAATCTTTGTACTGTTCTTCTTAGAGGTTCCATCGCTAATTTCGAAATTCTGATGCTCCGAATGCTTTGAGGAATTATTGCCGTTATCGATATCCATTTTGGATTAGCCTCCTTATGCTCATTGTATAATTCATTGATTTCATCCATGCTGTAAAAAACAATTTTGATGTCTTTTGTTACATTGACATACTCGTAGTCGACACTGGTAATTATACTTTGTTCCATGCAAGCTTAAAATAACTCTTGCCTGCTTATTTTCAATTCAATATCTCTTTCCAAAGATGTAGAGGTCTCGTCAAGAAAACCCTCTGTTAGTTTAATATTATCGGACAAGGAATAAATTGTAACAGGTCTCATTTCCTTTTCCAAAACAATATGTGTTTTCCACAAATTTGTGTAATATACGATCTAAATTAAAGTATTATACTTAGATTATTAATAGTTTTATATTGTTAATATATGTTACTAATGGTAGAATATCCTTGTAGTGAAAACTGTTGAGGGAGAGGGTGAAAATGAAAAAAATAGCTATATTTCTTTTTGTATTAATAATGATGGTGGGTTCACTTATTACACCTGCCAATGCTGAAGAACCAAATGATATAGAGCTTAATTTAGAGGCTACTGATATAGAGCTTACTGATATTGATCCAGGTGATGGGATTCTAAGCTGTGAAAGAAGTTTTTTAAGTAGTGATGGAGATTTATATGTAAACATGCAAGCAGCAGCTGTCGATAGTACAACACGTTCATTACAATGGGGATTCAGAATAAAAGAGTCCGCTCGAACTAAATTTGGTTCACAAGTAAAAGTAGAACTAAAAACTGCCAGGGTTAATAATAAAGATATAAATCCACCATATGCACCCCATACAAATAGTCCATCCTATAATTTTCACGGCAGTATGAAAAACTATCAGTTTAAAGGAATCGGTGGAGGCGGAACCCTTAAAAAATATGATTTAGTTTACTTTCATTTTACTGCATCATCAATACAAAACTATTGGGAAGTTACTTCTATTGAATTAAAATGTAGGGTAAGTTAAGACATGACTATTAAATGGAAAATTGAAGATATAATTTTTGAAACTCTATATGAAGCTGAAATCTGGGCCGATTCAATAGTAAATGAAATGTATGGTAGAATTTACGATGGATACGATACTCCTGATTGCAAAATAGCATATTCCTTAGCTTTTAGAATGGCATCAATAAACGAATGCAGAGTTTATACAAATTTCAATAAAAATAGATATAAAGTATGGGTAGCTTTCAATTCATAAAAAATAAAAAATAATCTGTACCCCTGAAAGGTTAATGTAAAAAAAGACTTAGCAGCGTTAAGAAGATGATCTATGTATTGTAAGAGGGTACTGAAAAAGTCCCTTTTTATTTGGAGGGGTAATTTCCGGTTTAGGTATTCGTTTTCAAGGGCGGCTCTTGATCTTCCTCGTTGTAGTTCTCCTGCATGGCCTCCCCTTAACTTTATATTGAGGGAACGTTTTAACTGCTTCTGCACGTGTTTTGTATTTATTGTGAAATATTAGTTCCTTCTTGATAACACTATGAAATGATTCAATACGAGCATTATCGTAACAATTTCCTTTTCTACTCATACTCGTTGTTAAGACTTCCCTGATTAGAATGATGAATAAGCCCTGGAATTGGATTCTGTGCTACCATGGCTCTCTTTAAAGCAGTTATGACTAGTCCTATTGTCATCGGCCCACTAATCTCAAAGCCTTATTCTTCTTGCATAATTCTAGTCAACGTTTTCTAAGAAACAGGTATTCCTTTACTGCTTAATTCCTTTGTGATTTTAGGGCTGCCATAAATGTTTCTAGATTCCATATGTGTCTTATTATTTTCTGTGGTTAGTTTTTCTTTACGTATTTTTTGAGCACTCTTCGAACACCTTTTCCATGCATAAAATCCACTTTTTGAAACACCTAGTACATCGCACATCTTCTCCACAGGAAACTTGTGTCTATGTTCTTCTATGAACCAATAAATTACTTCTGGTTTTTTGCAAAGATGTCCATAGCCTTTTTTAAGATAGCGTTCTCCTCTTCCAAATCAAGTAGTCTCTTTTCAGGATCCCGTACCGCTTCATCATCGGGTTTTAAATTACCACTTCCTACGAAAGCACTATCCTTATCTTCACTGAATTTTTTTACCAATTGTGTAGAGTCTATTCTGAGATATTTAATTCACGTGCCCCCTCAGCTATTCTCTTTCCGACTTCTACCATCTTTACATAGACTAGTTTAAATGCCTTCTCTTACTTTCCTTTTGTCATATTGGACACTCCCGATCAATAAATTGTTAGACGTTATTATACAATAATTTCTACCGATTTACTGTGTCCATTATTTAGACTAACATCAAAAGGTACAGGTTGAGGAATTTCCGTGTTTATTAAAAATTACTATAAGGAATCCAAATGATAGCAGAATTTTATCCCTCGACCATTTTAAGATAGGGGATTTCTTTATCATCCACAATCGCTATATATATATGAGTATTTGTCTCATAAATTTTAGTTCCAATAGGTAATTTATTTGCTGTAGAGTTTTTAAAATTATATGCTTGGTCTGAGTTTTTCTTTATTTCACCAATCTCTTTACCCACTACATAATCTTTTTTATATACCCTAGATATATTTTGTGCATTAGAAAAAACAATGTCATCTAGCATAAAAATATCTACATTATCCTTCTTTAGTAATTCTTTTGGGGTAGGGTTACCATTTATACACCCAGTGAGAATGATTAATAATAATGAAATAGATAGCAAAAGGATGATAAACTTACTTTTTTGGTAATTAATATTTATCACTATGATTCCCCTATTAAGTATGGTAAAAATAGGAAGGGTAAAATTTGCAATACCCTTCCTCTATTTAAACCATTTTTAATCTTATATTTTCTAAAATAACTAACTTGCTATTAATCTATCATATAAAATTAATAAATTGAATATTACGATTTATATATAAAAATTAAAGTCTTATTTAAACAAAGGACACACAGTATAGTTGATTAATTGAAGTCGTGCCAAAAGAAATCCTATACTATCTTGTAGTAGGAATTTTTTCATTTTCCGACAGAAGACTCCCTCTTCAATCATGTGATGGGCGCAGCGCAACGATAAGGGGGAGATGAATGTCTGTTGGCGGTAGCTAAAGTGATTTCCGTATGGTACAATTAGAACAAATGTTCCCCTTCGGTGAGGTGAAAACAATGCTAATCAACAAGGCATACAAATTCCGTATCTATCCAACTACAG
>NZ_JAKTTI010000040.1 GCF_022427965.1 Fredinandcohnia quinoae | reverse complement strand
AAATGAAAAAAAACTGTAGGCAAACTCGAAAATCTTCGAGTTTGTCTACAGTCTGTAACCCCACATTATGTGGGGTTTATTTTTTTATTTCATAAGAATAAAACAAGTAATTCCTCTAACAATAATGTAAGGGGGAATGAAGTTATATGAAAGATATAAAAGTAAAATGGATATATCGCTTTTTAATCATGTTACTAGCTTTTTTGTCGATATTAGTATTTATGAAATTAGCTCCTATCTGGCTTCCAGTTGTTAAAATTTTAAAGACCTTTTTGCTGCCCTTTATTATCTCAATCTTTATTACGTATTTGTTACTTCCAATAGTGGAAAGAATTAATAATCGTGGAGTTCCACGAACAATTGCTATTTTACTAATTTATCTTATTTTTTTTGGAGGAATTGGTTTTGGAATTTATAGGGGAATACCTATTGTTATTCACCAATTGAAAGATTTAGCGGATAGTTTCCCGCAATTTGTTAATACATATCGAGGGTGGCTTCATGAAGTAGAAACAAGAACAGCCAATTTACCAGTAGGTATACATGAACGAATCGAAGATTTTTTCTTATCGATTGAAGCCTATTTGGATTCTATTTTAAAATCAGTAGTAAATCTTACGGGAATAATTAATTCTATTTTATTGCTAGCAATTATTCCATTTATTGTCTTTTATATGTTGAAGGATTACAATCAAATGATTAAGGTAATTTGGTATATTACACCTCGGAAAATACGTAAATCGGGTCAATTATTTCTTCGAGATGTGGATGAATCACTTGGAAATTATATTAGGGGGCAATTAGTTGTATGCCTTCTTGTTGGGGGAGTCACATCACTTGCATTTTGGGTGTTTGGGATGAAGTATCCACTTTTATTAGGAATTATTGTTGGGATGACAAATATTATTCCTTATTTTGGACCGATTATAGGTGCAATCCCAGCTGCAATTATTGCTGCAACACTTTCGATAAAATTACTTGTAATTGTTGTGCTTATTATTTTTGTTCTTCAATTCATAGAAGGAAATCTACTCTCACCATTAATTGTCGGTAAAAGTCTACGAATGCACCCTATCGTAATAATGGCAGCATTACTACTAGGTGGAGAGATAGGAGGGATTATAGGGCTTATCGTTGCCGTACCTGTTGTAGCTATTTTAAAGGTATTTATTGTCCATGCAAAACTTCACTTCATGCACAATTGACAAACATTTTCTGCTTCTTTATAATTGACAAGAAAATGTACATATTTAATACTATGATGGAGAATTTAGGTTACATAACTTATCATACAAGTGTGTGTTCAAAAGGAGGACAAAAAGAGCCGAGAAGGTCGAGGCGGCGAAGCCTTCGAGTAGCGGAATGTATGCTTTAATACATGAGCAACGGAGGAGCAAGCCAACGAAGAGATTCGACAGCTATTTTTCCCGGACTTTTGAACATCCTTTTCAGAGATGAATTTCCTAGGCTGAAAGAAATTCTAGATGACGTAACATAAACGCTACTCCAGAGTGTAGGTAAAACCTACCGGTGCAAGCCGTTATCGATATACGAAGGTGATGAACGATATTTATTTTATGTTCATAATCAGGGTGGTACCGCGAGCTATACTCTCGTCCCTGTAATTGGGATAGGAGTATTTTTTTATGCATTTTTTTATAACATATATATAAGGAGGAATTAATAATGAAAGCATTAACTTCAGCACAAGTTCGTCAAATGTTTCTTGATTTTTTTCAGGGAAAGGGTCACTCGGTTGAACCAAGTGCATCATTAGTTCCACATGAAGATCCATCGCTACTATGGATAAATAGTGGTGTGGCTACATTAAAAAAGTACTTTGATGGACGAGTTATTCCTGAAAATCCAAGAATTTGTAATGCTCAAAAGTCTATTCGTACAAATGATATCGAAAATGTTGGGAAAACTGCCCGTCATCATACTTTTTTTGAGATGTTAGGTAACTTTTCAATCGGAGATTATTTTAAAGAAGAAGCTATTGCTTGGGCTTGGGAATTTCTAACTAGTAAGGATTGGATTGGTTTTGATGCAGAAAAATTATCTGTAACAATCCATCCTGAAGATGAAGAAGCTTTTGAATTATGGAATAAAAAAATTGGAATACCAGAAGAACGCATTATTCGATTGGAAGGGAACTTTTGGGATATCGGAGAAGGACCAAGTGGACCGAACACTGAGATTTTCTTTGATCGTGGAGAAGAGTATGGAAATGATCAAGATGATCCTGAACTTTACCCTGGTGGAGAAAATGAACGTTATTTGGAAATTTGGAATTTAGTTTTTTCTCAGTTTAATCACAATCCAGATGGTACATATACACCACTTCCAAAAAAGAATATTGATACAGGTATGGGCTTAGAAAGAATGTGTTCAGTTATTCAAGATGTTCCAACAAATTTTGAAACAGACCTATTTATGCCGATTATAAATGCAACTGAGAAAATTTCAGGTGAAAAATACGGAAAGAATAAAGAATCAGATACCGCATTCAAAGTGATTGCTGACCACATCCGAACAGTTACATTTGCAGTTGGTGATGGAGCATTACCATCTAATGAGGGTAGAGGCTATGTTTTAAGACGATTACTCCGTCGAGCAGTACGATATGCAAAACAAATTTCTATTAATCGCCCATTCATGTATGAGCTCGTTCCGGTCGTGGGTGAAATTATGGTCGATTTTTACCCAGAAGTAAAAAATAAAACCGAATTTATTCAAAAGGTAATCAAAAATGAAGAGGAACGCTTCCATGAAACATTAAATGATGGGTTAGCTATTTTAGCAAATGTAATTAAAAAGGAAAAGGAAATAGGCAGTGACACTATTTCAGGTGCAGATGTATTCAGATTATATGACACATATGGTTTTCCAATTGAGTTAACTGAAGAATATGCAGAAGAAGAAAATATGAAAATTGACCATGAAGGCTTTGATCGTGAAATGCAAGGTCAGAGAGAAAGAGCTCGTTCTGCTCGACAAGATGTTGATTCGATGCAGGTTCAGAGTGGGGTGCTAGGTGACATCAAGGTTGAGAGCTTGTTCGTTGGATATGATACGTATACAACAAATTCAAGCGTCCAAGCTATTATTAAAAATGGAGAAGTAGTCGAGAATGCAATCGAAGGTGACGAATTGCAGGTTATTTTAGATAAGACTCCATTTTACGCTGAAAGTGGTGGACAAGTAGCTGACGAAGGAATTATTGAGAATAATACTACTAGAATTCGAGTCAATGATGTTCAAAAAGCTCCAAATGGTCAACATCTGCATAAGGTAGTTGTCGAAAAAGGTAGTTTATCAAAGGGTGACGAATTTAAAGTCGTTATTAATCAAAAGAATCGAAGTAAAATTATTAAGAACCATACGGCCACACATTTATTACATCAAGCTCTAAAGGATGTATTAGGTGAACATGTCAATCAAGCAGGATCACAAGTAACGTCTAGCCGACTTCGTTTTGATTTCTCGCATTTTGGACAAATCAATCAAGAAGAGTTGGAGAAAATCGAATCAATTGTTAACGAAAAAATTTGGCAGAGCATTCCTGTTGCAATTGAACAAAAGTCTCTTAGTGAAGCAAAGGCAATGGGTGCAATGGCACTTTTCGGTGAAAAATATGGTGATATCGTTCGTGTGGTTCAAGTAGGGGATTATAGCCTTGAGCTATGTGGTGGTTGCCATGTTCCTAATACATCGACAATCGGCTTATTCAAAATAGTTTCCGAGTCAGGTATCGGTGCTGGAACACGAAGAATTGAGGCTGTAACAGGTGAGGCAGCATATCATATTGTGAATGATCAAGTAAATCTATTACATGAGATTTCAGCATTATTAAAGACAAAGCCAGCAGAAACACCTGCTCGTATTGAATCTCTATTACTGGAAATGCGCACACTACAACGGGAAAATGAATCGTTAGCTGCAAAGTTAGGAAATATTGAAGCTGGAAATCTTGTTAGTCAAGTAAAATTGATTAATGGTACAAAAGTACTGTATAGTAAAGTGAACGCTGCAGATATGAATAATTTACGCACAATGGTTGATGAATTAAAGCAACAACTCGGTTCTGCTATAATTGTATTAGGATCAGTAAATGAAGATAAGGTTAATTTGACGGCTGGGGTTACGAAGGATTTAATTGAAAAAGGTTTCCATGCAGGTAAGCTTATTAAAGAAATTGCTACACGCTGTGGTGGCGGTGGCGGTGGACGTCCGGATATGGCTCAAGCTGGAGGTAAAAACCCTGATCAATTAGAAGATGCTTTGCAGTTTGTTGAAGAATGGGTAAAATCCGTTTTATAATAGTAAGTATTAGTGTACAATGTTAAGTAAGGACTGATAGATTCAATAGAAAAGAATCTAAAGAGTGAGGTGCAAAAATTTTGAGCTCATTTGATAAAACAATGAAATTCAATTTTCCGGAAGAACCTATTGAAACGAATGTGAATGAGGTCTTATTTACAGTCTACGATGCTCTTCAAGAAAAAGGGTATAATCCGATTAATCAAATTGTTGGCTATTTATTATCGGGTGACCCTGCATATATCCCACGCCATCGTGATGCGAGAAATATCATACGTAAACTTGAGCGTGATGAATTAATCGAGGAACTAGTAAAATCGTATTTAAAGATTCATCGCGAGGAGTAGACTTAATGAGGGTTCTTGGATTAGATGTCGGATCAAAAACGGTAGGAGTAGCTGTAAGTGATGAAATGGGCTGGACTGCACAAGGAATTGAAACGATAAAAATTAATGAAGATAGACAACAATTTGGATTAGATCGACTTGAAGAGATCATTCAGCAATATCAAGTAGACTCTGTAGTAGTGGGCCTTCCCAAAAATATGAATGGAACAATTGGTCCAAGGGGTGAAGCTAGTCAAAGTTTTGCTAATTTGGTGGTAGAGAGATTTGGATTACCTATTGTTTTATGGGACGAGCGTCTCTCTACTGTTGCTGCAGAACGTGTTCTGTTATCAGCAGATGTTAGTCGAAAAAAACGAAAAGCAGTTATTGATAAAATGGCAGCGGTAATGATCCTTCAAGGTTACTTAGATAGTAAAAATTAATATGAGGTGAAGATAATGGAACATGGTGAAAAACAAATTACAGTTATTGATGAACAAGGAAATGAACAGCTTTGCGAGGTATTATTTACATTTGAATCTGAAGAATTCGGTAAATCATATGTATTATACTATCCACTAGGTGCAGATGATAATGATGATGAAGACATCGAAATTCATGCATCTAGTTTCAGTGCTACTGAAGATAGTGATGAAGGTGAACTTCAGCCTATCGAAACAGAAGAAGAATGGGATCTCATTGAAGAGATGCTTAATACATTCCTTGATGAAGAGGAAGAAGAATAATTAAAAACAGCCATTTGGCTGTTTTTTTTTGTTGCGTAAGGAATAAAAAGGTATAATTACTGTTGACAATACTACCTTAAATTGACGAAAATAATAAAAAACTGTAAGATAAATTTTTAGATAGAAAGGGGGACTTTACCTACATGTCAGAAAATGAATCTAATGGAACTACATATAAGAAAAAACTCGTAGAACGCAGAGATGAGGCTAGGGTTGTAAGGAAAATAGTGCTAATTGCTTTTATTATAACTTTATTATTAATTTCAGGCCTCATTGGCGGTGGTTACCTATATATTAAATCAGCACTTGAACCAGTTGACCCTACAAATAAAAAAGAAGTGAACGTAACGATTCCGATTGGTTCTTCACCAACAACAATAGCGAAAATTTTAGAGAAGAATAAAATTGTAAAAAATGCAAAAGTATTTCGGTATTATACCAAATTTAAAAATGAGTCAGGTTTTCAAGCGGGTGAATATAAACTGAATCAAGCCATGACCTTCGACCAGATTATTGAAAGCCTTAAATCAGGAGTTATTGCCAAGGAAGTTGTATTTAAAATAACAATTCCAGAAGGTAAGCAACTTGATCAAATTGCTACAATAATTGCAGAGAAAACAGGACTTAAGAGTAAAGATATAGTAGTCAAATTAGATGATAAAAGCTATATTGAAGAATTAATGACATTATATCCAAATGTTTTAACAGAGGATATTTTACATGAAGATATTAAGCATCCTTTAGAAGGGTATCTATTCCCAGCAACATATCCATTCTATAAAAAAGATCCGACAATAGAGGAAGTTATAGAGGTAATGCTTAGTCAAACTGAGAAGATAATAGAGAAATATCAGGCAGAGATAGGTGGAAATGAACTCGTTAATTCACCACATAAACTTTTAACAATGGCATCACTCATCGAAGAAGAAGCAACAGCAAAAACGGATCGAGAAAATATCTCTAGTGTTTTTTACAATAGAATTGAGAAGGGTATGCCTTTGCAAACAGATCCTACAGTTCTTTATGCACTAGGAGAACATAAAGATAGAGTTCTTTATGAACATTTAGAGGTAAACTCACCTTATAACACATATAAAATACAAGGCTTACCTCCAGGGCCAATTGCGAATGCTGGTGAAATGTCAATATCAGCTGCACTACATCCAGCAGAAACAGATTATTTATACTTCCTTGCAGCTTCCAATGGCCAAGTCTTTTATTCGAAAACTTTGGAAGAGCACAATGTTAATAAGGCGAAATATATAACAAACGAAGATTAAATACATGGATATGAAAGGGAACCTAATATTATATTAGCGTTCCCTTTTACTTTGTGGTAAAATATATCGAGTTGGAAACCGACATTTACTAACGGAAATTGACATTTGGTGTCAATTTCTTTATTTCTTTCTATTACCACCATATTTGAATGGAGGTTTTTTTCATGAATGTAGATCATTCTATTACTGCATACATAGAGTCCCTAATTCAGAAAAGAGATTGTACGATTGAGGAAATGGAACTGTATGCACAGGAGAATAATGTTCCAATCATGGAGCTTATTGGAATTGAGTGTATGCTTCAAATTTTACGTATTAGTAGTCCTAAAAGAATTCTTGAAATAGGCACTGCTATTGGATATTCTGCTATCAGAATGGCAAAGGCACTTCCCTATACGAAGATAGTTACGATTGAAAGAGACGAAGAACGCTATAAAAAAGCTTTACAGTATATATCAGAAACTGGAACAAGCTCACAAATAGAAGTTATATATGGAGATGCGTTAGAAGTAGAGGAAACTGTAAAAGAAAAAGGTGAATTTGATGTATTATTTATTGATGCAGCCAAAGGACAATACAGACGTTTCTTTGAAACTTACGAAAAATATTTGTCTCAAAGTGGGATGATTCTAACAGATAATGTTTTGTTTAAGGGACTTGTTGCAGAAGATCATATTGAGAATAAGCGAATTCGCAGCTTAGTTACGAAAATAAAGTCATATAATGAATGGCTTATGGCCCATCCAAACTATGTGACAACAATTATTCCAGTTGGTGATGGAATTGCAATAAGCAAAAAAAGAGGTGAATAGAATGAAAAAACCAGAACTTCTCGTAACCCCTACTCATGTAAACGATATTGAGCATTTGATTCAAGCTGGTGCAAATGCATTTGTAATTGGAGAACAACGATATGGTCTACGACTAGCTGGGGAATTTAATCGTGATGATATTAAAAGGGCTGTTAAAATTGCTCATCGGGATGATGCGAAAATCTATGTTGCTATGAATGCTATTTTCCATAATGAAAAAATTGAGGAACTAGCCGATTATATTCTCTATTTAAAAGAAAATAAGGTTGATGCAATTATTTTTGGAGACCCTGCTGTATTATTAACAGCTAGAGAAGTAGCTCCAGAGATGAAATTACATTGGAACACAGAGGCTACAGCTACTAATTGGTATACATGTAATTATTGGGGACGAAAAGGTGCCAAACGTGCTGTCCTTGCACGTGAGTTAAATATGGATGCAATTGTCGAAATGAAGGAAAATGCCGAAGTCGAAATTGAGGTCCAAGTTCATGGGATGACAAATATGTTTCAATCAAAGCGTTCTTTGATTGGGAATTATTTTGAATACCAGGGCAAGGTATTGGAAGTAGAGAATCGGAAAGTGGAAAAAAATATGTTCTTATATGATAAGGAACGTAATAATAAATACCCGATTTTTGAAGATGAAAATGGAACTCATATTATGAGCCCCAATGATATATGCATCATTGATGAGTTAGAAGAGATGATTGATGCAGAAGTAGATAGCTTTAAAATAGAAGGCATTTTAAAGTCGATGGATTATTTAGTTGAAGTTACGAAAATCTATCGAAAAGCTATTGATTTATGTGTAGAAAATAGAGATGAATATGAAGACATTAAAGATGATTTATTAGCACAATTAGAAGAATTACAGCCAGTGAACCGTCCACTCGATACAGGATTCTTCTTTAAAGAAACAGTTTATTAACTAGAAAACTCATGCGATGTTGCCTGAAGGTGCCTTTATTACGCAGCAATAACCAGCACCCAGAAGGCAGACTCGCGGGAGTTTTCCCTAGTAGAAAAGGAGGAGAGAGTATGTCTGTAGTTTCAAAGGATCCAATTTCTACAATAATTGATGGTAAACGTGTAATTATTAAAAAACCAGAATTACTTGCACCCGCAGGAAATTTAGAAAAATTAAAAATTGCTGTTCATTATGGTGCAGATGCTGTTTTTATTGGTGGACAAGAATATGGTCTACGATCTAACGCAGATAATTTTAATTTAGATGAAATGACCGAAGGAGTTCAGTTTGCGAATAAATATGGAGCAAAAATTTATGTAACAACGAATATATATGCACATAATGAAAATATTAATGGCTTAGATGAATATTTAGCAGGATTAGAAAAAGCCGGTGTGACTGGAATTATTGTCGCAGATCCGCTAATTATTGAAACATGTCGTAGAGTAGCACCGAAGCTTGAGGTCCATCTAAGCACACAACAATCTCTTTCTAACTGGAAGGCTGTGCAGTTCTGGAAGGAAGAGGGTCTAGAGCGTGTCGTTTTAGCACGTGAAACGAGTGCCGAGGAAATTAAGGAAATGAAAGAAAAAGTGGATATTGAAATTGAAACCTTCATACATGGTGCAATGTGTATTGCATATTCAGGAAGATGTACACTCAGTAACCACATGACTGCTCGGGACTCTAATCGTGGTGGGTGCTGTCAATCATGTAGATGGGACTATGACCTTTATCAACTTGATGGAACAGATCGTAAAGAGGTCGCATTATTTTCTGATGAGAATGAACCATTTGCAATGAGTCCGAAAGACCTTAAGTTAATAGAATCCATCCCAAGAATGATTGAATTAGGAATTGATAGTCTGAAAATCGAAGGCAGGATGAAATCGATTCATTATATCGCAACTGTCGTAAGTGTATACCGAAAAGTAATTGATGCATATTGTGCAGATCCAGATAACTTTGTGATCAAACAGGAATGGCTTGATGAACTTGATAAGTGTGCAAATCGGGAAACTGCCCCTGCATTTTTTGAAGGTGTCCCTGGTGTTAATGAGCAAATGTACGGGAACCATAGTAAAAAAACAACTCATGATTTCGCCGGGCTCGTCCTTGATTATGATACAGAAACAAAAATCGTAACACTTCAACAACGAAATTATTTTAAACAAGGTGATGAAGTAGAGTTTTTTGGCCCTGAAATAGAGAATTTTTCGCAAGTTGTTGGAACGATTTGGGATGAGAAAGGTTATGAAATTGATGTTGCAAGACATCCGCTCCAAATTGTGACCTTTAAAGTGGACAAACCGGTTTTTGTTAACAACATGATGCGAAAGGGGAACTAAGATGGGAAAGAAGCCAATTGTAATTGGCATTGCTGGGGGATCAGGTTCAGGTAAAACAAGTGTAACGAAAGCAATATACGATCATTTTCAAGGCCATTCAATTCTGATGCTTGAACAGGATTCCTATTATAAAGATCAAAGCCATATGCCTTATGAAGAAAGACTAAATACGAATTATGATCATCCTTTAGCATTTGATAATGAATTATTAATACAGCATATCGAGGAGCTTTTAGAATATAAAGGTATAAGTAAGCCGGTGTATGACTATAAATTTCATACAAGGTCAAATGAAATCATTTTTGTTGAACCGAAGGATGTTATTATTCTTGAAGGAATTTTAGTGCTTGAAGATGAAAAGCTAAGAAATTTAATGGATATTAAATTATTTGTGGATACCGATGCTGATATTCGAATTATTAGAAGAATGTTGAGAGATATTAAGGATCGCGGTCGTACAATAGAGTCTGTAATAGAACAATATGAATCGGTCGTTCGACCCATGCATAATCAATTTATTGAACCGACTAAACGTTATGCAGATTTAATTATTCCTGAAGGTGGGCAAAATCATGTTGCCATCGACCTAATGGTAACAAAAATCCAAACAATTCTTGAACAAAATGTAATTTTGTAATAACATATATAAAGCATGTAATCACAAATTAATTTTTAAAATGTAATAAAGGAATGAAGGGAGGATATTCTCTTCATTCCTTTCCTTACACATTGATGATATGATTGTTCAAGGTCATCATCATGAAAGCGTTATACATATAAATATTTAAGCAATCACAGGGGGATTGTAATACTAAGGAGTGAAGGAATAATGGCAATAGAAAAAGTTTTTCCTATGACAGAAGCAGGTAAACAGAAGTTAGAACAAGAATTAGAGCAGTTAAAAACGGTGAAACGTAAAGAAGTGGTAGAACGTATAAAAATTGCGAGAAGTTTTGGTGACCTCTCGGAAAACTCAGAGTATGATTCTGCAAAGGAAGAACAGGCATTTGTAGAAGGTCGTATAACGACAATTGAAAATATGATTCGTAATGCAAAAATTATCGAAGAAGATGCTGACTCAGGCACTGTTTCTTTAGGTAAATCTGTAACATTTAAAGAGCTTCCTGATGGTGAAGAAGAATCTTATACAATCGTAGGAAGTGCAGAAGCTGACCCATTTGAAGGGAAAATTTCAAATGACTCACCAATTGCAAAAAGTCTAATTGGGAAGCAAGTTGGTGACAAGGTAACAGTTCAAACTCCAGGTGGAGAAATGTTTGTTGAAATTGTGAAAATTAGTTAATTTTTAAAAAATTTGCTTATATTTGTATAAATACTGAAACACCTCGTCAACAATGATGACGAGGTGTTTTTTTATATGATTATTAAAAAAAGAGCAATATCAATTCTGATTATTATTTTTGTTATCCTTTCAGGATTAGTGGGGCGACTTGTTCAACTCCAATTAGTGAGTACAGAATCGTTCTCAAAAAATAAAGTGAATTTAATAAAAGCCAGTGTCTCACAGCGTACACAGGAATTAGTAATTGACCAAGGGCGAGGAAGATTTATTGACCGGAATAATCAAGCTATTACACATGAATATTATCCAACTCTTGTTCTCTTTCCGTTCTTAAAGAATATTGATTGGCCAATTGAAGAGGTTGCTACTATCATTCATACATCTACTGATGAAATTCATTCAGCTCTGGACGATGCGAAGCAACCCGTGATATTTGGGGGAGATACTCCGCTAGAATTAACAGAATCCCAGATGAATAAAATTAATCAACTCAAAATTCCTGGAGTATTTGCAGTACATAGACAATATGAGCTTGATCAAAAAATAGCGGAGCATTTAATTGGATTAATACGGGAGAATGAAGAATTATTTCAGAAGCGTTATCCTGAAAAGAACTATTTACCTAATAATACAAAGCTTGGAATTACGGGGTTACAATCAACTTTTGACGAATTTTTACTTCCTGAAGGAGAAGCTAAGCTATTGTACCATGTTGCCGGTAATGGAGGGCCACTTTTTGGAATTGATGTCAAATATACAGCACCAGCAAATCCTTTTTATCCAATCGCTGTAAAAACAACGATCGACAAGGACATCCAAAGCATAGCAGAAGATATACTTGATAAGTATAAGATGAAAAAAGGGGGAGTTGTCTTACTTGATGTGAAGACAAATGATTTAGTAGCGATGGTTAGTAAACCAAATATTAACTATTCGAATCCATTTTCTGATGGATCTGCTGAAAATCAAATGATTATGCCGCAATTCCCTGGCTCTGTTTTTAAAACTGTTATTGCTGCAGCAGCAATTGAGCATAATATGATCTCGAATGATCGAAGTTTTAATTGTGATTTAGATTTATATGGAGAGGGCCCCGCAGAATTTAAACATGGGCCTCTAAATTTCTATAATAGCTTTGCAAAAAGTTGTAACTATACATTTGCAACAATTGCAGAAGAATTAATTCAAAAAGATCAAGAAAGTATTGAAAGATATGCAAGTATGCTAGGTGTAATGGGCCCTGTAGGTTGGAGGGGGGATGTATTTCGCTTTCAGGATTTTAGCCAAATTCCAAATGAGTATAATGGCAAAGTCTGGTCTGACGAACGAGATAAACAGGTTAAAAAAGCAATTGCCCAAACAGCCATTGGTCAAAAGGACGTAAGAGTGACACCATTGGGAATTGCAAATATGATGGCTACGATCGCCAGAGGTGGAGATAAAAAGCAAGTTCGGGTTGTTAGTAAAGTTTTATATAAAAATGGCTCTACTTTATTTTCTTTTCCCCAACAGGATATACAAGGTGACGAAATTGCATCCTATACAGCAAGTAAACTCCAAGAATTATTGAGAGGTGTTGTAACTTCAGGAACAGCATCATCTTTTTCATCACTTCCATTTGAGGTAGCTGCAAAAACAGGGACTGCTGAAACAGGGAAAAAGAATGGTGAACGTACATTAGTTAATAAATGGTACGCAGGCTATTTTCCGTTCAATGAGCCCCGTTATGCATTAGTAGTAGTTGATCTGGAACAGGAATCGGATAGTACGGTTGCAAATCGAGTGTTTTATGATATTGTAAAAGGCATTTATGAACATGAACAAACTTAAAATAGAAAGTTCAAATAAAGAAAGTTCTTCATCATATCCGAAAGAAATGCTAGAATAGGAGGACAGACGAAAGTAAAGAATTAGGTTCAGTAGGAGGCTATATGAATGGGATATGATCTAGAAAAGCTATATGTAGGTCCTCGCTCAGAACGAAGATCAAAGCGAAGAAAGGTAAATAGAATTCTAAATGTATTAATTGTGCTTGTCATTGTTCTAATCATTTTCTTTGGTGGAAAGCTTATTTTCGGAGATAAAAAGGGATCTGAGAAAGCTAACTCGAATGATGGAAATCATCAAACCGAACAACCTGTTCCAAATGATGATGACACACAAAAGGATAGTGAAGGAGATTCCGATACTGAAAGTAATAAAAATGCTGATACTGAATCAGATGAAACTGAAGATGATCCGGAAGCTGATAAGGAAAGTGACGATAAAACAGACGAAGTGAAAAAGCCTGAATCAAATGAAGATGCTACTGTTACAGAAGGTGATCCAAATTCTAATATTGTCAATACAATTATTAACCCAGCTTGGACACCGATTGGGACAGTACAATCTGAGCCACATACAATTGTGTATGACAAAGGTTCTAATGACCGTATCGAAATGGAGAAGGCTGCAAGTTACGCAACTGGTCTTGGAAGTGAAAATATGATCGTTTGGTGGCTAGGAAGAAATGGTGATAATTCAGTCGAAGTCACCATGTCATCAAAGGATAATCAACAAATCTATCGTGTATACATTGACTGGGTCGCAAATGAAGGCTGGAAGCCAGTGAAAGTAGAAGAATTAAAAGAAAATGATAAGAAAAAACAGACAAGTAAAGAAACGAATAAAGATGAAGACGAAGAAGAAACTGATGAGTAATGCATAACTACTAATGATGAATGACAACTATAGAAACGAAGGGTGACTATTGGTATGAAAGTAGCAATTATCGGAGCAATGGATGAAGAAGTAACAATTTTAAGAGAAATGATTGAAAACAAAGAAGAAATAACAATTGCAGGTTGTGAATTTTATTCTGGAACTTTAAACACACAAGAAGTAATCCTTTTGAAATCAGGAATTGGGAAAGTAAATGCTGCCATGTCAACGGCTATTCTTTTACAACAATTCAACCCGGATTATGTAATCAATACCGGATCAGCTGGTGGATATTTAGAATCACTTAATGTTGGTGACATTGTTATCTCAACTGAGGTACGTCACCATGATGTTGATGTAACCATCTTTGATTATGAGTATGGGCAAGTTCCGGGTATGCCTGCAGCCTTTACGTCAAATGAAAGACTTATTGAATTAGCTGAAAAAAGCGCAAAAGAAATATCTGATATGCAAATTGTTAAAGGATTAATCGTAACAGGTGACTCATTCATGAATGATCCTGATCGTGTTGAATTTGTTCGAGGTAAGTTCAAAGATTTGAATGCAGTGGAGATGGAAGCAGCCGCAATTGCACAGGTATGTCATCAATTCGAAACACCATTTGTTGTGATCCGTGCCTTATCCGATATTGCTGGAAAAGAATCAAATATTTCATTTGATCAGTTTTTAGAAACAGCGGCAGTTAATTCCTCTAAATTAGTTGTTAAATTAGTTGAGGAAATCAAAAATTCCCTATAATCCATTTTGCCTCTCATCACATCTAGATGAGAGGCATTTTACTGGAGAATTTTACATCAATAATTCTGTTATTCCCTATGGTATGATTGATTTAGAAGATTACTAAATTGATAGTTAAGGCTGGATGGGGGATAAAAAATAATGAAAGATCTTCGAGCAAAGGTAAATGATTTCACCTGCTATGGTTACGTATTACTTGTGCTAAGCGTATTCTTATACATTGGAGTGTTAATACCAGGTGAGGAAAAATCATGGATCCAGATTGATACAATGATGATTACGACTTTAATTTTTCTTGCGTTATCCTTTGATTTTTTTAGACTAGCTATACAATATAAAAAAGAAATAAACGAACTCGAACAATAAGCCTTCTCTATCGATTAAGAGAAGGTTTTTTTATAGGTATCGCCAATGTGGGATCTTGCGTGCCCGATGGGGGAGAAAAAGTGCGCTGTCGGTAACGCAAGTACGTACAAGGAATATGGGGTTATCCTGATCCAAAATTTAAAAATATCCGATTATTTTTAAAAAACTGTTTACATTTATTCATTTATTGGCTATAATTACCTGAGTAGGAAAAAATTAATTACAAGGAGGTCGAGGAACATGAAAAATTTATCAATTTCATTAAACAATAAAATTTCATATGCAACATTCTATTCGACCGCTATGGTGATTAATTTTTAAAACTTTGTTTTATCAATTAATACAATAATCATGCCACAGGGTGAATAGTATTCCTGTGGCTTTTTTGTGCCCTTTTGCCACAGGTATATCCCTGTGGCATTTTTATGTGAATTTTTAAGGAGGTGAAACTAATTATGACCATCAATTTATTCTTTTTAACAATTTCAATTGCAAAGCGTGAAATTTCGATTGAAGAAATTCAAAGAAAAGTACGTACTGAAAAAATATTGAACGAAATGAAAGATCGACAATTTTCAATGTATCGCTCATTTTAATTTTAGTATTTACAATTATAAGAGAAAGGTGGTAAGCAAAATGGTAAAAATTATTTTAATTGCTTGGTTGTCTGTGGAGAAAGATTCCACCTAAATGTAGTTAAATAGGAGGGATGTCGTATGATTACGGTTCATGTACTAATTTTTACAGTATTATTTACGAAAGAAAAAAAGTAATACTCATGCACCAATAAGAGAGTATTCTTATCACAAATTTGTCAATTATTCTTAACACAATGTTCAAAACTGAACAAGTTTTACATTGTAGATAAGTGATAAATTAAAAATAAGAAAACATTCTCTTTTTACGGAGGTGCAAGCATTATGTTTGCAGTTGTAATGAGTCTTGTAATAACATCAGTTATTGCAATCGTTATTGGTACGGAAGTTAGTGTTGACGCAGCATAAATAGTCAGAGGATGACCCCATATAGCGGGTCATCCTCTTGTTCATTTCGATCTACGTTTTTCCTTTTCAGCACGATAAAATTCATGAAACATTTTCATCAATGCACGTTTTTCTATACGTGAAACATAGCTCCTCGAGATCCCCAGTTCTTTTGCAATTTCTCGCTGGGTTTTTTCCTTTTGCAAATCAAGCCCAAATCTGCCAACGATCACTTCTTTTTCGCGTTCATCTAATATATCAATATACTCTTTAATTTTCTCAAGCTCCATATTCAATTGGATTGTCTCGATGACGTCTTCTACCTCTGATTTAAGCACATCTATTAAGCTTATTTCATTTCCTTCCTTATCCTGGCCGATTGGATCGTGTAAGGAAACATCCTTCTTTGTCTTCTTTAAAGCTCGCAAATGCATAAGAATTTCATTTTCTATACATCTCGCAGCATACGTAGCGAGCTTCGTACCTTTTCCTTGTGAATAGCTTTCAATCGCTTTAATGAGGCCAATTGTCCCAATTGAAATGAGATCCTCCGTGTCTTCACCTGTATTTTCAAATTTTTTAACAATATGTGCAACAAGACGAAGATTATGTTCGATTAACATATTGCGGGCATTTTCATCACCCTCGGCTAATAATTGTAAGTATTTTCGTTCCTCTGATGAGGACAGCGGTTGTGGGAAAGCATTATTTTTTACATATGATACTAAAAATAATAATTCTTTCACAAAATAGCCCAATGCTGCTAAAATTCCTGACATACGCTCACCTCCACGTAGCATCGTAGTGTATATTTTATATATGTCACTACCTTCAAATAGGCATTTGCCCATTTATCTAATGTTATGTGGGTAGAAGCTTGCTTGTGTCTGTCCACAACAATTTTGTTATTTAACCCTTTTGGTCAATTTCGATAATTCTTCATTAATTTGTTTCAAGTCAATTCGCTCAAACAAAGGTGTAACATTTTCGACCTTTGAGGCTAATGAATCAATCAAACTCCAGCAGAATTCTTTGAGATCAATAAGTTCTCTTATTCTTTTGCTGGAAAATGGAAGGAATGGTGCTAATAATTGAGCTAAGTTTGCAATAACGATTGTGCATGAATATATCGTTTGATCACATCCGTTTTTATCTTCACCGATTTGGTTCCATGGTTTTTTTGAATCAAAATATTTGTTCGTGTATCTGACGAGTTCAAATATCTCTTCGATTGCCTGTTTAAAATGTGTTGTTTCAATAAGGGGACCAACCTTTTTGTAAATGCTTTCTACTTTTAGTTGAAGATCAGGGTCTAGTTGATTTTGGGGAATGCATCCATCATAGTATTTCTCGATAAATTTCAGTGTTCGATTTACCAAGTTTCCATACCCACCAAGGAGTTCACTATTATGACTGAATATAAATTCTCGCCATGAAAAATCGGTATCACGATTTTCTGGTGCATTAATCGTTAAAAAATAACGAATTGAATCAGGATGATAATTTTCTATGATGTCAGGCACCCAAACAGCCCAATTACGACTGGTCGATATCTTTTTCTTCTCAAGTGTTAAATACTCATTTGAAACAATATGGGTTGGCAATGCATGGTCTAGAATCCCCATTAAGATTGCTGGCCAAATAATCGTGTGGAAGGGGATATTATCCTTTCCATGAACATAATATGATTTGGTTTCATTGTTCCAGAAATTTATATCTGGTTTGCATGAATCTGTTGCCCATTTTTTGCTTGCTGAATAATAACCAGATACTGCTTCAATCCAAACATATATCTTTTTATCCTCATAACCTTCGACAGGAACGCTTATTCCAATAGGTAAGTCTCTTGTTGCTGCGCGATCTTTTAATCCTTCCTTAATGTATCTCTCAGTTAACTGGATGGCATTGGTACGCCACAATGAATGTTCTTTTGCATCGGTAACATAGGCTTCCAGTTGTTCTTGAAAACTTTGAAGCGAGAAATAAAAATGCTCGGTACCTTTAACTATAGGAGAATTACCACATAGTTTACATTTTTTATCCACTAATTCTAATGGGTCCAGAATGGTTGAACAATGATCACATTGATCCCCACGAGCAGGATGATTACAATTCGGACAAATCCCTTCAACATAACGATCAGGCAAAAATTGATTACAGGTTTGGCAAAAGGTTTGCTCAATTTCCTTTAAATAGATTAAGTCATTTTTGAGAAGTTCTAAAAATATTTTTTGAACTGTTTTATGATGATGCTCAGTGTCTGTCCGGGTATATAAATCATATGAAAACCCCAATTTTTGAAAGCAACTCGCAAATTCCTCATGATATCGGTTGGCAATCTCACCTGGAGAGATGCCTTCCTGCTTTGCGCGAATTGCAATCGGAGTACCGTTGCAATCACTTCCAGAAACATAAAGGACTTCATCTCCTTTTTGTCGGTAATAACGGGCCAGGATATCTCCGGGCAACAAGCTTGCGATATGGCCTAGATGCAATGAGCCATTTGCATATGGCCATGCCCCACCAATAAATATATTCATAGTAAGATTCCTCCTAAATTTTTTATATAATTCGATTTAACAAAAGATATCTGTTGCCGAGCGAATGGATCCCTGTTTGCTTGAAAAAATTGTAATAGCGGTAACCATAGTTGGTGAATGGATCCCGTGAGCAAGAAAAAGAATTAACATCGGTAACTATAGAGTCGGAATAGTGCCCGTGAGCAAGAAAAAGCATCGATATCGGTAACTATAGAGCCTGAATAGTGCCCGTGAGCAAGAAAAAGCATCGATATCGGTAACTATAGAGCTGAAATGGTGCCCGTGAGTAAGAATAAGACTCTTCATCGGTAACCATATACCACGAGTGGGTCCGGGACTTGGCTTTCAAGCAAAATAAACAACAAAAAACCCCACCCTTATATAAAATAAGGACGAGGTTCATATCCACGTGTTACCACCTTTATTCGCTATCAACTCACATCAATAGCCTCAACAAGTACGAAAGCATAAATTTGCCTTGATACTGTGGTTTTGATAACGAGTACCAACACTCGTCGCAGCCTACTACTATCATTACAATAGGTTCAGTACGAAACTCAGGGGCCATTGTTCAATTGAGCATTTTTGCTTCTTTTCACCAACCGAAGCTCTCTGTAAAAAATAACTTCAACCTACTTTTCCTCTTCATCGCATTTCAAATGATTAATTTTAATAAATTATAAAGGCAACATATATTAAAATCAAGAATATTTTACAGAAATATCAGTCTACTAATTGTTGAAAGGAGGAGAAAATATTCTTTTAGCGAAAAACATTTAAGAAAGGGAGTTGAGTAAATTGACAAACATATGTTTAATTAGACACGGTGAAACGGATTGGAATATTAATTTTAACGATAGGCTCAAGTAGCTTCATTGATTGTTAACAAATATAATTCCTCAATGATTACCCCGCACCCAACTGTAAAAAGAATGTCATGACCAATCGGCTTTCTCATATCTCTTATGTAATTCATTTGCCATTTCTCTCCTCATTCGTTCTACAAATTTTGATTGTGCTTAACCTCAATTTGTTGTTTTTTGAATAATTTCTGATATGCATATATCCCCGAGCAGAGTAGTAGAAAGCCGGAAAATAGGTAGACAAATCTCGCACTAATTAAATCAACCAGCATTCCAATTATAAAAACTGATAAACTAAAAACAGCTTGATTAATCGTGGCTTTAGATGCCAAATACTTACCTAAAGTTTCTTTATCGATCGTGTTTTGGATAAAGGTACTTTGTGCGATATCTCTTACTTGATATAATGGTCCCATTAAAACAACTAAAATTAGCGCGACCAAAGGAGTACTTACAAAAGAATAGATAATCGTTAGGATGGATACACCAATTGACCCAATTACGATGTATCCGATCAGTGATTTATTAATTGTTTTAGAGAATCTCCAAACTAAAATTCCACCAATAATGCTTCCTGCATAATAGGTTGAGTTTATATATCCCCACCATTTTTCATCTTGACCCAATGCCTCCTGTACGTAAACCAAGGTCACTGCACCAATCCAAATACCACCACCAAAAAGCTCGATGATATCCATTTTTGTAATTGTACGTAATGTGGGGTGTTTAAAAACAATGATCCAGCCTTCTTTTAGAGTTTCTATTCTACTTTTCCTTTTCTTTTTAATAGTAGTTGCATTTGTTTTTAATAAAAATAGCGAAATAATTGATAGGATAAGTAGTGCAATTGTTATCAAAATTACTTTTCCATGCCCAAAATATGCGATTAAAATCCCACCAATTGACCACCCAAAAAGGAGTAAGGTTTGATCAGTAGTTGATAATATACTGTTAGCACTTACTAATTTTTCTTTTAGTACAATTTCGGGGATAAGTGCGCTCCTTGAAGGATTTGACCATCCATTAAAAAAGGAAATCAAGGATAGAAAGATTAAGAGCAAAAAATAATTCAATGGACTAGGGATCATTAATAACGACACTACAATTAAAACATACATAGTGAGTTGGCTTATTTGAGATAGTAAAAGAATTCTTCGTAATGGAAACTTTTCCATCATTAGTGGGACTGTTGAGCTACTCATTAACTGAGAAACCATACTTATAATCGTGACAGCTGACGCAAGAGTTGCGGATCCTGTTTCTTGATAGAGAAAAGTGATAATGGTCATTGTATATAAGGAATAAGCTAGTTTTGTGGTTGACTGACTAAGTAATAAATGGTAAAAAGATGAGGACAAATGATCACTCCTATACTTAAAAAATTACTACTACACTAGTTCTTTATGAAAAATAAATAGTTCACCATTTCGTCCCATCACTCTTATACCTTTGTCTATAAATCCCACTTGTAAATAGACATGCTGAGCTATCGTATTTGACTGATTCACAGCTAAAATCATTTCATTTTTAGTAGGAAAATGTTTCTTCACAAATGAATCTAAGATGGACAGTGATTTTATAGCAATTCCTTTTCCTTGAAAAGTGTAATTAATAGAATAAGCTCTAATTAAGATTGCATCTTTGTTGTCACTATATTCTTTTACCTCATCCCATCCATGTAGCACGAAAAAACCAGCTAGTTCCCCATTATGTAAAATAACAATCGGTTTTCTTGTTTGATCTTCTTCTCATTTAAGAAGTGCTTCTAATGGACTGGAAGTGTAATTCAGTTGTTGCTTATGTAAATGATAATCGTTTAATTTATCTCTATATTTCTCATTATAATAATCTAGTGAAACAGAATGTTCAATAATCATTTTCTGTATGATCCCTTCTTTAAAGGCTATAATTTCAATAAAAAACGATGTTATTGATAGAATTATACAACAACTTTTAATAATGGATATATTAATATTATTATATTTCGAGATTTTGTGGAGTTAATGAAATGCAGAGAAAATTTTATCAATATTGAGCCTGTGTATTTTTTTATTGTGAGGTAGTTTTTTTGCAACCTTTTTTAGCTGGGCTGCATCTATTATTTAAGAAGGGGGAGAGACTGATTGCATTTAATCGATAGGATAAATGATAAAGAAGAAAATGCCCTAATCGAGTTAATGAACATGTATGGAGACTACCTTCTTCGGACTGCCTATTTATTGTTGGAGGATCATCAGTTAGCTGAAGAGGTTGTACAGGATACGTTTATCATTGCCTTTGAAAAAGGGCATCAGCTCGGTGATCCGGATAAATTGAAAAGTTGGCTGACGACAATTGTGATTAATCGATGCAGGTCGCAAATGCGAAAATGGAGTTGGAAAAATATTGTACCAGCTTTTGATTGGGTAAAGGAGGAAGCATATAATCAAACCCCTGAGGTTGAGTTACTAGCAGTTATAGACAATCAGAATGTGAGTAAGGCAATCCAAACATTAGATTATAAGTATCGTGAGGTTATCACTTTATTTTATTTTAATGAATTGAAAATATCTGAGATTGCCTGTCAAATAAAAACGAAGGAAACTACGATTAAATCACGGTTAAAAAGGGGTAGGATGTTGCTTGGGAAAATTTTGGAGAAGGGAGAGGGTGTGGTTGAAGCAGGAGAAAGAAAGATTAAAAAATCAACTTAATCAAGAGCTAGGTTCTCTTCAGTTTACGAAACAGCAAAAGGTGATTGATCGAATTCATCCTATCACATGGAAGCAAAAAATGGCATCGATTTTGAATAAAGAAATTGAATTGCCTCTCTTACCTCTTAGTCTAGCAATTTTGCTACTTTTATTACCGTTGGGAATTAAGGGTTTCTTACCTCAAAATAGTAGTCAATCCGATAAAGTATTAGTTGAAATAAACGGAAACATTTATTGGAAGGACGAATTGGATAGGGCGGTTAAACGGTATGAAAATTAGAATCAAGATTAAGCATCTAATGTTTATCCTTATTGGTCTGATAATTTTAATTCCATTCATTTCCTTTGTTGTAAAACCTCAAATAGAATTGTATGTAGCTAGAGAGAAATTAGAACAAGGTAAGTTCGGAAAGGAAAAAGTTGTTGAACTGCTTAATAGTTCTATATTGCAAAGCCAAAAATGGGATTTGATGAAAGACTATATAATTGAAGAGTCCAGCAGAATAGGTAAGTATGATGTCATTGTTGGTCCATCCATGACACAGATAGTCGGAAATCCTGAGTTGAATTTTACTTGGAATGAAAAACTAGAATATTTGCAGGATTTTGTCGAAAAAGGTCCACTAGATGGTTATTTATCCAAGGCAGCTATACAGTTGTCTGCATATTATCAACGTGAAGGCCAGCTTGAAAGGGCAGAAAATGTGCTTTTAAAATCCATTGAACGACTGTCCGATAATCGATATACCGGAATTGAAGATGAACTCCGCATTGAACTTATTAAACTTATGATCAATCTTAAAAATTACGAAAAGGCGGAAAATTATATTGATGTAATGAATAAAAATCTTTCAGCTAGTAACTTTTATATGAAAGCTGAGGTTGTTAAGCTGAGGTCAGAAATGATTATTCAAAAGGGGGATATGGAAACTGCTTACGAGAAAGTTAATAATGAACTGAAGGAATTTAAAATCGATTGGGAACAGGAAAAGCAAGAATACCCTGAAATAGCAGGTGATACCCCTGTCGTATATGAACAGCTTCAAGCACTTAAGGATCGTTTAGGTAAAGTTATGACTACTCAACAAAATAAACTTCTTGTTACTGTTAAGGGAAAAGTTATTCGTAGTGACGGTACACCAGTTCAGAATGCCGGTGTATTTTTACGTGAAGAACAGGATGTCAATAAAAGTGTAAGTGTAGATGAACCGTATCAACTAATAACAGATGAAAATGGTGAATTTGAACTTCAAAATGTTTTTCCTGGAAACTATCAAATATCTCTCGGTTTCACATTTGACCAAATTGATGGCTGGTCATGGCCGACTGATTTAAATGATTGGATTGATATTGATGGCAATCAAGATATTACTTACAATGTGACACTTCATCCATTAATTGAAATTAAATCACCGGTTAATCAGCAAAAAATTACTGAGAAACAAGTTCATTTTGCATGGGACCATGTTGATGGGGCTGCTTATTATAATATTCATCTGGGTGCAGATGTTGATTCAGGTTCGATTGAATATTTATTTAAAACACAGATCAAGGATAATCAGCTTACCGTTCCGATTGAGGACTTTTATAAGCAAACAACTGGAGTTGTGTTTGAAGATATAACCGATTTATCAAAACTTGATCCTAAGTCAATTCTAGGATTTGCTAATACGAAAAATCGCTATTCATGGAATGTAAGGGCATTTAATGCAGAAGGTGAAATGATTACCCAAAGTAATGGTTACCGGTTAAATGAAGATACGATTGGGAACCTCCCATTCTTTTATTTACAGGAACGAAAATTGACAAAAGCAGACCGTCACTTACTTGATAAAAAGAACAAAGAAGCATTTGCAGCCTATCAAGAAAGCTATAATAAAGACCCAAATGATCTTCATAGTTTACGGATGATCAACCGGTTAATGCGTGCACAGCCTTTAAATGTGGATGAAGCGCAAGAATTATCTTATTTAATTGCACTTGCTGAAAAATCTCCATCATCGGGTGATGTATTTGATCTTGTAGATTATTATTATAAAAGACAAGAATGGTCTTCGTTTAACAAATGGTTTGAACAATATTCAAAGTTGGTCAATGGTCATTTGTCTGACTATGATCAAGGAATTTTGGCCAGCGCATTAATGAGGCAGGGAAAATTAACGGAGGCAAGAAATCTATTTAAGAAAGTATTGGAAAATGACAATAGCCACCGTTTTATTGGCAGCTTGTTAGCAGTAGAAATTCATTTAAGAAATTCATTTGAAACCGTAGTGGAGTTAGCGGATAAGTATCCAGAGCGTCCTTTCGGCTCATCGCCTAAAAATTGGTCTCTACTCATCGATAATCTTGTTAAGGAACGGGATAAATATGATAACTATCATCAGGAATTAAGAAATGTACTGGATTTATATTTTAAAAATAATGAAGCAGCATTGACAAAGTGGCTTAATACAACAAACAAAAAGGCGATGAAGAAGTTTATAGAATCGGTAATGGAGGTTGATTAGTTTTCCCAGAGGTAACTGGCAGTAAGACTTCCACTTTATGGCAACTGTGCAGCCGATGCTATTATTATCTGGTAAAAAGACATTGTATTGATTTAATGAATAAAGTGGAAGGTAAAAATCTATATCTCTATTGATTTTTACCTTTCAGCGATATTTCCATAAGGGTTGAGATTTCTTGAAAACCCATTTTTTTATAGAGATTTTTTGCTAGATTTCCCTCAAAAACATTCAATTGTACCTTATGAATGTTATTTTGTTTAAATACAGACAGTGCGTTTCTCATTAATTCATACCCCAGCTGTTGTTTCCTGTGCTTTGGAATGACGTATAATTCTGAAATAAATCCAATCATTTCATTTTCGAAAGTATTAAGAGATTCTCCAAGTAAAATCCAACCTTTTATAATATCATCTTCAACGGCGACTAAATAATAACCACCTCTAGATAAAAAGGACATTGTCATTTGACTAGGATATTCACTCTTACGACTGACATATCCTATGGATGCTTCATATGCCACTTCTGATGAAAGCTTAAGAATTTGATGCGTTTCGCCACTTGTAGCCTTGCGGAAATGCATTATTTTCCCTCCAAACAAAGCTGGATATACTTATTTCAATGTGGTTATCTTTTAAAATATGATGTGAATTGTTTTAATAGTGGGTTCACTTGTCCGTATAGTTTACTTGCTTTGCCAATGGAATTCGAAATTTTATTCATATCCCAATGGCCATCTGGTGTTTTAAATGAATTTATAAATGGATTGGATTGAGAGTAGCCATGCATTTTTGGTGGATAGAAAGGTCGTCTTCGGGGAGGTCTATGAATTGGGCGCAATCTTTTCTCCTCCTTTCACATTGTACTTATAAGCACATGTTATTTATTTCTATATGATATTTTATTTTCAAATAAATGTTTGGGTAAAGTGATAAACAATTTTTAATGAATACTTTTATCAAACTTTGAAATTTTTCGTTCACATTCCATTTAAAAAATACAGGCACCCATTTTTTCTAATGCAATATTATATAGTTGAAGGAGTGATGACTATGCCATGGCAACAAAAAATTAGGTATTTAATTGGTCAGCCTGTTGGGGTTTCATTAGTAAATGGACAAGGGACGTCAGGTATTTTGTGCGGTACATCTGGCAGAAAGCTTCTTGTAATTGAATATTTGTATCAAGCACAATTTGCTTTAAAACAATACGATTTTTCTATGATTCATGATATTAATGGATTTCCACCTTGTCAGAGTCCACAACCATTATATTAAATACACGTCCCTCATTGATGAGGGTTTTTTTGTTTACAATGTAATATTCAGGATATTATTCATTTAATAATCAAACATGAGTCATTATAAATTCTAGACTAATGATATAATCAGAATAGATAAAAAATTACTTTGGAGGATATATGGTGAAGAGTAAAAAGAAATCTATCATTACAGGTTTACTTATTCTTTTTATGATCCTAGCTATAGTGACAAACCCAACTAAACAAGAATACCTTCAGTTTAGTGAGGAGCAAGCTGGGATACCAACACCATCAAGTGTTGAAATAGAAAAAATTAATTTTGGTTTATTTTCTACATATGCACCTAAGGTATTAAAGGATGAATATGGAATTGTACATATAGGTTTTATGGGGAAATTTTTTCAGGTTTCGAATGGACAGTATGATTATCCTTGGTGGTTAGACTTTTTTAATTGAAGTATGCTGTAATCGAACTTCAGGGAGGAAAAACAAAATATGATTTACGAATTAAATAGGAATGATTTTTATAAGTGTCAAACTCTAGTAATTAAGCAAGGACCGTTAGAGGTAAAGGCAGTAATAAATGGAGTTAATCCAGGAAGAATATTTGTTGATAATTACATATCACCAAGCTCTGGGATTGTATGGCTTGGCAATAATGACGGCTTTCTGTTTATCGGCGATGAAGAGAATGAAAATTTCAACTCTGAATTAAATCATTTCATTGATAGAGTTATCGTCCCAGAAGCTAAACAAGCGCAATTAAACTGGTTTGAGGGAATAGGTTATCATCAAAAATGGAATAAAACCATTGAGAGGATTTTCACTCATCGCCAATTACAAAAGTGGAATCAAAGGGTCTACATATTGGAAGAAGAAAATTATTCATATAATAATGAACCAATACTTGATCAAGGTTATAGGTTACTAAAATTGACTAATAAATTCTACGAAAATAGTGACAATACAATTAAAAATATTGATTTTCTACATTCACAAATTTCATCGTCTTGGTCCACACCAAAGAGTTTTTTTGAAAAGGGGCTTGGTTATTGCATCATATACAATAATCAAATTGTTAGTTTGTGCTACTCAGTTTTTGTAATTGAAAATATACACTGTGTAGCAATTGAAACGAAAGAGGATTTTCAAGAAAGAAAATTAGCACAAAAGGTTGCTCATCATTATATTAAGGAGTGTTTCAAAAAAGGGATTCTTCCATATTGGGACTGTATGGAGGAGAACAAACCATCCATTAGAATTGCAGAAAATATTGGATTCACTAATCTATTTAACTATCAGGGATATTATTTTTCTTTTGAAAAAAATAAATAGAATGGAAGTGACTAAACAGTGGTAAAGGTATTAGAAAAACAATTAATGGAATTTACAAAAATGCACGATGTGTATATTACAGATTGGAATGATGCAATGAGTTCAGGTGATTCTTCCGCATTGGAAAGTATAATGGCCGAGGATTACTATGTTACATTTTTTCATAGCACGAACGATAAACCGGCTATATTTGATGCACAGGAATCTATTTCCGGAATGCAGCAATCAATTAAAGAACTTTTAGGAGCTAGTAAAAAATTTGAGAATCGTGTGATAAGGTTAAAGAATCCGGATACCGCTGTTGTATTTTTTGAACTATTAATAGAAAAGGAAGAAAAGGTATTGGCAAGATTATTCACCATAGAAACTTGGCAATTAAGACAAGATAAATGGATGTTAGTAAAAGAAACAGTCGAACCAATTAATTAATATGCGTGATAATGTTGATGATATTAAGAGTTGATAGATAATAAGTATAAAATCTGGGTCTACCACGGTCATTAGGACTGTGGTAATTTCTTTTAATGGAGAATTTCATTAAACAATAAGTCGATTAACTTTTAAAAGGGGTAGGGGTATAACTGCCTATAACTGCAGGAAATCAACGATGTAAAAAAATAATTATTGACACGATCTTTCTAGAGGAGTATTTTATATTTATCATTTTAATAATAAAAACCTTTGTGCTGAATCATTATTGAACGGGGGAACCATTATTGATAAACTTCGATGTTTATCTTGGGGTGAATCTTAACAATTTAAGTTAAGAAGGGATGCTCTCAATCCCTAATCCGACAGCTAACTCCGTAAGCGATTGTGAGAGAAGGGTTAATGATATCATTGACCATTCTTTTTTTGGAGTGGTTTTTTTATGTTCATTTTTCAATAGAAGGGTAGAAAAAACATGAAGAAGCAATTTGTTGTATTTGGTTTGGGACGTTTTGGGGGCTGCCTTGTTAAGGAATTTGCAAATTTAGGTGTTGAAGTTTTGGCGGTTGATAAGGATATTGATAGGGTGAATGAATATTCAAAGTATGTAACACATTCTGTTCAGGCAAATGCCCTTGATGAATTAACTTTAAAGCGATTAGGATTAAGGAATTTTGACCATGCTTTTGTTTCATTTGGTGAGGATATAGAAGCAAGTATATTAACTTCATTGGTATTAAAAGAAATTGGTATTCCTCAAGTGTGGGCCAAAGCTTATAATAGCTATCATGATAAAGTGTTGCAGAAAATTGGAGTTGATCGAGTGATCCAGCCTGAACGAGATATGGCAAATCGGATTGCACACCGTATCGTTTCAGATAAAATTATTGATTATATTGAGTTGTCAAAAGAATATAGTATAGCCGAGATTGAAGTAACAGACAAAATCAATAATAAAACTCTTCTACAATTAGATATTAGGGCAAAGTATGGCTGTAATATCGTTGGAATTCAAAGGGGACAGGATTTTATGATATCCCCAGCAGCTGAAGAAAATATTCAAAAAGGGGACATTTTAATCGTTATCGGACAAAATCAAGATATTAATCGGTTTGAGCAACATGGAGTATAACTATGAAAAATAGAATACTTAAGATTTCCCCTTATCAATTACTTATTCTAATTTTTATAAGTTTTATATTATTGGGAACTTGCTTGCTAAAATTACCTTTTGCAACTACCGAGGGGATACGGTGGATCGATGCCTTATTCACGGCTACTTCTGCGATGACTGTTACAGGGCTTGTTGTAGTCGATACTGCTCAGTCTTATACATTATTTGGTGAAATCGTAATTGTTTCACTTATTCAACTGGGTGGATTAGGTATTATGTCGTTTGCAGTATTAATTTATTTGATGCTTGGTAGGAAAATTGGCTTTAAAGAACGTTTAATTGTGCAACAAGCATTAAATACAACTTCAGTTGGGGGTATTATTTTATTAGTTAAAAATTTATTTATCTTCTCCTTAGCGATTGAGTTAATTGGAATGATTCTTTTATCATTTAGTTGGGTTCCTGATTTAGGATGGGGTAAAGGACTATATTATAGTTTCTTTCATTCAATCGCAGCATTTAATAACGCTGGAATCGGTTTGTGGTCTGATAATTTAATAGGTTATGTAGGAAATCCAATTGTGAACATTGCAATCACATCATTGGTTATTATTGGAGGAATCGGTTTTACCGTTTTGTCAGACATCAAATATAAAAAGAGCTTCAAAAAATTAAGTCTACATTCAAAAATAATGATTGTTGGGACCTTTATCATTAATCTTGCTGCAATGTTTTTGATTTTTGCTCTTGAATATTCAAATCCGAATACGTTGGGAAGTTTACATTCTCTTGGAGATAAATTGTGGGCTTCCTATTTTCAAGCCGTGTCACCAAGAACAGCGGGGTTTAATACATTAGATATAGCTGGTTTAGATGAATCAACCATCTTACTCATGTTGTTATTAATGTTTGTTGGGGCTGGCAGTGCTTCAACAGGTGGCGGGATTAAGTTAACAACTTTTTTAATTATCGTATTAGGAGTCCTATCCTTTTTAAAAGGTAAACAGGACATAGTAATCGCAAAAAGATCGATTGCACTACCATTATTATTTCGTGCGCTCGCAATATCTTCCATTGCGGTTCTCTTTATTTTCCTTGCTGTTTTTATTTTAAATGTAACCGAAGACGCGGGATTCCTCCCAATCCTTTTTGAGGTAATTTCAGCATTTGGAACTGTTGGGTTAACGATGGGGATAACGGCTAGTTTAACAATTGTAGGCAAAATTGTCATCATTTTTATGATGTTTTTAGGAAAGCTTGGGCCCCTAACACTAGTATTCTCTTTAGCTAGACCAGAAAAAGGAAAGATTAAATATCCAAACGAAGATATTTTAACAGGTTAAGTATGACAATTATAGTAGGGTATATTCCATAAAAAAGGAATATACCCTTTGCGTTTGTTTTATTTGCTTATGTTTGTAATGGATTGTTTTCACTTGGGCTATTTCCTGAGTTTTGATCAGAGACATCATTATCTATCCAACGATTATTCATTGGGGCAAATACAGAGGATAAGTCGCCAATTCCTAGAGCATTCCCTTGTCCTTTTTTTGTTACAGAGTTATTCGCGATTGAAGCGTCACCGAAGTTGACAGAAGAATTACCTGATTGACTATTTATTTTAATTGGTCCAATCATATATCGATCGTTCATATCTAATCCCCTCCAACCTACGTTACATTAGGTTATGAAATAACTTATTGGAAAGTGATAAGAGATACGGTATTGTTCTGTTTCAAATTTTATCTTATTTAATAATTGTAAAGAAAGGTACAATAATTACGACAAGTGCAAGTATGAATACCATGATGGAACCTATTTTATTCATATCCTTCCATAGCGAAATGGAAAAACCAACTGTATAAATAAATACTGCGAATACAACTATAAAAATAAAAATATTCATAACTTAATCTCGTATCCCTCCGTAAGATGGTAATTCACTTTGTCTCCCAAATTCGCCGAAGGTAATATCCACACTAACTTTAACATCAGCATCGGGATAAGAATGCATCCAATCATATGCTTCGAATTGAGGAATGGTCAAAAAATATTTTCTAGCGGGCAAAGAAAATCCAAATGGTTGCCCCTTAAAATCATCTTGGGTTCGCTTAATAAGCTTGACATATTTTTCTTCAATTCTATTTTTCAAATATTTCTTCAAATCATCCCTTTTATCCCTATTTTTAGCATAGTTAATCATTGCATGATCTGTTAATATTTCAACTTCTAGCGGAATAGTTGCTGCTATCGAGGGTGGTTTCTTTGTAACATCAATTTTAACTTCAGGTTGTGAAATTTGTTGTATTTTTGCTGTGATCATTGACTTTTTCATGAAAGGGTCTGGAAAAGAAGTTAAAAAGTCAGCCTTAATCATCGCTTTATTTAATAATTGTGAAAGCCTTGTTTCCTCTGCCGATAGTTTGGCAATCATTTGACCATTTTTGAAAACGGCTGAACCTAAAAATTGAGTCGGATTGGTATTTCCCTCCACCTTCAATTCACCGGCAATCAGTGAATCATCGTCTTTTCTCTCAATATGTTCTTCCTTTATTGTCGTCGCATAGATTGCTAAAAAAAGATCAGCACCTGACTCTGTAATTCTGAAAAAAGTATGTAGTTCTGATTTTGGTACAAGACCAATATTATTTGTATGATTAAGTAAAATCTCAAAATATTTATGCAGTCTTGTCTCAAGCTTTGGTTTATTTCTTGTTATAAATTCACTGGCATTCTCTTTCGTAATGATGAGTTTTGTATCGCGGCGTATTTCTCGATCCTTTGTTGTATCATATATCCAACGAATGAAGTCCTTTTCCTTTGCGAGTTCCTCTGATACGATAATAACATCTAATATATCATAGGTTATTTCTTTTGCAACGACTGCATTTGCTACGTCCCTTGAATCGATAATACTATTTGCTTCAATCGTAATTATTTCTTGTGGGGGTTCATTTGTATTTCCACCTTCTTGTGTTGAGCCAACCTCTGGATTAGAGATTAAATAAGTAACCTTTATTTTTCCTTGTTGTTCTGATTTGTCTATTCCAATTCCGATGACATATGCACTTTTATCTATTTCCTTTTGGGACCAGCAACCAGTTAATAAAAAAGTCAAAATAATGAATGGAAGTATTTTATTAAGATTTTGTATCCTTTTCATGTTTGAGATCCCCTTTAATTTTCGCGAGTAACCACATTAAGCATGGTAGTATAATAAATAAAGGACTGATGATGTACAATAGGCGTTCCCTTAGAAAAAAGATAGTAAAGGTTGGGGATTCAGGTACCATCCCAATGATTACAATAATTGTTGCGATTGTCGGAATAAGATATTCGAAATTTTTTATATTAAAGATTCCACCCAAAAAGAGTGATATTAAATATAAATAAAATGAAAAACGAACAAAAGCGGCAAGTAGCCATATTGGTAAAAAGAATGTTTCAATATTAGTTAAAAAACCAACACTAATGTACCTAATAATTTCGTGATAAGGGTAATTAAGCATTTTTAATGAAGGGTAATCAAATAAGAAAATATAAATTAAAAAGGACAAGCTCAACTCAATTGTAATAATGAGTAATGCAAGTAGTGTCCCTTTTTTAAATACTTTAGCTGATGTTAAATAAGGTGCAATTAGCCCTAAATAAAAAAAATCACCATATATCGAAATGTGTGAGGTGCTCTCCTTAATAATCTCCCATCCTCCCGAACCTAAGATCGGAAACATAAATGAAAGATTACTATTTCGCAGTGTTAAAATAAGAGCCATTAGAAGGGATATTTTCACATAAAAAAGCACTAACCATGCAACAGATCCAATTTGTTCTAATCCCTTTTTTCCACCATAAGCACAAATTGCCACTAATACACAATAAATGATGATTGAAGGTGTTTCAGTGTAGTACATTGTCCCAAGAATATCCACATAGACAGCTGAATCTACGATTAACGAAGCAGTACCCATAAGTAATAAGCCTAATGATATTACAACCCCCAGATACCTACCGAATAGATGAAGAATTACATCATGCAGATTTTTGTTTTTATATGTTGTTATTACTTTTATAAGTAAATAGATCGGAATAAAAGATAGTAATCCAATCAAAAGTGGAACAATCCATAAGGCGCTATCTACATGCTCAATAATAATTGCAGGTGTATCATCTGATAGTTTTACTCCGACAGTAAGAAGGATAATTGCGACATATTCTCTTATCCCAATTTTTCCTTTTTGTTCCTTCATATTCACCTATTCCTCTGATTTCTTAATAATGTCTTTTGGTTTAACATATCCTGGTCGTATTTTTTCTTTGTTTAATAAGTGTCTCAGGATTGTGTCTTTAGCGGATACATATTTTGGTGACATTGGTGCTAAGTACGGTACTCCAAATGATTTAATTGAAACCATGTAAAAGAGTCCTGCTGTAAAAGTAGCTGTCATTCCATATATCCCAAAAAGACCTGCAGATATTATAAAGAGAAATCGAATCATCCGAACAGCAAAATTCATACTAATATCCCCGACAGTGAAGGAACTGACACCACTTAATGCCACCACTATCACGACAATTGGACTTACGACGTTTGCTTGGACGGCTGCTTGTCCTAAAATTAGTGCACCTACAATCCCGATTGTCGGTCCAATAGGAGTTGGGACCCTCAGACCAGCTTCACGAATTAGCTCAAAAGCTATTTCCATCATGAGAACTTCAACAAAGGCAGGAAAGGGGACCTTTTCCCTAGTTGAGGCAATTGCAAATAATAAATCTGTAGGAACCATTTCGGCATGATAATTTGTAATTGAAACATAAATTGCTGATGCAAAAAGGGTAACAAATAACGCAAATACTCTGAGGATTCTCGTGAAGTTACCATATATAAATCGTAAGTAATGATCTTCAGGATTATGAATAAATGACCAAAATGTTGCAGGGAGTATTAAACAAGATGGTGAATTATTCATGAGTAAAACAATATATCCATCTTCAAGAAATGATGCAGCCCTGTCAGGTCTTTCGGTATACAATATGCTTGGAAAAACAGATATAGGTCTTTCCTCGATATACTGTTCTAAAAGGCTAAGATTCTGTATAGCATCAACATCTAAAGAACTTACTCTTTTCTTTATGTTTTTTACCAATTTATCATTTGCAAGGTCTTTTATATAAAGAAGATAAAGTTCATTATGTGACCGTTTGGAAATTGTTGTTTCTTCCACAATTAAATTTTCATTTTTAATTTTTTTTCTAACTAACGAAATATTCGTTGTAGCTTTTTCATTAAATGCTTCTTTAGGACCTTTAACAATTGTTTCATTTTCTGCCTTTTCAACAGATCTACTTTGAAAATTAGAAGTACCGAACAAATATGCCTTTTTTTCACCATTAACAAATAATGTTGCATTGCCGCCGTTTATTCCTTGTACAGCTTCATCAATAATATCGATTGCTTGCATCGATTGAACGGATATAATATCCTCAATCGTTTTTGAGGAATCTTTATTTGATACTAAAGGCTCAATAATGTGCTCGTTAATCATCTTAATATCAGAAATAGTTGAAAAAAATAGTAAGACGGCATTTTTATTCAATCCATTAATTGTGAAGTTATGGATCTTCAAGTCACTATTATCGGGTACAGAATAAATCTTTTTAAAGATCGCAATAGTATTCTCTAAAATGGGATCAATTTTTTGCTGTTTTCTTTCGATATCCTCAGTTGAATCCTGCTCCGGATAAGTTTTCTTTTCTTTGAACTTATCGAAATATTTTTGAATAGATTGTTTATTCATAGTTTGCACTCCGAGCTTTTTTCTTCAGTTTTCCACAGAATATGAATTTAATGCATGTACTGATATTTATTGGTAATAGAAAAGTTAATTTGAAATTATAGAATTTTTATAAAAAAGCGATTATAATAAAAACATCATTTTATTTAGGAAGGCTAAATAATTTTGAATGATACATAGAAGGGAGCTTGGATTATGACTATAACTACATATGAAGAAAAATGGGATTTGGATGTGTTTTTTGAAGGTGGGAGTCATTCACCAGAGTTTGCGGTATTTTTAGAAGGACTTCACACACAGTTAGAGGATTTTAATGAATTGGTGGAGGCCTTTTCTATATCAACAACAGTAGATAACAAAGCATCATTAGTAGAGGTAATTAATTGCTTTCAATCGACTTTCAAAAAATTACGTCAAGCAGGGGCATTTGTTAGCTGCTTAACTGCGCAAGATACAACAGATAAAAGAGCTTCTCTACTTCAAGGGAAAATCACACAATTAAGTGCAGCATTAACATCGGTATTAACGGCGCTAGATCAAAAGTTAATTAAAATTGATCAAGATGTTTGGACTGGTCTTTTATCAGAGGAGCCTTTTAGTGAGCTTTCATATATTTTAGAGGAAAGAAGAAAGAGAGCGAAGGAAAAGCTTTCATTGGAGCAAGAAAATTTAATTAACTCACTAAGTGTGGATGGATATCATGCTTGGGGTCAGCAATATAATACAATTGTCGGAAAGATCAAAGTTCCTTTTGAAGATAATGGAGAAACACAGTATTTATCAGTTGGTCAAGCATTCAATAAATTCTCTAGTTCTGATCGCCAAGTGCGAAAGGCAATGTTTGAGCAATGGGAAAAAGCATGGGAGGATCATACTGATTATATCGGAGCTACACTGAATCATCTAGGTGGATTCCGTCTTGGGGTGTATAAAGCAAGAGGTTGGGAAAATGTGTTGGATGAACCACTTGATATTAATCGAATGACTAAGCAAACACTCGATACGATGTGGGCAGTGATTACAGAACACAAAGCTCCATTTGTTGAATATCTAAATCGTAAAGCAAAGTTGTTAGGTCAAGATAAATTAAGCTGGTATGATCTCGATGCTCCGATTGGTAAAACAGAGAGTAAGGTTACATACCAAGAAGGTGCAGAATTTATAGTAGAGCAATTTAGTAAATTCGGACCAAAGCTGACAGCATTTACTAAGAAAGCATTTGAGGATAGCTGGATTGAAGCAGAGGATAGACCTGGTAAAAGACCAGGAGGCTTTTGTACGAGCTTCCCGGAAAGTAATCAGTCACGCATTTTTATGACATTCTCTGGAACTCCTTCAAATGTTTCTACTTTAGCACATGAACTTGGACATGCATTTCACCAAGAAGCAATGGCAGGTGTTCATACCTTAAATCGAAGCTATGCAATGAATGTTGCTGAAACTGCTTCTACCTTTGCGGAGATGATCGTTGCAGATGCTTCTGTAAAAAATGCCAAAAATGAAGATGAACGCATTGCGTTACTAGAAGATAAAATCCAAAGAAGTGTAGCCTTCTATATGAATATTCATGCTCGTTTCATATTTGAGACTTCCTTTTATGAGGAACGCAAACAGGGTATTGTTAGTTCAGAACGTCTGAACGAACTTATGCTAAAAGCACAACAGGAAGCATATTGTGGTGCATTAGATGAGTACCATCCTCAATTTTGGGCATCTAAAATGCATTTCTATATAACTGGTGTACCTTTCTATAACTTCCCTTATACTTTTGGATACCTATTTTCAATGGGGATTTACGCAAAAGCACTCGAAGAAGGTACTGATTATGAGGAAAAATATATAGCCTTACTAAAGGATACTGCAAGTATGACCGTTGAAGATTTAGCTGCAAAGCATCTTGGGGTAGATTTAACACAGCGGGATTTCTGGGAGAAAGCAGTAAAACTTTCTATAAAAGATGTCGAAGAATTTTTAGAAGCAACAAAATAACAGATTTAAGGCACCTTACAAGTAGGTGCCTCAGACTGTAGACAAACTCGAAGATTTTCGAGTTTGCCTACAGTTTTTTTTCAT
>NZ_JAKTTI010000003.1 GCF_022427965.1 Fredinandcohnia quinoae | reverse complement strand
CCGTACGTACGGTGGTGTGAGAGGTCGGGGGTTAGTCACCCCCTCCTACTCGATTTCCGCTCGGCATGGGCTATAACTTGGTGGTGAAAGTCCCGAACTGTGAAGGCAGAAGAAGCGGTTTGAGTTCGGATGGTACTATCCGACTCAAGTGGTTTTGATTTCAATAGGACCTATTACCTAGAAACTTTGGAGAGAAATAAATCGTATATGATATTGCAAAGGGCGAAAGAATGGAAAGGAAAATAAAAATGGAGAACATCACATTAGAACAAGAAGAGAAAGAAGAGAAAAAGAGCTTAAAGAAAGTTTTTTTCTAAGTATACTTTATATTGCATTTGGGGTAGGTACGGCTTTTGGGTTCATCGAGGGAATAGAGTATTTACAATAAAAGGCATTTTCTACATCGGATTCCATTATCACTACTACTAATATAAGCTTTCTACATCCATTAATGATTATTGTATCATTAATAATCATTCCTTATTATTGTGATTATATTTATAAAAATCATTCAAAATTGACTGTTAAACAATATTTGAAAAAATTTTTATCAATCGTAATTCCGTGTATATCTGTTATTTATTTTATTCTGGTATAGTGTCTGCTTTAATTGGGATTGCTATTTATTTAGTTTTTTGGAAGTCATTATTTTGGCCCTTAAGTTCTTTTATTAAATTGGATGGTTATTGAAAAAAGGGCTATAAATGTATATTCAAATAATTAAATATAAAAGGTTTGCTGAAATCAAAGGTAATAGACTATTTTCTGATGATAATAAATGAACACAAGGAGGAGTAACTATGTGTAGAAACATTAGAACATTATTTAATTTCGACCCGCCAGCCACGGATGAGGAGATTCTTGCTGCATCTTTACAATACGTTAGAAAGATTACAGGCTTCAACAAGCCTTCAAAAGTAAACGAAGAGGCATTTAATCAAGCAATCAATGAGATAGCTATGGTTACAAGGAATTTATTGGACTCACTGGAGACTAGTGCGGAGCCTCGTAATCGTGAGGTGGAAGCTGAGCGTGCACGCATTAGAGCAGCAGAAAGATTTGGAGCGAAGTAAATTAAACCTACTGAACAGAGAGAAAGAGTATGAATAGCATATAGTAAGTATGAGTTAAATTTATCAATCAGGTGCGACAATCCAAGAAGAAGGATTATCGCCTTTTTTTATAGAAGTAAACTAATATGGAACAAATATGTTAGTGTTCAGTTTGAAAATAACAATGAGAAATTGATTGAGAAATCAATCAAGAAAATCGTCAAATGATAGAGCTTTAACTGGGAATTATGGTGATGATGCTAGTATTTTGGAATATCCGCGGGTTGGGGTGTAGTGAGTATCACCCTTGTTGGGTGGTGGTTTTGTAGAATGTAGTGAGTAGTTGATGGAAGTAGTTCATTATTATGAAAGAGTGTTCTTAAACAAAAGGAGCGAGAAAATGACAAATCCTAAATCGATACGTATTTTTGATCGACAAGCAAAATCGTACGAGAAACGTAGAAGGAAATTACAGTTAGCCCGGGAACGAAGTAGATTATTGAAAGATGCAAAAGGGAGTATTCTTGAATTATCTGTAGGAGCCGGAAATAACTTTCCATTTTATCCAAGCGGGGTTCATGTGACAGCCGTGGACTTCAGCCCAAAGATGATAGAGAAGGCGAAGGAAGCAGCGGAGGAATATGGGATCGATTGTGAATTTGTGGTTTCTGATGTGGAGGGCATCGAGTTACCGGAAAACCACTTTGATACGATTGTATCCACTTTATCATTATGCGCCTACGAGAAACCAGAAAAGGTTCTCGAGAAAATGAAGTACTGGGTGAAGCCTGGCGGAAGGATACTACTTTTCGAACATGGAAAAAGTACGAATTCTGTATACGCTTGGCTTCAAAATCGGTTCGATGCTTTATCTGTAAGATTCGTCGGTTGTCACCAAAATAGGGATATTCTGAAGATGGTCAGTAATGCGGGAATCGAAATTAAGCAATTGGAAAAGTTGATGCTACAATCGGTATTTTTAATACGTGGGGTAGTCCAAAAATAAGAGGAGGATTTATGAGGATTTTATTTATTTTGATTTCAATCATGTTGTTAACTGCTTGTGACAACCAATCCTTAGCAACTGTTGTTGATAAATATGATGTTAGTAAATTAAGTGTTGACTTTGGTAACAATGAAGCATATGAAATTGGAGCCAACTCAGAAGGAATGCCTATTTTTAAAGATGCTAAAGCAGCATTAAAACAAGCAAAATCAGACTATGTAGAGGGCTTTAAAGCAGTAGCAGAAGAATTTGAATTAGAACCTATCAGTCATGACAATTTTCAGGAATATAAGACATATGGTTGGCAAATTACAGTTATGGATAAAAATATTCAACAACAGGGCGTGGACATTACAAAGTTCCTCGATATATATGAAAATAGCTTTGAATGATGTCACTCTTCTGGGGTATCATCTTGATCCCATTAGCCACCAAACACACCAAGTACACCTACAATGATAATGTTCCTAATCCTTCACTTATTATTGACGCTACGAAACAATAATAAATGATTTTCTGTAACAAATAGAAACGCTGTTTTATTTACGGTCAGGTATATAAATTCAGAATTAACGAGGTAGGATTATGACGATTACATTTAATGAGTTTTTTAGAGAAGAATTAACGATTTACGAGATTCAAGATGCCATGGAAAAAGGGTTAGTAACTTCCAAAGAATTGGTGATGTACTACTTATATCGGATAGCGAAATATGATCAAGATGGACCGAAAGTAAATTCCGTTCTTGAAATAAATCCTGATGCTATCTTTTTAGCAGAGGCACTTGATAATGAAAGAAGTTTAAAAGGTGTTAGAGGACCATTACATGGAATTCCTGTCCTTTTAAAAGATAATATTGAAACTGCAGATTCCATGCATACAAGTGCGGGTACGATTGCATTGGAGAATTATTTGGCTGATCAGGATGCGTTTCTTGTGGAAAAGCTTCGTAAAGCAGGTGCGGTTATTTTAGGTAAGGCAAATATGACCGAGCTAGCTAATGCAATGTCCACGACAATGTGGGCTGGGTATAGCTCAAGAGGAGGGCAAGTATTAAATCCTTATGGAGATCCTGATCTTTTTGTAGGTGGATCTAGTTCTGGTTCGGCTGTGGCAGTTGCTGCCAATTTCACTGTTTTATCTGTTGGAACGGAAACAGATGCATCCATTCTTAGTCCTGCCATTCAAAATTCGGTAGTTGGGATCAAGCCGACTGTAGGTTTAATTAGCAGAAGGGGTATCATTCCTTTTACATATTCACAGGATACTGCTGGGCCAATGGCAAGGAATGTTACGGATGCTGCCCTTTTGCTGGGAGCTATGGCTGGTCTTGATAAGGAGGATGCTGCGACATTTAAAAGTGAAGGTAGAATAGAGCGGGATTATTCGATATTCCTTAACTCCGATGGCTTAAAAGGAGCGAGAATTGGCATATTTAAAAATGGATCTGATGACTTTCTAAATTCGGACGAGTATGATGAGGTCTTGTTCCAACAAGCTATCCAGGTTCTAAAAGATGAAGGAGCTTTTACTGAAGAGATCGAGATTCCTACCTTTCATAGAGAGTGGAATTGGGGAGTAAATCTATATGAATTGAAACATAGCTTAGATAATTTTCTTTCACAGCTTCCTACAAACATCCCTATTCATTCAATTAAAGAGTTAATTCACTATAATCAAATCAACAAAGAAGCGAAGTTAAAATATGGACAGGATAAATTGGAACAAAGAGCACTCCTTTCAAACACATTAAGGAATCCTAATTATATATTAAACAAATTGGAGGATTTGTACTTTTCCCAGGATCAAGGCATCGACCTTGCTTTGGAAAAATACAATCTTGATGCAATTCTATTCCCATCTTATATAGGTTCAACCATCAGTGCGAAAGCAGGGTACCCATCCATTGCCATACCTGCTGGCTATAAGCAAAACGGTCGGCCATTTGGAGTTACCTTTGCAGGAACAGCTTATAGTGAAGGGCAATTAATTATGTTAGCATATGCTTTTGAACAGGCTACTAATTTTCGAAAAAGCCCAAACCTCAGAATTGAAAAAATGAATATGAGCAAATAGCATAGTTTTAGCTAGCTAAGTAGGATCGAGGATTAGTTGGTATATTGGTATTCTTAATAGAAAATCAGGGGGGATCCAATGAATGTTAAATGTAAGTATCTCATAATCTTTACAATTTTTATTGTGATATTGGTTGGTTGTAGCAACAAAACGTTGAAGCCTGATAGTTCAGATAATACTTCTTGGTTAATGAAATTGGCAATCGACAACAATGATTATGAAAGTTTTGACGCATTGTTTTCTGAAGGAAGAAAAGGTAGTATTTCCGAAAGTGAATTTAACGAACTTCAAGATATTACAACAGCTGGTACTGATTATAAAAGGTACGAGTTATTGACCTTTGAAAATGGGCAAATGTTATTAGTAAGGCTTGCCCCTTCTGATAATAATACAGAAATAAAAATAGAAAATGTAATGCTTGTACCTGATGAAATGAAAGCTATGTTTAAAGATTTAGATCCTGCAATTACCGGAAAACCATAAAAGTTTCTATTGAAAATGAAGTACTGGGTGAAATCTTTAAAGTTTGCTATATGAATAGAATTTGGGAACTATATGAATAGATTTCTTGGCGCTTAGTTACATTCCCTAATCAAAGGGCATAAGATACTTTGATAATCTAAGAAAGGGAATGAGTAAAATGTACAATGATCCTTATGGGTATCCATATCCTTATTACGCGAATGCACCGATTTATCAAGATGGGAGACAGTACTACTATTGGGTGAATCCTTATGAAGCTGCACATTTTGGCTATTATCAGTCAGATTGGGGAAGAAATAAGATTATAAGCAAAGACCATGGTCCTAATCCCTTTGTAGTTGATATTAATGAAGCGGCTGAGCATAATAAAACTTTTCGTACTGCGATTTGGACAGGACAACATTTACAGGTTACCTTAATGAGTTTGAACCCTGGGGAGGATATCGGCTTAGAAATCCATCCAAGCACTGATCAATTTTTACGGATTGAAGAAGGCCATGGGATTGTCCGGATGGGAAGAAGGAAAAATCACTTAACCTTTGAAAGAAAACTCAGTGATGATTCAGCGATAATGGTGCCTGCTGGAACATGGCATAATGTTATCAATACTGGCAGGACACCATTAAAACTCTACTCCATCTATGCACCACCACATCATCCTCGTGGTACAGTCCAAGTTACAAAAGCAGAGGCGCAAGCTGCAGAGAGTACTCACGGTCGTTAATTGAATAGTATGGAAACATAAGGTCAATCTCATTATGTGATTGACCAATTTTTTTTAGCAAAATCCCTTACTAAAAATCGCTCACATGGCGGTTTTTTTTCATATAATTGGATACTTTAAAAAAGTAGAGGAGGGAGATGGCAACGATGATATCAAGAAGGCATTTAATCTTTAACATATCTTTATTAGTCATTCCATGGTTATCATTATTTTTCATAGGAAAGCAAAGCATGAAACGTTATTCCTTTGCTGGGATTTTTATTGTTATTTTTGAAATCATTAATCATTTGTATGGGCATAAGCGGAATTGGTGGAAGTTTTATGATAAACCAAAATCATTTATTAAGGATGAACTGCCTTTTAGCGTTGGTCTTTATATGCCTTTTTCAATGTGGATACTTAAAATGTCATATGGTAACTTTAAGAAGTTTGTATTGCTGAATATGATTGCTGATGGTCTTTTTGCATTTTTTTTCATTGATGTTCTAAAAAGGATAAAAATCATCCGTCTAAATCGCTTAAATCATTTTCAGTTTTTCATCTACTTACACTATAAAGCCTATTTATTATATGGCGTACAGTATTTGTATGAGCAGAGAATAAGGAAAATCAGCTAATATAGGAAATTAGTCACATTCCTTAATATGTGGGACATGCGAAACTCGTCCCACATATTAAACCATATCATTATTTGTTGCTCTTCTCACTCATATTCGTATTCGGGTCAACGATATTAGCACCGTAATCTGGAACATGACTGGCATGTTCTTGGTGATATTTTGATCCAGAACCTTGTGCATAGTTACCTGCTTGTTTTTTATTATGATTTGGCATGATATTCACCTCTTAATCAATGAGTTTTCTACTCCATTATTGTTGCCTTTATCAATGCAAATATGTGCTTATTTCAAACGATAGATTAACCGTTCTATGTGAAATATTCTAGCTTTGCATCAGGGAAAAATTTCTCCATATAAGAGTACAAATGCTTTTTGATGTCCTCTTCTTCTTCTTTTTGATAAATATACTTTCCAATCCCATATTTACCCCATTTATATCTTCTTTTGTCTTCATCTAACTCTAGCTTTGTCATAGGATAGTTTTTCTCGATTACCTTTTTCGCAGGCTTTGTAAACCGATGTTGAATAAACTCAAAGGTTAAGTCCTTCTTCGCCTCTGGTGGCAGCTCTGCGTCCAAACGCTCAAACATGTGATAATAGCCTTCTTCCCAACCTTCATGAAGATAAATGGGTGCGACGATAAATCCAAGTGGGTATCCGGCTCTGGCAATCTTTCCAGCAGCTTCTATTCTCTTCTCTAACGAAGAAGTTCCCGGCTCAAAATTTTTAACGATATAATCAGCATTAACACTGAATCGAAACCTTGTTTTTCCATTATGCTTGGCATCGAGTAAGTGATCGACATGATGGAATTTCGTTACAAATCGTAATTTTCCAAGCTCTGATTTTCCAAAATGTTCGATTGCTCTTTTTAGACTATGGGTTATGTGATCAATCCCAACAATATCGGATGTACAAGATGCTTCAAATCTTGTAAACTCTGGTGCTCGTTCTTCCATATACTTGTCAGCCGCTTCAAGAATTTCATCTACATTCACATACGTACGGATGTAAGGTTTACTACCCATCGTTGTTTGTAAATAACAGTAATGACAATGTCCCATGCATCCAGTCGCAAAAGGAATAGCGTATTCAGCTGATGGTTTAGAGGTATCGAATTTTAGTGTTTTTCTAATTCCAACCACAAGTGTTGACTTTGCCACCCTATATCTTTGAAAGTCATTTTCACCGGGTAAGTTCCTTACTTGATTGTGAGAGGTTGTATATCGAATTTCTACATCGGTAGCCTCGAATTTTTTGTGAAGCTCTTTTCCTAAAGGATATTCTAATGCCTTTGGCTCGAAGTATACGAGCCTGGGATTAAATGGTTGATTCATTCTAATTTGCCCTCCGAATCACCATAATAATAATTGTATGCACGCAATGCATCCTCTTCAGTCAAATATATAGCCATGTCGTTGGAAAGTGGGTAATAGGTTTCATATAAAAATAAAGCTAACTCATTTGGAGTTTCCGGGCTGTTAACAACTGCTGCAGCTTGAATATTTGCAACGTCTTGAGTATGTGGGTTTCGATAAAAGACATAGACAATGTCTCCAGCCTGGTAAGAATGTTCTTCACTATAAAGTTCCATTTCATCACCTTCATTCATTCGTTCACTATTAAGATTTTTCCTTAAGAGGCGATATTTATGATTTCTTATTTATGGAAATGAGTATTGATAACTGTACTTTTTGATGTATGTTCCTTCGTATTAAGGAAAATAATAGCAATATCAAATAGGTAGAGGTGGATGACGATGATTCAATTAAATACATCAATAGAAGGAAAACGTGCTAATTTTGGACGCGCTCGAGATATATTTCATTCTCAAGGGTGTAGCTTCTGCAGTAATTTTGATTATCATCAGGGAAAGTTTGATGCTGTTTTATGGAGAGAAGGTGGGGAAACCATTTATTTAAGAGTTCCTATTAATGTTGTTAAAGGGGAACTGGACCATTCAAATGCAGAAATTGAATTCGGAACACCTTTTGTTATTAAACATGTAGTCAATATTGGATTAGATTACGACGAAAACTCACTTTTGACTGCAACAACAGGACTTGCTCAGTTCCAAAATCCATTGGATGAGGATGGACAAATAAGGGATAAAAGTAGATGGGTAAAAGCGGGTGAAGATACAGTAGAACAAATTTACCATTCCATGGCTGGCTTATTAAGCTCTTAATGAAGCGCTGGAACCGCTCGATGACTCTTAAGACACATTAATAATGATTATAGAGAGGGCATGAGGCATTTTGGTTCATGTCCTCTTTATGTGTAAGAATTATTTCAGGTAAAAAGAAGAGCCATCAATTATTTCGACATCTTCCCGAGCCTTGACCTTATCCATTAATCGAAAAAGTGCTTCATCTTTTTTCTTTGCCTCAATCATACAGTCGATTTGGGGAACACTGCCTTTGGCGACTTTAAGAAAGTCGAAAAACATTTCACAATCAATATAATCGGAGTGGTGCCGAAATTCCTGTTGATTTTTTGGACTTGATATATGCATTTTTATTGGGAGTGGGGAGTGTTTCCAAGTTTGGATAACTCGTTCCCAGTTATCTTGCCAGTTCGCATTTTCGTGGTGGGCAAGGTGATGATGATAATCGAAAACGAGAGGGATGTCTAGTTTCTCACATAGATACAATGTATCTTCTAGTGTAAAAGACGTATCGTCGTTCTCGAGCATGATCATTTTTTGAATGGGTCGAGGGACGTTCATCCAATTTTCGATGAACCGTTCAAGTGATGCTACGGTTTCTTTATAATTACCACCCACATGCATAACACAGCGATGGATTGGATCAATCCCCATCTCTTTTAGTAATAAGTAATGAAGCTTCAAGGTCTTGATTGAATTTTTCAAAATATGTTTTTGCGCTGAATTAATAAGAACGAAGTGATCTGGATGAAAGTCAATTCTGATGTCGTGCTTTTTTGCGAAATCACCAATTTCACGCAGTGATGCTTTTAATGGGGCAAAATAATTCCAATCAAAAAGCTCTTCATGGTTTGCTAATGGAATGAGACGAGAGGTTAAGCGGTAAAAATGGATATTAGATGCCGCATTATGCTTCAAAAGCCTCAATGTATTTTGTAAATTTAAAAGTGCGATTCGTTCTAGTTTACGAAACGCAGCATCGCGATCATCAATTTTCTGGAATTGGGCGAAGGTCATTGTCTTCGATGGGGATGCGTTCTTAAGCTCCATACTCATTGCAACATAACCTAGACGTATAATCGTCATCTTTTTTCCACCTCTCAACATCATGCCATTATTGTTTTACCATTGTATGGACGAACCTGATATGCGTTTGATTCCCCGTAACGCGCTTATATCTTCAATCAGTTTGTGCATAGCAAGATTCTTTTGTTTAGCTTCAATCATAATGTCAAAGTCTTGATTAAGTGTCTTTGCCATTTTCAAAAAGGGTAGAACGAAATCAAGCGATACAAAATCAGCGTGTGATCGAAAGGCATGATCTGATTTTGGTGAAGAAATATGTACTTTGGGTACAAGATTCCGCCTGTTCCATGTGTTGAAAATACGTTCCAAATTTTGAGAAAGGTCAATATCCTCCATATTTGCCATATGGTGATGATAATCAAGGATCATTGGAATGTTTTCTTTCTCACAGGTGAGCAATGTCTCCTGAACATTGTAGGTTTTATCATCATTTTCGAGTGTCATAAATCGCTTAATTTTGGATGGCAGCTCTTGTAGATTGTTATGAAAACGCTGTAAGGATGTGATTTTATCTCCGTAAGCCCCACCAATATGAATATTGATAATCCCTGATTCAAGAGCATCCATCGCTTGGAGCATCTGAAAGTGATACTCCATATCCTTCACCGCATTCAGTGTCACTTCTTCTCTTGAGCTTGTAAAAAGAGTAAATTGATTCGGGTGAAAGCTAATTCGAAGCTTATAGCGTTGAATCAGGTCTCCAAGCTCTGCCCATTCATTTTTAAATGGAGTTAGGAAATCCCACATCACCTCTGGATGGGTTGCTAAGGGGACAAGGGAGCTTGAGAACCGATATAATTCAATTTCATGCGCGATATTATAGTGCAAAATTCTTTTCGAGTGCAGTAGATTTTGTGCCGTTATCATTTTGAGTTTATCGATTCGCTCACTTTTAGGAAGTGCAGAGTATCTGGCAAAGGTTAAAGTCTTAGACGGACTTGCATTCCATAAGCCGAGTGCATTTGCGACATAACCAAAACGAACTTTCATCTAGTATTCTCCTTGATGTACTTGACCTGAAATTGTTTTGTCATGAGTAAAGAGATCATGAATAGAAATTCTAATACATTCATAATCGGGAAGCTTTTGAGCCAAATAGTTAGTAAACCACCTAATATCATGATCATTGTACCGATAAAGAGCCAGGGAAAGTGAAAATTCTTTATTAAAATAAAGCCAACAATCGCGATAACCAAGGTTACGACGGTTACCATAATCAAACTATCTGAACCTACCGCACGTTCATAGGTTAATACACCATTCTTCCATTTTGGTTCAAGTTCAAGCCCCTTTACAGAAGTTAGCAGTTCATAAAGAATTACCCCGATGGTCAAGAGGCAAGAAAGGATCCTCCAAAAAACTTTTTTGGCCCATAATAGTCCAATTCCATTACAGAAGCTCCAAGCAAAAAGAATTAAAGTGGGGGTGAATAAAGCATGTAACCAAAATCGTGCATAGCTTAAATTCTCCAGTTTGTTCCCTTCACCTATAAATCGTCCTAATGCTATGATAAAGTTGTCGTATACAAGTCCAATAATAACGAGTAAAAGTACATTGGTGAGATTAAAAAATCGATCTTTTCTAGCAAGAAGTATTCCCCATGTTAATAGACCAAGATAACCAAATCCAAGTAAGAAGTAAAGAACGACAACCATAAGACCACATCCTTTTTTCCTATTGTCACCTAATTTTTATGAGCTAATCTTTTTTTTCTGAGAGGAAAATCTACAGAATAAATTTCCCCTTGATAAATAGCTTAAAACGTAGTAAAATTTGCAAAGTGATCACTATTAAACTAAATAGAACCTGTATAACCTCGAGAATATGGCTTGAGGGTTTCTACCAGGAACCTTAAAAATCCTGATTACAGAAAGTGAATTATTCATTTTTTGTAATCAGGATTTTTTTATTTTTCTGAAAAAGGCCTTCTCAATTCATGTAGAAAGGATTGGAAATATAAATTATGAATTTCAAAATTTTTATACTTGCATTAGCGACTATTGCGGTTGGATTGGTTGAATTAATTGTAGGTGGGATATTGCCGACCATAGCTGAGGATTTTAACATTTCTTTAGGCTCTGCAGGACAGCTAATTACGGTATTTGCGCTGATTTATGCCATTGCTGGACCTGTATTGCTTGTATTAACGAGCAAAATTGAACGCAAGAAATTATATCTAACATCACTATTTATTTTTTTCCTAGGTAATATTATGACGTATTTCAGTCCGAATTTTACCTTTATGATGATTGCAAGGGTGTTAACAGCAGCGAGTACTGCACTCATTGTTGTCCTTTCCTTGACAATTGCAGCAAAAATTGTTGCCCCTGCTCACCGAGCAAAGGCTTTAGGTCTTATTTATATGGGGATTAGTTCGTCACTTGTGTTGGGCGTTCCATTAGGAATCCTGATTTCAGATACTTTTGGATGGCGTGTCATATTCCTTGGAATCGCTGTGTTATCAATTGGATCAATGGTGCTGATTTCACTATTTTTGGAGCGTATTCCTGGGGAACGAACAATTCCACTTTCACAACAATTAAAAGCAGTAGCCAGTGCGAAAATAGGTAGTGCCCATCTTGCTACCTTGTTCATGCTAGCGGGACATTATACGCTATACGCTTATTTTACTCCGTTTTTAGAAACGAATCTTGGCCTGAATTCTAATTGGATCAGTATCTGCTATTTTGTATTTGGTATTGCTGCTGTTGGTGGAGGAGCATTCGGTGGGGCACTTTCGGATTGGATTGGTGCTCGAAAAAGTATTATTATCGTAATCAGTGCATTTGCAATTGTACTTAGCTTATTGCCGTTCACGACTTTTTCGCTTGTATTATTCATCCCTGTGATGATGCTTTGGGGGGCTTTAAGTTGGAGTTTGGCACCGCCACAGCAAAGCTATTTGATTCAAACCGACCCAGCTTCATCGGATATACAGCAAAGCTTTAATAATTCAGCATTGCAAATCGGCATTTCACTTGGCTCGGGGATTGGTGGGATTGTGTTAAACCAAACCGGCACAGTTACGAGTACGGCTTGGTTTGGAAGTGCCATTGTGATTATCGCTTTACTATGTGCAGTCTTTTCATTGACAAGACCGAGTATATCAAGGGAAAAGAAGGCTGTAGCCTAGTGATGTGGGACTGGTCACACTCGTTCGGTTGAAAAGTAGAAAAAACAAATTCACAAGATCAACACATACAGAAAAAGCAGAGGTTTTAGGATCCTCTGCTTTTTTTAGTTAATTAAGCGGAGATTTTCCTGTTAAATGCAGAATGGCACTCGTTTTTGGGGGAATAAGGGGAAAATTTCCTGTTATGAAGAGTAAAATCTCCTATTTTTGAATTTTTCAAGTCGATAGGCGGAATTTCTCCCGTTATTTAAGCCTTTTTTAATAATAATTATGAATTAAGAGGAATTTTTTCCTCTATTTATCAGCCCGGATGCTCAAACTGATTCTCCTATCGAAAAGTGCGGACCTACTTAATTCTAGATACGGAATCAGCGGCGATATCAGGTCTGTAGTTCTTTTTGTGAATGAAAATAGGTAATGCCCCTCATTCCCATTTCTCTGTTTTAAATGGACTTCAAATAATACCAGACCATATTAGTGAAACGGTGGACTTGAGATTCAATTGGAGTTTCGTTAAATATTTGTTGAAACGGTTTCAATAATTTCACTAGGACACTTTTTCGGATGCGCTCACGTTGCAATTCGTACATGATCACATCGAAAAAATCTTGCTGATCTTCGTTAAACGTATAATGCTGCTGGAGTTGTTCAGCTAATTCGATTAATTCTGGTTTCGATACAACATTTTTATCAACATGTGTACGAAGTAAATCAATTGCTGAATAATTTAACATAAAACTGCCATTCTTCATCATATTTGGAATAATCATTTCCATATATGACAGAATGACATCAGCTAAATGATGTAAAGAATACGGGCTATTCGTGAGCCGCAATGTAAATAACATATGTTGTAACATGCCATAAAATAACACGACCCCTTCGAATGCATATTCGCGAATTTCTTCCCCCATGACTTCAATCATACGATTAGACAGCCATTCCATTTCGATAACTCGATGCTGCAGCACTAATTTTTTTAGCTCGGTTTCATTGGAATGTAAGATCGCATCAAATAGTGCATGTAAATTCCGTTCATCATTCAATTGAATTAAGATCGTAATTTGTTCGATAAAAACTTTACGATCCTGTGGATCTTTACCGATTTGAATGGCAACTCGCTTTTGGCTCGCATCATAACGAAGAAATTCCAATATATCTGCAATACAATCATTCTTTGAGGTGAAATAATTGTAAAATGTTCCTTTGGAAATATTCGCTTTTTCAATAATTTCTTGGATAGAGGTTTGTTGAAAGCCTTTTTCAATAAATAATTTTAAGGCGATATCTGCGACTTTTCTTTTTCGATTATTCATGCCGTCTCTCCTGTCATTTCTATGTAATAAGTATAATTTTCTTTTACCGGAAATACAATCAATTTATACCATTAGTACAAAAGTGTTGCAGATTTTGAACTTTTAGTATAAAATCATTCGAGTGTAGAAAGAATTTATAAAAGATAAGAGGAGAGAATATATGGATTCAGTTTTACAAACTAAAAAAACACCTTATGTAATGTTAGTTGTTTTATTCATTGGCGCATTTGTTTCATTTCTCAACAATTCGCTATTAAACGTTGCTCTACCAACGATTATGGTCGACTTAGGTATTAAAGATTACTCAACTGTACAATGGTTGGCGACAGGATATATGCTCGTCAGTGGTGTATTAATTCCGGCATCCGCGTTTTTAATGACACGTTTCTCAAACCGTAGTTTATTTATTACCTCAATGGCAATCTTCACGTTAGGTACTGCATTAGCAGCGTATGCTCCAAACTTTGAAGTACTACTTTCTGGACGTATGATTCAAGCGGCAGGTTCTTCGGTAATGGGACCTTTATTAATGAACATTATGTTAGTAAGCTTCCCACGTGAAAAACGTGGTGCGGCAATGGGAGTTTTTGGTCTCGTTATGATTACTGCACCTGCAATCGGACCTACACTTTCAGGATATATCGTCCAATACTATGATTGGCGCGTTCTTTTTGAAATGATTTTACCATTAGCTGTTATCAGTTTATTACTAGCTATTTGGAAATCTACTAATGTAATGGAACAGAATAAAAATGCAACTCTTGATTATTTATCAGTTGTATTATCAAGTATTGGTTTTGGTGGATTATTGTATGGAGTAAGTTCAGCAAGTGCAGATGGCTGGTCTGATGGAGTCGTCTTAACAACGTTAATCGTTGGTGGAATTGCACTAATAGCATTCATTGTTCGCCAGTTAAAAATGGATGAACCATTATTAGATTTACGAGTTTACAAACATCCAATGTTTGCACTTGCTTCAGTAATTGCGATTGTTAATGCGGTCGCAATGTTCTCTGGGATGATTTTAACACCAGCGTATGTTCAAGACGTACGAGGTATTTCACCGCTTGATTCCGGGTTAATGATGTTACCAGGTGCGATTATTATGGGAATTATGTCACCAATTACTGGGAAACTATTTGATAAATTTGGTCCGCGTCTGTTAGCAGTTGTTGGGCTTGCAGTTACAGCGATATCAACCTATATGCTTGCAAAGCTACAAATCGATTCAAGCTATACGTATATCATCTTTATCTATTCTTTACGTATGTTCGGGATGTCTATGGTAATGATGCCAATCATGACAAATGGTTTAAACCAATTGCCAACTCGTTTGAACCCACATGGTACTGCTATTAACAATACAGCCCAACAAGTATCAGGTTCAATTGGTACAGCGATTCTGATTACCATCATGAACTCTGTAACGAAATCAGAAGCTAAAGACTTAATGGCTGGAGTTGATCCTGCAACATTAACTGAGGCTTCGACAGCTTCTTTAACGCAACATGCATTATTAGCGGGAATTCAATATTCATTCTATGTAACGCTAGTAATCAATATCGTAGTCCTTGTTATGGCGCTATTTGTAAAACGTGTGGACACAAGTGCAGAAGCAGTAAGCAAATTAGAACAACAAAACAACACTTCATCTAAGCCTGCAACGGTCTAGATGAGGCATTCCTTGTGACTGGTTATAGTCTTACTAGCAAGAGCCGCTTTCTTAATGGAAGGCGGCTTTTTACATGTATAAATTTCAATACTTATTTCCATAATGAAGAAGGAGTTTTTAAGTGTAGACAGAATAATTAGATAAACGTTACGAAAAAAATTTAGGAGGGTATCGATTAGATGGGAAGATTAATTCATTTCGAAATTCATGTGGATGATATGGAACGTGCAAAGAAGTTTTATGGAGAGGTATTTGGATGGACTTTTGAAGATTGGAGCGACTTTGCTGGCATGCCTTATTTTGGAGCTGTGACAGGTGATGCAAATGAACCTGGCATTGATGGTGCGTTGATGCAACGTCAAAGCCCACCACCTACACAGGGACAGGCATTGAATGGATATTCATGTACGATGGGTGTCGAGGATTACGATTCAGCCGAAGCAAAAATCCTGAGTGCCGGTGGCCAGGTGGCAATGCCAAAATATGCTCTGCCTGGAATGGCGTGGCAAGGATACTATATGGATACAGAAGGAAATGTATTTGGAATTCATCAACCAGATGAGAATGCAAAGTAAATACTTATAGAAAAAAGATTCTCAGTTTCAATGAATCAAATAGCATCATTGTGAAAAAGAAGCGAAGTGAAGCAGCCAATTTAGGCTGCTTTTTTCTGTGGGCAATAGGGACGGTTCTCTTGGTTCTTTCGTTTCGCAAAATGAAGGAACCGGGAGAACCGTACCCCTGGTTTACCTTAACAGACCTAATCGAAAGGCTGAGGCGACGACTTGTGTGCGATTTTTTGCTTTTAGTTTTGTCATTAGGTTACTTACATAGTCTCTGATAGTGTGTTCGCTTAAATACAGTAATTCGGCCATTTTCTTATTGTCATATCCTTCCGCAAGTAGGTCGAGGATTTCGGCTTCTCTTTCGGTTAGTTGAAGGCCGGAGTTTAATGGAACCTCAGTATTATCCCTTGATAAAAATAAGCCAAGCCTTTTTCCAACTAGTTCAAGTAAGGCTAATTCTTCCACCGAGCAATCAAATTCCTCACCTTCTTGATCAAAGGTCATCCATCCAAATACTTGATCGAGATGAAAGATTGGTACAAATATGACTGAGGATAGATTGAACAATTTAATGTGTTTCTCTTGGACATAGTTCTGCGGTTTTTTTAAAAAGATTGGTTTCTTTGTATGAAAGATTGTATTTAAAAATCCAATATTTCCGCGCATGCTTTGAACCTTTGATAATTCAGATCCAATTACACCGTAAAATTCATGTGACCAAGGGATATAAGCGTAGAAAACACAGCGTTTATACTGAAAGAATTCCTCACATTTTTTCAAAATATGTGCAAAGTCTTTTGTTCCCGCAGAGCTAATTAATAGTTCGTTTAATTTGTCAATTACTTGAAATCTATTACGTTCAACTTGATTCATATCTGTTTTGTTTTCTACCTCTCGACAATTGTCATAGCTGTGAACAAGATGAGAAAAAATCGACTGTAGAAACATAAGAATAGATATATTTTGGGCATGTTTCATGTTGACCATTAATGTAACGATTGATTTTTCAAAAATTAAATGGAAAAGATTAAAGCTTTTTACATTTAAAAATGCCAATTGGGATTGTACCCATGTGTCTAAATATTGTTCATATTGCTCATTTATCTCGCTAACAGAAGGGGAGGTTAATAAACGGAAAAATGATTTTAGCAATGCTTCAACCATTTTTCGATCTGTATCAGTAAGGTTGGGTTCGTTGTTTAAATAGATATTTATATTATCATCAATCTGTTTGTTATGGCTTTTGATGAACAAGATAAATTGTTGAAATGTTATTTCTTCATATGGATGTAAAGGATGAGTCATTGGTGTTTCTTCTCCTTAGAACAAAATACCCCTATAAATGAGGGGGTGGAATGCTCTTATTATACAGTATTTTGTAGGATGGGATTTAAATATGAGAGGAGTAAAATAAAGGTATATCAAAAAAGGAGTAGTGATGCATGATGAGACTTGACAGCAAAGTAGCAATTATCACTGGTGGTGGTACTGGAATTGGAAAGGAAACAGCGATATTGTTTGCCAAAGAGGGAGCAAAAATCGTTATTACTGATATTAATATAGAGTCTGGTGAACAAGTAGTTAAAGATATTCAAGCAAACGGTGGGGAAGCATTATTTATTCAGCATGATGTTAGTAAAGAGGAAGATTGGAAAAAAGTCGCTGATGAAACCATCAAGACATTTGGTAAAGTAGATGTTCTATTTAATAATGCTGGTATTTATATCATCAAACCTCTTACTCAACTTGAATTAGAAGAATGGAATCGCTTGATGTCTATTAATGTGACTGGTGTATTTTTAGGAATGAAGCATATTATGCCACTTATGGCGAAACAACATAAAGGATCAGTGATTAACGCTTCTTCTATCGCTGGTTTAACAGGTGCACCAGGTCATGTTCTTTATGGGGCAAGTAAAGGGGCTGTTCGCATTATGACAAAAGATGCCGCAATGGAGTACGCACCAATGGGAGTTCGAGTAAACTCAATCCACCCTGGATATATTAATACAGGTATGGCTGAATATGCTTCTGAAGTAACTGGGAATTCAAAAGAAGAATTAAGTAATATCTTCCCATTAGGTCGCCTCGGATCGGTAAAAGAGGTTGCTCAAACTGTACTATTCCTTGCATCTGATGAATCAGCTTTTACAACCGGATCTGAACTAGTGATTGATGGTGGAGCCACAGCAAGATAAGCTATGTAAAATTGCAGAAACCATCGTTGAACTGGAAAGTAAATGGATGAAATGGAGAGAAGAAATATGAAACTAGTAAACAAGGTAGCGATCGTTACAGGTGGAGCAAGTGGAATTGGTGAAGCAACAGTACGTCTTTTTGTAAAAGAGGGAGCAAAGGTCGTGATTGCTGATTTCTCTGAGCGTGGAAAAGAATTATCAGAACAACTGAATGCTGCTGGTTTTGATACATTATTTGTGAAAACAGACGTAACAAACGAAGATGATGTTAAAAATATGATAGCTGAGACAATTAATAAATATGGAAAACTTGATATTATGTATGCAAATGCTGGAATCGCGAATGATGCAGTTGCTCATGAATTAACATATGAAAATTGGAAAAGAACGATAGACATTAATCTTTCTGGCTTATTTCTTTCTGATAAATATGCGATTGATCAAATGTTGAAGCAAGAGAGCGGCGGAGTTATTGTAAATGCAGGCTCAATTCACAGCCATGTTGGTAAGGTAGGGGTAACAGCCTATTCTTCAGCTAAAGGTGGAGTTAAGCTATTAACGCAGACATTGGGAGCAACCTATGCCAAAAATGGTATTCGAGTAAATGCGGTCTGCCCTGGATATATTGATACTCCATTAATTGCTGGTGCTGGTGATGAAGGGAAAAAACATCTAATTTCACTACATCCACAAGGACGTCTTGGAAAACCAGAAGAGGTGGCAAAAGCTGTATTATTCTTGGCGAGTGATGATTCATCCTTTGTAAATGGGACAAGCCTACTTGTAGATGGTGGCTATACAGCTCAATAATGGAATGGAAGCTGCTTCCATAAAAAAGAATTTTTAATTAATTGAATAGCATCAATGTGAAAACGAAGCAAAGTGAAGCAGCCAATTTAGGCTGCTTTTTTTATTGACAAAGGGCCTTTGTGGGAAAAACTAGTTCAAATGAGGTTAATCGTGCAAGCAAGGCTAAAAAAATTTCAAGTATTACTATTTTTTTAGATGAACAGTATAATCGAAGAATGGGAGTTGAGAGATATGAATAAGAAAGACATAGCGAATATTCGGAAGCAATTTAAGGTGAACAATGATCTTTTGAAAATTAGAGAAATTTTCAATGTATATGTAAAAAAAGAATCCGCTGAGATTTATCATCATGTTAGTATGCCTTTTCAAATGTTAGACTTAGAAGAACAAGAGCTATTTTTAGCTAACTTCAAAAAGGTTTTAACAGGTGAGCTTGATGCGAAGCTGTTTGATTTAAAATTCAAACGGGATGTAGAAGGCAGTACGCAAACGATTCTCTTTGAAGGCTTACAAGCTGCTACAACAGAAGATTGGAAAGAGAGTATGCTAAAAATCGTTGGAAAAATGTTCGCTCATACGGTATATGATTTCGATACGATGGTCACATTTATCCGTGGGGAATACCGAAAACCGACAAGAAAGAGGGATATGGAATCCGAAGAAGGTGGCGATGATGAGGTTTATTCTGGCGAATTTATCCTTTGCAGCCTAAATAAAACGGATCAGCAGAAAAAAGCCTTGGTGTTTGATTATATTCAAAAAGAATTCAGAGCAAATAATGCTGTTGATCCAGTTATTAACCTAGCTTCTCCGTTGTCTGGCTTTATGTTTCCGGCATTTATTGATAACGCTGCAGATGTGAATCATATTTTATACTATGCTGGAAAAGCAAATGAACCGCATGTAACATTTATTGAAGATGTGCTTATGTGTGAAGATATTATCACGGTTGAGGAAGAAAAAGTAAGCTTCGAACTAGTTTTGAAAAATGTCATGGGTGATGAAGTCGATACCCGGGTGATTTCGAATGTATATGAAGAAATTGATAAGATAGTGCAGGAGAATGAAGAAGATGAAGAGAGTGACTCTCCTACCCCGATGTTGGACTACAAAGACATCGAACGGATTTTAACGGTCAGTGGGGTTGAAAACGTAGATACTGCGAAAGTTGAACATGCGTTCAAAAATGTAATAGATGATGAAAATCACGAATTCAAAGCGAAAAGTTTAGTGCCTAAATCGATAAAAATCGATACAAAGGTTGCCAAGCTATCGATTAACCCGAAGGAAATGAAAAATGTAAAGTATATCATGTATCAAGGAAAAAAATGCCTTTTATTGGAAATTGACGAAGATATAGTTCTAGAAGGATTTCGACTAGAACCGGGAACACTTTAAAGCAGAGGAATCATCAAAAGCGGGTCGATTCATCTATTTCTTTTCACAAAATGAAAGAACCAGAAGAACCGTCCCTGTGGTTCAAAGGAGGAGAATATGAATTTCATCAACAACCAACTTTTAAAATATGAATTAGATCCTGACTTAGCAAGGTATCTTTCGATTGTTATTATGATTCTTTTTATTGCAATCATCTGTTTCGTAGCGAATTTAATCACGAAAAAGATTGTAATTAGGATTATCACACATATCGTAAGAGCTAATCAATTAGAGTGGGGTAATATCATTTTGGAGAGACAGGTCTTCCGGAAGTTATCCCATATCGTTCCTGCGATTATTATCTATTCATTTTCTGGATCCTTTGAAACCTATGAGAGCTTGATTGAAAAGCTGGCGATTACCTATATCATTATTGCAGGATTAATGGTAATCAATAGTTTATTAAATGCGTTCAATGATATTTATGACACCTTTGAAATATCAAAGATTAAGCCGATTAAAGGCTATATTCAGGTTATTAAAATTATCGTAATCACGCTTGGAGCTATTGTGGTTATTGCGAACCTAATCGGTAAGAGCCCCCTTATTCTTCTAAGTGGATTTGGAGCTCTCTCTGCCGTACTTCTGTTAGTTTTCAAGGATTCGTTATTAGGACTGGTTGCAGGTGTTCAATTGGCTGCCAATGATATGGTACGGGTTGGTGACTGGATTGAAATGCCGAAATATGGGGCTGATGGAGATATTATTGAAATCTCATTAAATACAGTTAAGGTGCAAAATTGGGATAAGACGATTACAATGATTCCGAGCTATGCATTGATTTCCGATTCTTTTAAGAATTGGCGTGGGATGCAAAACTCTGGAGGGCGAAGGATTAAACGGTCTTTATTCATCGATACAACGAGCATTACGTTTTGTACGGAGGAGATGATTGAGAAGTTTAAAAATATCCTTTATCTATCGGACTATATTGTTATAAAGGAACAAGAGATTGAAGAGTATAATACTAAGAACGAAATAAACCGAAGCAATCCGGTGAATGGTAGAGCTCTTACAAATATCGGAGTTTTTAGGTCCTATATTAACAACTACCTTCAAAAGCATCCTGGAATCAATCAGGAAATGACTCTAATGGTTAGACAGCTAGCACCGAACGAACATGGGTTACCATTGGAAATATATGTTTTCACAAGTGATATAAGCTGGGCCGTGTATGAATCGGTTCAAGCTGACATTTTTGACCACCTTTTTGCCGTAGCACCGGAGTTCGGGCTTCGCTTATTCCAGAACCCATCTGGACATGATTTGAAAAGTATTGTGGATGGGGCAAAAGAAGATGGAATGATTAGAGAAGTAGAGCATTAAAATTTTATGTGGTTCCTACATGGGGTAGGGACCACTTTTTTATTAAATTCAAAAAAGTTCATTGATTTGCTTGAAAATTCAAATTATATATAATAGAATGAAAAATAATTGCGAAAACGTTTGCGTAAATATTATTCAAGTAAGAAATATAGTATTGATATAGTATATGAAAAAATAGTGCAAAGGTTTTCGTGAAAAAAGACTTCCTGCCAATAAAAAATTTATTAAGAAGGGAATGAGTAGCCATGAAAAAGGATTCAAGACGGAAATTTTCTATTTTAATGATTGCGGTTATGATGTTAAGTTTGTGGGCCCCCTATGTGCCTATTCAACAAGCATCGGCTGAAAATGTAACCGTTATCAATGAATCTGATCCGAATCAACGTACTGTGCGCTTTACGTATATTCGTGAGGATCAAGATTTTGGTGAGTGGAACATTTGGGTATGGAATACGGGTGTGAAAGAAGATCAGATTGATTTTGAAACGTATGAACAAGAAAAAGCAATTGCCAATATAGCCGTTGCACCCGAAACAAAACAATTTGGTTTTGTTCTCCGCAGTACGGAGGATTGGAATACGGCTGAAAAAGAATTTGGTGATCGCTTTATTCCGGTGAATAAAAATGATTCACTTACAAAAGCCTACATAACGAGTGGTGTTGAGGAAATAAGAATTGTACCAGACGGGTCTGCTCCTGTCATGAATGATGGGGATGCGACTTTCTATTATCGTGATCCGGAACTATTCCGTAATGATAAGATGGATACAATTGAAAAAGTAGAGTTAAAGATGAATGGTGAAACTCATGAAATGACGTATGAGCCTTCAAATGAAAGATTTGTAGCTGAGTATCAGGATGTACCGAATGGAGAAACTGCCTATAGTTTTCTTGTAACGATTGACGGTGAAACAACTGAGGTGAATGACCCATATAATACGGTTGATGGTGTATCGAAAATAAGTTTTCACAAAACCGAATTAACTGTTACTGGCACTGTGTCACCGAATGTGATTGATTATAATGATAATGCAGTACTAAAAGTTGACATAGATGGCATAACAGAAGGACTTTCGATTGCCAAAATGTATGCAGATGTATCAGCCTTAGGAGGCTCAGAAGCATTACAAATTGACCCTATATTAAAAGAGATTACGATTTCAGTAGCTGATCATATACCAGCTGGTGTGAAATCAATTCCTATTACAGTAATAGATTCATATGGAAATAAACATGTTGGTACAACAGAGATTGAAATAGAGACAAGACAATCGGGGAGTGATTTCGATTGGGATGAAGCGATTATTTATTTCATGTTTACCGACAGATTCTTTAATGGTAACAAAGCCAATGACGATCCGTACAACATGGATTATGATACAAAAAAGAGCGGAACCTATCATGGCGGAGATTTTAAAGGGATTACAGAGAAACTAGATTATTTGGACAAGCTTGGTGTGAATACGATTTGGATTAGTCCTATCGTCGAAAATATTAAATATGATGTCGGGACAGATGTAGAAGGTGAACCATATTATGCGAACCATGGATATTGGGCTAGCAACTTCGGTGAGTTAAATCCACATTTTGGCACAATGGAAGAATTCCATACATTGATTGATGAAGCCCATGCACGCGGAATGAAAATGATGGTGGACGTCGTGTTAAACCATACTGGATATGGATTGAAGGAGCTTGACGGAGAAAGAGAGAATCCTCCAGCAGGGTATCCGACAGATGAGGAACGAGCAGGATTTAGTAATATAATACGTCAGGGTGAAAATGTTGGCTCGGATGATGTAGTTGGCGAGTTATCTGGACTTCCTGATATTCGTACAGAAGACCCAGCCGTTCGTGAACAAATCATTCAATGGCAAACAGATTGGATTGACAAGTCAAGGACTGCAAATGGAAACAGTATCGACTATTTCCGGGTGGATACGGTGAAACACGTAGAAGATGCAACATGGATGGCATTCAAAAATGCAATTACAGAAAAAATGCCTGAGCATAAGATGATTGGTGAGGCTTGGGGTGCCAGCGATACGGATGATCTTGGCTATCTGGAAACAGGTATGATGGATTCACTACTTGATTTTGGTTTTAAAGAAATTGCAAAAACCTTCGTGAATGGTGATCTTACAGGGGCTAATGATCGTTTAATAGCTCGTAATGGAAAAATTGACAATACAGCAACCCTCGGTCAATTTTTAGGAAGTCATGACGAGGATGGATTCCTTAATTCAGTTGGTGGGGATGAAGGTAAACTGAAGGTAGCTGCCTCTCTTCAAGCAACTGCAAAAGGACAACCCATTATTTATTACGGGGAAGAGCTTGGACAAAGTGGTGCTAATAATTATCCATTTTACGATAATCGTAAGGACCTCGATTGGGGAATTACCGAAGGGAATGACATTTTAGCTCATTATACGAAGATATTAAATTTCAGAGGCGATCACTCTGAAGTATTTGCAAAAGGAAACCGAACCAAAATTGGTGGTTCCAATGGTGAAAAGTATTTATTATTTGAACGCAACTACGATGATCAATCAGTATACGTTGGACTGAACGTCTCCAAACAAGCAACAACTGTTACCTTAAAGCTTGACGGGGAAGCTGCTGTTGTGACTGACCATTATAGTGGTGAATCGTTTAGTGCAAATGAAGCAGGAGAGGTTTCACTAACAATCCCTTCCAATACAGACGGCGGAACGGTACTGTTAACAGTGGATGGCGGTTCGATTACAGGTGTGACTTCAGAAGGTGGAACTGATGATGGTGAAATCCCAGATAATCACATCCGTATTCACTATAATCGAACAGATGGAAATTATGAAAACTACGGTGCATGGCTATGGAATGACGTTGCCTCACCATCTGCAAATTGGCCAACTGGTGCAACCATGTTTGAAAAAGAAGATCGTTATGGTGCCTATGTTGATGTAGAGCTTAAAGAAGGCGCGAAAAGCATCGGATTCCTCGTGATGGATGTTACGAAAGGAGATGCAGGAAAAGACGGCGGTGACAAAGCTTTTACAATTACGAATCCTGAAATCAATGAGCTTTGGATCAAGCAAGGTTCGGATGAAGTATTCACATTTGAACCAGTAGAATTGCCGGAAAATACCGTTCGGATTCATTATGTTCGTGACAATGCGGATTATGATCATTACGGTGCATGGACGTGGGGTGATGTGGAAACCCCTACTGATAACTGGCCAACTGGCGCTGAAGATTTTGCAGGAAGAGACCAATACGGTGCCTATGTGGATATTGCTTTAAATGAAGGTGCAAAACAAATTGGTTTTATCGTAATGGATGAGTCAAAAGGCGACGCAGGTAAAGATGGCGGTGATAAAACCTTCAATTTATTAGATAGATATAATCGCCTATGGGTAAGACAGGGAGATAATAATGTCTATGTTACACCTTACTGGGATTCGGCTTCTGGTATTACGTCAGCTGAAGTGATTTCAGAGGATACGATTCTCCTAAACTTTACGATGACAGAAGGATTAACATCAGAAAGTATTTTAGCAGATTTAAAGATTAAGGATGCAGCGGGAACTGAGATAACTGCAACTAGTGCAGAAGTAACCGGTGATATGACTGTCGAGATTAAAGCAAAAATTGATTTAGAAAAATTACCGCTAACGATATCATTTGCTAGCAGAACGGTTACAGCAAATTCTAGTTGGAGATTAATTGATTCGAAGTATGCATATGAAGGTGATGATCTAGGTGCAACATATCGCGATGGCAATGCAACTTTGAAATTATGGGCACCAAAGGCAAGTAAGGTTGTTGCAACATTTTTTGATAAAGCAGATGCGGCAACTCAAATTGGGACTGTTGAGTTAACGCTTGGGGAAAAGGGCGTTTGGTCCGCAGATATTACTGCATCTGAAATAGGTGTGACAGACTTAAGAGGCTACTACTATCAATATGAAGTAACTAACGATGGTGTTGAAAAAACAGTCTTAGACCCTTATGCAAAATCAATGGCTGCATTCACTGTTAATACAAATGGTGAAGCAGGACCAGATGGCGATATGGTTGGTAAAGCGGCGATTGTAGATTTGGAAGGTACAAACCCAGCAGGGTTTAGCCATGCATCGATCGACGGCTATAAAAAACGAGAGGATGCCATTATATACGAAGTACATGTTCGTGATTTTACATCCGATCCTTCAATTGAAGGTGATTTAAACGGAAGATGGGGTTCATATGAGTCCTTTATCGATAAGCTAGATTACCTTAAATCACTTGGTGTAACCCATGTTCAATTACTTCCTGTCATGTCATGGTACTACGGTGATGAGACGAGGATGGGCGAAAGGGAGCTTGCCTATTCAGCAGGTGGAAATGAATACAACTGGGGCTATGACCCGCATAATTACTTCTCACCTGATGGAGCTTATTCAGCAGACCCGACAGACCCAGAATTGCGAATCAAGGAAATGAAAAAATTAATTGATGCCATTCATGATGCTGGTATGGGTGTCGTATTTGATGTTGTATATACGCATATGGCACAAACGAGTCAATTAAATGATATTGTACCGAATTATTATTTCTTCCAGGATACAGAGGGGAACTTCCTTGGTGGCTTTGGGAATAACCTAGCAACGAATCATCAAATGTCTGAAAAATTATTAATAGATTCTGTGAAATATTGGTTTGATGAATATAAAATAGACGGAATGCGTTTTGATATGATGGGGGATGCGACTTATCCAGCAATTCAAAATGCATATGATGCTGCAGCTAAAATCAATCCAGATGCATTATTTATTGGTGAAGGATGGCGAACATTTGCTGGCGATCTATCTGATCCAACACTTGCGGGAATGGGTGCAGACCAGGATTGGATGGATAAAACTGATCATGTTGGCGTATTCTCAGATGAAATTCGCAATGAATTAAAATCTGGTTTCGGTTCTGAAGGAGAACCGCGATTCTTAACAGGTGGTGCCCGTGATATTCAGGTTATTTTCAATAATCTCAAAGGACAGCCATCGAATACAGCTGAAGATGATCCCGGTGATATGGTTCAATATATCGAAGCACATGATAACTTACCATTATATGATGTCATCGCACAATCAATTAAGAAGGACCCAGCTATTCCAGCGAATGATCTGGAAATACACAAACGAATTCGCCTTGGTAATGCTATGATTTTAACGTCACAAGGTACAGCATTTATCCATGCAGGTCAAGAATATGGTCGAACGAAACAATGGTTAAGCGAAGGGGTACCAGAGCAAAAGTATCATGCATTAGTAGATGAAAATGGAAAGCCATTTACAAATCCTTACTTCATCCATGACTCGTATGATTCATCTGATGCCATCAATAAATTTGACTGGGAAAAAGCGACAAATGAAGAATTGTACCCAGTTAATACAACAACTCAGGCTTACACAAAGGGGTTAATCGAGTTACGTAAATCAACGAATGCTTTCCGATTAGGTGAGCAAGAGCTTGTGAATAAAAATGTAACATTACTTGAAGCTCCTGAAATCAAATCATCGGATTTACTGATTGCGTATAAAAACCAATCAACAGACGGTACAGGCATATACTATGTATTTGTCAATGCTGATCACACAGCTCGTACGTTAACACTAGGAGACAATGATATTACAAATGGAAGTGTCGTTGTAGATAATGACGAGGCTGGTACTAATCCTGTCAAAGAAAAGTCTGGTTTTACCTTAACAAAGGATATATTAACAATAGATCCGTTAACAACAATTGTGATTAAAGTTGCGAATGCGAAGCCAGGAGAGAATCCAGGTAATGGTGGCGGAGGTGTTTCCCCAGCTCCACCAACTAGCAATGTATATGTCGTCGATGAAAATAACATCGCAAGCCAGATTAATGATTCAAATGCTTCTGTTATCCAAGTAGAGGTTTCAGAGTTGACGAAAGAAAAACCTGAAGTAGCAGTAGAATTTACGAATGCTATTTTAGAAAAAATTGCAGAATCGTCTAAACCACTAGTGATAAAAGCTGGGAAGGTTCAAGTAACGCTACCATCCGAGGTTGTAAAAAATCTTGTGAAGACGTCACAAGATAAAATTCGAATTAAGATTGGATTGGCTAAAAACACAGGAATCCCTGGAAATGGAACCGCTATTTCGGATGTATTTGAATTTTCAATAACAACTGAAAAAGGCGGTAAAACAACAACACTCTCTACTTTCAGTGAACCGGTAGAAATATCTGTTCCAGTGTCGGTGTCTACGATCGATGATAAACGTAAAGTGGCAGCATACTATATCAATGGCAATAAATTAGAGTATGTAGGTGGTACGTATTCAGAGGGTAAAGTGACATTTAAAACAAATCACTTTTCAAAATTTGTAATCGTTGGAGATGATATTACCTTTGATGATATCAAAAATCATTGGGCAAAGGATGAGCTAGAAGTACTTGCTTCTCGTTCGATAACATATGGTACTTCTCCGACTACTTTTAATCCTGAAGGGAAAATTACTCGTGCACAATTTGCTGTTTTACTTGCAAGAGCATTGAACCTGCCAAAGACCAAATATGAAGGTGTGTTTAAGGACGTAACCGATAAAAGCACGTGGTCTTATCCAGGAATTGAAGCTGCTTATCATGCAGGAATTGTCAATGGAACGTCTGCAGATACGTTTGATCCAAATGCATTCATTACGCGCGAACAAATAGCAGCCATGATAATTCGTGCAGTAGAATATGCTAATGCTGATCTAACTAAGGAATTATCAAAACAGAAGCCATTTGCAGATGAAGCACAAATAGGTAAATATGCAAAACCATCAGTCAAGAAAGCGACTGCCCTTGGAATCATCTTCGGAAGACAAGGAAACAAATTTGCTCCAAAAGACAACGCAACTCGAGCAGAAGCCGCAGTAATGCTATACAGAGCCCTTAACGTATTAAACGAATTATAGTGAAAATGGAATCACAGGAACCATAGGGACGGTTCTTGTGGTTTCTTTTTTTTCATAAAATCCTGGTATATTCCTATAATGTTAAGGATCTATGAGTATGTTCCTTAAGAACAGAATTCACGATGTGGATGGAGTCCCACTCTCCTGATGAAAAAAACATAATGGGATATTTTTTCGGAAACAAGGCAGTGTTTATTTCTATTGGTGTTAAGCCCTTATCATGAAGGTCAATGATTTTTCCTTGCAATTCCTGCAAATATGCTAGTTTCCGTTGTAAAGCAACACGTCCGTTCTTCAAGAAACCTGCGTGACTGCAAAAGACCTCATCAAAATCATAGGTTAATACCCTTTTTAATGATTCAATAATTGTTGGTATCTTTTCTTCCCGTAGAACGACCTTAGTCCGCTCCTGACAGTATAAATCACCAGTAAATAACTGCCCTGTTTCACGATTTAAAAAAGCAACATGATCAATTGCATGTCCAGGTGATTCAATCACATCCCATGTTGCATTGGTGGACTGAAAGGTTTTCCCGATTGCCATAGCTTGAAATGGTTTTCGTTTTCCCCAAAACAGCTTACGATACAATGGATAATCAGCTTTATTCCGGCAGTATTCAATCATCTGATCATTCATAAATAGTGGTATTTGCCGTTCATGCTGGAGGAATCTAGCGCAACCTGTATGATCTTCATGAAAATGTGTGATCACAACTTGATCGATATCTAGATCTTGAAAAAATGGTTTAAATTCCTTTTCTAACGACTGGGCACCAGTATCAAGTAATACACCATCCAGGAAGAAGCAATGAACATTTAATTTAACACGTTGAAACGAAACGGTTCCGTTTCCCAAGCGTACCCCGTTTACGACCTTTTCTGAAAAACCTTTCTTAAATAGCATGATAATCCCCCCACTCATTCCTCTTGGCTAAATTTTAACACAAAATGAATGGTCATTCATTATTTGATTATCCCTTTCAACATACATTTTCGTCTAAATAGATTAATGAGGTAATTAATGCAGGGTCTTCTATTGCTGGAATCTAACTAATCCTGCATGAGTAGTTCTTTATAAAAATAACTTGATAAATATGAATTTACAAAATATTATGTATATATAATCTGCAGATTGTTAAAAATAGGAGGTGATTACAAAGGAATACAGTGAATATGCTTAAAATGAGTTCCGTAAAGCTAGTGAAATTAGCAGTAAAACATACTTAAAAAAAGGAAGAGGGATGTTATGGATTATAAAAGTATATTTGTAAACTTACCAGTTAAAGATTTAAATAAAACAAAGGAATTTTTCTCTACCTTAGGATTTGAATTTAATCCACATTTTACGAATGAGGATGCAGCATGTATGGTCATCAGTGATACAATCTATGCGATGCTATTAGTTGAAGAACACTTTAAGAGATTTACGAATAAGGAAATTACAGATACGAGCAAAAGTACGGAAGCTATTTTTGCCCTAGCTGTAGATAGTAGGGAAAAAGTTGATGAACTTGTTAACAAAGCAATTGAGGCAGGCGGAAATCATTCAAGCGACCCGCAGGACCATGGCTTTATGTACCAAAGGAGTTTTCAAGATATTGATGGACATAATTGGGAAATATTGTACATGGATCAAAGTTATATACAATAAGCAAGAAATGTTATTGCCTGTTAAAAAATAATAAAATGGATCCTTAACCGTCCGATGTTGGATGGTTTTTTTTCTTTGTATTTATTTATCTATCAAATAGAAAGAATAGACGGATATTGACGAATATTGAAGTATTCTATATTCTGAAGAGGAGGAATAATCCACCTTTTAAAATTATATTGGATTATTATTTCATGTAAAATATATATAAATATACTAAAAAGGAGTGTCGGCAATGTCCAGAACGGAGAAAGTTAATCCTCTTCTAATGATTCAATCTGTTTACAACTCACTTACTAAAACAGAACAAAAAGTAGCTGACTATATAATTGTTCATCATGCTGAAGCAGTATATTCCTCGGTAACTGATTTGGCAGAAATGGTTGGTGTAGGTGATACAACAGTTATTCGCTTTTGCAGAAAATTAGGTTATAGGGGATTTCAGGACTTTAAATTAGCAGTTGCACAAAACTTAATGGAAAATGACGAACATGTATATGGAAAAATCGATGAAGGTGATTCGCTAGAAATCGTTTCAAAAAAGATTGCTAATCAAAATATTAGTGCGCTAAATGATACCCTTGCATTACTTAAGGAACAAACTTTACAGATCGCTATAGAGAAGATTAATGGTGCGAAAAAAATATTCTTCTTTGGTGTAGGATCATCTGGATTTACTGCATTAGATGGACAACATCGATTAATGAGGTTGGGGTATAATGCAGAGCATGTTTCTGACTCTCATATCATGTCCATGACCTCTTCTTTATTAGGAGCAGGGGACGTAATCATCGCAATATCTTCATCAGGTAGTACAAAGGATGTTGTAGATGCAATAAAAATTGCTAAAAAAAACAATGCATATATCATTTGCATTACCAATCAAGCAAGATCACCAATTACAAAATATGCTGACTTAATCCTACTTGCTGCTAATAAGGAATCGCCTTTTGAAGGGAGTATATTTTCATCCAAAATTGCTCAACTTTTACTTTTAGATGTTTTGGCAACTAACGCAGCTCTTCAGAAAAAAGAACAATCATCTAAAGCAATAAAAAATACAGCTGAATCTGTCTTGGATAAACTTTATTGAGAGAAATAGGTGAAGGTGATGAATTCATCCAATAATAAATTTTTTGAGGTTCTTGAATATATATTAGATTTAATTATTTTAAACTTTTTATTCATAATATGTTCATTACCATTATTCACGATTTTTCCTGCTTATGCTGCATTAGTTGGATCAGTCAAAATGACAGCAGAGGAAGAACCAATTCCAGCCTGGAAATCCTATTTCATTCTATTTAGTAAATATAGTAGAAAAGGGATAAAAATCTGGCTTATTCTCTTGTCAATTTCAATACTCATTATTGGGGATGTTATTGCTACTTTTTATTTTCCGAATGAACTGCAGAACTTTTTTCTGCCGTTTATAGTAGTTGTCATACTTTTATTCTTTTGTATATATACCTATATAACAAAACTTCTTATATTAGGAGAATATAATATTAAAAGAATATTTGCTAGTAGTTTTAGGCTAGTAATAAAAAATCCAATTAAACTGATGATCATCATTGTTATTAATAGTACTATCATTATTTTTTCGGTATACCTTAAGTTTCTTCCGTTTTTGATGACATTTAGCCTTCTGGCGTTTACACAGTATTTTATAATGTTTGCTGAAGATAAAAGGTTGAAAAGTAATTAAAATCGGGAAAATTGGATATTTTTTTTATTTTTTTAAAAATAGGTGGATTTAATCTCCAGAAAGTGATATATTTCAGACAGGGAGATATTTCCTTGATGTAAGCGCTTAAAACGAGAATCTAATTCTTACAAATGGGCGGAGGTGTAAAAAGAATATCTTAAACCGAATTGATAAAACAAATAATAGGGGTGAAAGTAATGAAAGAGAATCTAAAGAAAATTCTTTCAGTAGGAATGGCTTTTTTACTAACTTTTGGTATTCTAGCAGCATGTAGTTCAGACAGTTCAGGTGGATCAGAGGGTTCAAAGGATAAAGATAAAGACAAAGAAGTTTCAGTTGAATTCTGGACAATTTCCCTTCAGCCAACATTTAATGATTATTTTAATGATATTATAGCGAAATATGAAGCAGACCATCCAAATGTAAAGATTGATTGGAAGGACTTCCCTTATGATGCAGTTCAAAATAAATTATTAACTAGTATTGCGAGTAAAAAAGCTCCTGATGTTGTAAATTTAAACACGGAGTTAGCAAACCAAATGGCGTCTAAAGGTGCTTTAGTAGATTTTAATAAAGAACTTACTGACGAGCAAAAAGGTATTTACTTTGAAGGAATCTATAATTCTACTGTAATTGATAATGGTGCTTATGCACTTCCATGGTATACAGGAATCCCAGTCTTATATATTAATACTGAATTAGCTGAGAAAGCTGGTTTAGATATAAATAATCCTCCACAAACAAAAGAAGATTTAGCTAATTGGGGTAAACAAATTAAAGAAAAAACTGATGCATATGGCTACGTATTCACAATGGAAACTAGATCTATTCTCGAAGAAGGATTTAAAATTGTAGAAGATAATAAAGCTGTTTTCAATAATGACGAAGTAAAGGATTATATTAACGGAAATATCGATTTAATTTCACAAGGTGTTATTCCAAAGGATATTCCAGCTTTTGATAAACAAGTTCAGCTTTTTGGTAGTGAACAGGTTTCAATGATAATCTCAAGTTCTTCATTTATTAACCAGTTAAAAACAGCTTCACCAGATGTATATGCAAAAACAATTGCAGTTCCTGCTCCACTTGGAAAAGCTGGAATTCGTTTTACAAATTCAATGAACCTAGTAGTTCCACAAGCATCTAATAATGTTGATGCTGCAACAGAATTTGCACATTATGTAACAAATGCAGCAAATCAATTAGCATTTTCAAAAGTAGCAAGTACACTTCCTTCTACAAAGGATTCTGCTAAAGATGAATTCTTCTATAAAAATGATGGAACTTTAGAAGGACAGGCTCTTACTGCATCTGTTGAAAGCTTAGATAAAGCAACTGACTTCTACCTTGGTATTGAAAATGCTAACGACGTTAATAAAACTCTAAATAAGCATCTTCAAAATATCTATATTAATGATCAAGATCTTGATGCTGAACTAGAGGCTGCAGAAAAAGAAATTAATGATATTCTAAGTCGTTAACATAAGAAAATTGAAAGGGCAGAGGTTAATCTGCCCTTTTTTGATAGGAGGTAACACCTTATGCAAGCGAAAAAAGCAAATTTCTTTAAACGCTATTCTGAAGCGAGAACAGCATGGTTATTTATGGCACCAGGGCTAATCTTACTTGCTCTTTTCACATTCTGGCCAATTATTTATAGTATACCTTTAGCATTTACCAACTATTCTGTTATAGGTGAAACGAAATTTGTTGGCTTTGACAATTTTACAAGGGCATTTTCAGATATAGATTTTATTGCCTCAATAAAAAACTCACTATTATACATGATAATTGTACCTTTCATACAAATTATCTCAATCCTAATGGCAATTCTAGTTAATAGAAATATTGCAGGTATAAAATTCTTCAGAGCTGCTTATTATATCCCAGTTGTCACCTCAATGGTAGCTGTATCCATTATATGGGGCTGGTTAATGAGCCAAAATGGAGTCTTAAACTACTTGCTAATGTCAACGGGAGTCCTAAGTGAAAAAATCAGTTGGTTGTCTGATAAAGATACGGCTCTTTGGGCACTAATGTTTATTACGTTATGGAAAGGCTTGGGCTATTATATGATGATCTATCTTGCGGGCTTACAATCAGTCCCTACTGACTGTATCGAGGCTGCAAGAATAGATGGAGCAAGTACCTTCCAAATCATCACAAAGATTACTGTTCCATTACTTAAGCCATATGTATTCTTCTGTACATTAATTTCCTTAATGTCAGCCATTCGTGTCTTTGATGAAGTATTCGTATTAACCTCTGGAGGACCAGGTAATGCAACACTAACAAGTAGTGTGTATATTTATCAACAAGGTTTCGAACAATTCGAATTTGGTTATTCATCAGCTTTAGGTTTAATTATTAGTTTAATTATTATGTTAATGAGTATTTTCATCTTCGTCTTTAACAAGAAGGGTGGTGTAAATCCATATTAATGGATGAACTATGAAAAATACGAAACGATTAAAAAATGCTGTTAATAAAACGGTTATATATGTTCTGCTGATTATATTTGCCCTATTTATGATGGGACCATTCTTGTGGCTATTAAGTGTGTCACTTATGCCTGGGAAAAATATCTTTGCTTTTCCTCCTGCAATTTTGCCAACTTTTATTGATTTCAAAAATTATATTGAAGTTTGGCAGTATATGGACTTCCTAAAATATATTTGGAATACGGTAATAATCACCTTTTTAGGTTTAACGTTAAGTATTTTATTCTGTGCTTTAACAGCTTATCCATTAGCAATATTTAAATTTAGAGGGAGAAACACCATCTTTTTATTACTAATCGCAACGATGATTATTCCAGCAGCAGCTGCGCTAGTTGTAAATTATTTAACAATTAATAAGTTAGGGCTTATTAATAGTTTTATAGGTGTGGTGCTTCCTTCAATTGTTACCGTATTTAATGTCTTTCTATTAAGGCAAGCATTTATGGGAGTTCCTCTCGATATAAGAGATTCTGGAAAGATGGATGGCGCTTCAGAATTTCGTATTTGGGCACAGCTGATGATGCCAATGATAAAACCAGCTGTTGCTGTAGTTGCTCTATTTGAATTCATGGGGAATTGGAATAGCTTTCTCTGGCCAATTATTGTATTAAATACGGATAAGTATCCTCTAGCTTCTGCATTAAGTTTCTTAAATGGTCAGTTTTCATATAACTTTGGATGGATTGCAGCAGGAACTGTTATCTCTGTTATTCCAATTATTATCGTATTCCTGTTTACACAAAAGTATTATATGGAAGGTATTTCTGGTGCAGTAAAAGGTTAATTCCTTCTTCACCTGAAATGTGTGAAGGAATGAAAAGGAGATTTACTCATGTATAAAATTGCTTATATTCCTTTAGATGAGCGCCCATGTAATTATTCATTTCCAGGCTTTCTCGTAGAACAATCGGAAGTAAATCTAGTAAAACCAGATATGAACATCATGGGTGATAAAAAGGTACCAGGTCATACCGAAAAAATCTGGGAGTGGTTATATCAGGAATCAATAGATGCTGACGGTATTATTCTTTCATTGGACACACTTCTATATGGAGGAATTATTCCATCGAGATTACACCATTTATCATTGGATGATTGTAAAAACTCGTTGAAACGGCTTTCCCGAATCAAAGAATTGAATCCGAAAGTGAAATTGTACGCATTTAACTTAATTATGAGATGTCCAAAGTATTCAAGTAGTGATGAAGAACCTGATTATTATGATGTGTGGGGTAAAGAAATTTTTGAATATGGAAAGTTGCATCATTTGCATTCTGCTGGACTAGCCACAGATGAAGATGTATCAAACTATCAAAATCTAAAAAAATTGGTACCGAACGATGTACTTGAAGATTATTTATCTAGAAGAAATGTAAATGTAGAAGTTAACAAGCTAGTACTCGAATATGTCAACAAGGGAATTATAGACTTTCTAATTATTCCACAGGATGATTCTGCTCCATATGGATGGACAGCTCTTGATCAACAGAAGGTTCGTGGTGCAATTTCCTCACTTAATCTCGAGTTAAAAGCATATATGTATCCTGGTGCAGATGAAGTTGGATGTACCCTTTTAGCAAGAATGCTAAATAAATTTAAAGGGAAACGACCGTTAATCTATCCACTTTTTTCTAGTATTCAAGGCCCATTTGTAACACCCCTTTATGAAGATCGGCCATTAATGGAGAGTCTTAAATATCAAATTTTAGCTGCTGGCGGATTATTGTCGCCAAGCTTAAAAGATGCTGATTTGGCCTTGCTTTTGAACTCACCGGTTGAGCCGATGATGGAAGCTGTTAACCAGCAAAATCAGAGTACAAAATACCAGGTAGACAGAAATTTGATTGAACTTGTTGAACAACTTGAGTACATATTAGAAAACTTGAATATTCCGTGTGTAATTGCAGATGTAGCTTTTGCTAATGGCTCAGATTTAGGTCTTTTAAAATTAATGAAAAAGAAGGGGCTACTTTTTTCGTTAGCAGGATATGCAGGATGGAATACAAGCTCTAATACGTTAGGTACCTGTATTGCACAAGGGATCATCTACAGTTTGTATGGAAATACGCAAACACACCATAATTTTCTGGCATTACGTTTTATAGAGGATGCTGGATATTGCAGTGTTGTAAGAAATCAAGTGACAACACAGGTCTTGCCGGAGTACGGATATGATTATTTTAAAATTGATGGAAAAAGAGGAGAAATCGCTAGAAATGTAAAACAGCGGTTGACTGATTTTATTAATGATTATATTAAGGATGAGGAAAACGATATTGTCATTACCGATTGCTACATGCCTTGGAGTCGAATGTTTGAAGTGGGATTAAAGGTTGAACACCTTTCGATAAGAAAGTAATAAATCATAAGAGCAAGATTTTCTCTATATGAGTAGGAAATATAAAGGAGTTACTGCCAATGATAAAGCAAGAAGCTACTGATGTTGTTGTGTTAGGTGGAGGTTTGGGTGGATGTATAGCCTCCTTAGCAATTGCCAAAATGGGTTTAAAGGTAATAATGACGGAAGAAACAGATTGGTTGGGAGGACAGCTTACAAGTCAGGCAGTACCTCCAGATGAACATAAATGGATTGAAAAATATGGATGTACTCAAACCTATCGGGAGTTCCGAAATAGAGTTCGTCAATATTATAAAGATAATTATCCTCTTACTAAAGAGGCGATGGAAAATGAAATCTTAAATCCAGGTAATGGATGGGTGAGCCGTTTGGCACATGAACCAAAGGTAGCTCTCCAAGTTATCGAGGACATGCTTAGTCCATATATTAATAGCGGGAAAATCAAGATTCTGTATAACTACAGTATTGAAAAGGCTTCTACTGAAGAAGATGTTATTAATTCAGTGATTGCTTCCCATTTGAATGGGATAGATAAAATTGAATTAACTGGTAAGTACTTTTTAGATGCAACAGAGTGCGGTGACGTCCTCCCTATTGCAGGTGTTGAATATGTATCAGGAGCAGAGTCAATCAAAGAAACTGGGGAGCCACATGCGTTAGAGGTTGCAAATCCGATTGATATGCAATCATTCACATTTGTATTTGCTGTTGATTATATTGAAGATGGAAATTTTGTAATTGAAAAACCAGAGCAGTATGAATTCTGGCGTGAACTTATTCCTAATTTCTCTCATTTACCTCTGTTAAGCTGGTATGCAACAGATGCTGATGACACATCTAAATTAAAACAATTTACATTGCTGCCTAATGACCAAGGAATTCCTTCGTTATTTACATATAGAAGAATAGTAGATACAGAAAATATCGAAGGGAATATATATGATGGCGATATTTCATTAATCAACTGGGCACAAAATGATTATTTTCTAGGTCCAATCTATGAAGTGTCAGAAGAGGAAAGAGAAAGAAATTTATATAATGCGAAACAGCAAAGCCTATCTCTATTATATTGGTTACAAACCGAAGCTCCAAGACTAGATGGAGGGAAAGGGTTCCCAGGATTAAGACTACGAAAAGATGTTCTAGATACAGAAGATGGTCTTGCTAAGTATCCTTATATTCGGGAATCAAGAAGAATAAAAGCCGTATATACAATCACAGAGAAGGATGTCAGCAAAGAAATAAGGGGGAATGAAGGGATTTGTGAATATTTTGATAGTGTCGGTGTTGGGAGCTATCACTTAGATTTGCATCATACAACTGTTTCAAATCGAAGCTTTTATATTCCAAATTATCCATATGAAATTCCACTTGGAGCATTATTGCCAGTACGTGTGAAGAATCTGATTCCTTCTTGTAAAAATATTGGAACTACACAAATTACAAACGGGTGTTATCGACTTCATCCAACCGAATGGAATATTGGGGAATCCGCAGGTTACTTAGTTGCTTATTCAATTTTAAATAATGTTACTCCACATCAAATCCGTGAAGATCGGAGTCACTTACATGAATACCAAAGTTTACTACTGAATAATGGTGTTCAATTACATTGGCCCGAAGATATTGATCTTTAAAAATGAATTGAACAAATTAGTTTAAGGGAGGAAAAGAGATGGAGCAATCAAATATATTATGGGTTGATTTCCTTGCAAATGGTAACAGGCTATTAAAGAAAGAAAAAATGGAAGAATTGATAAATAATGCAGTAAAAGCAAATATTACTCATATTGTCATTGACGCGAAAATCCCATATGGCTTTTCTACTTTCCCAAGTAAATACGCATATCATGTAAGTGAAATGAAGGATGAACAGTACCATGGATGGAAGGACCGGGATTTTCTCCAAGAGTTTATTGACATTGCAAAGGGTACAGAACTAAAAATTATCGCAAATGTCGATATATTTGCCGAAGGAAATGGTTTAACAAGAGAAGGAATCGTATATGATCGACCACACTGGCAGGTTGTCCATTATGACCAGGCACTATCTAATATGCCTACCGCTGCAGAAAATAAGTATGATCCAACTGTCTTTGTAAATCCAATTCATCCGGAAGTTGAGGCACATGAATTAAATATTATTAAAGAGGTTATAGGAAAATATGAGGTTGATGGGATTGTCTTAGATAGATGTAGATATCCTAACATTTTTGGGGACTTCAGTAATTTAAGCCGAACAGAATTTGAAAAATATACCGGACATGTAATTGAAAATTGGCCGGAGGATATATTTACAGTTCATAATATGAAACCCAACTTTGGGCCATTATTTCCAAAATGGGCAGAGTGGCGTGCGAAAAATATAAAAAATTTCGTTCACAAAGCAAAAAATATTGTTAAACATGTTAATTCTGATTTAATTTTTAGCATCTATGTTGGTTCTTGGTACCCACTTTATTATAACGAAGGGGTAAACTGGGCAAGCAAGATGTACCATCCATCACTTGCTTGGACTTCGGAGGATTATCACACTTCAGCATATGCAGAGGAGTTTGATTTTATTATGACGGGTTGCTACTATCCAGAAGTTTATATTGAAGAGGCAATCCAAAATAATCGACCAGCCAATTGGTATAGTGTTGAAGGTGCAATTGAAATGAGTAATGAAGCTATTCAAGGACAAATACCCGTCATTGCTAGTTTATATTTAAAAGATTATACCAATAATGTTGGACAATTTAGGAAAGCGGTAGAACTTTGTAAAGAACGTACTAGCGGAGTAATGCTTTTTGATACGGTGTATGTAGAGGATTATAAATGGTGGAATGACTTAGAAGACATTCTTCTAAAATATAGTAAATAGTATCAAAGATTAGTAACTAACTGGAGTGTTTTTAATGGCGAAAAACCGGGATTTTTTTGAAAAAGTAAATAGAAAACTAATCGTTTCCTGCCAAGCCTTACCTGATGAGCCACTGCATAGTCCTTTTATAATGAGTAAAATGGCTTTAGCTGTAGTGGAAGCTGGTGCAAGTGGTATAAGAGCGAACAGTGTTGAAGACATAAATGAAATTAAAAAAGTCACCAATCTTCCAATAATTGGTATTATAAAACAAGAATATAAAGATTCGGATGTATTTATTACTCCAACATTGAATGAAATTGAACTCCTTATTAATGAAGGAGTAGATATGATTGCATTAGATGCAACAGGGAGAGTAAGACCAGATGGTACAACTATTTCTGAAATTTTCCCTATGATTAGGGAAAAGTATCCAGATCAACTTTTTATGGCTGATTGCTCGACACTTGATGAAGGAATCAAGGCAGAAAAGTTAGGATTTGATGCTATCGGTACAACCTTAGCGGGCTATACATCCTATACAAAGGATGTTGAATTACCCAATTTTGAACTTATAAAACAATTTGTTGATACTTTAAAAGTACCCGTGATTGCTGAGGGCGGAATATCAACTCCCGAGGAATTAAAAAAGGTATTTGATACAGGCGTTCATTCAGCAGTCGTTGGCTCAGCGATAACACGCCCAAGAGAAATTACAAAAAGATTTTTACAAGCAATACAAGACTGAATCTAATTTTTGGGGAAGAAAACTTGTAAAAATAGTAGAAGGTGAGACTCTTGAAAATATTTGCAGCAGATATTGGGGGAACGGCAATAAAAATCAGTATATCTGATGAAAATGGGAATATTGAATTATTTAGAGAGATTGAAACGGAGAGTCTAAAAGGAGGGCAATATATAATCCAAAAGTTGGTGCATATCATTGCCCAATATCCGGGTATTGATGCAATAAGCATTAGTACTGCTGGGCAGGTAAATAGTAAAGAGGGCTATATCGTTTATGCAAATGAAAATATACCAGGTTATACTGGCACAAGAATAAAAGACATATTAGAAGAGCGGTTTAATGTTGCTGTAAAAGTCGAAAACGATGTTAATGCCGCTGCACTTGGTGAAAAATTTTATGGAGCGGGCAAGGATTATCAGGATTTTATCTTTTTAACATTTGGTACAGGTATAGGTGGGGCAATTGTTATAGATTCAAAGCTGCACCGGGGCTTTAATGGAGTTGCAGGTGAATTCGGTCATATGATTGTTCATCCTTATGGGCTTCAATGTAATTGTGGAAAATTGGGATGTTATGAATGCTACGGTTCCACTACCGCTTTAATCTTGGAAGCTCAAAAGATAAATTCAAATTGTACGAATGGTAGAGCGCTCTTCAACATGATTGAAAGTGGAGATGAAAGTATATGTAATCTATTTGATAAATGGACAAATGAAGTTGCTCTTGGAATCGCCAGTTTAGTTCATATCTTCAATCCTCCTTGTGTAATTATAGGAGGAGGAATTATGGAGCAAGAGTTATCTGTGAAACTAGTATCCGAAAAAGTTCATCAATTAATTATGGATAGTTTTTCAGACGTAAAAATATTGAAATCAAAACTTGGTAACAAAGCGGGATTGTTTGGTGCTATTTCATTACATAGCTTTAGCTAGTCAGACGTGTTTTATCTATAAAAATATGATTATGCTTATTAATCCTCAAGCATATAGGGGCTAAGTAAATTGAATAAAATAGATCAAATTTTTTATAGTACTAAATTGAACAAATCAATTAAGTACACTGTATTGACTGCAAGCGAAAATATTAAGGATGCGTATGTATTATATGTTCAAGATGGAATGGATTATATAGAACTTGGAGGAATTGAAATTGCGATAAAAGATTTGATAAAAATGAATCCGCAATTAACTAATCATCTAGTTTTTGTACTGATCCATCCCGGGAGTTCAATTGAAAGATGGGAATCCTTTAGCAGGAAAGGGAATTCTTTTATAAATTACATACACTTTATGAATGACGAATTTATTCCTAAATTTGAGAAAACAATTGAAAATTTACATATGAAAATATCAAAAAGGGGACTTCTAGGAGATTCCTTAGCAGGAAATATATGTTTAAACATTGCAATGGAAAAGCCTGAAATATGGACTCATTTATTACTTCAATCGGCAGCTATTTCGGTAGATGATATTTTACAGTTAGAAAAAGTACAACCAAAATGGAATGTCTATCAAACAGTAGGATTACACGAGGATGACTTTATATCTTCGATTTCAAATGAAAAATTATATATATTAACAAGAAATCGTCAACTGTATGAGAGCTTATCGCTAAAAGATGTAAATCTTCAGTATAAAGAAGTAGAGGAACATCATTTATGGCGAGTTTGGGAAGAGGATTTACCAAATGCGTTGCGATTTTTCATCGAGACATAGTATTATGAATTCTTTTAAAGTTTGATGGCGGAAAATCTTTCGTAGTTACTTTATCGTAATTATAAGAAAAAAGATGATAGCCAACGAATGAGGCATGATAAAGGAGGTTCCATTTTGAAAATACATTTGATAGGTGAGATAACAGATGTTTTAGAAGGAATATCCATTCTTTCTAATGAACTTGGAATGCAGTTAGCAGAGGATGGGTATCCAATTGAGGTCCTGAAACGCAAAGGACCGTTAATAATTAAGAACAGTGAAGGACAAGGACAAATTATCTTTGAAAAAAGGATTCATTTTTTTCGTGCTTTGGGTTTGTGGCTACAAAACTTTGAAAAAAAGAAAGAATTTAATTTAATTGAAGAACCTCAATTTGAAACTAGTGGTGCAATGGTCGATGTTTCTAGAAACGCAGTTTTAACCGTAGAAGGGATTAAAATGCTGCTTCGTAAAATGTCGGTTATGGGTCTAAATATGTTAATGGTATACACTGAAGAAACGTATGAAGTGCCAGATCTACCCTATTTTGGCTATATGCGTGGAAGATATACAGAAAAAGAAATTAGGGAATGTGATGAATATGCCTATCAAATAGGAATCGAAATGATACCTTGTATCCAAACATTAGCTCACTTAAAAGAAGCCCTAAAATGGGGATATGCTAACGATATTAAGGATACTGATGATATTTTATTAGTGGGTGAGTCAAAAACCTATGAATTTTTAAGTAAGATAATCGAATCTGCAACGAAACCATACCGATCAAAAAGGATCCATATAGGAATGGATGAAGCATTACAGCTCGGTCTAGGTAAATATATAGAAGAGAATGGATATCATAATAGATTTGAAATTATGAATATGCATCTTCGAAATGTACTCTCGATTACTGAGAAATTTGGTTTACAACCGATGATTTGGAGTGATATGTACTTCCGCCTAGCATCGAAAGAAGGTAATTATTACGACTTAGATTCAGGGATACCCGAAGACGTAATTCAATCGATACCTGATGTTCAAATGGTTTATTGGGATTATTATCATCCAGATGAGAATTTTTATGAGAAGATGCTTCATAGTCATAAACAGCTGGTGTCTGATCCGATTTTTGCGGGCGGACTGTGGACTTGGAATGGGATATCACCGAATTATGGGAGGATGTTTGTAACTACAGAATCAGCGTTAAAAGCATGTAGAAAAGCTGGAATAAAGGAAGTTATCGCCACAATGTGGGGTGACAATGGAGCGGAGACACCAATTCAAACTGCTCTTCCTGGCCTTCAATTATATGCCGAATATACGTATCATAAAGAAGTAAATCGGAAGGATTTAGAGGAAAGATTCCACTTTTGTACAGGATATCGACTTGATGATTTTCTACTTTTAAATGCATTTGATGAAACACCAGGTGTAATGAAGGATAATCTTTATTCTTCTAATCCCTCAAAGTTTCTACTATGGCAAGATATCTTAATAGGTTTGTATGACAAGAACATTCATGGATTACCTATGGAAGAGCATTACAATAGCTTAATAAAGCCACTGGAGTTGGCAAAAGAAAATGAACATGACATGAAATATTTATTTACCTTTTATGAGGGACTTGCACGAGTATTAAGTACGAAAGCTGAAATTGGCATCAAGATAAAAGCAGCCTATGATAAGGAAGATAAAAGTGAAGTTAAGCAATATCTTGTATTATTAGATTCCCTTGTGGAGCAGGTTGAAAAACTTCGTAAGAGCCATCGAAACCTGTGGTTTTCTACTAATAAAGCCTTCGGGTGGGAGGTTTTGGATATTCGCTATGGTGGGGTATTGACACGTATTGAGACAGCTATCCATAGACTTAGCGATTGGTTAGATGGAAATATTCCTAAAATAGAAGAACTCGAAGAAAATCGGCTTTATTTTGATGGTCCAGAACAATTTCCAGATAAGGTAACACTCGGCAGGGAATTTTACAATCGAATTGTAACTGCAAGTAATTTTTAACTTAATAAGTTAAATCATCCTTGAAAAAGTTTTACTCTGAGGATGGTTTTTTTATTCTTTCTATAAGATTGTTCCAAAACATTATCCATTGGAAATAATTACTTATACACCTTTTCCACTTTATACAGTATATTTATCATACGAATGGTGAACGGAAATAAAAAATAACGTTCCTCATTTGAAAAGGGCAAATTTATCGAAAGGTAAAGACGCAAAGTTACAGGTCTACGGTAATTTACTAAGATGGCTGGGCTACCAAATGAAGAATGGAGAAAAGACTCCAGTTAATAGAGTTAATTCAAGATTCTTCCTTTACAAATAAACTTGTTTTGGAGGGGAATTTTAATGTCAAAAAAATATTTTTCATTTAACAAAAACATGCGTAATGTAATTGTGTCTAGTGTTGTTGTAACGACTTTTGCTTTTACGTTAGGAAATGGACAAGCTTTTGCAGAAGATATTGACCAACCAGTAGATACTCAGGTAGAGGAGACTGTTCAACAAGACGAAACAGTTGAAAATACAATAGAACCAACAGTTGAACCAATTCCGGAGGGTGATGCAATAGAGTCGACTCCTGAAGAGGGTGCAATTGAAGGGACAGATGAAGTGGTTACAGAAGAACCAGAAGCAGAGGAGTCAACTGAGGAAGAAACAGAAGAGCCATCCCTACTTCCTGGCGATTTCTTCTATTTCTTTAAAACTCTTCGCGAAAATGTGCAACTTGCTTTAACATTTGATGATGTAAAAGAGGCTGAATTACTTGCATCTTTTGTTGAAGAGCGTATTAAAGAAGCAGAGGCGTTAATTGCTGCGGGTGAAGAAGACCTAGCTGAAGAGGCACTTCAACAGGCCATTGAACAACAAGAAGAAGCTCTAGCAAATTATGAAAATGCAGAGCCAACAGAAGAAACAACTGAAACAGAAACTGTTGATGGTGAAGTTGATGAAGAACAGGCTTCAAAAGATCCTGTTCGAGCTGAACTTGAGGACAAATTCTCTGCCAACATTTTGGCTCTAACAGCTGCTCTTGATAAAATAGAAAACCCTCAAGCAAAAGAAGCTTTACAAAAGAACATTGTAAAAGCTCAAGAAAAGTTAGAGAAGAAAATTAATAAGAAATTAGCTAAACTTCAAGAAAAAGAAAATGAAGCATCCGAAAAACGCGCGGAATTAGAATCAAAACTGTCTTCTGGTGACATTGATGAAGAAGAATATCAAAAAGAACTTGCTGAACTTAATGAAAACGTAGCTGAAAAGCAAGAAGAACTACTTGAAGAAATCAATGAAGAGGCAGATGAAGTGGTCAAGGATGCTCTTGAAAAAGGTAAAGATAAGGGTAAAATCGAAGAACTTGCTGAAGTTACGGATAATGAAAATAAAGCAAAAGAAGCAAGTATAAAAGCTGAAGAAAAACAGAGTGAGGCATTAAAAAAACAAGAGGAATCGGCTAAAAAGGCTGATGAGCGTAAGCGTGAAGAAGTAAAGAAACAAGAAGAGCGTAAACTTGTAGAAGCAGAGAAACGTGCTGAAAAAGAGCGTGAAGAAGTAAAGAAGAAAGAAGAGAAAGCTAAGGAAGAATTAAAAAAAGCTGAAGAAAAACAACAAGAAGCATTAAAGAAAGCCGAAGAGCAAAAACGAGAAAAGGCTAATAAAGAACAAGAGGAAAAGAAAAAGGATAAAGAAGACAAGTAATGATTAAAAGAGTAGGTAAAAATCCTACTCTTTTTATTTTACTTTTAATCCAAATGAAACGTATTTAGCACCCGGGTCCCCCATTTTCATAAATCATAATAATTTCTTATTTTAGGAAAGTGAATGGTAGTCTTTGTATACACCCCTTTTTTAGATTCAATTGTTAAATTATGTCCTAGCTTAGTTGCTAGTTGTTTAGCAAGGTATAGTCCCATCCCAGTAGATTTCGCATGACTTCTACCAATCGAACCAGTGAAACCTCTTTCAAATACGCGATTGATGTCTTCGGGTGTAATACCAATTCCATTATCTTCAATATGAAGCTTTTTTTCTTTTAAATCTTCCTCAAATTGAAATGAAATTTTCCCACCATCATTTGTGTATTTTAATGAGTTCGCAAGGATTTGGTCGATGACAAAGCCTAACCATTTGCTGTCACTTTGGACGAGTTGTTCGGTTTCATCCATTTCGATTCGAACCCTCTTATTGATAAATAGCTTAGAATATTTTTTAACACTGTTTTTAATAATTTGATTGATACGGATCTCCGTAATGAAATAGTCCTTAGAAAATGAATCTATACGAGAATAATAAAGGGCCTGCTCAACGTATTGATCAATCTTATCAAGCTCGTCCTCGAATTTATCAACCAGGTAATCCACTGTTTTTCCTTCACTATTTTCCAAGAGAAGGCGGTTTGCGGCAATGGGTAGCTTTACCTCATGTATCCAAGAGAGAATGAACTCGTGTTGTTCTCTTTTTTCATCATATAGCTTTTGAAATTGATGTGCGTTATTCTCAATTACCTTTTTAAAAAGGCTAAGGAATAGTGCTTGTTCATAATTTTGAGCAGTTGGCATGAGTGCCATAACCTCTTCTTGTCCACTATCAATAAGTGTGGTGAATTCTTGATAAAATTTCCTGCGATAATAATAACCGATTATGATGTACAAACCCATAAAAAAGAAACAGCTAATATTAGTATAAAGTATATGGTTCATGATATTATCTTGTTCTACACTTACTAGCATGATCAAAGATACAAACACCATGATCAGAAGGAAGAAGGCTAAGAAAAAACGTTTATCTTTTATATATTCTGTAAAACTCATTGTATCAAGTACCCTTCCCCTTTTTTGGTCGTAATGAAGTTTTCCTTTCCAAGCTCAGAAAGCTTTTTGCGAAGTCGGTTAATGTTAACTGTCAAAGTATTATCATCGACAAAGCTTTCATCCTTCCAAAGGGTTCGCATAATTTTATTTCGACTTACTATTGTCCCCTTTTGTTGCATCAAAAGCCGCAAAATGATAAATTCTGTTTTTGTCAGATCTGCTTTTTGCTCTCCATACAATACGTCCCAGTCCTTAAGATTTAAAACAATACCGTCATGCTCGAGAACATTGGGCTGTGCATCAATATATGAATAGGAACGTCGTAAAAGAGCATTGACTTTAGCCATGAGAACATCCGTATCAAATGGTTTTTGAACAAAATCATCGCCGCCCATGTTCATAGCCATAATCATATCCATAGGAGTATTACGTGAGGATATGAAAATTATCGGTACTTTGGAAACTTCTCTTATTTTATTGCACCAATAGAACCCATCAAAAAAGGGTAAGTTAATATCCAATAATAGTAGGTGTGGTTGCTCATTAAGGAATTCCTGTAATACGTTGTCAAATTTACCTAGTGTATGTATTTCAAATCCCCATTTGGCGATCGTTTCTGCTAACATATCTCTAATTGTTACTTCATCTTCTATGATCATTATTTTCATTGCGTACCTCCAGATTATTAAAAAATGTAGTACGTTATCAAACTAATCTTACTTTATTACAAAGATATTTGCATCGTGGTGACAAAATTGTAAGGTTAGCCATCAAAATCGTAAGTTTGGATAATGGTTGCTTATTATATGATAGAAGCATACCAAATGAAAGCATCCTAAATGGAGGAATGAAATAGATGAAAAGAATTGTAGAAGCAAAACAAGTAAAAAAAGTATATGGGGCAAAAGGGCATGTGTTTACAGCATTGGATAAGATAGATCTTACCGTTCAAGAAGGTGAATTTGTCGGGATAATGGGACCTTCAGGTGCTGGGAAATCAACGTTATTAAATGTTCTCGCGACAATTGACGAACCTTCATCAGGTGATATTTGGATTGACGGTACAAATATAATCAAAATGAATGAAGATGAGCTATCATTCTTTCGTAGGGATAAACTAGGCTTTATTTTTCAAGACTATAACTTGTTAGATACGTTGACCGTTAAGGAAAATATAATACTACCACTAGCTCTAGCAAAAATGAATGTTCAGGAACTAGAGCGGAGGGTTGATGAAGTTGCCGATAGATTTGGAATCCGTCCTATTTTAGATAAATATCCTTATCAAATTTCAGGTGGTCAAAAACAACGAACAGCAGCATCACGTGCGATTATTGCCCAACCAAGTCTTTTGTTAGCTGATGAACCAACAGGTGCACTTGATTCAAAATCTGCGACAGATCTATTAGAAAGCTTAAAGAATTTAAGTGAACAAGATCATGCAACCATTCTAATGGTTACACATGATGCATTTGCAGCGAGCTATTGTCAGAGAGTGATCTTCATAAAAGATGGAAAACTATTTACCGAGCTTGTAAAAGGTAAATCAACACGAAAGGAATTTTTCCAAAAGGTATTAGATGTGTTGTCTGCACTTGGAGGTGGGGCAAATGACGTTATTTAGTTTGGCAACAAAGAATATGAAAGGAAACTTCAAAAATTATCTCGTATACTTTGTTTCATTCGTTTTTAGTATTGTTATTTACTACACATTTGTATCTTTGCAATATAATGAAAAAATTCTAGACAATATCCTTGAGTCTGCAACAATGGCATTTTTGTTTCTAGCATCATCGATCGTACTACTTATATTTGTAGCCATTTTTATTTTATATTCGAGTGCATTTTTTACAAGGAAAAGGAAACGAGAGGTCGGATTGTATTCGATGCTTGGTTTACGTAAGAAAACGATTGGAAGAATGCTGTTTTATGAAAATTTATTAATGGGATTGCTTGCATTAGTGATTGGAATTCTTTTTGGGACATTACTATCAAAATTGTTTTCAATGGTATTAATTAAGCTAATGGGTGCAACGGCTGAAGTTGACTTCGGTATATCCTTTGAAGCCATCCTTCAGACAGTTCTTGTATTTATGGTCATTATTTTATTTACATCGATTCAAGGATATCGCTTAATCTATAAATTTAAGTTAATTGAATTATTTCATGCAGAGAAAAAAGGAGAAGTAGAGCCAAAGACGTCTCTCGTCTCAACGATCATTGGTATCATCCTACTTACAGTAAGCTATTGGTTAATTTTAAGACCTTTTCCTGAAGAGCTTACAGGTACCTATGTTTTTACCAATTATGGTTCTGCCTTACTTATTCTTATCATTGGAACACATTTATTTTTCAGTTCGGTAACCGTATTTTTACTAAAAGTAGCGAAAAAGAATAAGGCCCGTTATTACAGAGGAACAAACTTAATCGAAACCTCACAGCTTATGCATCGAGTGAGAGGAAGTGCTCGTACTTTTACAATCATCGCATTGCTAAGTTCCTTTACAATTAGTTTGTTCGGTGCAACATATAGTGGCTATTATGGAAATGAAAAAGCTTCGGAGGAAGAGGTTCCATTCAGCTATTCTCATTTGTCTAAAGGGGAAGAATTCGATACGACCATAGAGGAAATAATTAAAGAAGATGAAAAACATCCTGTAATGGCTAAGGTTACAATTCCCGTAATCGAAGTCGATGGTGAACTTTCTTTTGAATTAGGATATGAAGCACAGCCCTTCAAACTCATATCTGAGAGTACCTATAATCAAGTGTCAGATGCTTTAAATAGGGATCAGAATGTTTCCCTGTCGCAAGATGAGGTAGCTGTTGTAAAACCAAGACTAACAGAATTTACGGATTCAGATTTTTACGGAAAAGAAATAACCATACCGAATATAGAAGATACAAGTAAACTAACCTTTGTTGATATGGTCGAAGGAAGCATTCTCCCTTTTGATTATCCAGATTTTTTTGTAATCGTGGATGATGAAATCTTTAATGAGGCTGCTAAGCAGAGGACTCCTCTCGTCTATAAAGCCTACGAGGTAGAGGATGAGAAGACGACAGAAGTAACCTCAATGAAACTACGTGCACTCATTGGTGAGGATTTTCAAGTACCTTCTGCCTATTATTTGGATTATAAGTCTGGAAAAGAAGGCAATGCACTAAATCTCTTTATTTTTGGATTTTTAGGTCTAGTATTTTTAGCTGCAACAGGTAGTATCATTTATTTTAAACAGTTAACAGAGGCCAATGAAGTAAAACCAAATTATGAAATCTTACGTAAAATTGGTGTTAGTAAAAAGGATATTCGAAAATCAATAAAAAAACAGACTCTTTTTGTTTTTGGTTTACCCCTAACTGTAGGTATCTTACACGGCAGTGCGATTTTATATTTTACTAGCAATTTCATGTCGAACCTCATTGGAACAAATATGCTAGTACCTATGATAACTGCTATGGTCGCCTTTATCGGCATATATATCGGATATTATCTATTAACAGTAAACACGTATAACGGTATCGTGAATAAGTAGTGTAAGATAACTCAATTCAGTGCCTGATCTCCAATTCAAACCAAAGGGACGGTTCTTCAGGTTAAAATCAGAAACCAATGGAAAAACCGCAGGGACTGCCCTGCGGTTTTCCAATCATCTTACATTCATTCTTTCGTATTGAACGAGACGTGTTTCGAATAGTTTTAATGGATCGTAGTAGATTTCTGGGTTTGATTTCATTTTAGCTAGGGATTGTTGGTTTTGTTCTACACGAACCATTGTTTCTGCAATTGTTTGAGATAATTCGTTGAGTGGCTCTTGATAGAACAGATTGACGTCTTGTTTTAGTGATTTTTTGAAAAAGTCGAATTGCAGCCAAAATTTCCTTTGGATGGATTCGCTAATATCATCATATGACTCATTTTCAACATATTTCTTATACTGATTATATAGATATACTTGCTGTTTTTGAGGGAGTAAGCTTAACACTTTTCCGGCACTCTTCAGCAATACTTGAACAGGATTGTGGCGAAGCATGATATTTTCCTTTTCGATTTGAATACCGTATGTCATTCGATTGATGTCTCGATGCCAGTCCTCAACCACTTTAAAGTCACATTGTAAGTGAAGTTCCTGATCCGGATAACCCTCAGCGAGTGAATTCTTCATTTCATCAAGATAGGCTTGGGTTTCTGATAGCTTCTGATTCGAATTTCCGATCCAAGATTGAAGAGATGTAGAGAGACTTGGTCCTATCTCTTGATCTATAAGGTTCTGAATCTCCTCATTCATTCTTTCATTTAATTCAATGTGTATCAGGTTAAAATTACTATCTTCTTTTATATAATTTGAGCAGTTTTTAAGTATTTTCGGTATTTTTTCAGATAGTACCTTGTTGACCTCCGTTTTTACCGCGTCGAATGATTCAATAATCTCTTGACCTTGCTCAATTTCTTTATCGCTTAGACTATTTACAAAACCAGAAAGTCTAGCAATGAACTCTTCATTATGTGAGATTGACTCTTGAAGTTTGCTTTCTGCTTCGACCCGTTTTTTTAGTAAACTAGTAATCATTTTTCTAAGTAAAAACAGGAGTTTTTCAATTCGATTGCTATTTTTTTCCTGAACAAGGCTTGACGATATCGTACTGAGTATCTCATTATTTCTTGCAGCACGGGAATCTAAAATAACAGCGTGAGGGAAGTATTCTTTTACTTTCTCAACGTCAAATATATTTGGTAATACAAAATAAATAGGAGTTTCTTTTACAGAATGCTGAATTTGTGCAAAATAGTCAAAATCATTCCCGTTTAGGGTTTCGCCACTACTTACAATTAAAACACCATCAACCACAGGTAAATAACCAAATGTACTCCTTTTCTCCGTAAAGTACTCGTATGCACCGGTTGTTTTTAACTTCAATCCTGATCTTTGGAGAAGTGAAGAAGGTAGCTTGATTTCTATGATTGAGTCTTGATTTGTGACATTATCCAATGTAGTTAGTGGAAAGCGTTCGCTATCGGTCACCATCGAAATTTCCTTCTCAACACCAAATTGAATGCTCATAAAATTAGTAAGTGAAGAATTAACGACTTCCTCACCTAAAATGGAGTTAAGAAAAGTAGTTTTTCCTTTACCAAGTACGAGAATGTTTGTAGCATCGATATCAAAAAGCTGCTGAAAGCCCCATAATAAACGACTACTTGTTTCGATATTATTTTTCCCTGCCCATTCAATCATTGTTCTCATAAAATGGTAGCATTCATCGAAGGTTAATGCATCATTATGTACATTTTCTAGGATGATTGCTGCTTCTTTGACGATGACAGATTTGATTGTTGAAGGGAAAATATCGTTCCACGCAACGATGGCAGAAGCTGCGGCCAATCCATTCGATGTTGTGGTCGTATTAAACCAATTTATCATTAACTTTGGCATGATTGTCCCGATATCACTTAATAGATATTCTCCCGTCGTTAATTCAATATATGATTCTTCAAACAGGTTTGAAATCTTATGCCAAGAATCATAAGGGTCAATCTCTAAATCTTTCATAATTTGATTGATGGAGTCTAACCAGTTTAAATAATCGGATGAATTTTGATAACTTTGCCAAATGAAAGCTGTAAGCTGTTTAAATTTTGGCTGGTCAAGTTCATATAGCATCCGTAAGACGGGAATAAAAATATCCGGTGAAAATGAACGATTGTGGCAGGCCTCGCTGTAATGAATTAGGTTATCAAACCATTCAATGGATTCAGTTCGCATAGCTTCATTGATTGCTAGCTCAACTGCGTTTTTCCAGTCCTCCTGCTCCTCATAAAAACGCTTTGCAATTGTTGTTACATTAGGATAATCGGGATTTTCATTAATCGTTTCCTGCAATACACGATAAGCGGAATCTAGCTTATTTCCCTCGATGTATAGTGTGAAAAGATTTAATGAAACCTCACTGTTAAGAATCTTATTGTTTGATAAAATAGAGCTATAAACCTCTTCCGCAGATGATAGTAACCCAAGCTCATAGTAAGCATCGGCAATATTCTTTTTAGCCCATGGTGCCAGGTCGTTATCGATATTCTCCCATTTATATATGGCTGCTTCATAATCCTTATGGTGAAAATAAACTTCACCTTGTGCAAAACGTATATAAGACAGGTCGTATAGCTCCTTCTCCTGTTCAGCTAAGTAAGCCCCACCAAGAATCTCAATTGGATGCCTCTTGTCATTTTCTAAAATAAAAGCCTGATAATACGTCTTCGTTATAAATTCATTCTCAGATGTCATACACAAACCTCCAAACTTTCTTACTGGAGTCCACTGCATGTCTATCCTACTTAATATGCAGTATTACTCCCACTTCAAGGATAAGCGTCTGTTGCAAGGAATGCTTTTGCATTAGCACGTCCTATGCGTCAAATCCGCAATGTGTGATGTTTCATTTTCATCCCTATTATAAATAAATACGTAACAACGGTTCAGTTAATGTCGGTTGTTGGAAAGTCTAGTTGTGGGTTTGTCAGTAAAAAGACTATTCGAATGAGAGGTATCCAGTTTTTTAAATCGTAATTACAACGGAGATTAGGCACTATTTTTATTTGTGGCAATTGTTTACACCCCATAAGCACCTGTCGAGTATGCTATAATTCTTATATAAAAATTACGTTTTCGTGTTAAAAGTAGGTGGACACATGGTGAAGACACAGAATATGACATTTCGGTGTCTGATAACTTTGACCAATACGGCAAAGGAAAAGATACGGGAGCTCGGCTTAGATGAGCGAACGTTTTTTTTATTGGAAAAATCGTATCACGTTTATATTGAAAAATATCCGAAATCAGCTGATCGAATTATATCGGCTGCATTGTTTCTAGACAATGCATCGAATGTTAGTCTAGCAGCTGCATGTAAAGGGCTTGTTGTTGTTCTTCATTGTGTCGTGCAGCCTGATCGATTTATTGTGACGAATGTGACGACGAGAGCAGCACATTTTCCATTACAATCTAATTGGCGACGACCAGCCAATATCATGTTTGATTTCAATAATCAGCGTAGTGAACCGGTTTCACTTGATTTGTTGGATGTAATTCATAACATGCCGGTTGCACAGGATAGCTCCATGTATGTGAAAAAACGGATTGCAAGCTGGGAAGGGTATTTGAAAATTCAGGAGCGAACTGCTGATATTCCTGATATGACCACTCGTTATTCGAAGTTGGTCTACAATGATGATTTCACCCGAGTAACCATTATCGGCTGTCAGTTGAATGAAAAGGAATGGAAGTTGCTCAAGGATTTGAGCGTTAAACTTAAAGGAATTGACAAGGATATCGGTAAGGTGCTAAAGGCAAATCGATCTACTTCTAGCGTAGAAGTTGAATTACACGGTTATATGGAGGAACAGGCTCGGAAGCAGCGTCTTAATAACCATCCTAAGGAAGTCATCTTTAGTAATTTTGCAACCTTAAGCCAGGTAAAAAGATTACGGCAAGGGTTTAAGCAATTAGAGAACGGACTTGCTGCAAATCCAGAGCTTGAACGCCTTTTATTTGAAAACAAGCCCCCTGTCAAAGAGATTAAAAAACAAGCAACATTACAATTCCATAATCGATTGAACGAGTTTCAGCAAGAGGCGGTCATAGGGGCTATGTCTGCGGAAGACCTATACGTCATTCAAGGACCACCTGGAACCGGAAAAACAACCGTAATTTCTGAAATTTGTCTCCAAAATGCAAGAGCGGGACTGCGTACTTTGGTTGCTTCACAGTCAAATTTAGCGGTCGATAACGCCCTTGGCCGATTGCTAGCAAATAAAGACATCCGCATTCTAAGAGTAGGTCGAACGGAAAGTATTGAAGAAGAAGGAAAAAAGTTTATTGAGGAAAATGTCGGTCAATATTGGAAAGACCATACACTACAGGAAGTTTCAACTCAATTCGAAGCTCGTAAACAACGAGAATCTGAATTAGAGGTTGAATGGATGGAGAATGAACAGGAGTATGAGCAGCTCCAGCAGATGCTTGTACGAGTGAAGACAGAGCTTGAAGCGAAGAAGAAAGCAGAGCAGCAGCATCAAGATATTCAATCAATCATTGATACGTATAATAAGGATATAAATGCTGCAGAGCAGGAAAAGCAGGCTGCTTTAAGTAAGATAGAGGAGTCCAAGGAAACACTTGTTTTATTGAATGACAATATTGAAGAAGATGAAACATTTCTTGCAGGCGAGCCACATATAGAAGCAATTCAAACGGAGTGGGAAACGCATCAGCAAGAAATAGTACGATTGCAAAAAAGTGTTGAATTACAGGATCTTGAAGGCGAATTGAATGAAAATAACCAAAAGATGGAACAGATTTTATCTGCATATGAAAAATGGAATAAGGAAGTAGAACAGGCCAATTCATTAATAGAAAGAATTATAGCTGTCAAAAAAATCGATAGCTTAAAATGGATCATCCTCGAGAGAAATATTAATCGAACTTTACGAATTCAACAATTAATTGATCAGTTCGATGACATACGCGGAAACATTGACCAATTGGATAAATTGAAGAATTATAATGGTACGATCAATCGAGCAATTTTATATGTTGAACAGCTTTTGAAGCGTCAGCACATCTCAAGCGACCAGATCCAACAGCGATTGATCAATCGGACTTCTGCTGTGGAGATTGATCAGTTTTTAGACAAGCTTAGAAATGAGTTGAAAGGAAACCAACCAATACACTCACAAAGGCTAGTTGCATTTCTTGAAGGATTATATGGGAGAAGACTATTTGTTTGGCAAAAAGCAAAACGTTTGAAGCCATTTAAAACATATATCCAGATGGCGAAGGAAGCACTCCAACAATTGAAGCAGGAACTGATTGATCAACTCCAGCCTATTCAGAATGATAATAAACTAATCTATCAAAAGTATGAAAGGGAAAAGGTGGAGCAGGGCAATAAGCTTACGAGATTACAAGACAAGCAAAAGCAAATGTCCCAATCCGTTGAGTTCATTCCAAATGGGAGGGAATTGCTGTATCAAAGAGAAGAGCAAGTGCTTGACCTACAAAAAAAGAAGGAACAGCTCGAGCAAGCGAAGCTTCGGGTTGAAATGAATGTTCAAAAACGAGCAAAGGAAGAGCTTCAGCTTCAAGAAGTGGAACAGAAACGGGCAGAAATTGAATCCAGCTTAGAACAAATGACTAAGCTGCTTAAGGAAAAGGAAGAAGAACTAGAACCTTTACAGGAAATCCTTTCGACTGTGCCAGAAGCTGAGCATGAAAAAGTGTTAACGAAATTAGCGAGTATCTCATTTACACGAGAGTCATTAAAACAGGAAAGACAAAAGTTGCCCCTATTCCAATCAATCCAAGGGAAGTGGCTTTCCTTACTGGAAGAAGCCAATGATCATGACTTGAACGAAATTCGCAAGCTTTACGTAAAGCATTCCAATGTCATTGGAACAACTTGTGTGGCATCTGCTCGCAAGGATTTTATTGAAAGCTATCCTGTATTTGATGTGGTCATTATTGATGAAGTATCAAAAGCAACCCCGCCAGAGTTGCTGTTGCCGATGCTTAAGGGGAAAAAAATCATTTTAGTCGGTGATCACCATCAGCTACCACCTCTATTAGGAAATGATACTTTGGAGGAAACGCTACAGGAAATGGCGGAAGACAGTGATAATTTTGAAGGAAAAGCTGAATTAGAAAAGCTATTAAAAGAGTCGTTGTTTGAACGATTGTTTAAAAATCTGCCAAAAAGTAATAAAACGATGCTCGCAATCCAATATCGAATGCACGAAAGCATTATGGAAACCATTACTCAATTTTATGAGCAGGAAGACGATCGACTTCAATGTGGCTTGACTGACTCTGATTTGGTGAGAGATCATATGCTAGAATCGACTCACATTCAGCGACACAATCACTTATTGTGGGTAGATATGCCGAACGAGCCTGCGTTTTTTGAAGAAAGAATGAAAGGTGGAAAAAGCCTCTATAACCCGGCGGAATTGAGTAGGATTGGTGAGATGCTTACGGAATTGAATGAAGCGGTGGGACTAGCAAAGCAAGCCGGAAGAATGGTCACTGATGAGACAAAAAGCATTGGTGTCATTAGCTTTTATGGAGAACAGGTGAAAAGGCTCGATCGCATGATTCATCAGGAGCTTCACTTGCCTCACTTAACGATTCGTACAGGAACAGTGGATAGATTCCAAGGCATGGAAATGGATGTGATTCTACTAAGTATGGTGCGAAATCATGATAATAAGCAAGATGATATCGGATTTGCGAAGGATTACAGAAGGCTAAATGTTGCCTTATCAAGAGCAAGAGAGCTGCTAGTGTTAATTGGTAGTACGAAGATGTTTACCGAGAGGACGAAACATAAGGACACGAGACATATGTACTCAAGTGTACTTGAAACAGTGAAAAAACAACAAGGCCTGCGAATGCTTGAAGAGGTGAGTTTGGCATGAATAAATTAACAAAGAAGTTACAATCAAGCCTACAAGAAAATCCAGACATCCAAATTAAGAAGACTGTGATGTGGAATTTACCGGTAATCACTTATGATGTAGCATTTACACGGGTAAAGCGATCCAAGATGGATATCCTTATAAAAATGATGCTTCTCACATTTGAACAAACTGAAATCCGGCGGGCAGCTAATTTATCCGAGTTATTACTAGTTGAGGAGTTATTCATTGCAGATTTGCTAACAAAAATGGAACGCATGGGCCTGATCCGACTGGAAAAGGAAATCTACAAGCTAACTTCAAAAGGGCATGAGCAGCTGTTAACTGGAATCATTGTAGAGGAAATGGACGAAGAGTTAACAATGCTTTCATATAGCCCTGTTCATGATGAATTTTGGCCAGATCTGACGGAAACACTGCTAGAAGTAAACGAAGAATTGGAGCTTTTCCGATATGCAGACAATCAGAACCTTATCAATGCTGATCGAATCTTGCAAGTGCTCGCTGAAAGAGAAGTTGAAATCGAAGAAGACGGCTTTCAAATTGTAGTGTCAGAAGTAAAAAGCTTCGAACAACAGAAGGGCGAACATATACCATGCCTGGAATTTCAAATCTACAATAAAGAACAGGACATGTTCTATGCCCGTGTCTGGAATACATGGCTTGGGCGTTGGGACGATGTACTTGAAAAACGTATTGAAGAAAAGGAAAGACTGGAATGGCGGAAACTTTGGGTTCCGATAGAAGAATGAGCGAACTCCTGACTCCCAGTGAATGAAAGCATCGCTGGGAGCAGGTGTTTTTTTGCTGATGGGAAACTCATGAGCTACTCAGATTGATTACTGTGTATAATAGAATACAATACATATATTTCAACTTTATTCAGCAGAAGTCTCTCACTTCTATAAGTGGTGAGTTAAATGCAAATCAGTTTCCAATTCAGTTGGAGTAAAACTCTTAGCTGAATAAAGTTAAAGCCTCCGGCGGATGCCTCAGATTTTTAAAGGAAGCTTTTCGAGCAAGCTCGAAAAAATCTGGGCGCAAATACGCCAAGGCGCATTTGATTGGGGGAGTTAGAAGATGAATTCTAAGAGGTTTTCAGTTGTTATTCCGGTTTCAATTATGGTCGGATTGATTGCGATGTGGATGCTTAATAAAGACTTTGCTGAAATCGACCTGAGCATCAGATTATTGATTGCAATGGGAGCTACCTTACTGTCTGGAGTTATAACCTATTTTCTTTTTCCAAAAGGGGAAGGGAATCAATAAAAATAATATTTTGTTGAGATTAGGTGAAAAGCGTGGCTAAAAATAGAGAAGAAATTTTGGAATGGTTGAAGGCCCTTCTAATCGCTATTTTATTATTTATTATTATCCGTATATTTGTCTTTACACCTACTATAGTTGAAGGTGCATCGATGAATCCTACTTTACAAGATCAAACCCATATGATTGTAATGAAAATAGGTGAACCGAAGAGATTTGATATTATCGTGTTTCATGAATCTGGAAATAAAGATTATATCAAGCGTGTAATTGGATTGCCAGGAGACCGTATTAAGTATAAGGATGACATTTTATATATAAATGGAATACCTTATGATGAACCGTATTTGGAGGAATATAAAAAAGGTGTGATAGATGGACCACTTACCAATTCATTTACATTACAAGAGACTCCAGTAAGAAGTGACGTAGTACCTGAAGGACATTTGTTTGTTTTAGGGGATAACAGAAGGGTTAGTAAGGATAGTCGTCATATTGGAGCAATTCCAATGAACAAGGTAGTAGGAACAACGAATATTGTTTTTTACCCATTTTCTGAGATGAAAATAATTGATAATTAAAAAAATGTGTAAAAGCAAGGGAGCGGTCACTAATCCATTCGGTTCGAAAATGAATGAACATAAGAGCCGTCTCCCTTGTTTCGTTCCTTATCATATGTACAAAGTACATTTATTTCAGTTTTTAACTCTGTGCCTGCATATACACTTCTTCGTATGGTTGAACAATGACAAAGCCATCACCTTCAAATCTCATTTGAATCGATTCGCCACTTCCTCTTCCAATGAACGTTTTAAATGAAATATCAGTTTGGAATTCTGGTTGAAGGTTTCCAGACCATGCAACAGTAGCATTTGGGTCGGTAATGATTGGCTTCCCTGGTGTTACCCGTAAAGTAAGTGGTTCATAATGAGAGGTAATCGCAATCATTCCAGTTCCTTCACAGCGTACATTAAATAATCCACCTGCCATCATACCTGCAACACGTTTCATAAGCTTAATTTTATGCTTGATCGAAGGTTCAAATGCAAGAAGATCATTTCCATTCACAAAGATTGCTTCATTTTGTAGATGAAGGATGATAATTTTTTTTCCGCTATCGGCAAGATATAATTTCCCTTGGCCATTTGCTTTCATCAATGAAGCACCTTCGCCAGTTAACGCTTTTTTGAACATTGACCCAAGGCCATGCTCGAGAACTCCTTCTCGTTCAAATTTAATGCCTCCATTGTACGCGACCATCGATCCTGCCTTTGCCCACACAAGCCCATTTAAATTGACCTCAAGCATTCTAGGAGTTTCTAATTCAAAGAAGCCTTCGCCTTTGTCCTCTTGCGCTGTATTTTTAATAAACTCAGAGATTGAATATTTGTTCATTCCAACACATCCTTTCAATTACTACATTTACGTCTGTGTGAACAAATATGTTTCAAAAAATTTGAAAAATAGCCTAAACCTCCTAGTTAGGTAGAATAAATCACATTAAAAAAAGCCGAAATTCAGATGAATTTCGGCCTTTACGATTATTTCGAAGCTTCAACAAGTCTTTTCATCACATGAATTTGTCCTGCATGTGTGGCTTCATGGATTGCGGTAAAATGAACAAGTTCTCCATATGTACGATTTCCTAGAACTGGTTCTGGAAATTGAGTTTGAAATGATTCAGCGGGAATATTTTTAATTCGTTCCAGTTGTTCCTTTAATTGCTCTAAAAGTGTTTCAACAGATGGAACATCATTCCCCCACTCTGAAGGCTTAGAACCATAGCCAAAGAAATCTTTGTAGTTGGAAGGTAATTTCCCATTTTTTCCAAATAGGAACCCTTCAGCAGAAGCTAAAATATGGCCAAGCTGCCAATGGATTGTATTAGATAAGCCATCTGGTTGAATATCAAAAATTTCTGGTGATACACCTTCAACATCCTTGAAAATTCCTGCACGAGCTATCTCGAATTGCTTTTTAACTATTTCACTCATCATAATCCCTCCGTTCTTTTATCACTAAAATTATCGGATATAAGAAGGTGAAAAGCAAATGATTGGTTTTGGAATTTGGAAAGCAAACCTTAAGGGTGGCTCCATTGGAATACATAGAAAACCACGATAGGGTATCAAATGTCCAAGTGAATGCTTGTCACGAAACCATAAGGACGATTCTCTTGAAGCATAAACAACAAGGCTCATCTCTGTGATGCGGATTATGTTTGGCGTGATTATCATCACGATATTTTTGATAATTTTGGAGTATTCTTTAAGAAGAGTTAATAAGCTATGATTTAGCCATTTTGGAGCTTAAGAATCGCAGAAGAGGGTGAAATTATGATGGATGATTCGAGTATTGTATTATGTAGGCCACTACAACAATTAAAGGATGAACATGTGGCACTAAGGGCAGAAATGGATCTTTTCTATGAGATGGCTGAAGAGATCGAATATGAGTCAGGTTCTGCAGTGATTGGATTGTTTGGAAAATTATATGAGCATATTTCGATATTCAACAATAAGCTAAAGGCACATTCCAGACGTGAGGATGATGGATTGTTCCCAATGATGGCTCGCCACCTTGGAGATAATGACAGAACAATTAATACGATGGAATTTGAACATGAAAAGGCAGAGCAGCATCTGTATGATTTTTTGACCGAAGCAGGGAAAGCGGGTTCTTCTATCAATGAAAACGAAGCACTAGCAATTACAGTGTATGCAGTCCAGGCCTATACCACACTAACCCAGCACTTTGCTAAGGAAGAAAAAGTGCTGTTCCCACTGGCAGAGAATATTCTATCGATCGTTGAAAAGGAGGAACTTGAACGACTTTTTCAAGTATGAATTGTAAAATATTGAAAAGGATTTACCTGCTTTTTTGCGTCTTAATGAATAGGTAAACACCCATTTTTAAGGTACAAGTTGATAGGCGAGTAACTAGTGAATATGATGTTGTAGGTCACAACACAAAAGGAGTTATATTATGTGTCAGTATTGTACACCTTATTATTCTCATGATGTAAATGGCTATCAAGCCTATAGAAATCCTGTTCCTTATGACTATGAAACGTATGATGATCGACAATTTTTGTTTCCAATTATCACGGGTGGTTTGATGGGGCCACCATCTGGTCCTCCACCAGGCCCACCAAACTTTGGACCACCGTTTGGGCAGCAAGGGCAGGATGTGGGGCCGCCAAATAGTCCACCCCCATCATTCGTACCTATGCAATCACAAGAAATCAGTACGTTTGCTGTAGATCCTGGCAGTATTCGTAGATGCTTATTCAGATTTACGTATGTCTGGCTGCAAAATCGTCAGCAATTCTGGTTTTATCCAACCTTTGTTGGTAGAAGTTCTATTTCAGGGTACCGCTGGAATGGCTTTAGATGGTTGTTTTTCGGAATCGACCTACGACGCATTTCATCGTTTACATGTGTGTAAGGATGTCGACTGCTGTGTTCGCGGAAAGTGAATTCGAGGTATATTCTAGTCATTCTGTGCATTCTTGAGTAACCAGCAGCCTTCAAAATATGGTATTCGGCGGGATTTGAAGATAATCCGGCCGATTCAGTAGTTAATCCGGCGAGTTTTAGGAATAATTCGGCCGATTTACACAATAATCCGGCGGGCTTTCTAATTAATTCGGCCAATACCCCTAATTAATGGAAATCCATCGATATTAAAACGGGCGAATCCCTGTATTATAATTCAGATAGTAAGTCTGAATTAGTTCGGCTGTTTCTATTCGTAAGGTCAAAAAAAAGAGGGAATAGATCCTGTTCTATTCCCCCTTTTCTCTATTTTGAGCTTTCTGCTTGTACATATTTTGATCGGCGGATTTAATTAATTCTTCTAAGTTGTTGCTATCATCTGGATAAATAGTTGAACCAATTGAGATTTTTATATTTAAGCTCATTTGCTGTGAAAGACTTTCTAATTGGTCATCTAGCCGTTGAATAAGGGTTTGTAGGCCTGCATCATCCTTGTAATGCCCGATAATTAGAAATTCGTCTCCTCCCCAACGAGCAACAACATCACTTTTTCTTATCGATTGTAAAAGGATGTTAGCAATATTGGATAGAACCAAATCACCTTTCGTATGACCACATGAATCATTAATTTCTTTGAAGTTGTCACAATCAATGATTAATACGAATAGCTTGCTATTTGTACGATCAGCGAATGATATAATTTTATCAAATGCACCCATTATAAAACGGCGATTGTAAAGGTTAGTAAGGGTATCCTTCTCCGAAAAGTATTGAGCTTTATCATATTGCTTGCCACACCAATAAGCAATAAAATAAAACAATGGGTATCCAAGTAAATCGATAATATCAATTTGTCCATCACGAAAATAGTAATAGACCAAATAAATCGTGTGTAAAGACAAGATAATACCTACTGCGAAAAATCTTCCAGAATGCTTCATTTCAAATCCCACCATATGTAGTTATAAAGACCTAGTTAGCGCTTATCACAATAATATCACGGATTTGCATTCGTGCATATAATCTAATCAATATAGAATATAACCAAATAAAATAATTATATTTATATAATTATTTATTCCATTATAAGGGATTGTTGTAAGTCCCAAATTAATGAAAGTAGTAATGAAATGAAGTGTGTCTCAAAACGAAAGGACAGCAGAGGGGACAGTCCCTCTGCATATGTGTTGCTATTTAAAATGTTGGGCTTATGGCAAAATAGCAAAAGAACGAACAGGGAATCCTGTTGCTTTTTCGGGTTTTGGACTAATATTGAAGATGACAGCACCTTTTGCTGGTACCTTATCAAGGTTTGTTAATAATTCAACCTGATACGTATCCTGCTCAAGCACATAATATTCGCCAATTAATGATCCGTTTTTGCGGACATCAACTGCTGCATCAGTGTCAAATGTTTCATGACCTACAGCCTTAATCTTTCGTTCATTAAATAAAAATGTTAAAGCATCAATTCCCCAACCAGGGCTATGACTATTTCCTTCTGCATCTTTATTCTCGAATGCTTCTTTGTTAGGCCAGCGTTTACTCCAGTCGGTGCGTAATGCCACAAAAGTACCAGCTTCTATTTTTCCATGCTCTTCTTCAAATGTAAGAATATCATCAACAGAGAGAATAAAGTCATGATTTTCTTGTGCTTCCTTCGACTTATCAATCACAACTAGTGGTAATACAAGTTCCTTTAACTCTAGTTCCTCCAAGAAACGCTTGTTACGAACGAAATGAATAGGCGCATCAATATGTGTTCCGTATTGTCCTGGAAACGTAAAACGTTGAGCGAAAAAGCCATCATCATGTGTGAACAGTGTTTTAAACTCAGCATCCTCAAACGCTGAGAAATGTGGAGAATCAGGGCCGAATGTATGTGTCAGATCAACCCATTCCTTTCTTTGTAATACCTCAATAGCATGCAATAGTTCACTTTCATTTTTTACTGTTGACATTAAAATCACCTCTAAAATTATTTTTTAAAACAAAAACCCCTCTTCTAGAAATAAGAAGAGGGGTTAAAAAGACGAATAAAATGACCTGCTCTTCTTATCTTCTAGCTTCAAGCTACTGGAATTGGCACAGTACTATTTAAGTCTGTTGCCGAGGTATCAAAGGGCCAGTCCCTCCACCTCTCTGGATAAGAAAAAATTTCGAATATTAAGTTATGAGCTTTACTATAGACCTGAAAAAGTAAATTGTCAACAGTAAATTAACCATTGATATGTTTGCGATTGCACAGGTAGAATACAGGATAGACCGTAATCTAGGGTAACGGGTTTTTAAATAAATATGAACTTTTTGTGGAGGGGACCAATGAGTGACTTAGTGAAAGCTTTACAAAAGCGAGGTTTTTTCATAGTAGAAGAGGATGACTATTTTACGTTAGGAAAAGGTAGTCATCCTAAGGATCTTATGGATCTCAAACAAATGCTAGACAGATTAAATATCTCCGTTACGTTTCAAGGCGAGAAGGTAATAATGACGGGAGAATTAGATGATCGAAAAATTCATGAGATTATTTGGTACCCCGCAAGAAACCATGAGGCTGGAGGAGATGGTGGTTGGCGTAGCTGGAAATATTTCATTAATGGCATGTACGGACCGAAAGTTAGAACGATTACGTTAGAAACCGGAGTGGCGCTTTTTATTAAATCGCTGAGTGCAGCAGGAGTAAGAACGATATCAAGCTGTGATGGTCATGGAAAAAAATCACCATACATTTCTTTCTTCGGGCTTTATAATGCCTGTTGGTTCATGGTATTGTATAAGAATTTATTAAGTGATCTCGATCTAAATTATAATTGGCGAATAGAAGATAAAGGATTTTCAGACCCTCATATAATTGCCAACAGTAATACAGGAAAATGGGATCTCCGATTAGTAGTAGAGGACACGCAAAGAATGGCTTCTGTACTCCTACAAAATAGCAAGCGAATTTCCGAGTTGAAAAGAGAGCTATTTGGTGCAAATCGAAAGAGTACTAGAAAGGTAGTTAAGGAAATGAGCGTTGAAGAACTAATCGTATGGATGGAGCAAAGGTACATGGAGAAGGGATTTCATTAGGATCCAGGGGGACGGTTCTCATGGTATGTTATTCAAATTATCAGAAAACAAACCAAAAGAACCGTCCCTATGGTTTGCCCAAATATAGGTAGAAAGGATTATTTATTTTTTAAAGGAGTCAGATTATTCTTGAAATACAACTAGATTTTTTGAACGTACTGCTGAAGCCTAGATTTTTTTTGCTGATGAATATACAGGATATATACCTGTATACAAAGGGAGGTGGGATAATAGTTTTTAATGATCTAAATGACGAAGGAGGAAGTATCATGAAACAGAAAATCATGAAGAAGAGGCTATCCATTTTTGCCAGCCTTATGTTATTGGTTAATCTTTTAGTTCCAATCACCACATTTGCAACAACTGAATCTTCAGATGAAGTGAGCTTGGAAGTTAGCAATCATGATTTTGAGGCAGCTTTATATGAGGATGGAAGTATCCAGGAATGGTCACAAATATTTGGTACTGATGGAATTACGGTAGATCATATAAAATCCTTTAGTGGAGAAAATAGCCTGAAATTAGTGGATAGTAGTAGTTCAGCCAATATAGGAATGATTAGCAGTAATATCCCGGCTATTCCTGGTAAGGAATATCGGGCTACTGCGAAGACTTCCATCGAAACGGGTGGAAATGCTGAAATCTACTTGCGATTTTTTGATAATACTGGGAAGTATATTACAGGATATAACGGCGTTAAAACAGGGCCAACTTCTTCGTGGGAGGATATTTCTGTAAACGCGACTGCCCCTGATAATACTGCTTTCGTCGCGATTTTATTTTACTCAGGAAAAGGTAATGTGGGAACATTTAACTTCGATAACGTCATGCTTTTTGAAAAGGGTGTAGAAGTAAATCCGCCCGATTTGACAGATTTTCCAGTTGTGAATGCTGGATTTGAAGAAGAAGTTGAAGAGGGTGTAATTCCTGGTTGGTCAAAGGATTCCGAAACGAATAGTGATCATTTTGAAGTAACGGATGAAAAAGCCTCCAAAGGAACTAAGAGCTTGAAAATTGTTAACGAACCAGACAAATATATGCTTGTTCGCAGTGATTTTATTGAGATTAATCCCGGTGAAACATACACAGCTATAGCTGATGTGTTTCTAGAGTATGGTTCGGTTGATATGTATGTTCGTTTCTACGATAAGAACGGGGCATATACGGGTGAATTTGAGTGGAATAAATTAACAACTCCTACGAATGAATGGACGAAAAACTATGTGACGGCAACAGCACCAAAAAATGCTACAAAACTAGCAGTCTTATTTGCAGGAAGTAATTCAAAAACATATAAACATTATGTGGATGAGGTTCGTGTTGTAAAAGGTGTTGTCGAAGCACCGGAGGAGGAAATTGTGAATCCGATTGAAGAGGTGGCCACTGATTTAGGTGTTCAAGTGTCTAAAACAACGGTTATGTTAGGGGATATCGGTAAGGATGCAAATGGCCGGGATGTATTGTATACAGTCGTTGCAGGCGCACCGTCTAAGCTTGCCATTGTTGATATTGAAACAGAGAAGCTTCTGAAAAGCCATTCATTAGCTGATACTTCAGGTGCATGGGCTGTTACTGTTGCTTCTGATGGCACTGTATATCTCGGGGCCTATAATAAAGGGTATTTATACCGTTACTTCCCAGATACCGACACACTAGAAAACTTAGGCTATCCTGTGTCAGACACAGATCCAGTCCTATATCCAATCGATACTGCAAGTGACGGGCGAATCATTGGCGGAACCTATGGCACGGGAAGTGTGTATCAGTATGACCCTCATACAGAAACGTTCACAAACTTTGGAACGATGGTTGATGGTCAAAGCTGGGTGAGAAGTGTTGCCTATGATGAACGTACAAATAAGGTCTATGCAGGTATCGGAAGTGTTGCACACTTAATTGAATATGATATGAATACAGGTGAGAAGACGAATATATTACCAGAGCAGTTTTCTGATAGTATTTCCGTCTATGACCTTGATTTAGTGGATGGAAAACTTTTTGCTCAAAAAGAGTCAGTATATGAAATGTTTGTCCTAGACACCGAAACAAAAGAAGTCATTAAAGCAATAAATGGTGATACTGGTGAGGTTGTAGAAAGTATTCCAGAGTCCTCAAGAGGGGTATCAGGTAAATCACCAGTTGCCAACAAAATTTATTTCACACATTTTGGTATTCTTCATGAGTATGACTTAGATACAAATACATTTAAATCCTTACAAGTAGACATTCAAGGAAGTGCGATTAGTTATAAGTTCCTTCAATTAGAGGAAGAAGGCTTCCCAGGCTACACACTTGTTGGCCTCTCAGGTAATGGTGGAAAGCTATATAAATACAATTTGGAAACTGGAAAGCTAAAATTAGTAGATTTAGAGCTTCCGGCTGAGCCCGTTCTAATTCACGAATTAAGTAAGGGACCAGATGGAAAGATATACAGTACAGGTTATTTACCAGGAAATATGGGTGCATATTTACCGTCTTCAAATAAAAACATCCGCTTGAATGATATCGGCCAAGGGGAAGGGATGGCAAGCTTGAAAGGTAATCTCTATATTGGTGTATATCCAAATGCACGTATATATGAGTATGACTTAAGTAAGCCATGGAATCGCACCGATTCGAATCAACTAAATCCTGATTTATTATTTAGTATTGAGAAAAATGATGAGATTGAAGGTTACACACCACAGGATCGTCCATTTGCAATGCTTGGTGTAGAGGATTATGACAAGTTATTTATTGGAACCGTTCCGAAAAATGGACATTTAGGTGGAGCATTTACAATTTATGATGTTATAAAAAAAGGTGAGCCAGAGGTTCATTGGAATGTCATGCCTGACCAAAGTATTGTTTCATTAACATATAAGGATGGAAAAGTATATGGTGGAACAACTGTTGCGGGCGGACAAGGATCTACTCCAACGACAACAGAAGCAAAATTATTCATTTGGGATATTGAAAAAGGTGAAAAAACATTTGAAATCGTTCCTGTACCAAATAGGCAAGCAATTACAGCTTTAACAATCGGTTCTGATGGAAATGTGTGGGGAATGGCAAATGGTACCATATTCACATTTGACACGGAAACGAATGAAGTGACTTTTACGAAGGATATTTATCCTGAAGCTAGTAACCGTTGGAGAGAGGCAAAATTAGAAATTGGAACAGATGGAAATATTTGTGGAATTGCTGCAGGGAAATTCTTTACATTTAATGTAACGACGAAGGAAGTAACCTTACTTGCTAGCAAGGTAGAGCATATGACCCAAGATGATTTTGGTGCATTTTATTTGTCAAACGGAAATCGTCTCTATAAGTACACTGATGAATCCCTATTAGTAAAGATCACGGATGCCCATATTTCTGTGGATGAAACAAAAATAAGAGCGGGAGAAACGATACCATTAAAATTTCATGTCCAACTTGAAAAAGAAAGAAGTACACATGAATTATCAGGGGCCGAAATTGAGTATCGAATTAGCAATAAAAAAATAGTGACTATTGAAAATGGAAACGTCAAGGCTCTAAAAAGTGGTGCTGCGAAAATTACGGCAATCGTTACACTTAATGGAAAGACAATTGAAACAAACACGATAAAAATACAAGTTCATAACAAACATGGCAATAGCGGTAAATAATAAGAAGCAAGCCCGGGAAGAAGTGACCTCACTTCGTTCTCGGGCTTTTAACTTTATTCATCAGAAGTCTCCCACTTCTATAAGTGGTGAGATGAATGCAAATCAGTTTTCATTTCAGTGGGGGTTCAAACCCCGACTGAATAAAGGTAAAGCCTCCGGCGGATGCCTCAGATTTTTTAAAGGAAGCTTTTCGAGCAAGCTCGAAAAAATCTTGGCGCAAATACGCTAAGGCGCATTTTGATATGTCAAAATATTCTTAAAAACATTGAAAGATCATTAGTTTTATATTATAGTATTGATATTAGCGATATACATGTCATATACATGTTCATAAAGACGGGTAGGTGAAGTAGGTTGAAAATCGGAAAAGTCGGTATTTATATTGATCAAAAAGAGGTAGAAAACAGATGGTCAAATGGGATGAATGTGTTTGAATTATATATTTTGGAGGTCTTTGAACATTTACGATTGCCCTTTCAAATGGTAGAGGATCTCTCTAATCTTCAAAGCTATGACGCATTGGTTATCGGCGTTATGGAGGAAAATCCAAAGGCGATGTCACGAATTGTAGAATATGCTGAAGCGGGTGGAACTGTCATTAGCTACGGTGGTTTAAATAGATTGGCTGATTGGCTCGGTTTCCGAAAAGCATCTGAAGTACAGAGGGGATACGCATTTTTAAATGATGATTTTAACCAAGATAAACCATTACGTTTCTTACAAGCAGAACCATGGGAGCAGGTGACACCCTCCGACAATGTATCCGAAAAGGGAAAAATCTATATAACAAATAAAGTCCAAAATGATTCTGAAGTAGTGGCCTTACATCAAATTAAAGTTGGGAAAGGCCATATTGATCGTTGGGCCATTTCGATTCCTAAAACAATTGTCGGTATCCAACAAGGAACACAGCCAGTTTCAAAGGATGGAGTACCTGCCCCGGATGGATCAGCCAATCTCGATGAGGGGATTTTGAAAGCGGATGATGGGTTTGAACTCGATTGGAATTTAGATAGAGAGCAAACAGGAACGGGTATACCATATTTTTCACTACCATATGCAGACCTTTGGCGTGAAGTAATGATTGAACATCTTTTAAATAGAGTCATAGAGAAGAATGTAACTCTTCCATTCTTAGCTTATTGGCCAGCAGATGTAGAGCATATGGCGATGATTTCTCATGATAGTGATTTAAATGAAGATGCCTCGGCGATAACCACATTGGATGTCTTGCGGAAACATGGAATTCATTCGACATGGTGTATGATTATGCCCGGATATGACCAATCCATTTACGAGCAGGTAAAGAATGATGGTCATGAATTGGCCTTTCACTATAATGCGTTAAAAGCGGAGGAAGGTATTTGGGGAGAAGAAGCCTTCCGTGAACAGTTAAATATTCTAAAAAAAGCATCCAATACAAATGATATTGTTTCGAATAAAAATCATTATACTCGGTTTGAAGGCTGGGGAGAGTTTTTTACATGGTGTGAGAAATGTGGAATTGAGGTTGACCAATCACGTGGACCAAGTAAAAAAGGGAATATCGGTTTTCTCTTTGGAACATGCCATCCGTTCTTCCCGATTGCCTCAGCAGATGAAAATAATCGCTTTTATAATGTCCTTGAGCTTGGTTTTTTAACGCAAGATTTAAATCATCATGCCTTAGCTGACACAAGTGTAATCGATCCATTCTTGAATCATGTCAAGCTTGTGAATGGGGTAGCTCATTTCCTATTTCATCAGTACCACATTCATCATCAAGAGGATGTCTATGAGGCGATTCAACAGCTGATTGTGCAGGCGAAACAAGAAGGCTTCACATTCTGGACATCTAGACAAATTAATGAATGGGAACGGAAACGACGCAAAATTTCAATAATTGGAGTCGATCATAATCATCATGTCCTTACTTTGGATGATGTGAATGTTGAAGATGCAGTAGCCTATATACCTATTCCAAATTCAAACAATACGTGCAATGAAAAGATAGTAGAACGCTTTGGTATTCCATGTATTGAGAAAAAGATTTTGCGGCAATCAGTTAAAAAAATCGGAAAAGAGATGGCGTAAAATGACGAAATTAGCGATTCATGGTGGATCAAAAGTTAAAACAACTCCATTTTCAACCGGGGAAAGATTTGGGATAGAAGAGGCAAAAGAACTACTAGAGGCATTGAATCAAAATACACTTTTTTATCATTTTGGCCAGAAGGTGAAGCAATTTCTTGCGGATTTTAACAAGATGTACGGTGTGAAATATAGTGTTGCTACATCATCAGGTACAGCTGCGATCCATGTGGCCTTAGGTGCTGCTGGGGTTACGGTTGGAGATGAGGTCATCACAAGTCCGATAACTGACCAAGGAACGATTGTTGGGGTCTTATACCAAAATGCCATTCCTGTCTTCGCTGATTTAGAGCCGAACACCTATAATTTGGATCCGAAATCAATTGAGGAAAAAATCACTCCGAAAACAAAAGCAATAATCGTTGTTCATCTAGCGGGAAATCCTTGTAATATGGATCCAATTATGGAAATTGCGAAAAAGTATAATATTAAAGTCATTGAAGATTGTGCTCAAAGCTATTTAACAACATATAATGGCCGACTTGTTGGAACGATTGGTGATTATGGTTGTTTTAGTACAAATGATTTCAAGCATATTTCAACAGGTGATGGCGGAATTGTCACAGTCAATTCTACTCATCAAGAAGACTATTTCAAAGCACATGCCTTTGCCGATAAAAACTATCAAAGATTAGCTGATTCTGTTGCAAGAGATATCGAATATTTGGCACCAAATTATCGAATGACAGAGTTACAAGGAGCTGTCGGGATTGCCCAGCTAAAAAAATTACAATGGATTTGCCAAACGCGAAACACATATGGGGAGCTGCTGACAAAAGGAATGAGTGGAATTGAAGGAATAGAACCGATGAAAATCACACCAGGAGGCTGGTGTACATACTGGTTCTATATGTTCAGACTTGATGAAAGCAAATTTACCTGTTCGAGAGCAGAGTTCTCTCAAGCGTTGGCGGCAGAGGGGATCCCAAATCAGGCAGGATATATCCCAAAGGTGCTATATCAAATCCCTTTATTACAGAAAAAACAGGCATATGTAGATAGTCAATTCCCATTTGATTTATCAGACCAAAATTATGAGGCCGGCTCTTGTCCTGAAGCAGAGGATATTTTGAATACAGCGATTCGAATAAATATAAGTGAATTTTACAAAATAGGTGACATTGAGGAAATAATAGAAGGAATTAAGAAGGTATCAAGCTATTTTCAGAGAAAAAAGTAGTTATGGAAAAGGGGGAGATGAAAATGAGTGACAACGTCATTGAGGCGACTGACCATGGGATACCAGTACAGTACGATGAAGCACGAACAGCAGCCTTTTGTATCAATGAAAAAGGGGAATCCCGATTTGTGATTGCTGCCAAAGGATTTGTTGTCATCGTCGACCCCGACACTTCTCAATCATCGCAAATGTTTTTCCCAGAAAAGTATGTGGAGTATCCATTTGCTTCATTCAGTAGCAATGGATTGTTTTATACAGGAGCAGGGCAGCTTTTTATGGTGCTAGACCCTTTTAGAGAAACATTTATCTTCTCGCAGTATATTGAAAATGGTGAGGATATTATTGGCTTTAGCTTTGCAGAAGATGACAAAGGAATGGTCTATTTTACCACATACCCAAATGTCCATGTTCTTTCGTATTGTCCAAAAACGAATAAAATAACGGATTTTGGTTCAATTGAACAAACGGAAAAATACCCTGGCAGCATTGCCATTGACAATAAGGGTTGGATATATGTTGGGGTTGGGACGGAAAGAAAAAATATAATCGCTTTCCATCCGATCGATAATAAGATGAAATCGTTCGTAGCTGAAGAACAAAGGTCAAAAGGTGTAGGATTTGTATATAAGGGAGTCGATGGCTACGTATATGGCCATTGGGATGCAATCGATTTAAAAAACACTTACGAATCTGATAATTGGCGGATGCTTCATGATGGAGATGCCGTTCCTATTCAAGAATCGGCTCGGTCTTTGTCTCCATATTCAGGGCAAGGATTTCAAAAAATACATCGTAATCATGCGGGTACATATCTTGTGGAAAAGTATAGTCTCTCGGAAAAGTATGTCATATTTAAACATAGTGATGGTTCCAAGAAAAAAGTACAACTAGACTATCAATCGAATGGAGCGGATCTGTCTACCTTATATGTAGGTCCTGATCATGCTTTATACGGGACTTCTATGCATCCTCTGCAATTCTATACGTTTGATTTTTCAAAAAATGAGATTCATAATTTTGGTCCAATTGATCAAGGTGGTGGCGGTAATATTGCTGCTTATGCTTCCCAAGGTACATTCATGATTGGTGTAGCTTATGCAGGTGGGAAGCTATATGAATTCGATACAGAGAAACCATTCCATCCAGAAAAGAACCCTAAGCTCCTGTTTGAACATCAGGAAATACACCGACCAAGATGTGCCCTTGCCCATAAAGATGGTGTTCATATTGTGTGGGGAGGGTTTCCAGGGTATGGCATGGTAGGTGGGGGATTAGGAATCTATCATGTTCCAACGAAGACGAACACAATCATTCCACATACAGACATTATTCCGAACCAAAGTACCTTCTCTCTCGGTCAATTAGCATCTGGGTTAATTCTAGCAGGCACAAGCATCGAAACGCCGGGTGGTGCTATGCCAAAGGAAAGCGAAGCCTGTCTCTATTTATTTAACTTGGAAAAAAGACAAGTAGAAGATATAACCCAACCAATACGTGGAATTCAAGAAATCTCACAAATCTATATCGACAAGAATGATCATGCACATTGTTTAACAAATGAAAGCCTCTATTTTGTTTTTGATCCACAATCAAAAGCGGTCATCTATTCAGAGGATTTTTCGAAATACGGAAAAATGGTTCGGAATGGCTTTGTTTATGACGAGTCTAGGAATAGATTGTTATGCTTATTAAGCAATGCAATTGTAAAGATAAGTGTAAACGAGGAGATAGCAGTTAAGGGAGTAAGATTACTCTCTCGAACAGCGACAAGTGGGATCGTCCTGTATAATCAACGAATTTATTATGGCTCAGGTAGTCATCTTTGCAGTATCGATGCTTATGAATGATACAAGGAGGTTATGTGCTTGTACGATTTGGAATGGTTAAGGAAAAATGGCATACCACCATTACTTGACGGGATTGAATCAATGGAGCAATGGAATAAGAAACGTTCAATGATTTATCAAACATGGATTGAGTATATTGGTGAGCTTCCTCCTTGTGAAAAAAATGTATGTAGAATTGTATCGTTACAAAAGGAAAACGATCATTATCGAGTAAAAATAGAATACCATTCTGTGTATGATGATGTTGTTCCTGCTTATATTCTCGTTCCGATTATGGATGACATGGATGATTCTTTTAACAATATGGAGAGTTTCCTCTTCCAAAAGAATGTTCCAACCGAGAAGAAGCTTCCGGCTATATTAGCACTACATCCAACAAGTAATGAGGGGAAAAATGATATTTCACTTGAAGCTGGCAGGGAAAATCGAAAGTATGCACTCGAATTAGTGCAAAAAGGATATATTGTGTTAGCACCTGATACGATAACTGCGGGAGAACGTGTGAACGATGGGGCAAATTATTTTTATACAGGACCATTTTATGAAAATTACCCAAATTGGTCAGCTGTTTCGAAGATGTTGATTGATCATGTTCATGGCATCAATCTTCTATGTGACTTCGACTTTGTAAATCATGAAAGAATCGGTGTGATCGGCCATTCACTAGGTGGTTATAATGGGTATTTTCTTGCTGGAGTGGATAGACGAGTAAAAGCCGTGGTCTGTAGCTGTGGCTTTGCGACATTTGCTGAAGATCCAGAAACATATCGGTGGGGAAAGAGGGATTGGTTCTCACATATTCCAAAGCTTACCGAAGATATAGATCATGGTAAGGTTCCGTTTGAGTTCAATGAAATTGCTGCATTAGTGGCACCAACTCCCTTTTTCTTATGGATGGGCCAAACAGATCATATTTTTCCGCATTGGCAGCCTGCTGCAAACGGAGTAAGTGAACTTGCTAATTTATACAATTGGTTAGGGGAAGGGAATAAATTCACATCATATATCGGGAATACTGGTCATGATTTTCCACATGAAATACGCCAACTCGCATATGCTTTCCTTGATAAATGGCTATCCTAAATCATTTTTAGACAATCTGTTCGAAATAGTAGTTTTAATTTTACAACATTTGATATAATGAGGTCGTCAATAAGTTGTATAGGAGCTGTATACGGTGCTGAGGAAAGTAAATGATTTTGAAGAACGCTATAAAAAATTTTTAACAGAATTAAAGGATGAAATACTAACGGGTCGTATTAAACCAGGGGAATTTATCCTCCCGGAAAATACATTAAGCAAACAATACGATTTAAGTAGAGTGTCCGTTCGGAAAGTGTTAGCCCAGTTAGTCGAAGAAGGATTAATTGAAAAAATCCCTGGTAAGGGCAATCGCGTGACATTGCCACAAGAAACAACAAAACAAACACTTACTCTTGCGTGGTTCTCAGATTCATATGAGAGAGAAATTGTTGAAGAAATTATTGAAAGATTCGAGCAGTTGAACCCTTTTATTAAAATTAATCTACAGCTTTTACCTGTCACGGATTATATGTATAATGTGATGCAATTGATTGAACATGGTGCAGGTCCTGACCTTTTTATCGTTTCAGATTACCATTTTCGGGAGCTTATTGAATCAAATCGCTTAGATTTACTTGAGCAATATGTTCCAGAACATTTAAATGCCGAGAAGGATAGTTATGAGAAAGTATTTGATATGTTTGCCGTTGATGGTAAAACGATGGTCACACCTTTTGTCTTTTCTCCAGTTATGATCTGTTATAACAAAACAATGTTCCAGGAGGCAAATATTCCTGCTTCATTTCAAATGGACAATTGGAATGATTTGCTTAAAATTGCGAAGACATGCACGAAGGATATGGATGAAAATGGACTAGTAGATCAGTATGGTTTCTGTTTCTCCTCCTCATCAAATCGTTGGCCGGTATTTATTCTCCAAAATAATGGCGACTTCATGGCAGAAGATCGTTCAAAGTCTGTGATGAATTCATCTGAGAATATTGATGCATTAAGTTTCTGTGTTGACATGATGTATAAGCATAAGGTTTCACCGATTTTTTCACATGGAAGTAATGAATTAGCTGAAAATCTCTTTATGCGTGAACGGGCAGCGATGATCCTCACAACCTATTATTTTATGAATGAGTTTAGGGACCATAAAATTAAATGGGATGTCCTTCCTGTACCAGCTAAGGAAACAAAGGCAACGCTTTTATTAGGTGGGGCGCTCGGAATAAATGCAAATAGTCAAATGAAGGAAACAGCAAAAGCACTTATCGATTATATGGTTAGTACGGAAGCGCAAACGATGCTGAAGCGAAATGGCTGTACGATCCCTATTCTGCGTTTTGTTGCGGAAGATAATTATCTATTGCAGCCTGGAATCCATCCTGATAATTACAACGCATTTAAAGAAATGATGCCTTTTGCAAAAACAATTAGAGATCTTCAATTAACAACATCTGAAATAGAACTAGTCGAAAATGAATTACAGCTTCTATGGGCAAATATGGAACGAACAGGGGACGTATGTAGTCGAATCGAAAATTTACTAAATGAGAAGGTGAAGTAAAAGCCTTCGATTTAACAAAAATAGACAAGTAATTGACAGGTATCTCAAAAGAAAGGATTGATCATATGGAATACAATGGGATTGTAAAAACGATTCATCCACACCCTCGAATCTTATTGACTAAAAGTGAAATCGAAGATACGAAAAAAAGGGTCACGCAAAAAGGTGATCGCCAAGTTCTCCATTTCGATAAAATGGCAGATGAATTATATAAGCGTGCAGATTCGTATGCCACAGAAGAGAAATTCCATGTCACCTATCCTAGTATTGAGGTAACCTTAACCATCGACTTGCCTTTAACACAATTGTTACCTATTCCAGAACCAGATGGTTATGTAGATTTCCCGTATTGGACAATGTATTCAAGAGCAATTGAGGAACGAATTAAGATTCTATCATTTGCTTATGGAATGACGAATAACGAAAAGTACGCAATGAAAATTAAGGAATATGTGATTGCCTTGAGCCATTTTGAGAGATGGTATGAGTTTCCACATCGTGGTGCAGAAGGGAATTTAAGCAATGCCCATTTTATACTGGCGATGGCAATTGGCTATGATGCCATCTATCAGTACCTATCAAATGATGAAAAAAAGATCGTCCAAGAAGCTATTTTACTAAATGGTTTACACCCATTAGAAATTGATTTTCAAAACTTCAATAATCATAATATTATTGCCTCAAAGCAAGTTGCTATGTTAATTGGTTCTTTAGCGATCATGGATGAAGTTGATGTTGAGGCTTACTATACGAATTCTTATTCCTATTTATCGATGTATTTACATAATCGCCTTACGAGCCCAGAAATAGAAGGTTTATTGTATACGAATGTTGCAGCAAGACATGTATTGATGGCTGCAGACATTTTACATCGATCTACGGGAATAGATCGATTGATAAACCACCAATATTTTGAAACATTTTTACCTGATTTATTTTTCTATATGCTTGGAACAGATGAGAAAGCAAGTTTTGCTAATTTCTCTGATTCCTTTTATAGCCTTGATCTCGCCTACATCTTGGGAATGCTAGCTTACAATAACAGAAACCATGTTGCAAGCTGGTATGTCCATGAATTTACTCCTTCCAGTCCTGACATCATGATGCATATGAAAGCCGTCATACCACCTCTACCACCAGATCAATATTACAAACAAACATCAAAGATTTTTCCTAGTATTGGCTGGGCCTCATTCCGAAGTGGATGGGGTTCTAGCGACCATTTACTGGCATTTACAGCAAGTAAATCGGCTAAAGACCATAATCATTTTGACCAAAATAATTTCATACTACATGTAGCAGGTGAATGGTTACTCACAAATCCAGGTTACCAAGACTATGTCGAGGGTCCAAAAAGAGAATTTACATTAGGAACGATTGGCCATAATGCAATGTTAGTAAATGGGAATGGCCAGATTCATCGAGGAAGAAGTGAACTAACGGTTTGGCATACATCTGATCACCTTGATATTCTTGTTGGTGATGCAACAAAGCCATATGATAGCATGATTTCCTTATGGAAGAGGATGGTCCTCCATATTGATAAAACTTATTTTGTAGTAATAGACCGTGTTAAGAAAAAGTCTGAGGAAGACGAGTTAACCTTTCTCTATCATACTAACTCGAAGATCAAATCAGATTCATCATTCAAGAAGCAAGGTGATGAATGTACAGGGGACCAAATTGATATTGTTGGTGAAAAAGCTATGGTAAGTCTCTACACAGTTTATCCTCCTGAAATGACAAAGAAGGTCGCCATATATCCAGGGGCTGAAAAGTATGGTTCTTACATTGAAATCAAGCCTAAAGAAGATAGTATGGAGCAAGATGTTATTACCATTCTTTATCCGAAAATGAAGGATAAAAAGGATATGAAACTCACTTACAAGGTAGTAAAAAATGGTTCTGAATGGCAGCTTGAAATCGATAGATGTGATCAAGAAATAATAGACCATATACAAATAAATGAAAATGAAATAAAACTTCATAGTGAGAAATATATCGTAAAATATTATTTTAAGAATCCGTTGTAATCATGTAAACTATAAATAAACAAAAAATTACAATATCACATAGGGAGGATTACAACAATGGAAGTTTCAGGATGGAAAAGAAGTCTTGTATACTATGCGGATTGGGCTTTGAAACTAGTATATGTAAATATACTATGGCTATTTGGAAGTGTATTAGGATTATTTGTTACAGGGATTTTTCCGTCAACCATTGCGATGTTTGCAGTAATAAGAAAATGGCTTCAGGGTGAAGATGATTTCAGTACATTTATGTATTTTAGACAGGTATATCAAAAGGAATTTTTAGGGAGTAATCTGTATGGATATATTTGGGCTATTCTCGGCTTCATTTTGTATTTTGATTTGCAATTTTTTCGCCAGTTCACTAGTCTATGGAGCCTTTTACTTACATATTTCACTTTTATGATCGGTGTGATCTATGTATTGTGTTTATTATTTGCATTCCCTGTCTATGTTCACTTCCAACTGAGACCATTACAGTATATAAAGAATACGATTCTACTTGTTTTATCTCAGCCCATTGTTTCCGTCATCATGGCATTAGCATTCTATTTTCCATATTACCTCATGATCAAGATCCCTGGTTTACTACCATTTTTTTGTGGCAGTTTAATTGCTTTCTGTTTAATGATGATCGCAATGAAGCTGTTTAATAAATTGGAGAAAAAAGCCCAATAGATATTTAAGAAAAGAATTCTAAATATTTTTTAAACTTATTGAAAATTACGTAATAATATATTATCCTTATACTTATATACATGTCATATACATGTAATCAATACAATTAAATTGATGGAAAATCCTTACTGAAAAAGGGGGGGCAAAATGGAAATAGAGAAACAGGAACAAAAAATAACGGAATTTTACATAGAAGGACAAAAGAAACTTCGGCGAAGGATGAATTGGTCGAAAATTGGCAGGAAGATGTGGAAGGATCGCTATTTATTTTTATTGCTTCTTCCTGGCATCTTATATTTTCTTATTTATCGTTATTTACCAATGGTAGGAATTGTGATTGCGTTTAAGGATTATAGTCCGTTTAGAGGATTTGTGGATAGCCCGTGGGTAGGGTTAAAATACTTCAAATTAATATTCGAAGATTCAGAGGTTATTAGAGTAATCTGGAATACCTTACAGCTCTCATTTCTACAAATTTTCTTTGCCTTCCCAATATCGATTGTATTAGCCCTTATGCTAAATGAGTTAAGAAATCAATATTATAAAAGGTTTGTACAATCAATTGTTTATTTACCACATTTTTTATCCTGGGTTGTTGTAGTAGGGATTACAGTCATCTTTTTACGAAGTGAAGGATTGGTGAATGGATTTCTTGGGTCGATGTTTGGTACGAACACAATCCCATTTTTAACAGATCCAGCTTTATTTAAACCAATCATCATCTTGCAAGTGATTTGGAAAGAATCTGGTTGGGGAACGATTATCTTTTTGGCGGCTTTAGCGGGTGTTAATCCAAATCTATATGAAGCAGCGATAATGGATGGGGCTAATCGCTTTCGACAGATGTGGCATATTACATTACCAGCCATTAAAAGCACGATTATCATTTTGCTAATCCTACGTTTAGGCAATGTCATGGATTCTGGGTTTGAACAAATTTTCTTAATGCTAAATCCCTTTAATATGGACACAGGAAATGTGTTAGATACATTTGTGTATTTTAAAGGTATTCAACAAGCAAATTATAGCTTTGCAACCGCTGTTGGTCTTTTTAAAGGATTGGTTGGTCTCTTACTAGTTGTCGGAGCGAATCGTTTAGCTAAGAAATTTGGTGAGGAAGGCTTATATTAACTAAAAAGGGGGGCCGATATGATTAAGAGGTCAAGAGGTTCTGTTGTTTTTGATTCATTTAATAGCATCATATTACTCATCATTGCTTTAATCATGTTATTTCCATTCTTCTATGTATTTGCAGTATCCTTTTCATCGCTTAGTGACTTTTTAGAGAATGAAATCATCCTATGGCCGAAGGAATGGGTAACAGATGCTTACACATATATTTTAGGCTCTGACCAATTCATTCGTTCAATCTTTGTCACCATTTACATTACTGTAGTAGGGACAGCTGTCAATTTATTTTTCACTTCTACAATGGCGTATGCATTAACGAGATCCGTTATTGGTCAACGGACAATATTATTTTTGGTCCTATTTACATTATTATTCTCTGCAGGAATGATACCGACATATATCGTTGTCAAAGAAACGGGATTAATCAATAGTCTTTGGTCATTAATTATACCAGTTGCAATTAGTCCATTTAATCTAATTATCATGAGGCAGTTTTTTCTAAGTATTCCTGATGAGTTAAATGAAGCAGCATTAATTGATGGGGCAAATGATCTGCAAATCTTCACTAAGATTATCCTACCTCTATCTAAGCCAGCATTAGCAGCATTTGGCTTATTCTATGCTGTTAGTCATTGGAACAGTTATTTCACTGGAGTTCTATATTTAAATGATCCTGCAAAATGGCCAATCCAGGTTATTTTACGTCAAATCGTAATCGTAAATGAACCAAATGCGGCACTTGGAGGACATGAAATGATGTTAGAGGCTCTTCCACCACCTGAAACGATTCAAATGGCTGCGATTTTACTAGCAACATTGCCAATATTAGTCGTTTATCCATTCTTACAAAAACATTTTGCCAAAGGGGTGATGCTTGGTTCAGTTAAAGGATAAGCAAGTCAGAAAGTGCCCTTTGCCACTTGTTTTCGGAAATTGAAAACGCTTTAAAATAAAAAAACGGGGGGATAAACTTGAAACTTAGAAAGCTTTTGCTGATATTCGTTATTAGTATTTTGTCAATTAGTGTGATTGCTTGTACATCAAAGGATACCGGTGGAAAAGATAAAGATGGTGACAAAGATACAGCAAATATCGATCCTTTTGATCATACTGAAAAATATACAATTACTGGGATGACATTCCGTTTTGGGGATCCACCGCCATTGAAAAGTCCTGGTCTTGATATGATCAATGAAAGATTCAATATCGACTATAAGCCTGAAATCATTCCACAGGGTGACTATACGGAAAAGTCATCCGCTATTGTTGCGGGTGGAAGTATGCCAGACTTAGTTGGTTTCCAAGCAGGTGATTCTCGCTTTTATCAATGGGCGGAAGAAGGAGCATTTTTGCCACTAGATGATTACTTAAAACATTATAAAACATTAGGTGGTATTCCAGACTCTATTTATAATGCATTCAAAGTAAATGGTCATATTTATGGTATTCCAAGATATACAAATCCATATCCATTAACTCCGATTGTCCGTAAAGACTGGCTTGAGAACTTAGGTTTGGAGCTACCAACAAATTATGAAGAGCTGAAAGAAATTGCGATTGCCTTTACAAATGATGATCCAGATCAAAATGGAGAAAAAGATACGTATGGTGTAGCAATTGGAGAGAATATTAACCCGAACTTTAATATGGGAGCGTATTGGGACTTTAATTCTTGGTATCACCAAAATGATGAGGGTCAATATATTCCAGGTATTATCTCTGAAGGACGTAAGGAATTAGTTCAATTCTTTGCTGATTTATATGCAGCTAATGCGATGACTAAAGACTTTGCCGTATTAAACTGGGCAGATACGAATGGAGAATTCTATTCAGGTAAAGCTGGTATCTTCATCGGTGGTGTCTCAGGAATGTCCGAAGATTATATGAGTGGTCTACTAGATATCGATCCAGAGGCAGAATTTGTGGCAATCCCACCATTTGAAGCTCCAGACGGATCTGTTGGCTTTACAAGGGGCTCAGGTAACTCTGGTATTCTAGCATTAAATGCAAAATTGGCTGATGATCCAGGGAAAATCTATCGTGCCCTTGAGCTCGTAGACTTTGGTAAGACATATTTCGCGAAAGAAGAAAGAAATCCAGATAATGCTGACTTTGATTGGATGTGGGGGAAAGAAGGAGTTGGCTACAACATGGAGGATGGAAGTCCTGTATATGTCTCTAACTTCTCATCTGATGGATTATCACCATCCACCTATTTTCTAGACAACAGAGAACATGTTCCATCAGATGCTGCAATCAAATATGCAGATGATTATTCCTTACCTGCAATGAAAGCGCTAGTAGATTCATTACAACAAATGTTTGAATCAAATAAAATGTATGTTGATCCTGCAAATGGTGTCATCTCTCAAGTAAACCAAGAAAAAGGTACAGATTTAACTCAATTTGTAATGAATGAACAAGCAAAAATGATTGCTGGTCAACGATCTGTTTCTGACTGGGATCAACTTGTAGAAGAATACTTACAACGCGGTGGTGCTGATCTTATTAAGGAAATGAATGAAGGTATTAAGGAAAAGGGTTACACGGATAGAGTTTGGGAATAATGGATACCTGCTATTAATGGTAGTCTACTAATCCTACGTACATGTAAAAGCCTACAGAATTCATACGATGAAGTTCCGTAGGTTTTTACATATTTTGAATAGATTAATAGGGGGAAATAATTGATGCAAACCATTGAACAACTTGAAGATATTCTGACCACGCCTTCAGCAGAACTTATAGAAGATTTGAAAAAAATCGAAGGAGATATTCTTATCCTTGGTGTCGGTGGGAAAATGGGTCCTACACTAGCGAAGCTCATCCACAGAGGAATCAATAAAGCAGGTTTGAGTAAAAAGGTAATAGGAGTTTCACGTTTTTCTTCTGGCCATTTACAAGAGGAACTTAATGAATTTGGCGTTGAAACCATTGCAGCAGACTTACTTAAGGATGACGAGCTACATAAGCTTCCAAATGTAAAAAATGTCATCTATATGGCCGGAACGAAATTTGGAACGACTGGTAATGAACATTTCACTTGGGCAATGAATTCATATTTATCTGGCAGAGTCGCTGAAAAATTTGCTAGCTCACGAATCGTCGTTTTTTCAACTGGTAATGTTTATCCATTAACAAATGTATTAAATGGTACTTGTACTGAGGAGAGAGCGGTTAGCCCAATCGGTGAATATGCGCAATCATGCTTAGGGAGAGAACGAATCTTTACTCATTTCTCACATGAAAATGGCACACCAATCGTGATCTACCGCTTAAATTATGCGATTGACTTAAGATACGGTGTATTACATGAACTTGCGAAACAAGTATATGATGAAAAAACAATTGATCTAAGAATGGGGCATTTTAATGTGATTTGGCAAGGTGATGCAAATGAATATGCAGTTCGTTCTTTACTGCATTGTGATTCACCGCCACAAATCATAAATGTGACAGGTCCAGAGACTATTTCTTCAAGATGGATTGCTGAAGAATTTGCGAAGAGATTTGATAAGAAAGCATATTTTATTAATGAAGAAGAGCCAACTGCATTATTAAATAATGCTGCAAAGGCACATCAATTATTTGGTTATCCGAAAGTAACCCTACGACAAATGATTGATTGGACGGCAGAATGGATTAAAAATGATGGCGCAACCCTTAATAAGCCAACGCATTTTCAAGAAAGGGAAGGAGCCTTCTAAATGGGTAAGGAAAAATAGTGATTTAAAGGTGGTATTATCGTGGAAATCAAAATTGGGATCATTGGTTTAGATAGCTCACATGCACTTGAGTTCACGAAAATTTTACATGATCAGAACCATCCCTTTCATATAAAAGGAGCTAAAGTGACGGCTGCTCTTCCTTTTCCTGCACCAGATTTACCATTAAGCTACACACGTATAGATACATTCACTAAAGAGATTACGAAATGTAAAGAAATTCAAATAAAATCATCTATTCATGAAGTTATGGTGGACAGTGATGCGATTCTATTAACATCTGTTGATGCAAAGAATCGTTTGAAAGTGTTTAAGGAGCTTTCTTTATACAGAAAGCCTATTTTTATTGATAAACCGCTGGCACTTTCAGTTGAAGAAGTGGATGCAATGATAAGAGTGTGTGAAGAATCAGGAACACCTTTTATGAGTGCTTCTGCATTAAGATATGACACTGAACTTACGAAGGCTGTTAAACAATGTGGAACTGAAATTCAAGGTATATATGTGTACGGCCCGTTGCCGTTTGAAGAGGGGTTTCCGGGTTATTATTGGTATGGTATTCATATGGTTGAAGTGTTGATTACAGTGCTTGGGGTGAACATAAAAAAGGTGATTTGTGAAAAAAATGATCATTTTGAATGGGTGGTCGTTGAATGGGATGATGGCCGAACTGCAGCCATTAGAGGAGATCGCACTAATTTCTCCCAGTTTGGTGCACTGATACATACGAAGCAGGAAACGATACCGGTAAATATTGGGGAAGGGGTAAAACCTTTTTATGCAAGTCTACTAGAAGAGATTATTCAATTTTTTCAAACGAGGAAGAGCCCTGTTTCCATCGAGGAAATGAAAGCCGTAATCCAATTAGTTGATGCAATAAATGGAAGCCTTTATCCTAATGAAAAAAGTAATTATTAATCTATGATATTCCTCCTAGGACTATACACTTATTCCCTATTTGTCGAAAAACATATAAATTTATATAAGGGATTGGATACTTAGGAGGAGAATATGGGTAGAAAAGCAATTTGGTTTACATTTATTCTTATGACAATCTGTTTCTTAGTTGGATGCGAGAGTAATCGGGATAAAGAGTCAAGCGGAGAAGAAAATAGTTCGATTACTGTTAAAAATACAAACGAAGCAGACAAAAAGCAAAAAGAAGATTCGAAAAATAAAAAAGTTAAAGCTGATTCAACGAAAATCAAATTAAGTGGAGAGATACTAAACAAAAATGGAAAGCTTGTAGTCAAAGGGAAAAGTAATTTAATGGAAGGTACAAGTGTAAGTATTGATTGGCTTGATCGACCATTTTCAATTCGAAATCCGGTTTGCCTTCTTTGTGATAAGGTGGCGGTTGTCGATAAGAATGGGAATTTTACATATGAAATCCCTACAGATTTAAAAAGCTGGGGGCATATTTTAGTAAAGATTGAAGTTGTTGTAGGTGGATTGGGGCAGACAGAAGAGATTGAGGCTGTCTTTGGGGAACATGGAGAGAACTTAAAAGGACCTTTTGTCTCCAAACATGAAATATTAGGTGAAGAATATCAAAAAATATCTACATCCATCCTTGTATTACCTAGTGGAGAGCAGAAAGTGTATCCAATTAAAACACCAAAAAGGGAAAAGGTTCCAGATGATTATGGAAGCCCGAATGTATGGATCGAAACCGATTTAACGAATGATCATGACTATTTCTATGTAAAAGGGAAATCAAACTTATTAGAGGGAACATCTTTAACGGCTTCCTATTATTCTTCAGATGACGCTGTAATTGCACAAAATTGGGTCAGCTCGAGTGCAAATGTCGAGAGCGACGGTACGTTTTTATTACAGATTCCATACGATACGATCACAGAAAATGGCAGCATTGTGATTACGTCAAAAGGAAATCATTCACATGTATTAAAAACGAAAATGAAGGAAATATACGGAGAACAATTCGAAAAACTGAGTGGCGAGCAGATTGTTCCAAATGAAGAAGGCGGGAAGATGATTCAATTTGTCCTTCATCCGAAACCACCAATCGTTAAAGCACCGGAAAAAACCAGGCTTACGACAGATGGTGAAGAAACAAAGATTCAACTGCCTAATGACATCTTATTTGATCATGATCAAAGCGATTTGAAGCCTGATGCACAAAAAACATTAAATGAGTTGATTCAATCCTTAGAAAAATTGAAAGCAGATACTGTGATTCAAATTAATGGACATACCGATAATAATGGTGATGATCAATATAATATGACGTTATCAGAAAAAAGAGCAAAATCGGTTGACACTTATTTGCGACAAAGTGGAAAAGTTGATCATATCAAGATAAGTACAACAGGCTACGGTGAAACAATGCCGATATCATCAAATGAAACAGAGGATGGGAAAGCCAAAAACCGTCGGGTTGAGATTGTTATAAATCCGAGATAATAAACTAATGAAAAGCACCTCCTGGTACGATTGTGACGTATCAACAAAAGGAGGTGCTTTTCATTTATCAAAATGATACATAGGAGTCTATTGAAATGTAAAAACTTGTTGGCAGGAAAAATTGCCATACAATAGAAATTGGTTCCTTGTTATTAGAAAAATGAAAAATGAAATGTCATATGGTATGCTGTTGTACGTGAATATAACAAAAAAGATAAAGTGTTAAGGAAGATCGGAGAGAAGAATAATTGGGGAGTACAGTTAAAACAAAACATCAAAGCCCAAACGGTATTTACGGGGAAGATTCAGATGAAAATTTTTATTTTATAGCGGGTTACACAGATGGTGGCGAACCCTATGGCATTACTTGGGAGGAATTCGTTACTCAAGAATTGAGATTTAGGGCTGCTGTCAAAAAAGATGCCAGTAAAGCTGCTGAACTTATTCATATCGCAATTGATGATATAGCTGAGCAGCTGACGGGATACAATCGAACGAAAGATATTCGTGATACGCTCGCGGATTTCATTCGCGAAGAGAATAATCGATTAAGCTATGAAAATATCATTGTTGCAGAAATTTTAGATGAGGTAATTGGAATTGTGATTGTCTATTTGGGAGAAGATGCTCCTCGTTTGGACGAGCCTATTTTAAAAAGGTTAAGAAAGAAAATAGGGAATGAAGAGGCCTTTTTAGATAAAGAGGCTGACGAAGGGGACTTTTATATAGACACAGTATGTGTTGATGAGCGGTTTCGAGGCTACGGTATTGGAACAATGCTTCTAAAAGAAGGGGAAGCAATCGCATTACAAAGGGGTTACCCTCGGGTTTCATTAAATGTTGCACAAGACAATCCGATTGCCAAGAAGCTGTACAAGCATATCGGCTATAAGGAAGAGAAAGTCATCCAAATAAATGCACACCCTTATGATTATATGGTGAAAATCCTTTGAAATTTAACTTTATTCAGCAGAAGTCTCCACTTCTATAAGTGGAGTGATGAATGTAAATCAGTTTCCAATTCAATGGGGGTTCGACCCCCGACTGAATAATGTTAAAGCCTCCGGCGGATGCCTCAGATTTTTAAAGGAAGCTTTTCGAGCAAGCTCGAAAAAATCTGGGCGCAAATACGCCAAGGCGCATTTGATTAAACTGAAACTATTTCGCAAGCCTTACGTATTCATATAGTAAAGGAGGTTGCTCAAATGAACGATTCTATGAAAATCACAGAATGCCCAAAGTGTGGTACGAAAGAATTAGGGGTAGGGAGGCATAGTGGATATGGAGTGATGTATCCTCGAGGCAAGATGAGTATCGGTTCAGATATTGAATACATCATTTGTACGGAATGTGGATATATCATTGAAGGGTATGTAAAAAAGCCGGGGAAATTTAAGGATACACTTTTTTAGTTGTACATGCATATTATCATGAGTAAATACAAGTTACTAGAATCCACGATACGTCAGCAAGTCATTCAACATAACGTGGACAATAAGAAAAAGAATAATAAAAATAAAAACAACAACAACAAAAGCTCTGTATCCAGATATAGAGTATAAACTGCAAATGGTGTTTCTGATTTGGTAATCGCTGTAAATTAAAATATCAGATAAAGACAAAACAGTAACCGATGTAATAGTGGTTGTTGTTTTTTTTTATGTGTAAAAATATTTATACGTTCCAAATTTACCGAATAACTAGCAGAGTGAGGGTAAATTGGAATGTGTTTAACATAATGATTAGGAGCGATGAAATAAAAAAATGTATGGAAAACCTTGTCACATCGCAGGAAGTTGCCCCTTTTTTCCTTATACATCCCTATAACCTTATTGGAATGGTAGATTAATTTAGCGATGAAAGGAAAGTGGATAAAGATGGCAAAGTTTAGAATGGTACCAACTGATTTTTGGATGAATCCGGAAATTTCTGAGGAGATGTCACCAGAGGACAAGTATTTTTACTTATATCTACTAACAAATCCCCATACAACTCAATGTGGGATTTACAAAATTACGAAGAAAAAAATGGCATTTGATTTAGGCTATTCCATTGAAAGTGTTCAAGCATTAATGAATCGGTTCATCGAGCATTTCGGGTTAATTCGTTATAACCCAGAGACAAGGGAGCTCGCAATTAAGAACTGGGGGAAGTATAATCTAAAAAGAGCTGGAAAACCAATGATAAATTGTATTTTAACAGAGTTAGAGGAAGTTGAAGATCTCTCGCATATTCAATATGTGGCGGGAAATATTAGAAATGATGATATTCTTGAGATTTATAAATCCTTCTGCAAAAAGGACGTACATAATGAATTAATAGAAGACCAAAAGTTAGTTGGTGAACAAAACGAAGCATTACAACAAGAAGCACACTTGCCACAAATAGAGAATAATCCGGATGATGTCAGTGAAATTATTGAGTTTTGGGATCAGAATGGGTTTGGTTTGTCGAATATAAGTGCGAAGGATCAGCTGTTAGGTTGGTTAGAGGACTCGGAATTCATGAATCCAAAGGATGTAATTTTGAAGGCAATGGGTATAGCATGTAGTAATAATAAGCGGAAATTAAACTATGTGGTTGGGATACTGAATAACTGGGCAAACGAGTCATTAATGACTGTGGCGGAAATTGACTTGTATAACCCGGACAAGAAGCCAGATTCCGTAAAAAGCAAATTAATGAATCGAGGTAGGGACATTCCGACTGATTGTGTGCTAGATATAACGGCTGGTGAGGATTGGTGAGAATGGACATCAACCATATAGGTAAAAATATAATCCGTATAAAGAACGAAAAAGTATGCGTCTAAAGGTTTACTATTCACTCTATATTGGATAATGTCAAAATGGTAAGGTGATTATGATGTCGATTTTAAATAAGTTAGTAACACAGCTTAACCGGAATGATGAGGAACCAAATATTGAGCTTGCCCGGGAGTTAGTGAGTGACAATAATCTTGAAGGAATAAAAGAGGTCATCGAACATTTAACGGTGAAGGATAAAAAAATACAGCAAGATTGTATAAAAGTAGCCTATGAGATTGGTGAAATCAAACCAGAACTGATTAGTGAATACACCTTGCATTTCATCGACTTATTAAAAAGTCGTTACAATCGTTTAGTTTGGGGAGCAATGACAGCATTGTCTAAGATTGCTCATCTAACCTCTGAAGTGATTATGGAGCATATCGAGGTCCTTTTCTCAGCTATGAAGATAGGGTCTGTCATTACCATTGATAAAGGTGTCTTAACTTTAGCAAAAGTAGCGTCTATTAATAAGGAAAACAGTGAGCGTATTTTCCCCTTTTTATTAAATCACCTGGAAACCTGTCGATCAAAGGAGGTTCCGCAGCATTCAGAAAGTACTCTAATCGCTGTGACCGATGACAATAAAGAGGCGTTTTTACAAGTGTTAAGAAAGCGGGAACCACAACTAACTGAACCACAAGCTAAGCGTATAAAAAAGATTTATAAAATACTTGGACTATAGAAAGATGGAAAAATGATTGTAAATTAAATTTGCGAAATTCTAATGCTTCATTATAATGAAAGCTATCTACAGAGAAATAGTCCTTCCATTCCCAACTAATCGATTTCCCGCATCCGGAATCGAGAGGGTACGCTCTTATTGGAAGGGGAATCGGATTAAGCACCGATAAGATAAATAGCGGAAAAAAGTTCCCCTAATTAGCAAATAGATTTAAAAATAGTTAAAATAGCAGGAAAAATTCCGCCTATTGACTTGAAAAACATGAAAATTGGTGGATTTACTTCACATAAGCGGAAAATCTTCTCTTATTTACCCCGAAATGAGCTCCATTTTGCATTTAACGGAACAATTTCCGCTTATTTTGCTTTGCTCAATATTAGTTTGAACTTCATTAAATTATCAAGCGAGCTAAAGCAATTTGTGCTTAGCTCGCTTGAATGCTATTAAATGTTACATTTGTGGATGAAGCAGCTACTTACATTTCAAATGGTGCATCGCTTGAGTACATGTCATGGAAGAATCCCTTATATGGAATGTCATCCTCCAAACACTTTATAAGATACATTAACTCCTCGTCACATACTGGATCGATTTCGTTATTCTTCATTACCTCATACCTGTCTACGATATTTTCCATAATAGTCGCGTTAATAAATACTGGTAATTGATTTAGCATATTATCATCAATTTCAGTTTCGGACCTATAACCATCAAGAATGATAGTAAAGTAATCTTTCATAAACTCTCTACGTTTTTTAGGATCTGGATCGAATTGAATCCAGCCAACCCCTTGTGTCCAGAGATCAGCAAGGTCATACATATAATGGCCAAAACAAGAATTATCAAAATCATATACCGTAATTTGACCATTATCAAAGTCTATCGAATAATTCCCGTCATTGTAATCAAAATGGATCATACCGAAATTTGCTTTACTTCTATTGAAGCTTCTCAGCTTTTTAATAAGTTCTTTCATTTTTGTTTTAAGTAAAGGCAGATTATCGGGTATTAACTCATCGATGTAGTTTTCATGATATTTGTCGAAAAAATTATATCTACTATGAACAGGAGTATAGTCTTTTGATAATTGATGCAGCTTACCAAGAACCTTGCCGACATTGTAATAATATTCAGTTATTTCAACGCCTTCGCGGTATTGATAATGGTTTTCCACAAGCTTTTTTCCTATAGCTTTTTCAAATAGGCTGACAAAAAATGTATGGCCGTTATAGGAAATTTTTTCTAGAGTATTCCCGTTTAATGAACTGATTACATTTGAAACACTGCCACCATGATTGAATAGGTATCTTATATATTCTAATTCACCGAGATAATCCTCTAGATGCCTGTCGTTTAAGTAAGAAATCCTTAGTATTTTTGATTTTGATCCTTCTTTTTCACAAATATAAACTATATTTCGCCCTCCCTCGTGTGGGGAAATCAGTTCAATTTGATAGTCTTCCAATCCATATAATGTTGAAATGGTTGAACGCAAAAATTCATCACAGATTTTAATAGCTTCATTCCGAGTCATATTTTCCTCCTTGTTTTTAGGAGGGTTAAAGTATAGTTGCCCTCCTATTTGCTTTATGAGTAACCGATACTGTATTCTTCATAAAATCACCCTTTTGTCAAAATTAATAGTATATAAGTTTACCTTATATGAACCCATTATGTCACACTACCTACTGTACTTCCACACTAATTTATTACTTTCTCAATAAGTTTTCGTCATGTTAAAAATAAAAAGAAACGAAGCGTAGTTCGTTTTATGAATGAGCCGATTCGTTTAATTTAAATTAGAAGGAAGTGAGTTCATGAGTGAATTAGAAAAAATTAAACTCGTGAAGCCACCATTTCCCAAGCTACGATGTTTTTCTTTCAAACCTATAATGATCTAGGAGAGGATTAATTTGAAGACAAACATCGGAAACAAAACACCTAGCTTATTATTACTAATTGTATTAGTTGGCTTCCCACAAATTAGTGAAACTATTTTTAGCCCATCATTACCTTCTATTGCAGAAGCGTATTTATAAAAACTAAATGAGTAAGAATCCATTTTGATCAATCTTTTTTCAAAATGGATTCTTTTTATTTATTGTAAAATCTGGGTTTTTGTGGCATTTTGATCAAACTTTATTTTAAAGCTACAGCATGAATCTCTTTATATTTCATATTCCATTATTGGGCGCATCTCTTCTGTAAGAGTGGATTACTTATTTGTATTTTCAATATGTTGGTATTTGTAGAACCATTTGAAGTGCAGATGTGAAATGTAGTTAGTTATAAAAATAGTGATAAAACTCCAATACCAGGACCATTTTTTATATTTGATCAGCCTAGTATATTTTAAAGCGATCACTTCTAGCAAAGTTAATATTGATGGATATAAAGAGTTATATAAAATCCTTATAATAAATTTACTTTTTTCTGGGTAATGTAGATTATACAAAACACACAGAGCTGGATAAATAAAGTACTCGAATTCAAAACTTGATTTAATCCCTTTATTAAAAAAAAGGCGATAAGGATATTTTATCAGTCCTTTTTCGACTACTATTAGACCAAATAACCAAGTTAATACTTGTTTAAAAAGAAATATAACCTGTGCTTCACGTATTCTTCCTTTTGGTACAAAGCGTACTAACAAAACGCACGTAATAATCAATGCGGAAATAAGTATAGTTTTTTCTTTTTTATGTGCCATTGTGTTATCAGTCCTTATTCGGAATGATAATTAATTTTTACCAAAGCATAATTATTTATGTAAAATAAGAGAATTTTATATCGGAATTCCAATGTAAATTGTATAGTTCAACAAACGAAACTGGTTTGTTAGTTGAAGCTTAAATACTAACTGAAATTTGGATTAATACTTTTCGTACTAATTGGCTCTACATGAACATGGACATCGTGGATATTATGTTGTTTGATTAATTTATCCTCTACGTTTGTTGCTATTTCATGAGCTTTAATTATATCTAAATTATCTTCTACAAATATGACAATATCTACAATATTACTGTTTCCGTATGTTCGCCCTTTTATATTTTTTACTTCAATTACCCCATAAATATCATTGATTGTTTGTTTATACTTTTCTAGTTCTTCTTCATTAACACCATCCGTTAAAAAATGAGATGATTCACGAAAGATATCCCATCCAGTTTTACAGATTATAAAACCAACTATAATGGCAGTTAGTGGATCAAGAAATTTCATGCCAAATTGGGAACCAAAAATTCCTATAGCAGTACCAATACTTACTAGTGCATCTGACAAATTATCTTTAGCAGCTGCCATTACAGCATGGCTCTTAACCCTTTTAGCAAGACTACGATTATATTGATATACAATAAACATTATTAAAGCAGAACATATTCCAATCCACGCAGCTATTATATCTGGTGATTCTGATTTACCTATTAAAATTGCAGAAATTGCCGAATACAATACTTGAAAACCTACAAGTATCATTATCAAGGAAGCAATTAAAGATGAGACCGTTTCAGCTTTCCAGTGTCCATATGGGTGATTAGTATCAGCAGGTTTTTGGGAAATCCGTAATCCTATGAGTACGGCTATAGAAGCAACTATATCTGTAGTATTGTTTAACCCATCAGCTTTTAAAGCTTCTGACCCTGTTAAATAACCAACAGCTAATTTAAGTATCGATAAAATGATATAAACTCCAATACTTAAAATTGCACCACGTTCTCCTAACTTTAAATCTTGATATCTCTGTTCCATTTAACCACCGCCTAAATTAGCATCGATTTTTATTGTAACAAAGCAGTTTCGTGTTAGTCTACGGCAACGTTGTTGTTAAAAATCAATAAAATAGCATTGTGGAAATAGTTTTTACTTAGAGAAAAATTTTAGTAGAAAAGTGTCTTCATATTATATTTGACTTGAAAAATCTGTTTTAGAATTGAAAATAATCAAGGAATTGAGACCACAGAATTATATACCAGAATTCTGAACAGTATAGCAGTAATTTTTGTTTTTTGGATCGGATTAGCATTATGGAGAAGGAGGATATTCTAATTTGTTTACGTTTAAAAAAGGCAGTTGATTTAAGACGAGCGCAATAATGAAGTAACGAAAGCCTAATTTCTCATTGATAACACCGAGAAATTAGGTTTTTTATATGGGGATTTCTGTCATGGTGTAATGAAAAGAGAATACCCGTTAAAGTTGTGTCATAGTCTTTTACAAGAAATCAACTGTAAGAGAATACGATGGCAACGATGAGGGGGAACAATATGAAACAAAATTACCCTGTCTATCCATACATTGGATTTATGCAGCGTGTGGTGACAACACCGATTACCTTTCCTGCTCAACACCAAAATAGACAACCTGGTCTAGAATGGGCAATGAAGCCTCGTCCCATTTTTGATTATCCTGGTTATATCGGCAGCAACAAATTAAAGGGCAGAGTCGCAATTATTACGGGTGGTGATAGTGGAATCGGCCGAGCAGTCGCAGCAGCTTACGCAAAGGAAGGTGCTGATGTAATGATTGTCTATCTGAATGAGCACCGCGATGCGAAAGAGACCAAACAATATGTAGAGTCATTAGGCACCCATTGTTTGCTGCTGTCAGCTGATTTGAAGGATCCGGCTACTTCGTTGAAAGCAGTTGAACAGACGATTAGAGCATTTGGACGGTTGGATATTGTAGTGAATAATGCAGCAGTACAGCCCTACACAAATAGTATCATGGACGTTTCGAATGAACAGCTTGAACATACATTTCGAACGAACGTCTTTCCTCTGTTTTACATGACTAAAGCAGCATTGCCTTATTTACAGCCAGAAAGCTGCATAATTAACACAACCTCCAGGGTTGCATATGAAGGGGATAAAAATGTGATTGATTACTCGGCATCTAAGGGAGCAGTCATCTCCTTCACACGGACCATGGCATTGTCACTTGTTGAACGAGGTATTCGTGTGAATGCTGTCGCTCCCGGTCCGACATGGACCCCATTGACGGTAAGCACCTATCCTGCCGAGCACCAGCTCACTTTTGGAGCTGACATTCCAATGGGGCGTGCTGCACAGCCCTTTGAAATTGCTCCAGCTTATGTATACCTTGCCTCCTGTGATTCAGCCTATATGACCGGTCAAGTTCTCCATATTAATGGAGGGAAAATTCGCTACAGCTAGCTAGGTGAGGGGTATTTTGCTAAGAAATTATCGATCAAAAAAAGTGTAGAGAAAATAACCTTTTCTCTACACTTTGAATACTCGGAGACCGAGTACTTACCTTTTAAAAATCAAAATTATCTGGGTCTGGCCCTACACGAAGATGTTGATTTAATCCATCAATGATATCCATTTCTTCTTTTGTTAATTCAAAATCAAATAGATTTGCATTTTCAACAATTCGATGCTCTTTTGTTGATTTTGGAATGGTAACAACCCCATGTTGAAGATCCCAACGCAAAATAATTTGAGCGACAGATTTAGAATGCTTGTCCGCAATTCCCTGTAATACGTCATTATCTAGCAGCTGCCCTTGCATTAATGGAGACCATGCTTCAAGCTGAATACCATTGTCTTGACAAAATGCTTGCAGCTCTTTTTGAGTCAATCGTGGGTGACGTTCTACTTGATTGACCATTGGTTTTATTTCAGCATCCTTCATTAAGTCTTCCAAATGATGAATTTGGAAATTACTTACACCAATTGCTTTGACTCGGCCTTCTTTATAAAGAGTTTCTAATGCTCTCCAAGCTTCCTTATATTTTCCTTCAACCGGCCAATGAATCAAATATAAATCTAGATACTCTAAGCCAAGTTTCTTTAAGCTTGTTTCATACGCTGCAATTGTTGATTCATATCCTAAATCCGCGTTCCAAACCTTTGAAGTTACAAATAACTCTTCTCTTGAAAGACCTGTCTCTTTTAAGCCTTCTTGGATTCCTTTGCCAACACCTTCTTCATTCCCATAAATCGCTGCTGTATCGACACTGCGGTATCCATGTGTAATGGCTGTTTTTACTGCGTTCACCAATTCAGGACCTTCTTCTACCTTAAAAACACCAAGTCCAAGCCAAGGCATATTCACACCATTATGCAAAGTTGTTGTATCTTGTAAATGTTTAACCATCATCTTTAAAACCTCCAAATTTTTATGAGTTGTTACTTGCTTGATCTTTTTTTTCTAAAGCTCTGCTGAATCCAGTTAAGATTGCAGCCACTAAAACCATCAGTGCACCGATCCAAGACGTGTGGATAAGCCCGATTGAGTCTGTAATAAGACCGCCTAAATAGGATCCAATTGCAATTCCGGCGTTAAATGCAGCAATATTTATTGCCGATGCCACATCAACTGCACTAGGAACAAAGCGCTCTGCCAGCATTACAACATATACTTGTAAGCCAGGCACATTCATAAATGCAAACAGCCCCATCAAAAGAATCGTAATTAATCCTGCTATTTTAAATGGTGCTGTAAACATCAAAATAAATAAGACAACTGCTTGTACAATAAACATATAGAATAATGCACCAATTGGATTTTGATTCGACAGCTTACCTCCAATCATATTCCCAATCGCAATCGCAATTCCATAAGCTAATAAAATGATAGCGACAGTTCCTTCTTTAAAGCCAGTGATGTCTTGAAGCAGTGGTGATAAAAAGGTAAACACGACAAATGTTCCGCCATATCCTAATGCAGTAATGATGAATAATAGCAATAACCGACTATTTGTCACAAGTTTAACCTGATCGCGAAAGCTTGTTTTTGTCCCTTTGCGTAAATGAGAGGGAACAAGGATGCTATTGGCAATCAAGGCAATCACCCCAATGATAACAATGGTAATAAAGGCTGTTCTCCAACCTAGCTGCTGTCCAATAAAGGTTCCAAATGGAACACCAGTTACCGTAGCTACTGTAAGACCTGTAAACATGATTGAGATCGCGCTAGCTCTGCGATTCTCCGGAACTAAATCGGCAGCGATTGTTGATCCAATTGACATGAAGACCCCATGTGAAAATGCTGAGACCACACGTGCTACTAGCAATAACCCAATCGTCGTGGAAATAGCGGCGAGAGTATTGCCAATAATAAAGACAATCATAATCCAAAGTAGTAATGTCTTACGTGACATTCTCGATGTCAAGGATGTCAAAATAGGAGCTCCAAACGTTACCCCTAACGCATATAAAGAAACAGTTAATCCAGCCGTTGTAACTGGGACGCTTAAATCATTTGCAATAAGTGGCAGCAACCCAACACTGATAAATTCAGTTGTTCCGATTGCAAAAGCACTAACTGCTAATGCAAGCAATGCAAACGTGCTTTGCTTTTTATTTAAATTCATATGATTTCCTCCTTTTCTAAGTTGTATAAAATCGAAACTTTCTTTTTTGTGAATCATAAATTTTGAAAGAAAGTGTAGTATGAATCGGCCGGCAAATGTTATTATGGAGTATATCAGCTATAATGAAAAGTACGCACTTTAAAGTTATATAGACACCTAAAGGTAACATAGGTACTTTTTAGTACCTATAAGGAGGACAACAAACATGCAAAAGAAGAAATACAATATATCTGTTGAAGCGACATTAGAAGTAATCGGTGGAAAATGGAAATGTGTGATTCTCTGCCATCTCACTCACGGAAAAAAACGGACAAGCGAATTGAAGCGCCTTATGCCAAACATCACCCAAAAAATGCTCACCCAACAGCTTCGCGAGCTAGAAGAGGATGGTGTCATCAATCGAATCGTGTACAATCAAGTCCCACCAAAGGTAGAGTACGAACTGAGTGATTACGGACAGAGCTTAGAAGGTATCCTACACTTACTATGTGCATGGGGTGAAACACATTTAACGAGAGTATATGGAGACAAATTTTCCGTATTAGAAGAAAGTGTGTTGAATGAACAGCTAAAATGAGCGAATTTGATGTGGGCGACTGCTACTGAATAAAGTTAAATCAAATACTGTAAACCAAACCTAAACAGAAGGAAGCCCTACTGTATCCCGAAGCAAAAATATAGGTATAAAAAATTCGAGGTTTTCTCAATAGGAGGTGCTCTGTTGGAAAAACAGATAGATGAAATAAAAGCAATGATAAGGACGCTTAGAAGCAACATCAGTATAAACAGTTCAAAAAGACTTGATTTGGATAAATGTGAACGAATGATTGATAGGCTTGGTTCCTTGTCAGTGAGCTGCAAGAAATGCCAACAATATCTACTCGAAGTAAAGGATACAATCAAACAACTAGAATCGAATGCAGACCGGATAGAAAAACTTGAAATTAAACCATATAAAAAATTGATGAATGACATTATTTCTCATCTGCAAAAGGAGCATAAGTTGGTGACTGAGGGATTTTACCTTTCCATATACATGTCCGTGGGGATGAGCTTGGGGCTCGTATTTGGATTAACGATTTTTGATAATATCGCTCTTGGATTGCCAATTGGAATGTGCATTGGTATCGCTATCGGAGCTAGCTTGGATGCAGATGCTAAGAAAAAAGGCAAAATAATTTAATCTATACTCAAGACAAAGAAGCGGGAGGAACGAATCCCGCTTCTTTCATTTTTATATCGATATCCTCGTTGTTTCGGGATGGTAGTAGTTATGACCATCTATAATTTTTATCTTAATGGAATGTTAGGGAAAATGACGTTCATAGAAGGGATCTCAGATTTTCTTATAGGATTTATCATTGCATTTATACTGGACCTATTCATCGTCGGACCTAATGCTAAAAAAATAGCGTTGAAATTAACGGCTAATACTAAAAACAAGCTATATATAGTCCTAGCCATATCGTCATGTATGGTGATTGGAATGGCATTTTTTATGTCAATGTACGGTGTAATTACATCCAATTTCCACAATGGATTTAATTCTAGCTCAATATTGACAGATTATTTATCAGTGTTTGGTAAAAATTTTATATTGGCATTACCTTTGCAAATTATTATAATGGGTCCGCTTGTACGTTTTATATTTACGAAGTATATTAAATCAACTAGAAGTGAGAGTTTTGAAGAAAGTCACTAATCAGAAAGAGGCAACGAAAAACAATTTGTTTTACATTGCCTCTTTTTACCTGTATTGGTTACGTTTTATTTTATACTTTTACGTAAGAAGCTGAGGATGAAGACTAGAATAATTGCTCCGATTAATGCCGGAATAAAAAAGAATCCACCAATTACTGGCCCCCAACTTCCAAGAATGAGGGTACCGAGCCATGCCCCAATAAAACCAGCGATAATATTTCCGATAATGCCTCCTGGTACATCACGTCCAAGAATAAGCCCAGCTAGCCAGCCGATAATACCTCCGATAATTAATGTCCAAATAATTCCCATGTTCTTCACTCCTTTCAGTTATTAATTTCTTCTTATCTATGGATCTATCCAATTTTTGGAAAAGCTAGCTCGAAATATTCTCATGCAGCAGTTTATTCTAAATAGATCCCCTATATTAGGGCTTCACTTTTTTAGTAATTAAAAAATGGTTCAACTTTTTCGACTAGCGGTTATACCACTAGTAAACGTGAAGGTGGAATTTTTAATTGAAATTAAAGATGTAGAAAATGGCTTAGGAGCAATAGAAGTTATTGAACAGTTCAACCCGTAGGAATTTCATAGGGATAGTATATATATATTTCCGCACGACAAAACACGTACCAATGACTTCACACATTTTTTTGATATTCAGGATGTTGGGCCAAAGAGGGGAGAGTTCTCGATTCTTTTTCGAACACCGGGTGAAGAACTTCGTAGCAGGATTATTCGGTGGAGTCCGCTAATAGTATGCACCTTGACGTATATGAGCTATTAGTTTTACGGGCTTACTCGTAAAACTCCCTTAAAAAATCTTAAACATTACTTTATTCAGTATGGTTTTTAGCTTCAAACGAGTCGGTACACTTAATATATTTATCCCACTAAATATGTAAGTAACCCTTATCTCCAATTATTTGATAAAATAAATATAAAAATAGGCTAATTTGAAGTCGTACTCTTCAAGAATATAGGCATATAGATATTTCACGATAAATATCTAATAGATTTTAGAAATGAAAGGAAAATATTAAATGACCACAATTAAAGTAACTAATAAGACTATAAAAATGCAAGACCTTCAGGAAATGATTGATAGGACTATAAAACAAGTATGGATGAATCAAATAAAAGGAGATTATCAAAAGTATTTTCTTTTGAAGGAGGATACATTAAAGAACGCTCTATATTTTCACATCCGAAACCAGCTTACGGATACGTTATTAGAGGAAAATAATATCAGGATTTTTACCGAATTTTATTACAAAGATTCGATTGCAGATATTGTAATTGTTCAACTAAATGAGAATCCTGGGAATAAAGAGCATTTGAAGGATGATGTTGAGGCCGTTTTGGCTGTGATCGAAATTAAGTATAAGGGAGCGGGGAATGAAAAGCCCTTTGAAGATGATGTTAAGAAAATTAAACGGTATATATCGACACAACCAAACGATCAAACACAATACTATCTAGCATTTATTCATGAAATAGAATATGAGAATATTGAAGGAGATTCTTGGTTAACGGAATCTCAGAAAAAGTGGGCAAAAGGTAAGCTTACCGAGTTATCGGCGCATTATGTTGATGGTAAGGATGAATTGAAATGGCAGGTATTATCCCATAATAATATGAACTCAGAGGTTTTAGCTTAGAAGAGTGCTGACTGTTAACAAATGTCACCTGATAATGGATAGACTGTTTTCAAGGCGTGTCTACGAAATACCTCGACAACTAATAGCAAAAAGAGAGACAATCACTTAGTTTATCTCTCTTTTTTGCTTCACTGGATTATTTGCAATTAATATGTTTTATTCCTTCTGAACTGCCTTTCTAATTCATTTTCAGTTTTCTTCTCATTGAGAACATCTAGCATATCTGAGTGTGCTTCATTGCTAGATGAATAACTTCCTAGCACTTTAACCAACCAATATCCTTTACCACCATTGCCCACCACACTATATGCACTTGATATTTTTTTAATAACTTCCATGCTGCTTCCTCCCCAATATCACTAAATTGTCTCCACCTTTTTTTCGTTGGAATGACATGTCCAACTTATGAGTTAATGCATTATCACTCGTTAATTGTAGAATTCTTAATAATTGTCTACCATACTTTGTATTTACATATTTCTCTAAACTCTTGTTATCGTAGTTTTTAACAGCAATTTGAAGATAGATATCTAACATAAATCCGGTATCCTCCTCGTCGTTTTCAGAGTTATAAAGAAAGTACTCTCCCTCGTATTTTCCTTTTAAAACTCGAATAATACCAAATCCACAATCAATTGCAGTATCAAAATCAATCATATTTTCTTTTAATCGATAGACTTGTTGATTCTCATCTAAAGGCCTTGTAGCTTGAATAAACCAAAAATCACTTGAATTTTCTGTATTCTGTACAGTTTCTTCAATAGAACGACCCGATCGATTCATATGTATAATGTCCATGATGTTTTTCCTAAAGGCTCGTCGATACGGAAGAATGTTACAATCATGATCCCAAGTGGTAACTGTTACTATTTCATAATCATCCCCTAACTGTAAGCCTACAAATTGAGTTCCATCAATAACAAATTTTTTCATTTTAATCTCTCCTTTTTTACGTCTCACTATAAACTCTTTTTTTTAATGGATTTTGTGTACAATTTTTGTTTCAATCCCTTTTTTGGGAATATAATTGCAATGTTCCTACTGTCCTATTTGAAAAATGAATAAGATCCTGTCTACGAAATGACTAGAGACATCTTCTGCTCTATTTTTTCGGTGGATATAAAGGACTTCACAATCAAAATACCGAATTGACTTTATATAATATTTTTAAAATTTTTCAAAGGTGGGGTTACTATGGGGAAATATTTTGTTCCATCGAAAGGAGCAGATTCATGGAGGAAGTTACTAGCGGATCCAGAGAAACAGTGGAAACCAGCTTATTCTGCTTATGAATTAGCAAATTGCTGGGAAGAAGCAGAAAATCTACCACCTTGTGTGGAAAAGGCATTTAAGAGCAGTGATATCTCGCTTTTTCAACAGGTGAACATCCTGTATGGATTCCCAGAATACAAGGTTTCATTACCGGGTGGTGGTGCCAAATCTCAAAACGATCTTTACCTATTAGCTAATGCTGGTGGTGAATTATTGCCAATCATGGTAGAAGGAAAGGTTTCCGAGGCTTTTGGAGAAAGGGTTGAAGCGTGGAAAGGGGAAAATCCAAGTGAGGGAAAAAGAAAAAGGCTAACGTACTTGTTGGACCTGTTGAATCTAAAAGAAGATGATGCCTTAAACAAAAGATATCAATTATTTCACCGAACAGCTTCGGCAATAAAAGAAGCAAAGAACGTAAATGCAAAAAATGCTCTAATGCTTATCCATTCCTTTAGTAAGGAAGGAAAGTGGTATGAGGATTACGCCGAATTTGTAGAATTGTTTAACGTGGAAGCCAAGAAGGATGAGGTTGTTGGACCAGTCGCAGTAAATGGGGTTGATCTTTATTTTGGATGGGTAACTGGGGAAGTTCGTGATAGTAAGTCGGAAGATTATTAGTATCCGCTTTACAGATTTGTTGTTTTTTATGTTATCTTCTATGAATGTTCTAATAAACTATCAATTTTATTTAAAAAGAAATCACCTAAATACATAGATTAAGGTGATTTCTTTTTTTATGGCTTAATAGTCAATTTTGTAAAAGAAAGAAACTTTAGTCCCAATCCATAATATATTGAATAATTTCCGCTTCCTTATTATAAATCTTAAACATAAAGTACATTAATATAGTAACTGAAAATAAGAGAGAATTCTCTTTTATTTGATCTTCAAATTGAAAGAAAGCAAATAAATCACTTTTCTTTAGTTTTCTTATATAAGCTACTACTTGTTTTTCTACCTTAATTTCAATATCTCCGTCCCAATTTTCTTCAATTAATATTTTTTTATTTTCAAGTACACCTATTACACAAAAATACAATATATTATTTCCGATCTTATCTTTTAATTCGTATTCATGTTCCTGTGTAATTACACCATACCTAGGGGTTAAAAAAGTTGTAAGACCCCTTTTTTTAATTCCCACTATCACCTTATTATTTTCATCCATTGAGGTATAGGAAAAAATATGTTTTTCTTCATACCCAGAAATAACCTCTCGACGTATAAACCCAACTTCTTGATCCTTTTCATTTTTTAGCAAAAGTTTTTTATCCTCAGATAAGTTAATGACCTCTTGTAATTTATACATTCTCATACTTCTTCACCCTTTTAATTATAGGTTCGAATCTCAGTTAGTGCATATACGTTATAGAGGAGAAAAAAGTTCCATGAAATTAGCTAATATCTTCTTACACAATATTGCTTCGGTTTTTTAAAACTTCACCTTACTCCATCATTAGCCTACAAAATGTATATTCCAGTATGGATAGAAATGGTACTATTATCTTGAAGAACCCATACCTTGAAAAGGAGACTTATCATGGAAGAAATCCTTATGAAGTATTTGGATAAATATACAACTCTAACTGATGCCGAGCAACAGGCTATTATTAATGAATTAATAATCGTGAAGTTTAAAAAGGGGACCTATCTAATCAAACAGGGAGATTCTCCATCTAAGAAATGTTTTTTTGTATTGAAAGGATGTGTCAGACAGTATTATTTAGATGAAGATGGAAAAGAGGTTACTTCCAATTTCTATACTGAAGAACAAGCCATTTTGTTGTTTAATGATGGGGAACCTGATCAATCATCCGACTACTCATTAATCTGTCAAGAGGACTGTGTATTAGTTGTTGCAGATCTAGAGTCCGAACAAAAAATGTATAAGCAATATACAGAGCTTGAAACCATGACACGAAGCATGATGGAAAACTTCCTTGCCAAAGCACAAAATGAACATGCAAAATTTATTCGTTCATCTCCAGAAGCACGCTATAAAATGATTTTACAAAATCGACCAGATCTCCTCAAACGTGTGCCCCAACATCAATTGGCAACTTACCTTGGTATGACACCAGAGTCTTTAAGTAGAATTAAAAAACGTATTCAATAAAATCTTAACTTAAGTCAATGCTCCATCTACATTTTCCGTCTACAATCATTGAAAAAGGATTAAAAGGAGAATGAAAATGAAAGCAGTTATCTCTGAAAGATATGGATCACCAGATACACTTAAAATAAGGGAGGTAGCTACACCCACACCTAAGCAAAATCAAGTACTAGTAAGAGTTCATGCATCTTCAATTAATTTTGGTAATCTAGTTTTATTAACAGGAAAACCACTGCCCGCCCGATTAGCATTTGGTCTTACGAAACCGAAATACCTTATTCCTGGTGGGGACGTAGCAGGTATAGTGGAGGCTATAGGTGAAAAAGTTACTCAATTTCAGGTTGGAGATGAGGTTTACGGAGACTTATCTAGAAGTGGCTGGGGTGCTTTAGCAGAGTATGTCGTTGCCGATGAAAAGTCATTGGCATTAAAACCTAGTAATCTAAACTTTTCCGAAGCTGCAGCTGTTCCCATGGCAGCTACTACTGCTTTACAAGCTATAAGGGATAAAGGAATGATAAGAGCTGGACATGAAGTATTAATTCATGGGGCTTCAGGCGGTGTTGGAACCTTTGCCGTTCAAATTGCGAAAGCATTTGGTGCTGACGTGACGGCTGTGGTGAGTACTAGAAACATAGACATCTTAAGGTCCATTGGGGCAGACCATGTGATAGATTATAAAAATGAAGACTTTTTCAATCATAATCAGACCTTTGATGTAATTTTCGGCGTGAATGGTTCGCAATCAATTTCTACCTATAAAAGAAAGCTGAAAGAGAATGGCGTATTCATTCATGTTGGTGGCACAAGTAGTCAAATGTATCAGACAATGATGCTTGGCACCTGGTTATCCATGATTGGAAAAAAGAAATTTATCACCTTTTTGCAGAGGACAAATCAAAAAGATTTAGAGTTGATGAAAAAGCTTATAGAAGAAGGAAAAGTAAAGCCAATTATTGATAGAAGCTATTCCTTGAGTGAGGTTCCAAAGGCATTTCAATATTTTGAAAATGGGCATTCACAGGGGAAAGTTATTATAACAATTTAGTATAGCAGGTAGGAAGAGCAAAATTATGTACCAAAACGAAAATTTGCATGGGCAGACAATTGGGTTAAGATGACAGGTGAGCGAGCAAGAATAGATGCTAAAGTAAATAACACTTATATTGTGTATGAGAAGAACGGCAAGTTGGTAAAGGAATTTCCTAATGGAGATATTGTTCCTTTTAATAATGACGGTGATTCATGATGAATAAACATACCCCGATGTTCTATGTGTTTGCTGGTAAAATTGGAAGCGGAAAAAGTACAATAAGAAACTTAATTATTGACAAAATTAGTGTTGAGATTAACATTGATCCAGATGCCATCGCACGAAGAATAGATACAGAAAACCCTGAATCAAAAAGAGTAACAGCTGGAAAAGAAGTTATATAATCAGTGAATAAATACATTAAAGAAGGCAAGGATTTCTCAATTGAGACAACGCTTGCAGGCGGTAATGCCATTAGACAAATGCACAAAGCTAAAGAAGGGCAAAAAACTAAATCCGATGTTTATATAGAAAGCATATAAATAATAATCTTCCATTGAGGACCTTGAATTTAAATCAAGGTCCTTTTTGTACGACGAGCAGTTGCACGTTTGCTTATTATTAATAAGTAAGTGGGATGTAGTGTATGGATGGGTAGGTAGGCTACACTAAGTTTACAGCCCGTCCAATTTAGTGCAGCCTATCCAGTTATAGAGCGCGATATTTGTAAATGTTTAGTACGACAGATTTACTATTTTTGGTGGGACAAGGAACCTGTCCCTGCGACCCATAATAATCGAAATCAATCTGTAAATACAAACCAATATGATATAGTAGATAAGCCTGTGAATAAATAGATTAGTTTTATTACAAGAAGAGAGACGTGATTAGCCTTGGTAGATTTTTTACAACTTGGTATTCGAAAAGAGATTAACCATACATTAAAGTCTTTAGGTATAGTAGCCCCTACTCCTATACAAGAACAGACAATACCAGCAGTACTTGAGGGGAAGGATGTTATTGCAAAAGCACAAACTGGAACAGGGAAGACATTGGCTTTTGTTCTTCCGATTCTTGAAAAGATTGATGTGCACAACTCGGATGTTCAAGTACTTATTTTAACGCCAACACGAGAATTAGCTCTACAAATTTCAAAGGAAATGAAGAAAATGATCGAGAACGTTGAGGGTATCAACGTGTTATCTGTATATGGTGGTCAGGATGTGGCGCATCAATTAAAGAAGTTAAAAGGTGCTCAGCATATTGTTGTTGCAACACCTGGTCGGTTACTGGACCATATTCGCCGTGGAACAATTGACCTTTCAACGATTGAGAGGATTGTGATAGATGAAGCCGACCAAATGCTACTGATGGGTTTTCTTCCAGAGGTAGATGACATCATTAGTGAAACGTTCCCTTCAAGACAAACCATGCTGTTTTCAGCAACAATGCCTAATGAAATTCGAAGTCTTGCCAAAAAATATATGGTAGAGCCAGAGTTCATAGAAGTGAAAGCGAAAAAAGTAACGGTTGAAGAGATCAAACAAGTGGTGATTGAGACAACTGACCGGAGAAAACAAGCCACTTTATTTCATTTAATCGAGGAACATCGACCTTTTTTAGCGATTATCTTCTGTCGTACAAAGGTTCGTGCCAAAAAGCTGCACGAAGCATTGATTGCCAGCGGATATGAATCTGACGAGCTGCATGGTGATTTACCACAGTCCAAACGTGAAAAAGCGATGAAACGATTTCGTGAAGCGAAAACACAATTTTTGGTGGCAACGGATGTTGCGGCAAGGGGACTTGATGTAGAAGGTGTAACACACGTCTATAACTATGATATTCCACATGACGTGGAAAGCTATGTACACCGGATTGGACGAACGGGCCGTGCAGGTGGAGATGGGGTTGCTTTTACGTTAATAGATCCTAAGGATATGGAGTTCCTCCGAATGATTGAAAAAGGAATCCATCAAAAATTAGACATACAAGTGATCAAAGGAATAAGTATTCCTGACCGTGAGGATTATCAGAGAGCAAGTGAGCAAATAAAAGAAGATAAGCGCTCTGAAGGTAATAGACGAGACGGAAGGAAGGCTGCACCGTTTTCTTCAAACAGAAAGCCTCATGATAAGCGATCAAAAGGCAATTCAAGCAATAAAACCCAAGGTCGGAGACGCACTCGATAACGAATAAATGAGACGAAAAATTGTGCCTTACCCCTTAGTTTTAACTTACGGTGAGGCACCAATTTCAGGAGGATATACCTATGTTACATAAGCAAATGGAAAAATATATTTCATCAGAGTTGATGAGTAATCCATCGGTAAAAAAGGTTGAGCTATATCAAGAGGAAATAGAGTACATTCAAAAACATGAATTGATTCCAAATGACGTGACACTCATAGAAAAAGATCCTACTACACGTTTCCTTGAAGCATACATTGAAAGATGTGACAAAGAATCAGAAGAAACGATTGCTACAGAATCATTCGGTTTTTTAGAAAACTCGATTGACTACCTTCAAAAACATAAGAATGAATTTCTATACTTTGAATCTCATTGGTTTGATCAAATCGGCGTAGATTCGATTTCGTTTGAAGTGAATGACGTATTTGGAACATACGACGTCATGGTAGGATTGAAGCTGCAGAAAAAATTTGAGTCATCCCTCAAAGATAACTTACGTAAAGAGTTACAGGGAGATAAAGGAAAATTTGAATTGATCTTTAATCAAAATGATGGTGTATGGGACTTGAATTTCGCTTTGAATAATGTGAAGGGGTTCCAAGAGGAGATGTCATTAGAGGAAGCGTATCGGTTAATTTATCGATTTTTATTTACACTAGTAGAGAGAATTGAAGGAAGAAGCAAGGTCATGAATTAACTGTTATTTCGTATTTCTTACCTATATATGCTACCATTTATCACTATGCAAAAAGGGGACGTGATTTTACATGATAATTGGTGAGTAGGGCGAATAAGAATGTGTTGTGATGCTTTATATAAAAATATCCTGATTGGTTTAAAATCGTTAAAATATTTCGGTAAGAAAATCGGCCTCATTGCTGAACAATTATAGGCACGGAAGAATCCCGTGCCTCAAAATTGTTGAATATAGGCAGGCTATTTATTCAGCAAGCTATTAACTTCATCTTCACTCAATTCAGTAATCTCTGCAATAGTTCCAATGTCAAAACCCTTTTCAAGCATTTTAAGTGCTGTCATATGTTTTTCTTCTAGTCTTCCTTCTTGTTTTCCCAATCGCCTCTCACCTTCAAGATTACTTAATAAATCCCGCATTTCTTTCGCCTTTGCTTCATAAAGGACACGATTTTCTTTATTAGCACTTAATGTTTCCCATTCAATAAGCGCTTCTCTTACCTGTTCTTTATCCATTGCCCATTCCTCCAATTCACCTATTAATTCCTCGTCAAATTTTCTTTTACGATAATCTGCGGCTGAAAGCATCATTAGCCATGGTATCTGTTCATTTTTTTCTTGATTTCGTATTTCCCGTCTGTATTTTCTCCATTGTAGCATGAAAGCACTCAGATCAAACACATGGAATTCAAGGTGATTGGACCATAAAAATTGCTCTGTATCTTCAGTGATACGGAAACAAGTATGGAAGGAATTAGTTTCAGAAGGGAAGAGTGGATAGTTTAGTATAGATATCATGATTGTGGGTTTTAACAATGTATACGGCTGACCTGAGGTAATTGAGGATGCATACGTCTTTGCCCAGTAATAAAGAATACGTTCGGGCATGTCATGATTATTAATAACCTGAACTTCAATATTTATCTTTTCATCAGTAGATGTTACGACGGTAAAATCAAGCTTAACTGATTTTCCATCATCTATATCCTTTATAATTTCGGTGTTTTCAAACGTTATGTCGGCGATTTTGTTACTATTTTCCTACTAACTTATTCAAAACTAAATACTAACTGTCTGTGAAACGTTACCGTGCCTCTTGATAGGTACCATTTTTCCAACTTGTACCTACACAACTTATTGGTTCGTCCCTATCTAAGTATGTAAAGCCAATAGAACATGTCTAACTCACCTACTAAAGCAATATAATGAAGGATATAATGATGAAAGAACTAACTAAAAAATAGGTGATATATAATGAAAGAAAAACTAACTGTTTTGAAGGACAGGCTTAATGATCTAAGTCGCCGAAATAGGTCTATTTGTATGTTGAAGTCCTCTAATAAATGGAACTTTGACCTTAGTGAATTAGTTAAAATTAATAAAAATCCTCAAGACATCCTTGCAGGAATCATTAAAAATAACAGTAAGGTTGAACTGGTTACACAAAATGTCAGGAATGATGAATCACTGAATTTGTCAGGGAAACTTACTACACTTTATCGTAATTTAAAATCAATAGAAGACGAAACTGGGTTGTATGACTTATATATTGGATATCCATTCATAAGTGGTTCAATGTTAGATGGGACGTATGTACGCGCACCTCTATTTTTACATCCTGTTAAATTAGAAAGGATAAAAACCCATGGGACAAAGTGGATGCTTACTACTATGGTTGATTCTGAACCAATGCTAAATCGTCCTCTTTTTTTAGCCATGCAAAAAATGAGTGATCTTTATGTACCAGATGAAATGTATGATGAGGCAGTAGAAAAGTCGACGGAATTGGAATTTCTTAGTTGGTTAATTTGGTTAAAAAAATACAATATTAATATCTCTTGGTCGAACGTCAAGGAGATACAACCTTTTGAAAACTATACTCAAGACACGATTCCCCAATTTAAAAAGGGTGAGTTTCAGTTAAATAATCATGCAATCCTTGGGCATTTTCCCCAAGGAAATTCGGCCATTTTAAGGGACTATGAAGACTTTCTTCAACATCTAGAAGAAGGAGACGTGGACCTAGGAATGGTTGGAGAATTAATAAATGTTGGTGAAGTTGATAGAGCGTATGCTGCTGATAACTTAATTGATACAGCCCTTGCAGATGAGTCACCTAAAAAGGAAGAAAAAGATAAATTTTTTGTTCTAGATACGGATGCTTCACAGGAGGAAATTATTGATTCCATTGAAAATACAGAGGGATTGGTCGTGCATGGGCCACCTGGAACAGGAAAATCACAGGTAATTGTAAATATTATCGCTAATGCAGTTGCAAGTCAAAAAAAGATTTTATTGGTTTGTCAAAAACGCGCTGCACTGGATGTTGTTTATCAGAGATTGGATGGATTAGGCTTATCTGCAAGCGTTAGTCTTTTACATGATGAGAAAAAGGACAGAACTGTACTTTATCGAAAACTACACAACCGATTATCCAAAGATGAATATGCTCAGGATCTTGAAGTGGAATATGAACAGCTATCGAATAAAATCCAGAGTTGTGAAGATGAACTAAATACGATTGCAACGGGATTATATGAAACACAACCATTTGGATTTCGGGCATATGATCTTTATGGACGTGGAAAGCCCGTCAGTCAGCAAGATATTATTCTAGATTTATCTAGTGTACTTAAAGCAATGAATAAGAATAATTTAGATGAAGTTTTAACAAAAATCCTTTCATACGGTGATTACTATAGTAGATTTGGGCAGGAAAATTATCCACTTAAAGATAGAAGATCATTTGCAAAGCTGGAAATTAAGGATCGATTGACGATTGTTGAGATCTTCAAAAAGGTTTCAGAAAAGGCGGCAAAGAGTATTCATTATCTTGAGCATTTTGAGCAGGAAGATATTACTCCCGAATATAGCTGGGCAGTTGGAAATAAATTAGAAAAGATATACGAAGATTTAAATCCGGAAGAGAAAAAAACCCTCCAAAAACTTCGACTATGGTGGTGGACCTCTTTTACAGGAAAAACGATTGTTGAAGAGTTAATTGAAGGCGAAAATTTTAAAGGATTGTCTTCAAAGGAATGGCCGAAACTTCGGGAAAGCTTGAAGATTCTTTATGAGCTTTCCAATGTATCAGGAGAAATGACCAAAGAAGTACGGCAATTGTCTCCTTATTTTGAAGAAGAAAAAATTAAACAGTATCATAATCAGATTTCAAAAGGAGATATTCCGTTATCTGATTTCGAAAAACAACAGGAATTTGTCATACAGGATTTCGAGGATATACGGAATATGGATAGGATTTAGGATGAAAGTTTACCTTTTATAAAAACGATTATTGAGGGTATAAAGGCTAAAGGCATCGATACTATTCCAAAAGAGTTAGCAAACCAATGGGTTGATATTGTAAGGCAATCGGCATACATTCATTGGATTGATGAAATCGAACGTAACCATCCAGAGCTGACAAAGGTCGGAACTGAGGAATTCAAACGTTTAAGAAATAACTTTAAAAATCTACTGGAGGAAAAGAAAAAACTGTCTGCCAGGGTTCTGCAAAATCGGTTAATCAATAAACTGGATGAAGTGAAACAAATTCATTCAAAAGTAATCAAGGACATTATTTATCAGACAGGGAAGAAAAGACAAATTTGGCCAGTTAGAAAACTAGTTTATCAATATTCCACAGAAGGCTTACTAGATGCACTTCCAGTATGGCTTGTTTCACCTGAGACTGCTTCAGCAATTTTTCCATTGCAAAAAGATTTGTTTGATATGGTTATTTTTGACGAAGCTTCACAGTTGACCGTGGAAAATGGGATACCAGCCATTTACAGAGGGTCAAAAGTGATTATTGCCGGTGACGAAAAACAATTGCCACCAAACAGCCTTTTTAGGGGAAGTATTCAGATTGATGAAGATGATGAAGATGACAACGATATGTTCGAATCAGAAAGTCTTTTAAATTTAGCTAAACGCGTATTTCCAAGCAAAATGTTACAGTGGCATTATCGTTCGAAGTCAGAGGAATTAATTAATTTTTCCAATCATGCTTACTACAATGGAAGCATTCAAATTGCACCTAACGTAGAACATCTGAAGAATCCTGCCGCTATTCAGTGGCGTAAAGTTGATGGAAGATGGATCAATCAATGTAATGAGGTTGAAGCGAAAGAAGTAGTAATTTTGTTAAAGGAATTATTAGTGAAGGATCCAAATAAATCAATTGGTATTATTACGTTTAATGCGAAGCAACAAGGGATCATTGAAGATTATATTGAAAAGTTAACTGAAAATGATATCGAGTTCAATACAGTCTATCAGCAGGTAATGGGAAAAGAATTAGATGAGCAAATCTTTGTGAAAAATATCGAAAATGTTCAAGGTGATGAACGGGATATTATCGTATTCTCTGTCGGATATGCGAAAAGTGTAAATGGCCGTGTGTATAATCGATTTGGTACCTTAGGCCAACAAGGTGGAGAAAATCGATTAAATGTGGCGGTAACTCGCGCAAAAGAGGCTATTTACGTTGTTTCCAGCATAGAACCCAATGAACTTGACGTGTCAAATGTAAAAAATGTGGGGCCGAAATTTTTAAAGAGTTATTTAGAATATACGGAGGCAGTATCAAAACTTCAAAAAAGTATGATTGAAGCGGTGTTATCAAATCTTAATGAGGAGATGAATACACAACGGCAGGAAAAAAGTCTTCAATTCGATTCACCATTTGAAGAACAAGTTTATGAACATCTAACGGACCTTGGATATAAGGTAGATACGCAGGTTGGCATGTCAAAATACCGGATTGATCAGGCTATCGTGCACCCCAAGGATCCCCAAAAATATATACTGGGAATTGAGTGCGACGGAGCGATGTATCATAGTTCCCCATCTGCAAAGGAAAGGGATGTCTATAGGCAGAAGTTTCTTGAGAACAAAGGATGGAAAATCCATCGGGTTTGGAGTAGAAATTGGTGGAAGGATCCTAGTTTGGAAATTGAGAAGATTCATCAGTTAATTAAACAAACATTGGAAAGTGAAGAAAGACTAGAAATGGTGAAGGAAAGAGTATGATTTTAAAGATGTGGCGACCATGCTTTGGTCGCTTTATTTGTTTGTTAAAGGATTATAGAATTACCCTTTGGAAAAAGGAGAAAATGGTGCCAGAGGGAATTGACGCATTACTACAGTGGGTTACCCTATTATAGGCTAGAGAACCAAAATGGATGTAAATCAATTTTTAATGAAGTACAGTGTTATAATTTAAGACAATAAATTCTTTAATGGAGGTACGCTATGAATGATGTTGTGAATACTCAAAAAGAAAAATATAAAGCATGGGTTACGGAAAATTTAGGTGAAAAAACAGGTATGTGGTACACACCATATCTTGAAAAACTTGGATACCTCTTGGGGAAATTCGGATTAGGTAGTGGCTATAAGGAAAACTTCTTTGATTATCAATCATATTCGGAATATAAAAATATCTATCAACAAATGACGGAACAAAGTGATGAGGATATTGAGAGATTAGTAACTGGTAAAAGTACACCTCGATATCCAGAAAAGTTTGGTACAACAAGAATTCAATTTAGAAAGAAATATGCGGAAGATGAATATAATCGCGGCGTAAGAAGTAAGCCTGATAATTTAGGTGGGATACCTGACTGGGGCGTTTTAATGCGATCATATTTAATATTTTTATATTATGATGAAAATCCTACTTTAACTTATCCTAAAAAAGAGAAGAAAATTGCGAATCAAGGTGATGAAATTGATAACAGCATAAATTATTGGGTAATTTCACCAGGTGAATATTCGAGATTATGGGATCAGTTCAACGCAGAAAATATAATTGCACTTGGTTGGGACTATTTAGGGGATTTAAAAAACTATGATTCAAAGGAAGCTGTTGAACGAAAAATAGCTGAACAAAGAGCGGATGGGGTGCGCCCTGTCAATGATACAAAGGCTGTGTGGGATTTCTATCGTGAAATTCAAACAGGCGACGTTGTATATGTGAAAGAAGGAATTAAGAAAATCCTCGCACGCGGAGTTGTTACGGGAAATTACTACTACGATGATGAAGCACAAGAGTATAAACATAGAAGAAAAGTAGATTGGCTTCAAGTTGGAAAGTGGGAACTACATCAGTCTTTTGCCCAAAAAACGTTAACATGTCTAAATCCTTATCCAAATTTTATTCAAGAAATTGATCAAGTAATGAATGAAGATTTTATTGATCAAAAAATTGCTGAAATAAATGAATTTCGAAATTGGTTATCCAATCAAGTTACAGATACAGGAGTTAGCTTGAATGATAAAACAGTTACGCAAAAGGTAAGTGCGATAAAGGATATAGAGCACCATTTTGATACTCCAATTTTTGGTGAAACAGATATTGAGCAACTAAAACGGTTGAAAGATCTCGTTGTATCAGACGAATCCTACAAAAAATATAAAGGCGTATCGGGAAGTTCAATTGACTACTACATTCGTTTTATTGAATCTAAGCCTACTGTACAAGAAAATGAGTCCTTTACAATGGATGAATTTCTTTCGGATGTTTTTATCGAGAAGGAGGAGCTTATACGTCTAATTTCTTTACTTGAAAATAAGAAGAATCTTATTTTGAAAGGTGCACCGGGAGTAGGTAAAACGTATATTGCCAAACGTTTAGCGTATGTAATGATGGAAGAAAAAGATGAACTGCGTATCCATATGGTTCAGTTCCACCAAAGCTATAGTTATGAGGACTTTATTGAAGGGTTCCGTCCAAAAGCTGAAGGAGATGGGTTTGAGCTGAAACCAGGTCCGTTTGTGAAGTTTGCTAGAAAAGCAGCGCGAGATCCGGAACGAGACTACTTCTTTATTATTGATGAAATTAATCGTGGGAATATGAGTAAAATATTTGGGGAATTAATGATGCTTATCGAAGCGGATAAGCGGGGTGAGCAAATCAATCTCCTTTATTCTAATGATAAGTTTTCTGTGCCATCGAATTTATACATCATGGGGATGATGAATACGGCAGATAGAAGCTTAGCTTTATTAGACTACGCACTTAGAAGAAGATTTTCGTTTTTTGAAATTAAACCAGCGTTCCAAAATGAGACATTTAAGTCGTATGTAAACGAATTAAATAATCCAGAAGCTTTAAATCGTATCATTGATGAAATTAAAAGCTTAAATAATCAAATTGTTGAAGAGCTAGGGACAGGCTTTCAAATTGGGCATAGCTACTTTGTGGGTGATGCTTATAAAGTAGATACCGCAAATCGTGTAGAGGAAGTAATCGAATATGAAATTATTCCACAGCTATTCGAGTATTGGTTTGATGATGAACAGAAAGCAAACGATTGGGCTGTACGACTAAGAGGTTGTTACGATGGAGAGAAATAATAATATTCCAATTCGTAATATATACTATATGCTTTCCTATGCATATCAAACTTTAAATCTTTCCGAGTATAAACAAATCGGAACAGAAAAGTTTGAGAACGTCAAAGAGCTTTACGCAAAAATTTTATCGATTGGTATACCTGTTTTGATACGCGGAGGCTTAAATAAAGATTATATAAATGTTGAAGAGACTTCCAATGTTATAAAGGGGAAAATTGATATCAATTCTACGATAAAGAAAAATGCACTGGTAAATAAGAGAGTTACAGTGGTTTATGATGAGTTCTCTGAGAATATATTGTTGAATCAAATTATTAAAGCGACACTCGTTTACATATCGCGCTCAAATAAAATAAATCAAAAAGTGCGTAGATTATTTTACGGTTTGTTGCCTTATTTTACGGAGGTATCAGATGTAGAGCTAGGATTGAAACTTTGGAAAAACGTTAGATATAACCGCCAAAACATTCGTTATCAATTTATTGTAGACGTGTGTAGATATCTTTATGAGCAGTTATTATTTGATGAAAGCTCTACTTCTCAAATGTTGAAAGAGGTTCAAGACGAGCAAAGATTATCGTCCTTATATGAAAAGTTCATCTATGCATTTTTCAAACGTGAAACGAAATATAATGTTTCCCATCCTCAAATTCGGTGGATTGTTGATGATGAATTAACAGATGCATTACCGATTATGCAAACAGACCTTGTACTTCAAAAAGATAAAAAAACATTGATTGTGGATGCGAAATTTTATTCTGAGAATATGGTGGCAAGGTTTGTAGGTGGAGCTGCAAAACAAAAATCCGGTAACCTTTATCAAATATTTACATATATAAATAATTGGAAAAAGGAACAGGATGAAACGGTTGCAGGTATGTTACTTTATGCGAAAACAACCGCACTAAATCAACCTAACCATATTTATCACATTAAAGGTAATCAAATTTTAGTTGTATCTCTTGATTTACAACAAGATTTTGGCGGCATAAAGGAAAGCTTACTAGCATATGCCAATCAATTTTTTGCTTAGTTTTATAATTTCGTTTTAGCTATATAAGAAATATCCCTCGAATCATCATTCGGGGGATTTTCTCTATTATTACTCGTTTAAATTTGATACAAGTAAATTGTATCGTTGATTAAATGTAATAGACGGGAGACTTAATTTTCCCTCGTCTATTTTTGTCGGAGTGACATTCCGAAATAAAAGTAATGTTGTAAACCACCAGCACCCCATGTGTTGCCAACTACAATCGATCCATGCGGAGTGTGTAGCAGAGCTTGTAAGAATTAACACTAACTAAAGAGTCATATTCATTGAAGAAATCGGCTTATTTTTACTATCTAATAATATTCTTGTGGAACAACTTTGTGAAACAAGATTCTTTGGGTTGTGACAGGCACCGCAAAATTAAGTTGTCTAAATATATGGAACCGAGGGATAAATTTCTTAGAGTAGACGTATTGTATTGTTTTAATATAATTGGTTGTTAAACCATTTTTGTACAACACAAAATAGCAACCCCACTTACTTGATGGATCAAACAAATGATAGGAGACAGGTGAAAATTTAAAATGAGTGTATACCCTTCGATGTATTGAAGGGTTACTATCACCGAAAGCAGGCAGGCCCTATTTTTATGTGGTCAAAAGTATTGAATATAGTGAAAGTGGTTGTAACCTACCGACCTAAAATTACATGAGCAAGTTTGATCCCGACCACCGGTATCAAAGCAGGCAACACAAGAAGTTAATAAATAGTATTTTTAAAAAGACAGGATGTATTCCTGTCTTTTTACTACTCACCAGGAAATCTCAATATAATTGCCTCTCCAAAAATTAACAAAATAATCAAAGTCTTTCCCTAATAATATTGCTATACTATCATTAATAAGTAATTCTATACTTTGGGGAGGCAAGAATACTATGCCTATATAGAACAAGTTAGTTAGAGACCATATCCCAGAAATTATTGAAGCAACTGGTAAGAATTGTTCCACAAGAATTATAAATAATAACGAATACATCCAAGAACTTAAGAAAAAGAGTTTTGAAGAACTTGAAGAATATATGAATGCAACGAACGATGAAGATGCATTAGAAGAAATGGCAGATGTGTTGGAAATCCTTCATGTTCTTGCAGAATGCCACGGTGCTTCAATTGAAAAAGTCGAAGAAATTCGCAAGAAAAAAGCGAAAGAAAGAGGCGGCTTTAAAGAAAGGGTATTTTTAATTGAGGTAGAGGACTAATCATGAGTAAAAAGGTGAGTTATGAGCCATAAATTACAAGTCGGCGAGATGAGTGTAGCCTATTTAACTGATAAGGATATCTGGTCACATTTTAACTATATCTATTCGCCGAAATCGAAAAACTCAACTACATACAAGTTTGTGCTAATCAAATCAATTATTGAGAACCTCTATAATGTGAATGATAAATTGGAGTTAAGTTATGATCGTATTTTTAGCAGTTTTGCAAAGATCTATTGGAATTTAGTTATTCATCATGACTTAAACCAAATCAATATGGTCGGTAAAAGAGCAGAAGTACAAAATGTATTGCTGTCCTTACAAGAAAAGCACGGAATACCTAATAGCCTCGTATTTGATAAATTATCAAATGAACTACAGGTAGATACCATAATGAAGGTAAAGAAGAAATGTAAGATTAATGTAATGGGTGCGATATATGGTGATACGAGCGGTGCTATTTATGATTTTGATAATAAAAAGGAATTTATTAAAATAAATAGTTCATTTTACTCTTTTATGCAACGATTTCAGAAGGTATTAACGTATGTAACGAATTATCATTTAGCCCTGTTTCTAGAAAAATTTAATGAACAAGGGGACACTACAAAATTATTACTCAGTGTTGAGAATGTTTCGAAGAGGACTTCATTGGATCACTTTTATTATGTATTGGAATCATTCTACGGTGGAGAATGCTTCTATTGTGGCAAGAAAATAAAAAATAAAAGTAACTCACATGTCGATCATTTTATTCCGTGGAGCTTTGTTCAAGCAGACCAACTCTGGAATTTAGTTATTTCATGCAGCACCTGTAATCTGGCGAAAAGTGATAAACTAGCAAAGGAAAACTATTTATCTGCATTAATAGATAGAAACAACCAAATTCTGGGCATGACTGATATGCGAGGAAGAGAAGATATGCAAATATATACTCCGAGCAAATTAGAACAGCTGTATCATTTTTCCATTGATAATGGTTATACTGATTTTTGGACACCAATAGCTAGTGACTGATAAGAAACTAGTGCTATATGTGAAGGTTAATAAACAACAAAGTGATTAGCTACTCAATTAATTGAGTAGCTTTTTACTATTTTAAATAATAGTAAAATTATCTTATATTTTCTGAAAACCTGTAATTTCCCATGGTATAATTTAGAAAAATATAGAAATGAAAATAGAGGTTGTTACAATGGGGATCGTGATATTCATACTAGTAATCGTTGGTTTAGCTGTACTTGGTTCGCCAAAAGTAAAAGGATTCCTTGGCGAAGCATCTGTCCGCATTTATTTAAACAAGCTTGATCCAGAGCAGTATAAGGTCTTTAATGATGTACTAATTCCACTGAAAAACAGAAAAGCATCCCAGATTGATCATGTTGTTGTGTCAGCATTTGGGATATTTGTGATTGAGACAAAGAATTATAAAGGCTGGATTTATGGTGACTCCAAAAGCAAATATTGGACACAGGTTATTTATAAGCGGAAGGAAAAGCTGTATAACCCATTATGGCAAAATTACGGCCATATTAAGGCATTACAAGAGTATTTAGGGATAGAAAATCAAGAAATCTATCATTCTATTGTGTCATTTAGTAATCGTGCAACACTTAAAAATAAGAATATTAATGAACCAAATACGAGTGTCATTTATTCATCACGTCTCGTAAGCACCATTCATACCTGCAAAAATAGTAAATTAACAGCAGTTGAAGTCGGACGAATTGCTAGCAAACTAGAAAACATAACCAAGGCAGACAGTGATAAGAAAAAACAGCATGTGAAAAATGTGAAGGATTCCCAACGATTTTACCAGTATAAAATTAATGCTAACATGTGCCCAAAGTGTGGCTCCGATCTAGTCGAGCGCAAGGGCAAGTATGGTGCTTTTAAAGGTTGCAGTAATTACCCGAAATGTAGGTTTGTGGCTAAGCAGTCGGGTTAAATGACGGGAGAAGGGAAAAACTCTTTCCTTGCTGGGTGGTTCAATCTACCATTCAAGGTATATTCCCTTCAGGCCGTCGGTTTTGGGCAGCGCTCATCGCCGAAAACGAAAATCAATTGTAAATGTAAAATTCTTTAAAAGTCATGACATTATAGATTTTTGGGGGATTAATCGAATATTACTGCTTTTCCTTGTTCACGTAATTTTTGTAAAGATGTAAGCATATGATTAATTTCTTCATCGGAGTGTCTCTCCCATGAACCTAATTCAGCTATTATTTTTAAAGGGGACTTAGATCTATAGGAGCGTGTTGGGTTTCCAGGGAATCTTTTGTCAGTTACGTTCGGATCATTTTCAAAATCACCTAGTGGTTCTACAATGTAGATTCTTTCTTTTGATTTAGATGCTGCTAGTTCAGCACCCCATTTTGCAGCATCTAATGTTGCAGTAAAATAGATATGGTTCGATTTTTTATCTTGGTAATTTGATAAATGTTGCGGCTCTAATAAGTCTCCAATTTTTAGTTCTGCTTTCGTACCATGGAAAAAGGGACCTTTGTCTAAGACATCTTTTTTGTCATTCATATTGAGACACCTCTTATATTAGATTTATAACAACAGTATAGTGTTGGAATGACCGAAAGTATAGTCTACAAAAAAATTGAAAATCACGATATACTATAAGTAGAGAGAATGATGAAGAACGGTAATTACCTTTTAAAAAGCAATCAACATTTTTGATTGATGTATTATATAAAGAAACTGGGCGCTTTTCCTAAACATGGGAAGCGTCTTTTTATCTTCAGAAAGACTTTTACATGCAAAATTTATTTTCATTAGCCCAAAAAAATTAATATCAAATAAAACTGTATTAATAATATTAATCCATAAATTAATTATTTTAATTATATATTTAAAAATAATTAAAATATATTATTTACAACTTTAATTTATTTGTATATAATCAAATCAAATAAAAGAAAGGAAATACATTATGGCCTACAAAGTAATCACAAATTGTCCTGTCTGCAGCAAAACACTGAAGATTACGAAGCTGCAGTGTTCTCATTGTCACACTACGATTGAAAATGAATTTGAATTATCTAAGCTTGCTTCATTATCTAAGGATCAGCTTCATTTTGTGGAAGTATTTTTAACATGCAGAGGGAATATCAAAGAAGTTGAAAAGGAACTAGGAATTTCGTATCCGACGGTTCGAGGCAAGCTATCAGAGATCATTTCATCACTTGGATATGTACAGAAGAAAAATGAAGTTGACGAGAAAAAGGTTGTTACTATGCTGGAAAATGGCGAAATCACTCCAGAAGAAGCCATTAAGCTATTAAAAGAATAAGGAGGAATTTACGATGAAAGAGGAAATTACAAGAGTGTTAACAATGGTGCAAGAAGGGAAAATTGATGCAGATAAGGGTTCTGAGTTGATTCAGGTATTAAAAGAGAAAGAAGAGACAGGAAGTAAAGGAGAAGAAAAACCGACTAAATACTTTGATAAAACCTTAAAAATTCGTGTTGTATCTGCTGAAGGTGATAACGTCACGGCCAATCTGCCTATAAAACTGGTCAAGGTCGTATTAATGGCTGGTCACAGTATCGCAGCAAGTATTCCTCAATCAGAAAAATATGTAAAGGATATTGACATAAACCTTATTATCGAAGCAATCGAAAACGAATTGGATGGCCAAATTGTCGATGTTAAGTCGGCAAACGGAGATACCGTTTCTGTCATCATTGAATAGTGTGATGCCAATGATGTATATAAAAGTAAAAGCAAAAGACGTTCGATTCACGATCCCAATTCCATATGCCATTCTAAACATTGGTATTTCAATATTATCCTCACATTTTTTTCAGCAACAGGCGAATAAATGGACAAAAGAGCATTTCGAAAGAAAAAAACTGGACATTGAGATTCCATCAATAGACAAAAAAATGCTAAAGCCAATCGTCAAGGAACTAAAAAATTATAAAGGAATTGTACTAGTAGATGTCAAAGCGAAAGACGGTACTGAGGTTAAGATTAGACTATAATTTTTTTCAGAATACTCATTAATAAAGTGATCGCTATGTTAAGGACACTTTATTGGTGGGATTTTTTTTTACGTTTGTTCACGAAATATAATAGACATTGGAATGCAAGGCTATCGTAATTAACAATCAGATAAAAGAAGGAAATAAAACATAATTGGCGAAATGTAATTAATTAATCGTATGAATGAAGTTGTTTTACTAATAATTATCGAAGGATGGTATCAAGATATGTTTTTTGTTCAAATGTCAGGTCACCCTGGTTCAGGGAAGTCCACCCTTGCACGACAAATTGCAGCTAGAGTAGATGTGGTTATCATTGACCATGATATTGTAAAATCTGCATTATTACATACTATTGAGGAAGAGAAAGCACCAATGGATGGAAATCTTGCTGCAAAAATCTCATATAATATTGATTGGTCTTTAATAGAATTTCATTTATCACAAGGGCAAGCTGTAATATTCGATAGTCCTTGTTTATATGAGGTAATGGTTGAAAAGGGTACCGAATTAGCAAAAAAATATAATGTTACCTACAAATATGTGGAGTGCTATCTTGATGACCGAAATGAAATTAATACTAGATTAAAAAATCGCGAAAGAATGATAAGCCAAATAAAAGAAGCTGAATCAGAAGAAGCCTTTACATACACAATTAATAACAGTAAAAAACCTTCTGATTATAAATGTTTGATTGTAGACACATCGCAGCCTTTGGACAGTTATATTCAAAATGTAATGAATTATATTGAAGAATAATTAATACTTAATTAAGTGGAGAGGCTAGTGTTTGTGGGGCTATTTGTCATTTTTCGTTAACTAGAGCTTTATATTCAAAATAGGTAACATCTACTATATCTTTAAAAAGCCGATTTCCATAGGAATCGACTTTTTTGAGTCGGGCATGTTACACTATAGCACAGTTAAATTAATGAAGAATAACTCGATTGAAGGGAACAACTATGATTTCATTTATCCTCACTTTAAAACGATTAGTATCAGCTATTTTTCGATTAGGAAAGGACCCATTATTTAGAACACTACTTGGAACATTAACAATTATTTTACTATCGGGAACCATGTTTTATCATCGAACAGAGGGTTGGTCATTGCTAGATTCGTTCTACTTTGCATTTATAAGTCTGATGCCGACTAGTATACATACCGGATTAATTCCACAAACGGATATAAGTAAATGGTTTACCATGATTTATTTAGCGGTTGGCATAGGAGTTATGTTGATGATTTTGATTAGATTGGGTCTTGCGATTATCAAATTTGAACGGTCTGAAGAAAATGAAATAGAGCTGAAGAGGCTGAATCGTAAATAACAATTGATTCTAAATCATTAAGAAAAAGCACATTTCATACTCCAGAAATGCGCTTTTTTTGACTTACCAACGGAATAAAATCTTTGATTGCATACTGCTCAAGTTAATCGATATTTTTTATTGGCTGTTTAACCAAGAATGGTACATTTTCAACTCCAACCATTCTTGCATACGTAAACAATTGACCTTTATGATGAATTTCGTGGTCCTTTGCAGTTGATAGCCAGAAGCTGCCTGTACCAGGATAATTGTTCATATTTATTTCTTTTAGTAACTGTTCATCAGTCAACGACTGCAAATCTGCTGTAGTCTCCTCGGTCAATTGATTAACAATGCTTCGAACTTCATCGATTGTTTGGTATTGATTGATTGTTTTTGGTGGGGTAAACGTACCATTCTTAACAGTTTTTACGAACATATCCGTTGAGCTTACAATATGAACAATTAAAGCCCCCATCGGAATGGCATTGTCCCAAGGTTTAAAGTCGATATGTTTATGGTCAATCAATTCAACCATTTCTTGTAATACAAGTCTATGCCGAATCCAGTCTTGAATAAAAGAATCTACTTTTGCCATATCATTCCCCTCCATGCTTATCGTATTTTAATTCATCACTTCTCAATTAAGTTCGATTTCAACTTGTTAAATTCCTTTTATTTTCCAAGAATATTGTGGGAATTTATTGCCTTTTCACTTCATAATGCAATTCAATAAATTGATTAAATTTCCTCGTTCCTTTCAGAGAGAGGTCTAATTGGCGGTTTCCTTCCTTAAATAAAGGGATGCCATTCCCTAATATCGTTGGTGCAAAAGTGATAATGATTTCATCAACTAAATCCTCTTGAATAAAAGAATGTAACAATTCACCACCACCTAGTACCCAGATATTATTACCGTCTTTGTTTTTAAGTGTATTTACAAAATTTTTTATGTCATCATTCACAAACTTCACATTCTCGGTATCCTCATAAGAAGATCTTGAAAACACATAGCATTCCTTATTTGTATACGGGAACTCCTCCATTTCTTGTTTCATTAACCAATCATACGTTTTTTTACCCATTAGCAATGTATCAACAGTATCATAAAACTCCGAGATTCCATTGTCACCTTCACCCTCTACATCAAATAACCACTGAAGAGACTCATCCTTTGTAGCAATGTATCCATCTAAACTAGATGCAATGAATAAGACGACATTCCGATTTTGATTCATAATCATTCTCCTTTCTTTATCCATAAAATAAGTATAAGGTTAAAACACGACACCTTTTGTCATATTAAAATAATTAATTCTTATTTTTGCTAAAGGGATGGATTTGATGAGAGCAGATCGATTAATGAATATAATGATTTTGTTACAAAACAGAGGGAAAATGACGGCGAAAGAATTAGCTAGTGAACTAGAGGTATCGGATCGGACCATCCTTAGAGATATGGATGCATTAACGAATGCTGGGATTCCCATTGTTTCTGAAGAAGACCGCTTCATTTCAATTTGGCTACATACTGGGAGCAATCAAAAGTAGAGTTTGTCCAAAATTTACCGAACTATGATGTACAAGTAGAAATACATCCAAAAATAATGAGTCGAATTAATTTTACAGGTAAATTTGTTAAAGTAATACAAACCGAAAATCCAAATGAAGACAATTGGATACCAGCAACTCTAGCATTTAATGATAAGCAAGAGGCTATTGAGTTTATATTGGGATTCGCAAACAAAATAAAGATCGTTTCACCAAAAGATCTTTCGGATAAAGTCGTATCATTAGCCAAGTCCGTTATTGATTTTTACAATCATGAATAATCGTAAAAGGTAGGTTAAGGAATCCACTTTATGGAAATCATAGTAAGGAATAAGATCCTCTAAGGGTGGCTTTATCATGAATAATTATCAGAATAATAATACTGCTAGAAGATACCTAGCTCATGTTAGTTCTCTTGGAACGACTCAACTTCATTTGCGGAATCCTTATATCATTGGCTGGTGGTCAGCTGCATTCCCCGGTTTCGGTCATTTGCTTCTATCAAAATATCTTAGAGGATATGCTTTATTTATTTGGGAAGTATTTGTAAATTTAAAGGCTCATATTAATCTTGCGATGATTTACTCCTTCCAAGGAAACATAGACTTAGCTAAAGATGTTTTGGATACGAAATGGCTTTTGATGTATATCCCGGTATATCTTTTTGCAATCTGGGATAGTTATCGAACAACAGTTGACATGAATAAGGTTTATCTTTTGGCAGATCATGAAAATCATCGTTTTAATTCATTCACTTTAGGAACATTGGAGATCAATTATTTAGATAAAAGAAACCCAATTGTGGCGGTCATGTGGTCATTCTTTATACCAGGTCTCGGACAGCTATATATTCATAGGATTTTAACAGCGATTTTTCTTATTCTTGGATTAGTTACCTTTTATCATTATTCACATGTTCAAGAAGCCATTGTGTTATTGTTCTTAGGAAAAGTGATGGAAGCTACCTCCGTCATAAAACCAGAGTGGCTCTTATTTCTTCCTTCTCATTATGGCTTTGCGATATATGACTCTTATATTAATTCGGTTGAGAATAATAAACTTTATGAAAAGGAACAAAGAAATTATTTAATTGAAAAGTTCCAAGCAAAAAATTTCAAAATACGAAAAGGACAAAAAGTATAACGATGAATGTGCAAATATTTTCAACGTTTGATAGTAATATCCACTTAGAAATAGCTATATCAACACTTGGAAAGAACGGCATTAAAAATGAAAATATATATGCCGTTCCCCTCGATAATCGAACAGAAGAACGAAGGCTTTTTGATACCCTTCATCGTTCAGATGGAACATCCCTCATCGATATAGGGATGGCACTTGCTACTGCATTTTCTGTCATTGGTGCAAGCATTGGTTTTGAATTGTCATGGGGTCCCATTTACTGGGGACTCATCGGTGCCATTAGTGGATTTGTTGTGGGAGTAGCAATTAGACTTTTTATGGAATTAGTGATAAGGAAAAGGAAACGAGTATTAAAAGGGAAACAGTCAGAGGTCATCCTCATTATAGATTGTGAAGAAACACAGATCGCATTGGTTGAAAATATACTTTGGAAACATTTTGCAATGGGAGTGGCAATAACGAAGGTGGAGAGTTGAAGTCTAGAAATACTAGGGGATTAAGCAGTTATTGGATCGTTCGAAACCAAGGCGCGCCTTTAAAGGTGTGTCTTTTTTTTGAGCTATTTCATAGAGTAAGAAGGTTATGTTAAGATGAGCTCTAACTTTTTTGTTGAAAATGTAAAGGTCTTTTAATAGTAAAGGAAGAATATTGTATCATCATTAAAATTTTCTTAATTGGAGTGATTGTATGAAACTAACGCATGTTCGACTATTGACGGAAAACTTTAAAGAGTGTTTTTTGTTTTATCGAGAGATTCTTGGTTTCGAAGTTGATTGGGGAAATAGAAATGAAAAGATGTGAGTTCCAACCAATTAGTATTGATGATCTACCTGCAATGGCTGATTTGTTAATACAAAGGCAAAATGCCGAAGCTGAAGTGTTTCCGTTTCTAAAAAATTCTTGTCTGAATAAAGAATATACGACAGATCTACTTAGAAACTTGTTGAATCATAAAAAAGTCATTGGGGTTGGAGCATTTACGAATCATGAACTAGTAGGTTATCTCATTGGGGAGATAAAGATTGACACCCTTCGAGGCAGGCATATATGGGTGCCCTATGAAGGAATCGCAATCAGAATGGATCAATCCTCTGAGCTTATCAGGAATCTATATGCAAAGGTTTCAGTGAAGTGGTTAGAGCAAGGCTGCTTTATGCACTACACGATAATCCCACTTGGAAATCAGGTGTACTATGATGCCTACCAACGATTAAGCTTTTTTATCCAGCAAGTACACGGGGTATTGAATATCGGGGATTACAAACCCTTTGAACATGTATCTGATATAGAGATTAAAATTGCTGATAAAATGGATAGTGAAATGATGGGGAAAATGTCCAGCATCATTCAATCGTATCAAAATTCAACACCTACGTTTGAGCCTGCGTTACCTGAAGTTGTATCCAATATTCATTCCGCATATAAAAGTATAGTAGAGGAAGATGATCCAACATGTCTTATTGCGAGTAAAGACATGAAGGAAGTAGGATTTCAAGTATATGATCAGATAAATACTGATTTGATGACACCCGACAATGGAGTTGAGTTAAGCATTGCAGGCACCTCCGATTCTCAAATGGGAAAAGGTGTTGGTAAAAGGTTAATGAATGAAGGTTATAGGATTATGAAAGAAAAAGGATATAACAGTATAGTAACAGATTGGCGAATAACCAACCTTGCTTCTTCAACATTTTGGCCTAAGTGCGGGTTTATGCCAGTAGCCTATAGAATGGTGAGATCCATTGATAGTCATATAGCATGGGCTAATTTTAACAACCCGAGTATCAAGCTGTTGTAGCAAAATCTGTCAGATATTTATACCATTGATGCTGCTCCTGGCACTATCATGGCCTGCTAATCCCGCAGGACGTTGAAAATGAATCTATGAAAATTACAACACACTTGAAAATCCAGCTGCCTTCCTAGGCGGCTTTTTTCTATGTGGAAAAAATAGATGCATTCCAATTTGCTTCATAGCAGTAGGAATGTATATAATTTCTGTCCTTGATTTGCTGTCATAAAATCCGGTTGATTAAATATATAAAATTATGGAACAAAATGACAAAATGGCCTCCGATTTTTAAAGGAAATTAAGATACTTATGGCGTATATAAGAAGAAATGGATTTCCGATTTATCCAATTAATACTAGTAAATTATTAGCAAAGCAAATTTTTCAAAATTATTTTTGAGAATTGTCGATATTGTTCATAGTGATTCGTCGTCTTAGTAGAAAGTTAAAAACCAATCAGAATGAAGCTTCACCATAAAAAAATAGGAGGTTATCACGTATGAGATTTATGATGATTGTAAAAGCGACTACAGATTCAGAGGAAGGAAAAATGCCTAGCCCAGAGCTAATTGAAGCGATGCAAAAGTATAACGAAGAATTGGTGAAAGCGGGTGTATTATTAGCGGGAGATGGACTACATCCTAGTTCAAACGGAATCAGGATATCATATCCGGAAGCTGGTGGTAAACCAAAGGTTATGGACGGTCCGTTCACGGAGTCAAAAGAATTAATTGCGGGATATACGTTGATTGAAGTTAAATCTAGAGAAGAAGCGATTGAATGGGCATTACGGATGCCAGATCCTCATGGATTTGGGCAGGGAGAAATTGAGCTTAGACAGGTTTTTGAGGCGGTGGACTTAACAGATAATCCAGAATTCCTGGAAAAAGAAGCAGCACTTCGAAAGCATGTAGAGGAGCGACAAAAAGCGTGAGTTTGCCTCAAACACAAAGAACGATTGATGCGATATGGCGAATAGAGTCACCAAAACTCATTGCAAAGTTAACCGGAATGGTTCGCGATGTCGGTCTTGCAGAGGATCTAGCTCAGGATGCCTTGGTGATTGCTCTTGAAAAATGGCCGCATGCCGGGATACCAGACAATCCTGGAGCATGGCTGATGACAACGGCGAAGCGGCGTGCGATTGATCTTTTGCGAAGAAAGAAGATAGGTGATCAAAAGTATGTAGAGATTGCTAAAAATACAGATTTATATACGGTGGAAGATGTGGATCAAGTACTGGATGGGGAGATTGGTGACGATCTCCTTCGTCTGATTTTTATGACCTGTCATCCCGTATTGTCCCAGGAGGCAAGAGTTGCCTTAACATTACGACTGTTATGCGGACTTACCAAGGAAGAGATTTCACGTTCATTTCTTGTCGCGGAATCAACCATTGCTCAGAGAATTGTCCGTGCTAAGAGGACCCTTAACGAAAAAAAGATTCCTTTTGAGGTACCTCACGGAGAGGATCTTAATGATCGCCTGTCTACTGTGCTTGAAGTGATCTACCTTATGTTTAATGAAGGTTATTCAGCTACTTCTGGTGAACACTGGATCCGTCCTTTACTATGCCAAGAGGCACTGAGACTGGGACGAGTCCTTGCCGAAATCGCATCTAATGAACCAGAAGTTCATGGACTTGTTGCTTTAATGGAAATTCAATTTTCTCGGTTCAAAACTCGAGTTAATTCAAAGGGAGAACCTGTTCTTCTGATGGATCAAAATCGGGCACAGTGGGATCAATTATTGATTCGCCGTGGTTTGGCAGCATTAGAGCGCAGCCGGAAGCTAGGACGTTCACTTGGACCTTATTCATTGCAAGCAGCCATCTCGGCTTGCCATGCTCAGGCACCGTCTCCTGAGGAGACAGATTGGCCACGGATTGCAGTTCTTTACGAAGCGCTTTCGATTGTAATGCCCTCGCCAATCGTAGAATTAAACCGGGCAGTTGCGATATCCATGGCATTTGGTCCGGACATTGGCATCCAGATTGTAGACCAGTTGAATGCTGACCAAAGCTTGAAGAAATATCATCTATTGCCGAGTGTTCGCGGGGATCTCCTTGTGAAGCTAGGACGTTTTGATGAAGCGCGGACAGAATTTGAACGTGCTGCATCTCTTACCCAGAATGAACGTGAACAAACCCTTCTACTAAATCGCGCGAAGGAATGTGGAGAAGGATCTGCATAAAAAATTTTTTTCTCAGCCTTGTCGATTATCCCGTTCCTTATTCGTTGTGTTGGTAAAGGAATAAGTGAGCAGTCTATTCTGCTCATCATTTCTTCCAACTTAAATAAGGAGGGGAAAATAATGAGATTCTTATTGATAATCAAAGCCACAGAGTACTTGGAGGCAGAACTAGCCAACGGAAAGGATTACCGCGATGCAATGATCTCGTATAAGAGATCGCTAGCTAAGAAAGGTGTACTTTTTGCCGATGAAAAACTTCAGTTAAGTTCAAACGGTATAAGAATAACATATCCAAAAGATGGCGGAAAACCACAGGTATTGACAGGCTCACTTCCGGTAAATCAAGACCTTATCACGGAATATATGGTGATTGATGCGAGTACGGAGGACGAGGCACTACATTGGGCGTTAAGCATGCCGGTTCCAGAGGCAAAAGGTAAGTATGAGATAGAAATTCGAAGACTAAAAGAGAAACTAGAATCCAAAAAAGACCCAGGATTAAAAGCGCTAGAAGACGCTTTACAGGATCATCTTACTATGTTGAAAAAAATATAAAAAAGTTTTTTCCTATGTCGATTTAATGAAGTACTATTCGTCGTATATATAGAAAGACAAATTAAAATGGAAAGGTTGTTGAAAAAATGGGAACACAATTAAACGCTTATTTAATGTCAGAGGATGCTCGAAGCCAGGCGGATTTTTATGTAGAGTCATTAGGTGGGGAAATTGTATCACTTAAAACATTCGGAGAGGCACCGGGAACTCCGGAAGCAATGAAGGATAAAGTTATGCATCTGTCATTAATGGTAGCCGGAAGTAATATGCTCATGATCTCCGATTCCTTTGAGCCAATTTCTACTAGCCGTAGCATCAGTTTAGCTTTAACCTATGACAATGAGTCTGAGGCAGGAGAGGCATATGCCAAGCTTGGCGAGGGGGGAGAAAACAAGTACCCCTTTTCAATGCAGCCATGGGGAGCATATTATGGGGAAGTTATTGATAAATTCGGTGTTACATGGATGATAACCAAACCGTAAACCATCCAAAATTTTAATAAATCACTATAAAAGAAGTGTATGTAAAAGAGCCAAATTCCGTGTGCGAAGGAATTGGCTTTTTGTTCTGCTGTTAAACTAGGTCTATTTTATTTGGTTACTTTCGATCTCATATCAAAGTCTTATTGAGCCACTTGTTTCATAGAGTTGTGTATAAATGGGCTTAAAGTCGTTCCTTGCGCCAATGCAACCAAGGTATCGCTTACCGCTTCCGAGGATAACAGGGCGGATAATCATGTTGATGTCATTCACAAAGTCAGCATTTAATAGACTTTGTACTAAGTTAGCACTCCCCGGAACGATAATAATGCAAGATCCCTAGTGTGTAAAAGCATTACTATACTAGTGGATAGAAAGTGTTTTTGATATCATATAATGAACGGATTGGCGGAACAACTCGGTAACAAATAAGTAATTAATATTTTATATTAAGCCTTTACTAAAATGATAGTATCCTGGTATGAAGTGGTCCGTATAGGACGCGATTATGTAACGGGATCATTGGTTGATAATGATGTAACACTTACGGTAAGTAGAGCCAACACTTAATCGAGTATTTGGAAATCCCTTTTTAAGCTTTAATATCTCTGGAGGGATTATTCAAATGGGATAAGCAATCATATGAAACTGATGCAAGTTCGTGAAAGATCTTTTCAGGGAGAGTGGGATTGTGAAAGACAAAAAGCTAATAGAAGACTTAGAACGGGCGGAAATAAATTTACTCGTAGAGCTGCGAATGAGAAATGGTTTCGATGAAAATGAATATGAAAAGTTAATTAAGGCACTCACCGGTTGTGCGGATGAATGGGAAAATCGGCCAAGCATTCCGGGAGAAATCGTCCATACTTTAATTGGCCTGTATGATGAACTGTACAACTTTTCTTTAATATATGGTAATGAAGAATCTGTCCGAATCAAGAATGCAGCTGACTATACTAAAAAGCTGATTCAAAGATGTATGAAGGAAAAGGGGGAAGTAGAGCCCGAAAAAGCGAAAGTGATTGATGGGTTGATTGAAAAAATCAACGAAAACGGAAACTTTTTTCAAAAACTACAAAATGGCAATGGAATGGATGAACAACAATTCGAAAGAATCTATCATGAAATATCCGATATTATCGACGAGATTTATTCGTGGGAAGAGGTTCCAAAGGTTTTAGTGAATATTTTTATTGAACTTCGTGAATTAGATTTATTTGTTGGTCAATATAAATATGAGTTCAAACAACATCAAGAGGCAAATAAAATTTATGATGCATACGAACGTATATTTAGTTTAATTGTTGGTTGAACCAGTGAGAGATGAGATGCATTCCTTATCTTTTTAGCTAGACCATATCTCTCAACAAGATGCGCTTATTATCGTTAGTTAATTTTACATCTCTGCCTTTTTCGAACTTACGCACCTGTCTTCGCCCGTAGAGTTCGCCAATCGGCAACTTATATCTATCCGAATAAGCGCAGCTACAACTTTTCTGTCTCCTTAATTGCTCACCAATCTACAACTTTTGTTGATACCATTTAAATTGTTTTTCCTCTTTTTGTACTTCAAAAGAGAACTTGTTATATTATTTCGGTAGCACGTACTTCTGATATTTTACTGAAAGATTCGTTCGCTTATCTGGCGAAGGAAATGTGTCCATTTTTCTTTAAATTCAGGTTCCTCTGGATCTAAACCAGTTATGATACGAGTTACGTCAGGATAAAGAAGAGGATATATTGTTATGCTCGACATCATTAATGTAATCATTGTAGGATCGATTTCCTTTGGAACTAACCCCATTTCTTGTTTGGCCTTCATATCTTCGTTGTATGACTGAAGAACCTTTTCGCGTTGTTGAACCCCTTTTAAGTTATTTGGACCTTTTTCAATTGCTTCCCAAGCTGTAAATTTAAGAAAATCCATCAAATATTCCTGGTTTACATGATATCTGAACTCAGCAATTTGTACTGGATTAACTGGCAATGCGAGATGCTCCGCTGGCAAGGAGGTAAGAAAGTCATTGATGGTCTCATTGACGAGCTGATCTTTCCCCTTAAAATAATGATAAATCAATTGTTTATTAACACCAGCTCTTTTGGCGATTGATTCAATACGTGTCCCTGAATATCCCCTCTCGAAAAATTCTTCTCTTGCTGCTTCTAATATTGATTTACGAGTGCGTTCTGCGTTGCGGATCTTCCCCAATCTTATTCACCTTCCATAATCCTTTATTGTCTTAATGTTATAAATAATATTACTTAAAGTCAAGTTTAACTGAAAATTAGGTCTAATTTAATTTGACAAATGTAAAGTTAAGATTTACTATAATGATTAATAACTTACCTTTAGTAAAGTTATAGTAGGCAATATTTTTAAAAATCATATGAAGAAGGAGGAGTGGTTCATGAATCTGGAAGTTACAGATTTTATTAAAAGCTTGGAGGAACCTTGGCAATTACAGCTATGTGATGATCTTCGTGAAGCAGTGCATCAAGCTATCCCGGAAGCCCAGGAAAGAATGCAATACAAAAAGCCTCATTTTTTGAAGAATGGTAAATATGCTGCTGTAATTTCAACATCCAAGAAGGCTGTCAGTTTTACGATATTTAATACGACAGACCTTGATATTCCTAAAAACTTTGATGGTCCTTCAGAAAGAAAAACATTGAAAATCGCTAAAGGTGAGAAACCTGATTACAATCAGCTTATTTCCTTAGTTCAACTTGCTTCATCAAACTTATAAGAGCAGGGAGAGGATATTATGAATCAATCTATTTCTAAAGGTCGGCTCTGGACGGCGCGTGTGATGAGTGGAATTGTTATTCTATTTATGCTGTTTGATAGCATTACGAAGCTGTTTAAACTTACGGTTAGTGTAGAAGGAACGGTTGAAATGGGCTTTGCTGAAAATCATGTTACAATCATTGGTCTTCTTGCATTTCTTTCAGTAATCCTATATGCAATTCCACAAACATCTATACTTGGAGCCATATTATTGACAGGTTTTTTGGGTGGGGTAGTCGCTTCACACGTTCGCATCGATAATCCCTTATTTTCTCATACTTTATTTCCTGTATATTTAGGGATATTAACATGGGCAGGGATTTACCTTAGAGACGAAAGACTGCAGAATATCCTGCACATAAAAAGAAGAAGAGCGTTCAAAGATAATGAAAACTTTAACCGGACCAACATCGGTTGAAGTAAATGATAATAAAAGTTGACTTTATCTTTTACAATCTTTTGTTATAACAACCTAAAAGAGCCGAATTCCCGTATGTGATGGAATCGGCTTTTGTGTTCTACTTAAACTATACGATTTGACCAAGGACCAATTGAGAAATGGTCAAGATCAGGTAGAGCTAACGCTAAAGGAAAGACGACAAGGGAGTTCCTTGTTCCTGTACTAAAAATCAAAGATCTTCCTGCCCCACTATCTAATTCGAAAATGGATGCGATTAGACAAGATACAAGTGGTGTAATGATTAAAAACAAAACATATATCGTATTACTCGAACTATAATCGAGATGTCACTGTATACCTTCCCAATTTGTGAAGCTACTACTACAATTAATACAAAGGTCATAAATGGAGCGGGAAACCATGCTGTCACGCCTAATACTTTTTCTCCGAGCTCGCTTTTTTTAGCATATATTTGGGTCATTACAGCGACTAGAAGAGGTACAACAATTAATAATAAAAATGCCTCCAGGAATGGCTTTGCATGAGCAACTCCTATCATTTCTTCACCGATAAATAGCCATAAATATAATGGTAGTAATACCATTTGGACGACAAATAAAATAGGTGTGGAGGCGAGCATTAATTTCTCATTTCCTTTTCCTAATTGAGTAAAGACTATTACATAGTCAATACAGGGTGTAAGAAGAACCAAACAAATACTAATAAAATAGGCGGGGATTGTGGAAATAGTAATAGTAATAACCAAACGATGAGAGGAACTGCTATAAAATTACTAATTAGCAGTGCTACTATGAATCTCATATTTGAAATAGCTTCACGCAATTTTAAAAATGGAATTTGTGCAAACATGGCATACAAGAGAAAGGCTATAAGTGGAGAAATTGTACAGCTTAATCTGGTCGCTACCTCCTCGTATGCAAGACCAAAAACTCCTCCGGCTAGTATAGAAATCCCATATATCCAAATTTGTTGATTTTCTAAACTCTCCCTCGATATCTTCGTGGTTTAAACCCTCTCTCATTAAGCCTCAGTTATTTATTTTTAATATTTTTTAACTATGCTTAAGTAAAGAGAAAATGAAAAATAAATAGATTGAAGAGAGTATAAAATTTTAAATCGGAAAATATATAGAAACATATGTTCTTAATTGGTATAATATTTTTGAATACTTATATTTCCAAAAGGGATGTGGTAAACTAATGACAAATCTACTAGTGCTTGAAAAATCTAGCGAATACAATCATCAACAAACTGATTATGATGGTCTTTGGAAGAAAGTCATTGGTGACTTGTTCGAAGAATTTATTCTATTTTTTGCTCCGGATCTTTTTGAGGCAATTGATTTTATGAAGGGACATGATTTTTTGGAACAAGAATTGTTTCAAGAAATTATAAAAGTAAAAAAGGGAAGAAATTATGTAGATAAGGTTGTTAAGGTATATTTAAAGGATGGCTTGGAAAAATATATCCTTATCCATATTGAAGTTCAGGGAAGTCAAGATCCCGAACTTTCTAAAAGGATGTTCCAATATTTCTACCGATTGTATGATCGATTTTCAACGGAAGTCTATGCAATTGCAGTTGTTACAGATGTTTCTCATTCATTTCAACCTGAACCATATCAATATTCCTTTTACGGTACAAAAGTAATATACCATTACAATACGTACAAATTTACACATGAAGCTATTCCATCGTTAGAAACCTCATCAAATCCAATCGCCTTAGCAATCTTAGCGGGGATTCACTTACATTTAACAAAGACAGACTATAATAAAAGATTTGAAATCAAAAGAAAATTACTTGAAGCAGCTTTGGACACTGACAAATATCCCCATGAACTGTACATTACCGCATTATTTTACTTCATTGATTATCTACTACAAATACCAAATACACTTACAAGGGAATTAAGGAAAGAAATCATACCATTAATTGAGAAGGAGGCTAATCATATGATTTATTCAAAGCAAATGAAAAAATCACCTACTCTAGCGGATGCATTCAAACAAGAGAGATATGAAGGAAAACAAGAAGGAAAATTAGAGGAACGTAAAAATTTTGCAATGGAACTAATTCGTGAACACTTTTCAGATGAAAAGATTGCAAAGATGACTAGATTAAGTGTGGAGGAAGTTAGGGGAATTAGAAAGAACATTTAAAGTAAAGGGTATATTTATTAAAAGAACCTTAGTTTTGAATAACAACTAAACTAGGGTTCTTTATTATCATCAGTCGTCTGATTCCTCCTTAAAGGTTCAACAAATAATGATTGATACAAGTAGTTAAGTACTGCTACCGCGAGGCTTAAAAGGAAAAGCTGCTTTCGGCTCATTCTTCCCATTTTATATATGCGTAGTTTTTCTGCAAAGGTTGTTAATGGATAGGCAAATAAGTAGTCGGCAAATATATTGGTCAATAAATATAACCAGAATCTTTTGAATGTCAGTTTAAAGATCCATAAATTTATAATAGTAAAAGGACCAAAAACAAAAGAGACATCAGTTGCTAATTTTGGAAATAACGGATTTTTTACTTTCCACCATTTTAACTTTTGAGATAGTTCACTTATTAATGCAATAACTAAGTCACTAAAAACAATAGTTGGCAGGAAACGGAGTAATGAGTTTTTTCCAAGTTTTTTTACAGTTAACCAAGGCAGAACCAGTATCAAATACATTTTCCATTTCCTTATCATAAACAACCTCCTTTTGAATAAAAATATAGTGCATTTAAATCAATAGTATTTTTACCTATAAGATTTGATTTATTCAACTTTGATACCAGTCCACAAGATACAAAAATTCACCCATCTATAAGATCCAAACAATTCTTAAAGAGTTTTTTTAATAAAAACATTTAAAACAAAAATATATCCAGGCAAAGAAAGCGGCAGAATGTGGTGAAAGAAAATGAGTAAAAAAATTCATTGAAATGGGCCAATTTTAGGGAATAAATAAGTAACTAATTTAACCTTTATCCGTCTAATATTTAAGGAGCATAAAGTAAGAGTAAATACACTTTAGAAAAAAAGTTCTAATTTGAAAGGAGCGATTACAATGAAAAGCCGATATTCCATTTGGAAAAGTATCTCGGCACTCGTTATCGTTTTCATGCTTAGTGCTTGTACGGGAGAAACAAAGCCTTCCAGTACTACGAAAAAGGAGACCCCAGAAACTGAATCGGTTTCGCCTTCTTCTTCCGAGCAAAATCCAACTGCTAAAGAAACTCGCCCAGCAGTCGAAAGCTTTGAATTGCTAACATCTGAGGGGAATCAGAAACTAGAGGCTACTTTACACCAAGGGGAAGGATTTTCTTTGTATGTCTTTGACAAATTTACATTTGATGCAACTACTGGTCACCTATCATTGAGTGGTAATCCAGGATATTACGTTGATATTGAACCACTTCCATCCGATTATGATTTGACTAAACTTGAAGTAGCGGGTATGGAAGAGCTAAGTCAAATCGGTGATGTGTCCAATTTTAGCGGCGAGTTGGTTGAACATCCACTTGGTTTCGCGGATCTCTACCTTCAAGCTTCCGGAAAGGAAGGCATTAGTGATTATATCGTATGGACCTCGGAATCGGGCGATGCTTTTCTGTTCCGCCTTCATAATCCAAAAGGGGCGGAGGCATCCGATTTCGCTGGACCAATTCTTATTTCCCTATCTACCGTACTAAGAGAATAAAGCACTGTTATTTTGTATGAAAATTAGAACGTATTAAATCCTTTTATTTAGTAAATTAAAAGCCGATAGGTTATAAAAAAACCAATCGGCTATAAAAGAAAATAAAGTAATTTTGGGAGGGCATTATGACTGAAGATTTTTATTGCGATGAAGTATTAAGTGGAAAAACCGAAGTAAATAAAGTGTTGGAAACAGAAAATGTATTAGCCTATTATCATACAAGACCCTTTTATCCAGTCCATATTGTTGCTATACCTAAGAAACATATTCCTTCTTTACTTACATTGGAAGAAAATGATAACGAACTATTATTAGAACTACTGGGAGTGATTAAAAAGGTTGCGACTATGGTTACGGAAGAAAACGGGGCTTGTAGAGTTATTACTAACTTAGGAGATTATCAAGACTCCAAACATCTCCATTGGCATATAGTCTCCGGAGGATAACAATGATTTACTATGAGGTACTTTGTTATAGTTCTAAAAGAAAATATAAAGTATACGAAGGTTCACTAGTGTATAAACAATTTAAGGAAAGAAGAAGCAGGATTTTAAGCTATCTGGTGTGTTGATCTAAGTAGGATTAATTTGGAGTGATTAAATGAGCAATTTGGAGCTGATTGAAACATACAAAAGCGAACTGCAAAACTATTCACTTGAGCAACTAAGATCTATAACAGCAGAAGGGGTTTGGTCCATTGGTCAAATGTATGACCATGTGATTCTCGTTGCTATGGAGTACCTCGATCATGTGGAAACTTGTGCGACATTAAAGGTTGAGCAAGAGCTTGGAAAAACGGATTTTGGTGAGCAATTATTTAAAATTGGAGGGTTCCCGCCAATTAAAATCAGGTTACCTGACGAACTAAATACCCCACCAAGTAATTCAGATAGTAAAGAAGACCTTACGAGTAGGCTAGATCAAGTAATGAAGAGATTGAGACAATGGGAATCTAGAGTAGATGCTATAAATCCAAACTACAAAGTTAAGCATGATGGATTTGGATGGCTGAACGCAAGCGAGTGGTTCGATCTTGTCGGTATGCATTTTCGCCATCACTTGCGTCAGAAGTATGAACTAGAACATAAGATTGGGTTTAGAGAATAGCAGAATAATAATCGTTGAAGAGGATGGATTGTATGACAAAAACATCAATAACAACCCTTAATATGAAACGCAAATTTGATGTTCCAGCAGAAAAAGTGTTTAATGCGTGGACTAAGGTAGAAATGCTTAAAAAATGGATGTTCACCATGGAACATACAAATAAAGTGGCGAAGAGTGATCCTCGTGTCGGCGGTACATGGGAAATTGTGGATCATCGAGGTGGAAAAGATTACCGAGCTATTGGAGAATACAAAGTGGTGGAACCACCTACGAAACTTGTTTTCACATTCAAAATGCCTCAATTTAGTGATTTAGAAGACGACATTACAGTGGAGATCCAATCGCTTGAATTAGGCTGCGAAATGAACTTCACACAAGAAATTAATGTGACCCATGAAGAAGGTTGGACCATAAAAGATATTGAAAAAGCACATGAAGCTTGGAAAAAAGAGACCGAACAAGGCTGGCATTATATGTTTTTAGGTTTGAAGGAACTAGTCGAAACAGGAAAAATTACATATCCATCATTTTAATATCAATTAAAGGTAACAGAGCTTTTACTAACATGGATAAAGTATTTCAAGACTTAGCTGCTACGGCAGCTTTTATTTTTTGTAAAAATATACAATTCCTGAAAATTATATTCCAGTGTCTGTTTCTCCCGAATTTTACCAATAATGGGGATAAGGAGCTTTTTCATATTTATGAAAATATTTAAAATTCCCCTTGCACTCCAAACCCTCTACTGCTAAGATTGGAATTCCCAGATTGAACATTTACATATGCCTTATTTCTAAAACCAAAGGAGGAGAATGAATGACACAGGAGTATATCGAACTGATTAATGCCAGAGAAAACAATTTGAAACATGTTAATCTACAGATTCCAAAAGGTAAAATTACGATTTTTACAGGGGTATCTGGTTCAGGAAAGTCATCGATTGTGTTTGATACAATTGCCCAAGAAGCAGGACGTCAGTTAAACGAAACGTTTAGTAGCTTTGCTCGTCAGTTTCTACCGAAATATAGCAGGCCGGAAGCAGATGAAATAAACAATCTCTCAACTGCTATTGTTGTTGATCAAAAGCGACTAGGCGGTAATGCCAGGTCTACACTTGGAACGGCTACAGATATTAACCCTTTAATGCGATTGCTGTTTTCTCGTTTTGCCGAACCACAGATCGGCTATACAAATGCGTATTCCTTTAATGATCCCATTGGGATGTGCCCGAAATGTGAAGGGCTTGGGAAAATTATTACATTAAATACAGATGCAGCAATCGATATGGATAAGTCACTGAATGAAGGAGCCATTTTACTTTCAGGCTTTGGACCAGGAACATGGCAATGGAAAGCCTATGCAGAATCTGGCTTTTTCGACAATGATAAAAAAATAAAAGACTATACAAAAGAAGAATTTGATAAGCTGGTTTATGCTGAGCAAGAAAAAGTTAAGGTAGATTACATGGGTAAAGAAATGAACACTACGTATGAAGGATTAGCTGTCAAATTCATGCGGCAAAATGTGAATCGTGAAAAAGACACTACGAAAGCTGCCGCGAAGAAGCTAAAAGATTATACTACAACTCGTACGTGCCCTTCCTGTGAAGGAACTCGTTATAACGAGAAAGTGATGTCGTCTACATATAAGGGCTATTCGATCTATGACCTCACCTCGATACAATTGGATGAATTAATTGAAGTTCTTCAAAAAATAGACGAGCCAAATGCCAAACCAATTATTGACGGTATCGTCGAACGTTTGAAAAATCTATGTGAGATTGGTCTAGGATATTTGACCCTTACAAGGGAAACACCCACCTTATCTGGTGGTGAGTCTCAGCGGGTAAAAATGGTGAAATATTTGTCCAGTAACCTAACAGGGTTAATGTACATATTTGATGAGCCAAGCACTGGACTCCACCCACGTGATGTGTACCGATTAAATGAATTGCTTGTTAAGCTCCGCGACAAGGGCAACACCATTTTAGTAGTAGAGCATGATCCTGACGTCATCCAGATTGCAGACCATATTATTGATGTTGGACCGAAAGCAGGTGCTCGTGGTGGAAACATTATGTATAGCGGTAGTTACGAGGGATTATTAGCCTCAGATACACTAACTGGAAACTATCTAAACCGTAAATCGGAAAGAAAAGCAAAGCCAAGACCTGTTTCTGATTTTCTAGTAAGTAGAAAAAGCAGTCTACATAATTTGAAAGACGAGAGCCTTCGTATCCCAACAGGGGTATTCACGTCGATTACTGGTGTAGCTGGTTCGGGTAAAAGTACACTTGTAAATAAAGTTTTTGCTAAGGATTTTCCAGAAGCGATTCGGATTGATCAAAGCCCAGTTCATGCTAATATCCGATCAAACCCGGCAACATTTTCAGGCATTATGGATGCGATTCGCAAGGCATTCTCAGATGAGAATAAAGTAGAGAGTGGGTTATTCAGCTATAATTCAAAGGGAGCTTGTGAAACATGCGGTGGAACTGGATCTGTACAACTGAATCTATCCTTCATGGATGTCATGGAAGTAGAATGCAGTGAGTGTAAAGGGGATCGTTTCAAGCAGGATGTGCTCAAATACTTATACAAAGGTAAAAATATTGTGGAAATCATGGAAATGTCCGTCACAGAAGCTTTGGAATTCTTCGAAGTGAAGAGTATTCAAACGAAGCTGAAAAGCATGGAGACAGTCGGCCTAGGCTATTTGTCAATTGGCCAACCACTAAGCACATTATCAGGTGGTGAATGTCAAAGATTGAAACTAGCAAAGGAACTAGGCACGAAGGGGAGTATCTATATTTTAGATGAACCGACAACTGGATTGCATATGTCAGACGTTTCTACAATTCTTAATATTATCGATAAATTAGTAGAAAAGGGCAATACTGTCGTCGTCATTGAACATAACCTTGATGTCATCCGTCATAGTGATTGGATCATTGATTTGGGTCCAGATGGTGGCGCAGGCGGTGGAGAAATCCTATACGAAGGTCCACCTGCAGGCATTTTAGATTGCGAACGATCCGTAACGGCGAAATATATATGAGAAGGATGGTGGGACTCGGGGGCAACAACCGTGTCCCATTTTTTGTTGAAACGATGTTTGAAAATATAAGGCAGAACGGAAGTAAGAAAAGACATCGTACTCCATGATTCATAAATAATACGTTAGTTACTTCATTGATTATCTATTACAAATTCCACACGAACTGACAAGGGAATTAAGAAAAGAAATCGTGCCATTAATCCAGAAGGGAGCTAATCACATGATTCATTCAAAGCAAATGAAAAAATCACCAACACTAGCAGATGCCTTCAAACAGGAGAGATACGAGGGAAGACAAGAAGGAAAATTAGAGGAGCGTAAAAATCTCGCTGTGGAACTAATTCGCGAAAATTTTCCAGATGAAAAGATTGCAAAAATGACAAGGTTAAGTATTGAGGAAGTAAAGGAAATTAGAAAGAACGTGTATAACTAGGACCATCATCCTGAGGTATCAAAGCATTACTGTACCAGGAGCTGGTTCTAATTTTATATTGTATGTTAGAATATTCACAATTACTAGTTTGCTAGATTAAATTGTTGGGAGTGATTCATGTGTTTATACATAAAATTGATGAGGATGTGTCATTAAAGCTAATCGGGTTAAGTGACGCAGAAAGAATCTTTGAATTAACGAATGATTCAAGAGAGTATTTAAGAGAATGGCTTCCATGGCTGGATGGTACGACAAAAATTGAAGATACAGTTGGATTTATAAAAATGTGTACTAACGGCTTTGCCGAAAATAAAAGTTTACATGCAGTTATTCAATTTAAAGGGGATATTGCTGGAGTTTCCGGCTTTAATAGCATTAATTGGTCAAACAAAACAGCATATATTGGTTATTGGCTAGGGCATGGGTATCAAGGAAATGGTATTATGACTAAGGTAGTAAGGGCATTAACTGATTATGCTTTTGCTGAACTAAAATTAAATAAAGTAGAAATTAGGGCTGCTGAAGGAAATAAGAAAAGCAGAGGTATTCCGGAAAGACTAGGTTTTGTAAATGAGGGCACTATTAGAAAAGCAGAATGGTTATATGATCATTATGTTGACCATGTTGTTTATGGAATACTAGCTGATGAGTGGCTATGAATTGTGAGGAATCCGTAAAAATGAAATATATAAGTGGATGGGGCTGGTTCATATTGGAATCAGTTCTATCTATTTGTTGGAACATTTCTAAGAAAGACTTTTGGAATACAATTAAGTGATTCCTTTATTATATTATTTTTCTTTATATCTTTATTTGTATCATATGTATTACGAAGCAATATTTTTTGGTGATTTTGGTGAGGGACAAGAATTCATAAGCGGAGAATTTCCTGCTATTGTATATGTTTGGGCTTAAGATGCTGATATAAGCGGAGTTTTTCCGCTTATCAGCTCTAAATATGACAAAAACTTTTGATTTTGGTAATATAAGCGGAAAATCTTCCTGTATTTTAAGGGAAATATCAGTATTTAACAAAATAAAGGAAATTTTTCCTTTTATTTTTTCAACACAGCATAGATTCAGTTATAGAAGAGCCAAAACCCAATAACTAGGGTGTTTCCTCATTATTACAATCCTCTTAAGCAGACGGATAGTCTCTTTTATTTCAAGTAAGCTAGGGAAGTGGCGGACCGCAAGATTTGGACTTTCTATATAAACCTGAAGAGTTTTTAAAAATCTTTGCTGAGTGGCGCATTGTTCACTTCTTCATGGGCGAGGTTACCCGTAACGAAGGTGAACTTCATAATGGCTTGTCACATGTCATCCAATTTGTAGGTCAAAAAACCGATGGACAATAGAAATAACTCGTAATGAATAAAAAATGAGAGTCAATATACTAAAGTTTTTTGAGGATGGGTCTCATAAAAGCTTTAAAACTAACGAAAGAACAAATAGAAGTTAGTGTAAAGTTTATGAATAAATGAACTTGACTTTAATACCCACTAGGGTATATATTGGGTATATCCTAATGTATAAGGGGTGGTGACTATGAGTACCTATCTTATATTAATTGTTGTGGGTTTACTTCTGAGTATAATGTTATATAAAAGATATTTTCCTGTAATAGGCATTCCTTGTAAAAAAGTCGGCCAAATTATGTCAAACACTGTGGTTCTAGATATAAGGGAATATAATATTGATGTCAATCACAATGAAAGTGATTTGCGTATACCATTTTCATATTTAAAACGATTTAATCAAGAAATTCCAAATGAAAAATTACATGTGATTGCAAATGATCACCTTGAGCTTAATTTAGGGATTAGGTTTTTATTAAGCAAGGGATATCATATTGCCAGTTATCAAATAAGTAACTGTCCTTGCAGAGGCAAGAAGTAATCGATTAACACGAATTAATTGAAGGACAGATAAAAGAGGGTTGAGAAGAACCAGGATTCCCTTATTTTAGTACAAAAATAAGAAATAGAGGTCTACCTATAATGAAACAAGATATCACACTCTACACCTCTACGATGTGTCCAGTATGTGGCATGGTTAGGAGTTTTTTAACCAATATGGATATCGAATTTAAAGAGGTAAATGTCGATCTTAATCCAATAGTAATGATTAAACTCATAGGGAAAACACGAAGATTCTCCGTTCCACAGACTAGTATTAACGGGGAATGGATTTTTGGATTTGATCCGGTTCGAATGTTTGAGGTGTTGAATGCTAAGTATAGTAGTTAATTAATGTTCAACCTCTTAATTTTGGGATTAATTTTAAGAATATAGGAATAGAAAAAGGAGAGCCGTAATTTATGAATCAAATTACTGTCTATACGACTAGCACTTGTCCATATTGTGATATGATGAAAAACTTTTTAAAAGAACAAGGACTATCATTCAATGAAGTAAATGTACAATTGGATCAGGCTGCTGCAAATCGTCTAGTAAAAACAACAGGTCAATTAGGAATGCCGCAAACTGAAATAAATGGCCAATGGGTTTTAGGCTTTGACCCAGAAAAGGTCATGAGCTTAGTAAAGTAATGATTTATCCCAATGGCGTTACACCCATTGGGGTATACAAACAAACATAATAACATAGAAAGGTATTAAAACCTAAATGTGATTAAATTTTTTAACTTGTTATATACCCGTACGGGTATACAGGGGCTGGAAATACCAACTTTATGGGGGGAGTAATCCATGAAACAGAAACCTAGTTGACCGCGGTATTGAAGTTACAATTATTGAAATGGCTAATCAAATCATGGCCCCGATTGATTTTGAAATGGCAAGTATTTTACACAAACACTTACAAGAAAAAGGTGTACGTTTAATTTTAGAAAATGGAGTTCAGTTCTTTACAGACAATGGTAAGAAGATAATCTTATCGGATGGAACAGAAGTCGAAACAGATATGACGATTCTTTCAATTGGAGTGCGACCTGAAACTGAGCTAGCCAAAAATGCCGGACTTGAATTAGGTCAACGGGGTCATATTATTGTAAATGAATACCTCCAAACATCGAATGAAGATGTGTATGCTGTAGGAGATGCGATTGAAGTAGTCGATTTTATTAATGGCACCAATACGGCAATTCCTCTTGCGGGGCCAGCGAATAGACAAGGCCGTATTGCTGCGAAAAATATGATGGGACACAAAGAGAAATATCATGGAACACTTGGAACTTCCGTTGCAAAAGTATTTGACTTAACAGTCGCTTCAACCGGAAACAATGAAAAAACATTGAAAAGAAATAGGACAGCCTATGAGGTTATTCATATTCATCCAAGCTCCCATGCGGGTTATTATCCAGGTGCAGCGCCAATTTCCTTAAAGCTTATTTTTGACAAAGAGACAGGAAAGATATTTGGTGCTCAAGCGGTAGGTGCTGATGGAGTCGATAAGCGAATGGATGTCATTTCAACTGCAATAAAAGGTGGATTAACAGTAGAAGATCTAACAAATCTTGAATTATCGTATGCTCCACCCTATTCTTCTGCAAAAGATCCTGTAAATATGGCGGGTTATGTTGCAACAAATGTAATGGAAGGCGAATTAGAACAAATTCAGTGGCATGAAGTCAATCAAATTATAGCTAATGGTGGATTGTTAATTGATGTCCGGGAACCAATGGAACGTGAATTTGGTTATATAAATGGATCTATCAATATTTCATTGAATGATCTTAGAAATAGATTACATGAACTGCCAAAAGACAAAACCATTTACGTAAGCTGTCAGGTTGGTTTGAGAGGCTATTTAGCTAGCCGTATTTTAAAAAATAACGGATTCTCTGTAAAAAATGTCGACGGTGGCTGGAAAACATATTCATCTGTCTATGGCAGCAATATAGATGTTGAAGTGGAAACTGCCACGAATGATTTAGGAAACCCGAATGGGAATCCTCGCTAATTTATTGAATAGATGAGAGTAAGGTCGGATACGGAGTGGCGTTCTGCTACATTAAGTATCCGATATTTTTATGATTTGGTAATCATATATAACAAATTATATTCTGTATGTAATGGGAAATTATATTAATAATTTGATACTAGTACTTTACATACCCTTCGTGGGTATGCTATGATGGTATCAAGATAGGAGGTTGAGCTATGGAAAATAAAGCTGAAGAAGTAGCATGTCATACGTCTGGTCGAAAAAGCCATCATCCTGAACGTGTGAAAAAGGATTTAACAACTCGATTAAATCGGATCGAAGGACAAATCCGGGGCATAAAGGGAATGATCGAGAAGGACATATACTGTGATGATGTGATTACTCAAATTTCTGCAACACAGTCTGCTTTAAATAGTGTAGCAAGAATCCTTCTAGAAGGTCATTTAAAAGGGTGTGTCGTAGACCGTCTTTCGGAAGGTGATAATGAGGTTCTAGACGAATTAGTCGTTACCATCCAGAAACTAATGAAAAAATAAGAAAATAAATTTTTTTAAAGAGGTTCAAAAAGTCCGGTGAATATGACACATCGAATTTCTTCGTTGGCTTGCTTTTCCGTTGCTCACGTATTAACTACATACGTTCCGCTACTCAAAGCTGCGCCGCCTCGAACTTCTCGGTCCTTTTCATCCTCCTTTTTGAACACGGATTTAAAGTTATTATACCCCTATATCGTATAGTGTGATAATTAACATTTCTATTAAAGGAGAGAATAAATATGCAAACAGTAACATTAAACGTACAAGGAATGTCATGTGGACATTGTGTAAAAGCAGTAGAAGGCAGCGTTGGCGAATTAGAAGGTGTTAACCAAGTAAACGTAAAATTAGACGAAGCTTTGGTTGAAGTCGCATTTAATGAATCCAAGGTATCTCTAGATAAAATAAAGGAAACAATTGAAGATCAAGGATATGACGTAGAATAAGAGTGCTTTCATAGCACTCTCTCATTTTCAAAAAAATATACCCCTTATAGGTATGATAGAGGTGGAAAAGACCATGAGTACAGAGACACTAGAAGCTAGTAAAGTAAAGGAAGCGAGTATACAAATTACAGGGATGACTTGTGCAGCTTGTGCGACTCGCATTGAAAAAGGGTTAAATAAAATGGAGGGTGTCGAGCAAGCTTCGGTCAACCTAGCTCTTGAAAAGTCATCAATTAAATATGATCCGTCAAAACTGAGTGAGGCTGACTTTGAGAAGAAAATTGAAGCCCTCGGTTATGGTGTAGTAAAGCAAAAAGCAGAATTTGATATTACAGGGATGACTTGCGCAGCTTGTGCAACACGTATCGAAAAAGGATTAAATAAGATGGAAGGTGTTGCAACAGCAAACGTCAATTTGGCACTTGAAAAGGCGACGATTGAATTTAATCCATCGGAAGTTACGATTGCAGACATCATAGGAAAAGTTGAGAAGCTTGGTTACGGGGCACACCAAAAACAAGAAGATAAAGAACAGGTAGATCACCGTGAGAAGCATATTAAAGACCAGCAACGAAAATTCATCATATCGGCGATTTTATCGTTACCATTATTATGGACAATGGTTGGACATTTTTCCTTTACATCGTTCTTATATGTACCGGACTTCTTAATGAATCCATGGATCCAACTAATTTTGGCAACTCCCGTACAGTTTTTTATCGGGAAACAGTTCTATGTGGGGGCCTATAAATCACTTCGTAATGGTGGAGCTAACATGGATGTACTCGTCGTCATGGGTACTTCCGCAGCTTATTTCTATAGTGTGTATCAAGCCATTATTACAGCCGGAACACACCATATGCCACATCTCTATTTTGAAACAAGTGCGGTACTGATTACCCTTATTCTTTTAGGTAAATTATTTGAAGCAAGAGCAAAAGGTCGTTCATCAGAAGCGATCAAAAAATTAATGGGTCTTCAGGCAAAAACAGCTATTGTTGTACGTGATGGGATTGAAAAAGAAGTACCGTTAGAGGAAGTAGTCATTGGTGACACTATTTTAGTGAAGCCGGGTGAAAAGATTCCCGTTGATGGTGAAGTGTTAGAGGGCATAACAGCAGTTGATGAGTCTATGTTAACAGGTGAGAGTTTACCTGTAGATAAAAAAGCTGGTGACGTCTTATACGGTTCAACCATTAATAAAAATGGCTTCATCAAAATGACAGCAACAAAAGTAGGTCGTGACACAGCCTTGGCGCAGATCATTAAGGTAGTTGAGGATGCACAAGGTTCAAAAGCACCGATCCAACGTTTGGCAGATCAAATTTCAGGTATTTTCGTTCCAATCGTAGTAGGGATTGCCGTCCTCACATTCCTAGTATGGATTATATGGGTTCAACCTGGTGAGTTTACACCAGCACTTGAAGTACTAATTGCGGTTCTTGTTATTGCGTGTCCATGTGCCCTTGGTTTAGCAACTCCGACCTCTATTATGGCAGGATCTGGTCGTGCAGCTGAGTTTGGTATTTTGTTCAAGGGTGGCGAGCATTTAGAACAAACACAAGGTATTGATACAGTAGTTGTCGATAAAACAGGTACTGTTACCCATGGTAAACCAGTTTTAACTGATGTTTTAGTAGCAGCTGGTCAAGATGAAGAGAAATTCTTATCACTAATCGGTGCAGCCGAGAAGCAATCCGAGCATCCGTTAGCAGAAGCAATTGTTCAAGGGATCCAAGAGAAAGGCATTGAACTCGGAAATGTTCAATTCTTCGAAGCAATTCCAGGTTATGGTGTGCAAGCAACGATATCAGGTCAAGGTATTGTCATTGGTACACGTAAACTCATGCAGCAATATGGTATTGATATACAATCCGTTCTCCCAGCAATGGAAGAATTAGAGCGGAACGGGAAAACAGCGATGTTAGCTGGTATCAATGGACAATACGCAGGGCTAGTTGCTGTAGCAGATACAATTAAAGATACATCTAAGGAAGCGATTCAACGCTTACAAGGCATGGGGATTCATGTCATTATGATGACAGGTGATAACGAACGTACGGCACAGGCAATCGGGAAAGAGGTAGGCGTTGATTCGGTTATTGCGGAAGTCCTTCCTGAAGGTAAAGCAGATGAAGTGAAAAAGCTACAACAACAGGGTAAAAAAGTAGCAATGGTCGGTGACGGTATAAATGATGCACCAGCACTTGCTACAGCTGACATTGGTATGGCGATTGGTACAGGTACTGATGTAGCTATGGAAGCTGCGGATATTACATTAATTCGCGGTGATCTCAATAGTATTGCCGATGCGATTTTAATGAGTCGTAAAACAATGCGTAATATTAAGCAAAACCTATTCTGGGCATTTGCCTATAACACAATTGGAATTCCAATTGCTGCAGTAGGATTCCTTGCACCATGGGTAGCAGGTGCAGCAATGGCATTCAGCTCCGTATCAGTTGTCTTAAACGCACTACGACTACAACGAGTAAAATTAAACAAATAAAGACTCATGGAGAAAACTACAATTTTACGTAGTTTTCTCTATCGATTATATCTAAAATAATTTGAAAAATAGATTGGTAGGATGTGAGAATGTCAGTGGATCACAAAGAGAAGAAGGTCAAATTGGCCGTGAACGGTGGAATCTCATTTGGTGCAAAATTAAATGCAAAACAATTGACTGTCATTGCCGAATACATGAATGATGGTGATGAACTAGAATTAACAACCTTCCAGCAGCTTTACATTGAAGTATTAGAAACGAAGGTTGAACTCGTTAAAGAAAAATTCAAGGAAGTCGGATTGTCATGTTACCCAGTCGGGAATTATGTAAAAAGCTTACGAACCTGCAATTTTTGTAAAGGTGAGGAAGAAGAAGGAATGCCTGTAGCCATTGAACTTAATAAACGAATAGCTAGAAAAGAAGTACCATTCACACTTCGCCCTGCTTATACAGGATGTCCGGTTGGATGTGGTGAACCATTAGTGAATGATATCGGTGTAATGAAGGTTAGAGACGGATATGACCTATATATTGGTGGAAAAGCTAAAGGAAAGGATGCCAAAACAGGTACTCTCTTGATGGAACAGCTAACACCAGAACAACTTTATGATGCTGTTGAAAAAATCATTACGATTTATGCTGAGCAGGGCAAGAAAAGAGAACCCTTTTTTAAATTTATTAATCGTTATGGATTAGAAAATATAAAAGAATCAATAGCATAAATAAGCAAATGCAATAAAAAGGGAGCTTGTTTTTAAACAAACTCCCTTTAATATAGAATTAATAGTTAGCTTATTGTTTTAGGAAATCTTCAGTTGATTTTACATCGCAGTACATACTTTCAAGTGCGCTGACAAACGCATTTTGCACCTGTTCAGCTGGAACGACATTACCTTGATAAGCCATATCTCTAGTTGCACATGCATCAGCGATTAATGTAGTATCGAAACCTAAATCAACTGCAGCCCTGGTTGTTGCATCAATACACATATGTGTCATCATCCCAACAACAACTACCTTGGTTACACCTTTTTCTCTTAACTTGCTTTCTAAATCAGTCTTCAAAAAGCTGTTAGGGAAATTTTTCACGATGATGCTTTCGTTTTCTAATGGTTGAACAGTTTCATGAATTTCAGCTCCCTCCGTATTTGGAAGAAAGAAGCCTAACTCTGGACTGCCTGCGATATGCTGAACATGAAAAATATGATCTTTGTTATTTTGTCTAAACCAATCAAGAACTTTTGCAGCATTAGCGGCTGCCTTCTCAGGATTGCTTAACTCCATCTTACCATTTGGAAAATAGTCGTTCTGTATATCTACAATGATTAAAGCTGTACTCATTTTATCCACCTCATTCATAAATTTTTGTTACAATATAATGATAAATAATATTGTTATTTCTATCGATACTTTGATGAAACACTTATGTATTAAATCATTTCATGGTGAAAGGAATTTATGATGGAACTAGATAACATTGATTTTCAAATCCTTCAGTTATTATCCGAAAATGCACGTATTCAATGGAAAGACCTCGGTGAGCAAATCCATATGACAGGACAGGCAGTAGGAAATCGTATCAAAAAACTAGAGGATAGTGGTGTCATTAAAGCCTACTCTGTAATAGTAGATGAAATGAAAGTAGGACTAACTTACACAGCGTTTGTTATTATTTATATGAAAACTGCAAACCATGAATCGTTTATCCGTTTTGTTCAAGATCGCCACGATGTACTAGAAGTCCACCGGGTATCAGGAGAAGGCTGTTACCATATAAAAATAAAAGTTAAATCGCAAGAGCAGTTAAATTCTTTTCTTAATGAACTACTTGAATATGGAAATTATACGATGCATGTATCGATAAAGGAGATTAAACAACAGAATCCGTTAGCTGCGACAAGATAAAATCGTGAAGAGATATACGTCTAATGTTCAGCTTGAATGGGAATGTAATTCACATATATAATGGTCCCATGCGAGTAGGAAGAAATCTTAATTATTAATGAGTGTTTAAAATATAATGAACAGAAAGGTGGTGCAGGATGAGAACTTTCGAAGAACTCCACACGATTGATGCTGTGGACAGTTTCATTTCCAGCAATCCATTATCTTTTATTTATATATCGCATACAGACTGTAGTGTTTGTCATGCCCTTTTACCGCAGGTCGAGAAACTAATGGAAAAGTTTCCGGAAATCCAGCTCGCACATATCAATTCTTCAGTAGTGGAAGAGATCGCAGAACGGTTCATTGTTTTTTCAGTCCCGGCGCTGCTTCTATTTATAGACGGAAAAGAATACTTACGGGAAGCACGTATTGTCCATATGAGTCAATTCGAACAGAGATTACAGAAGATTTATGAAGGGTATTTGAGTTAAGGCTATTCTCGTAAGTGGGTACATTCTTATGGCCGTAATCAACAAAAAAAGGGTATAATTCCTCAAAAACTGAGGTATTATGCCCTTTTTGCTTCTTTACTTTTCTTGATTATGCTCCCCCCATTGGCACATTTCTTGGATAATAGGCCAGAGAGTTTGCCCTTTTTCAGTAAGGCTATATTCGACCTTTGGGGGAATTTGTGGATATTCCTGACGATGAATTAAGCCATCACTATGCATTTCCTTTAATGTAGTACTAAGTGTCTTATACGTTATTTTCCCTAACATACGCTGAAGTTCATTATATCTAACTGTACCGTTTTTCGATAAATGGTATATAACTAGCAGCTTCCATTTGCCGCTAATAATAGAGAGTGTGTAGCCAAAAAAGGGCTCTTGGCTATCTGAATCAGTATCTTTTGATTTTACCATAATTACGCTATCCTCCAAGATAGTATGCGTCGAAAAAGTGCATACTTGTTCGTTAATGTATATCAACTATATAATACATTCAGAAGCAAGTAAAGCTGTGTTTCTAAAACAGAAAACTCACGATTCTACTATGAATATGAGGGAGTATGCGTGGGTGATTTTAGATAGATTGATAGGAGGAAAAATATGTTAACACAACAATATCAAGACAATATAGATACATTGCTACAAAAAATTGAAGAAGCTGACGCGGTTGTAGTTGGTGGAGCCTCTGGCATGTCTGCTGCTGCAGGATATAACTGGTATCTGGACGATGAAAACTTCCGAAAGTACTTTGGTGTTTTCGCTGAAGAATATGGAATTGATAGCATCTTTGGGGGCTTTTACTATAAATTCCGAACAGAAGAAGAACGGTGGGCATATCTTGCTACTTTGATTAACTTTGTAACGCAAGTCCCTATTGGCCAGCCTTATAAGGATTTAAATCAAATCCTACGTGGCAAAAACTATTATATTCTTACGACAAATCAAGATACCCAATTTTCACAAGAATTCCCGGAAGAAAAGGTTAGTGCCATTCAGGGGAACTGGACATATTTACAATGTGGAAACCCCTGCCATGATGGTGTTTATCCATACGCGGAACAGGCAAAGGAACTGTGTACCCACATCGAAGGGACATGGATTCCATCCAGCATGGTTCCCAAGTGCTCACAGTGTGGCGGTCATATGGAATTATGGGTGCGTTCCTTTGTATTTCTAGAAGGGTCTAAATTTAAAGATGAACACCGTAAATATCGTGAATTTCTTCTGGAAAATCATAATAAAAAAGTCCTCTTTTTAGAGTTGGGCGTCGGACGAATGACGCCAATGTTCATCCAAGAACCCTTTTGGAACATGACTTACAGCTGGCCGGATGCATACTATATTACTATTAATCCAAACGACGCATTGCTGCCAGAGCAATTAAAAAATAAAGGACTTGCCATTCATGAGGATATCGCACAAGTACTAAGAGATGTTCTAGCCACGAAATCACAATCGCTTAAGGGTGGTGAATCATATGGAAGATAAATATTATAAGGCTATAACAAAAATACAAGAGGCTGATAGTATTGTAATCGGGGCAAGTAACGGCCTTTCTATTTCGGAAGGTATTCATATTTTTGCAGAGAACACAGCCTTTCTAGAGAAATTTGGAGATTTCCGTGCAAAGTATGGTTTTCGAAGCATCATCCAAGGGTGCTTTTATCCATTTCCATCTCAAGAAGAAAAGTGGGCGTTTTTCAGCCGGATGTACGACTACTTTTTATATGATGAGGAAGCAAGTCCAGTTATGAAGAATCTTTTTGAACTAGTGAAAGAGAAAAACTATTTTGTAGTCACTTCTAATATTGATGACCATTTCTCACAGGCAGGATTTCCAAAGGAACGTCTATTTGAAATTGAAGGAAATTGTCGGAATCTGCAATGTACGTATGGTTGTCATAATCAAATTTATCCAGGTGATAAAATATTGAGTGAAATGGCCAAAAACCAAGAGAATGGAAAAGTCTCTACGGATCTGATTCCTAAATGTCCAGAATGTGGCGGGCCAATGCAGGTTCATGTCGAAGTCGATCAGAACTTTCTAAGAGGTGAAGCTTGGCTAACAAACTATCAAGCTTATCAGGATTTTATCGAAAAAGCGCATGGTAAAAAGTTAGTTCTGCTTGAACTAGGTGTGGGTGTAAGAAACCAATTGATAAAAGCACCATTTATGAAGTTAACTAGCCATGAAGAAAATGCGACCTACATCACGCTTAATAAAGGGGAGCTATATATTCCAGAAGTAATTGCTTCTAAATCTATTGGAATTGATGGCGATACAGCGGAGGTGTTACAGCAATTGGTTCAGGCATGAAGAAGGCTTAACAAAGACTGAAAAGGACTGTATATGTGACAAGGGTTCAACCAAGAAATGCTAGATTAATACAAAAAAGGATATCCAAAAAGTCAGCTTTTACTGACTTTCTGGACATTTCCTTTTTCTAGTCAATCCGAATAATCTGAAACAGGTTTTTCAAGAAACGATTGAAATCCATAGACGATCAAGGCGTAAGACATGGAGGCAATCATATGATGAATTCGTGTGAATGAAACGTATTTTATGAAACGTATTTTATCCAAATAATTTAAGATAGGATTAGCATAAATTAGATTTTGAATGAAATTGATCAATACATATAGCCAAAACTTCCCATAGGTAAGACGCAAAATCCATAGGGTTCCTACTGAGAAAGGCCCTAAAATGACACTTAATATGTTGTAAATCCTCGTTTTTGTCCCGCCGCTTTTCACTTCCCAAGCATTGTAATGTGACCCAATAAATACAGTGGTCATCACTAATAATGCAGCCATTATAGAGGAGGGGAGGTATCTTTTCACTGTTTGTTTAGGAATGAAAAAAACAGTTAGCCAGGATAATATGAAGCCTATCCGAACCACGGATACAAGCATATCTTTTAGCACTCCTTTCCACTTTTTCTTTAGATTTCACTATTTGTATAAATTTATACAAAGGAAAAGCTTTCATTGGATTCCCTGAGCTGAATGAGTCCAAGAAAATACACAATTTACCAATCTGCTAGGATATATGGAATAAGACTCATAAAAATAGAAAATCCTTTTTTTGCTTATAATATAAGAGTCATTATCTTATTGGTGGGGGGCATTACTGAAACATGCTGATTGAGCACTTGATACTAATTGGAATGTGGGTTATTGGTTTTGCATCCTTTCTTCTGTTTGTTCCCCGAAAAAAGTGGCGTAGGGGATTAATGGCAATATTGGTATTTCAAGCATGGATTTGGCTTTTCGATATGCCTGCTTTTCAATTAGATTGGCTAACGGCTCCTGTGCGGGAGCTTCCTAAAGCAACAGATCTCCCCCTTACAATTGATTACTTTTTTTATCCTGTATTGTTTTCGATTTATTACGTCAATAAGAAAGTAATGAGTAGTCAGTGGTATGAAATTTTGTACTTTTTTGCCTGGGTTTCTGTTATTACATTGTTTGATGTATGCATTGAGAGATATACAGATTTATTAGAATATGGATACTTAACCTGGTATTGGATGTGGTTGTATTTGGGGTTCCTCTTTTATATAAGTAGAGTTTGTTGCAGCTTATTCTATAATGAAAAAGCCTCATTTTTAATAGATTGGCGGTTGGGTAAATGAGAATTGAATGGTGGATTCTCATCATCGTGAATGCAATGGCTACAGGAATTCTTATCTTTACAGCGGTAAAACAAATTCGACTTGCTGCAGTAGCTTTTTTGTTCAAACAGGTTATTACTTTTCTTTTTGGATTATTAGTCGTTGAGTTTGACATGATTGAATATCCTGTCCGTTTATTTAGTGCGATTAATCGGACGAGCTTCACATATGAGTATTATGCTTTTCCAGCTGTATGTGCCCTTTTTAATGTATGGTATCCCAGTGATAGAAGTGTACTCGTTCAATTGGGATATTATGTCGGGTATACCTCTGTGCTGACTGCGGGTGAAGTACTGATCGAAAAATACACTGCCCTCATCGATTACATACATTGGGAATGGTATATTAGTTGGATTACCATCTTTCTTTCATTCTTTTTAGTGCGTATATTTTGTGTGTGGTTTTTTCATAGTGGTGAGAATAGCAGCTCGAGTAGGAACTTTTTATAACTCTGTTGGTTATGAGAAAAATGAGGATAAAAAAGGCTCCAAAAAGAAAAATCTTTTAAGAGCCTTTTATTTTTCATTATATCTTAAAATGCCGCGGTCCATCCACCGTCAGCTGTGAATACCGTACCGTTAACAAAGCTTGAATCATCAGATGCTAGGAATAGCGCTACTTGAGCAATTTCTTCTGGTTGTCCTATTCTTGGCATTACGGCTTGTACAGCTTTCGTACGTTCCATCCCTAATTGATTGAAACCTTTCATAGAGGATGCAATATTTGTTGCAACACCACCAGGTGCGATCGCATTACAACGGATGCCTTTTGGTGCATACATATAACCTGTATTTTTTGTAAGGCCGATAACTGCATGCTTAGATGCGCCATATGCTGCTCCAGCATGTGCACCATTTAATCCACCAGTTGAAGCAGTATTAATGATAACACCATTTTCTTTTTCTAAGAAAATTGGTAATGCCTTACGAATCGCTCTCATAACACTTTTCGTATTCACATCAAAGATTAAATCCCAGCGTTCATCAAGAATATCGCCAACAGGTTCGAATCCATCCATAATACCTGCATTATTCACAAGAATATCTAATGTTCCATATTCGTTAACTGCAGTATCAATCATGTTGTCAATGTCTTCTTGTTTCGCAACGTTAACTTGAACTGCTTTTGCAACACCATTGTTTTGAGTGATTTCTTTCACTACTGCTTCTGCGCCTTCTAGGTTAAGGTCTGCAACGATGACTTTTGCACCTTCCTTAGCATACAATTCAGCGATTGCTTTCCCCATTCCTGAAGCAGCACCTGTTACAACAGCAACTTTATCTTTTAATTTCATCCTAAACCCCTCCAAATAATCAATATAGATATTGAACACCTGTGCAATAAAAATTATAATAGAAAGGAAATAGAAATACAAACAACAGAAAAGGCAAAAAATGTTGAGTAATCAACACATAATTCGAAAATTGTTCAATAATGGGGTGAAATTATTTTGAAAAAGGATCTTCGGGTTATTAAAACACAGGAAAGTTTACGCCATGCTCTATTAACCTTATTAAAATCGAAACCATTAGAGTCGATCACAATTGCTGAGCTATGTCGTTTAGCAAACATTAATCGTGGCACATTTTATTTGCACTATACCGATGTTCATGGTGTTTTCAAACATTACTTTGAGGTCATTGTTGAAGATTTTAGACGGTCCTATGAGGAACCCTATTATAAGACGAACTTTACGATTGAGAATATTGAAGCTGACATGATTAAAATCTTTTATCATGTAGAGAAATATCAAGATTTCTATCAAATTATCTTTGATCAACGAATTCCAATGATGTATTACTATTTACTTTTTGATACATTGCGTTCATTTATAAAAGAATCAATCAAGGAAAGTGTGCTGGAAGTAGAACATGGTATAAAGATAGACTATCTGATTAGCTATCAGACGAATGCGATTCTAGGAATCTTAATCGAATGGCACCGGCAGGAATTCAAGACACCGATCCAAGAGCTCAATCAGCAGCTAATTGCAATTGTATCCTTATAAAATAGAAGGAAAGGTCGTTAAATTTCTATTATGTTTGATTTCCATTAGTCGGAAAATGAATTTTTAGGATAAACCAGTTATCATTCAGGTCTGCATCCATTTTCCCATTCATCTTTTCAACTAGCTTTTTAGAAAGATAAAGGCCTAACCCACTTGATTCAGTATTTGTTCTACTGGTGACTTCTGTATAGAAACGCAAAAATACCTTTTCGATGGCAACCTTACTTTCTTGTTTGATGTCATTTTTAACGGTAAAAATCAGATGGTTTTCTGCATTTTCATAGGCAATAACTGCTTTACTATTAGCATAGCGAAGTATATTTTGAGCGATATTTTGAATGACACGTGTCAGCATCAATTTGTCGGCTATAATTTGCGGATCATATACTTGTTCTTGAAATTGCAGTTCAATTTTCTTTTCCTCAAATTGTTCATAAAACGATAAAAAGATGTCCTCAACTAGGTTGGAGAGAGAAGTTGAAGATAATGTGATTTCTTTTTGGTTTGTTTCAATGCGGGCTAAGTCATAAAATTCATCGGTCATTTCAATCAGACGTATAACCGAGTGTTCGATAATCTTCAGATAGTGTGCCTTCTTCGCTTCATCCGTGGTCGCATGTAAAAGTTGAACATAGCCATTAATGGACGTAAGGGGAGTCCGTAAATCATGAGAGAGCCCAGCAATTGATAGCTTCACATTCTCTTCCATTTGCTTTGCTTGCTGCTGTTTTTCTTCGAACGCATCGATCATTCGATTCAATTCATCAACTAAATTCATTAGTGTCTTTTCACGAAAATCGAGATATAGTCTACTACCATAACTGGCACGAGCAGGAATGCCTTTGACCCCATGCTTCAATTTCCGTAGTTCTCTCTTTAAGAAAATAATATAAAAAAGAAGCGCCAATGCTATGAATACAAATATCCATCCCCACATCACATTCACGCTCCTTAATCGAATTTAAAGCCTATGCCCCATATCGTTTTAATGTAGTTTGTGTCTTCACGGTTGAGTTTATTTCGTAAATTACTGATATGCATGTTAATTGTTTTATCGCTATCAAAATAGGGTTCATTCCAAACACTTTCATAAATATTGGCGCGACTGAATACCTTTTGTGGATTCTCTAGAAAAAGTAGAAGTATGGCGTATTCGCGTCCAGTAAAATGTAGAGTTTGATTGTTTACCTTCACTTCACGTGTGTCTAAGTTTACGTCAATATTTTTATATTGAATGTCTTTTCGACTACTGACTGAAGCTAGTGTTGCATGGCGTAATTGAATGTGAATTCGCGCAAGTAGCTCCTTCACATCAAAAGGTTTTGTGATGTAATCATCTGCTCCATTTGTCAAAAGCTCCAATTTTGAGTGTTGGTCATTTTTTGCTGAAATCACAATCACTGGAATTGTTGAGTTATGCCGAATGTCTTGGAGAAATTCTTCCCCATTCATCCCGGGAAGCATTAAATCTAGAAGAACTAAATCGACATGGCCATATTCGAACAACAATTTTCCTTCAGTACCCGAATATGCACTTTGTGTGCTATAACCATGTAAATTTAATGCTTCTTTGATTAATGAATGAATTGCAATATCGTCTTCAATGATCAATATGGTTGCCATCTTTATCGACCTACTTATTTGATATCAGTTCGTTTAAATAGAAGGATTCCTATCGTTGATGATAACACAATTGTGATAAGACTTACCAAGATCATCTCAGGATACTTTGCGATATCTGTTGGATTTGCAAAATCTGAATAGAACATGAAGGATTCCGTAAACCAGTATGTGACCTGCTTAAAATGTTCAGTTTGTTGGAAAATTCCAGGAACAAAACCAGTCCCAATTGTATAAATAAAACTCCAAATAAGTGAGACGCTGCTCCTTTTTGTCAGAAAGCTAACCATCACATAGATTGAGACGTTTGCCAAAATTAATAAATAAAGGGTGCCGAAGGATTTTAGTGCATAGCTAAAATAATTGTTAATTTCAGCAACTTCACCATAACCAAACACGATTGAAAAGCTTAACATTCCAAGCACAGTCATTATGATTACCCCAAATAAGGTAAGCAGTGCGGCAACCACAAATTTTGATAGATAATAATGGGTACGGCTACGACCAAGTGACAATGCATTTCGAATTGTTCCATTTTGAAATTCTTCACCGATAAGAAAGCTGATAAAAGCACTTATGATGAGTAAAATGGTTAATCCGTTTTTTTCCATCATAAGAATACCTGTTGCTCCATTAATGACTGTATCAATTGCTTGGACAAGTTCGTTTCCATAATGCACGCTCATTTTACTATTCAGGGCTTGATAGATCGGAAGCAAGATTAAAAGACTTAAGACAATCCATAGTTTTTTGCTTCGAAATAATTTGATTCTTTCAGCAGTTAAGAGATTAAGCATGAGTTCTTCCCCCTGTTAATTGTAAAAAATAATCCTCGAGTTTCTGTCTAGTTGTACCAATACGAGAAACATTCACATTAGCTAAGACTAACGAACGGTTGATTGTGGCAGCGTCATCCAGGTGTTCAAAGATATTAATCTCAGTTCCATTGATCACTTCATAATCCGATATCCCTAAGTCATCTAGCACAACGACTGCTTTTTGAACTTCACTTGTTTCTAATTCAATGTACCTGCGAGTTTCACGAGCCAACTCCTCCTTTGAGAGCTCGCTGATGAGTTTTCCATCATGCAAAATACCATAATGTGTTGCAATCTGAGAAAGCTCATCAAGTAAGTGACTTGAAAGTAAGACAGTGATACCCCGCTCAGTAACCAAACGATTAATGATTTCACGCATTTCAACAATACCTGATGGATCAAGACCATTTGTGGGCTCATCTAGGATTAAAAATTCAGGGTTTGTAATAAGTGTTGAGGCAATTGCTAAACGTTGTCGCATTCCTAAAGAAAAGTTTTTGGCTTTCTTCTTACCTGTATTCTCAATGTTCATTAGACGAAGTAAATCATCAATTTCCCGTTCGCTCACACCCCCGTTGGCCGCTTGTACTTTCAGATTTTCTCGTGCCGTTAAATCAGGATAAAGTGCGGGTGTTTCAATGGATTGTCCCATCATTCTTCTAGCATGCTGCAATCCCTTCGTACCAGTTTCTCCAAACAGTTCAATGGTTCCTTCATCGATAGTGATTAACCCCATAATGGTGCGCATGAATGTCGATTTCCCTGCGCCATTCTCACCAATTAAACCGTAAATCATACCACGTTTAATTTCGATTGTTACTTTATCGAGAGCTTTGTGTTTACCATATATTTTTGAAACATTCGTTGCCTTAAGAATCGTTTCCGTCATGAATCGTCATCCTTTCAATGTTGATAATCATAGAATAAGCGGCAGTTATAAATAAATTAACTAGAAAAGTATAAAGAAAGTATAAAGAATTAATAACAACCCCTATTAGTTTGTTTATATAAGAGGATATTATATAATAATTCCACAAGAAGACTTAAAAGTTGGGGGATTAAAGTATGGAATTCGAAATGGTTATGCAGGAGTTGGAAGCGCTCGGGAAGGAACGAATGAAAAAGATGTACATCAACAATGGTGCACATGAACCGCTTTTTGGAGTGGCTACAGGAGCTATGAAGCCGATGTCAAAAATAATCAAGAAAAATCAGCCATTGGCAGAACAACTGTATGCTACTGGAAACTACGATGCGATGTATTTTGCTGGTGTCATTGCGGATCCGAAGGCGATGACTGAGGAAGATTTTGAACGTTGGATTGATGGGGCGTATTTTTATATGCTATCAGATTATGTCGTTGCAGTTACATTAGCAGAAACCGACATAGCTCATGCTGTTGCCGATAAATGGATTGCAAGTGGGGACGAGCTCAGAATGTCAGCAGGCTGGAGCTGTTACTGTTGGCTTTTAGGAAATCGAAAAGACACAGAGTTTAACCCTGATAAGCTTGCAAATATGCTCGTACAAGTAAATGAGACGATTCAGGATTCCCCTGAACGGACTAAATCTGCTATGAATAACTTTATGTACACAGTTGCGATTTCGTATGTACCACTTCATGAGAAGGCAGTTGAAACTGCTAATTCTGTAGGACCGATCGAAATGAAGCGGGAGGGGAAAAAGAGCAGCATTCTTCATGCTTCCGAAAATATTCAAAAGGAAGTCGATCGAGGAAAGCTTGGTTTCAAACGTAAATATGTAAGGTGTTAGTGTAGAAAAACGAATCCAGGATAACCATTTGGTAGTCCTGGACTTTTGAAAAATTACGCTGTTTCTGAATCCTTCGATACAAATACTTCCGGATAACCGTAGCTGCCATGTTCACTAATATCTAAACCGGCTATTTCTTCATCTTCCGTTACGCGTAACCCACCCATCGCGAATTTCATCACAAGTAATAATACAAAGACTACTGCGAATGCATACAAGCCAGATGTAATAATTCCTAGTGCTTGCACGCCAAGCTGTGTAAAGCCTCCGCCATAAAATATGCCTGCTTGCCCTACGGTGGCTAATTCTGGGGTAGCAAAAAATCCTGTTGATAACGTCCCCCATATCCCTGCAGCTCCATGAACGGACAGAGCATAAATGGGATCATCGATTTTTAAACGATCAAAGAATCTTACACTGTAGAACACAAGGATTCCAGCGATCAAACCAATAACAACAGACGCCCATGTTTCGACAAAGGCACAGGAAGCTGTAATTGCAACGAGTCCTGCGAGAGCACCATTTAACATTGTTGGAACATCTGCTTTTCCGAGAACAATCCATGAAATAAATAAAGCACTGATAGCACCTGCTGCAGCTGCTAAATTCGTATTTAAAGCTACATATCCAAAGAAACCATCATCAACACCGAGAGTACTCCCAGCGTTAAAACCGAACCAACCAATCCATAAAATTAAAACACCTAAGGCAGTATATACTTGATTATGGCCTGCTAAATTATTGGATGAGCCATCTCGATTATATTTTCCAATTCGTGGTTTTAATAATAGCGTGGCAGCCAATGCGGCCATCGCACCGGTAAGATGAACGACGGTTGAACCAGCGAAGTCTTGTTTCCCGTGTTCCGCCAACCAGCCACCTCCCCAAATCCAGTGTGCGATGACAGGATAAATTGCAACTGAGAACAGAATCGAAAAAATGATATATACGGAAAGCTTAGCTCGTTCGGCGAATCCTCCAAAAGCAATCGTTAAGGAAATACCTGCAAATGCAAGTTGGAAAAGAAAGAAGGCTGTCGTAGCATAATTAGAACCTTCGATTTCATAACCGGAATAAAAGAAATCGGATAATCCAACGAAAAGGTTTGCTTGTTCTCCAAAAATAAAACCATACCCAACCGCCCAAAATACAATGGATGCCATACTGAAAGTGAAAATTACTTTTCCAGCAATATGTCCCGCATTTTTCATCCGTGTTGAACCAGCTTCGAGTAAAATAAAACCGCCTTGCATAAAAATCACCAGTATAGCACCTAACACGATCCAAACACTGTTCAACAAATATAAATCGTTCATAAAATAATTCCTCCTTTTCTATTTTTGAGATTTCTCAGATCCCATTCACATTTTTAAATGAAAAGGTATTTTTTAACTTTTTCATCTTAGAAATTATTGTATGTCATTGTGAATAATCTGAACAATATCAATATTTTATGAAATCAATCTAATTTTGATATGAATTATTTATGAACTGTGCTCAGGAAGGGATTGTTTTATTTGTTAATATTCCTTTTTTTAGTTGATACATGAAGGTGATTGTCCGATAATAGAAAAGGCATAAAAACATAAGGGGTTCACACTAGGAGGAAATGCTTCATGAAAAGATTGATTGTTATATTAATATCTTCGATTTTATTATTAGCTGGTTGTTCCCAATCAACTAATAATTCTGAACAGAACAAACAGAATGTGAAAATTGGAATCATGTTATCTGATGTAGGATTAGGGGATCAATCCTTTTCTGATTCAGCATTTGCTGGATTAGAGAAAGCAAGAGATGAGCTAGGGATTATTTTTGATTATCGGGAAATATCAGATACGAAAAACTATGAAGACGGGTTAACTGAATTGGTTGAGGACGGAAATGACTTAGTAATAGGTTTAGGATTTATAATGAAGGAAGCAGTAGAGAATGTTGCTGCTAAATATTCAGATCAAAAGTTTCTATTAATTGATGATATATCGGAATTACCCAATGTCTATAATGTAACTTTTAAGGAACATGAAGGTTCTTTTTTATTAGGAGTAATTGCTGGATTAAAAACCAAGTCAAATGTTGTTGGGTTTATTGGTGGTGTGGATGTACCATTAATTAATAAATTCCGTGCGGGGTTTGAGCAAGGGGTAAAAGAGGTTAACCCTGATGCACAGGTGTTAGTTGAATTTGTAGGAAATTTTGATGATGACAACAAGGGTTATGCACTAGCAGCTGGTATGATTGACAAAGGTGCTGATTTTGTATATCCAGCAGCAGGATTTGCTGGTGTTGGTGCGATACAAGCAGCACAAGCAAAAGGTGTATATGCGTTTGGTGTTGATAGTGACCAATACTTCTTAGCAGAAGATACAATTGTATCTTCAATGCTGAAGAAAATTGATGTAGCGATGTTTGAGGTTGCTGAGCAACTTGTCGAAACAGGGGAAATCACTGAAAAAAATCTGTTATTAGGGATCGCTGAGAGCGGAGTAGATGTTGCACCAATCAGAGTGTTAGAACTTAATCAAACAGAGCTTGATCAATTTAATGATCTTAAACAAAATGTTTCACAGGGGATTAAGTCTATAAAAGAACAATAACAGCGGGGAAGGAAATACAACATGAAAATAAAACAAAAATTATTACTTGTTGCTTTAGCACCTCTAGTAGTTGCTGGTGGGATTATCGTATCAATCATTGTTCAAATGAACCAGATTCAATCGAATAGTTCTTCAATCGTAAAAGTATTGACTAATGTAGAGAAATTAAATGGTTCAATGCTATCAATAGAATCTTCATTGGCTAATTTTTCGTTTAGTACATCTGACTCTAATGCAGAGGTCGTTTCAGCCAATATAAAACAAGCAGAAGAAGTTCTTCACTCATTAGAGAAAGTTAATAATAAAAATCAGAAGAATCAAGTAACCAAAATTAAGTTGAAATTTCAAGCTTTAAAAGCTAAGGCTGAAAAAGCTGTCACAAGTAAAGATCAGGCTGAAGCGAAAAGGGAATCAATCAGATCAAGAGGCATCACAAATGATATTTATTTATTGAATAAGCAAGCGAATGAGCAATATGCACAGAGTGAAGTCGAACTTAAAGACAAGATTACTTTTACTAAATGGTTTGCACTTATAGCTGTTAGCATTTTGTTAATCATTGCAGGAATACTCGTATATCTCCAAACAAGTGCAATTGCAAATGCGGTAAGAAGAATTGCAAAGGATGCTCAAACAGTAGCAAATGGCGACTTAACGATTAAAACGGTCGATGTAAAATCAAAGGATGAAATACATATGTTAAGTACTGCTTTTTCTCAGATGGTTGGCAATTTAAAGGAGTTATTACAAACCGTCGGGAAAAATTCTGAGCAAGTTGCTGCTTCGGCAGAAGAACTAAGTGCCAGTGCAGATGAAGCAAGTAAAGGAACAGAAGTTATCGCAAGCTCAATACAACAAGTGTCCAGTGGAGCTGATCATCAAAGTAAAATGGTACAGGAAAGTGCAAGAGCTATCGAAGAAACAACAATTGGTATTTCTCGAATTGCAGAAGCAGCTGGACATGTCACTGAAATCACGCAAAATACTCAAACCCATGCATTAGAAGGTCAAAGATATGTTGCTGAAACGGTTGAACAAATGGATTCGATACGAGTATCCGTTGACTCAACTGATAAATCAATAACAGAGCTTAATCTGAAATCGAAGCAAATAACGGACATTGTGAAAATGATTACTGAGATTGCGGATCAGACAAATCTACTTGCACTAAATGCAGCGATTGAAGCTGCTCGTGCTGGTGAAAGTGGAAAAGGCTTTGCAGTTGTTGCAGATGAAGTTCGGAAATTAGCAGAACAAACTTCTAAATCTGCAAGCCAAATTAATATCATCATCAAAGAAGTGCAAGATGAAACAATTATATCTGTCCAATCTATGGATAAAGTGAAAAACAAGGTTGTAGAGGGTATCAATATTACGAATGAAACCGCCCGGAAATTTGAACAAATTGTAAGTGGGATGATGGAAGTGGTAAATGAAGTCACGGAAATTAGTGCTACATCACAGCAAATAAGTGCAGGTTCACAACAAGTTGCAGCATCAGTTAATGAGATGGCAAATGTTGCATCGCAGACGAGTAATAGTGCGGGCGAAGTAGCCTCTGCTTCTGAAGAGCAGTTAGCTTCAATGGAAGAAATAAATGCTTCAGCCCATTCCTTAACGAATATTGCTGAAGAATTACATGAGCAAATACGAAAATTCAAAACTTCTTAAACTAGGGGGACGGTTCTTATGAAACCGTCCCCTTAGTTTGCCTATTGACTTATAAAAAGTTATGTTGTATGGTTAATTACATAAGTAACTAACCAATATGGTGGTGAAGCTATGAAACAGTTAATTGATGATGGTCGGCCTATTTTTTTACAAATATCAGAAAGAATTGAAGATGACATTATTGAAGGCGGACTGTCCGAGGAATCACAAGTTCCATCAACAAATCAATTCGCAGCCTTTTACAAAATTAATCCTGCTACCGCTGCAAAAGGTGTCAATTTATTGGTGGATGAAGGTATTTTATATAAGAAGCGGGGGATTGGGATGTTTGTTGCAGAAGGAGCACGTGTTAAGGTCATTAACAAACGGAAGGAACAGTTTTTTGAACAGTATGTGATTACAATGATCCATGAGGCAAAGAAATTAGGAATTACAACTGAACAGTTGACTGATATGGTTCGGAGAGGGGATGAGAAGGAATGAAAAAGGTAGTTGAGATAACACAGCTAGATAAGACATACGGGGAATTTAAAGCAATCGAAAATGTCACTTTTACAATGGAAGAAAATAAAATCTACGGTTTACTAGGTAGAAATGGGGCTGGCAAAACAACATTAATGAAAATGTTAACAGCTCAACTGTTTCCTACTAGTGGTGATTTAAAGGTTTTTGGCGAGAATCCTGAAGAAAACGCGAGGGTATTAAGTCAAATTTGCTTTATAAAGGAAAGTCAAAAATACCCAGATAGTTTCACTGTGAATGATATCTTAAAAGTGTCAAAATCACTCTTTCCGAATTGGGATGAGGAGTATGCCTATTCCTTAATCAAAGATTTTAACCTCCCTTTAAAAAGAAAACCAAAGAAATTGTCTAGAGGGATGCACTCTGCAGTTGGAATTGTCGTCGGATTAGCGAGTCGGGCACCATTAACGATTTTTGATGAGCCGTACTTAGGACTGGATGCGGTATCGAGAGGGTTATTTTATGACAGGCTGATGGAGGATTACTCCGAACATCCGCGTACTGTTATCTTGTCCACCCATTTAATTGATGAAGTAAGTAACTTACTTGAGCATATTTTGGTCATTGATAAAGGTCGATTAATTATAAATGAAGAAGCGGAAAATTTACGAGGCACCGCTTATACGGTAACAGGTCAAGTGGCCAAGGTAGAAGCATTTATAAGTGATAAAGAAGTCATACATCGGGAGCCATTTGGTGGATTGCTCTCTGCCACAGTCATTCATGGTAAGAATAGTTTGGATCGAAATTTGGCTGCAGCCAATGGCCTTGAAATTTCGCCAGTATCCTTACAGCAACTAGTAGTTCATGTAACAAAAGATAAATCATCTCTGGAAGGAGCTGTTGCCCAGTGAATATTCAACCGATGTTAAAAATGTATTCTAGAGATAAATGGGCCTGGTTTTTAATACCAAATCTTATTCTCTTTTCAGTGTTTCTTATTAATTTTCTTATTAGTCTGTTAATCCCAAACGAAGAAAAAATGTATACCGGAGGAGTCTCTTACATCTTTTTCTACATGCTCGTCATGGGGATTATTGTCGTAACTCAAAGCTTTCCTTATGCAATCGGCATGTCGGTTAGGAGAACGGATTACTTTCTGGGAACAGTTGTTATGGGAGTAGTGATAAATGTATTTTTCTCTATCCTGTTAATCGTCTTATCAATCATTGAAAATGAAACAAATGGTTGGGGTGGCCATATCCATTTCTTTCACTTTCCTTATTTGAACGACGGCACAATTTTAGAACAGCTGATGACCTATATGATTTTGTTAAATAGTTTATTTTTTCTAGGGTTCCTTATATCAAGTATTGCTCGACGCTTCGGGGCTAAAGGATTAATTATTGTAGCGATCACTTCAATATTAATATCAAGCGTGATTGCATTGTTACTGATGTATTACGAGGTTTGGATAGATATTTTTCAATGGTTCGCTCGCCATACAGCCGTTGAAATTGCCTACTGGCTCATCCTCCCAACTCTTGTGTATATCGGGCTCTCCTACTTGCTGTTAAGAAGAGCAACAGTATAAATTGGGGACTATTCTCCGTTGCTAAAATAATTCTCCCATGATAGCCTATTACTAATCTGTTTTAAAGGAGGGAGAACTCGTGATAAAAGTAACCGGGTCACAAACAGAAGCAAGTGTGTTTTCGAATTATCCTCAAGAAGAAGCTCTTGAGCAGATTAAGGAGCTATGTAATCAAGATTTTCTTAAGGATACGAAGATTCGTATTATGCCAGATTACCATGCGGGTAAAGGTTGTGTAATTGGAACGACCATTCAGTTGAAGGATAAAGTTGTTCCGAATTTAGTAGGAGTAGACGTTGGTTGTGGCGTCCTAACAGTTAAGCTTCAAGATAAAAAGATTGATTTTAATAAGCTGGACCAGGTGATTCGAACCTATGTACCAAGTGGAATGGATCTTCATACAGATGAAACGGTAGAGTTTATTAACACGGGTTTTCCTAATGTAAAAGATTTTAAAGCTAACCACATCCTAAGTGAGAATCGGAGTCTTCATAGTCTGGGTACACTTGGTGGAGGCAATCATTTTATCGAAGCTTCTGTAGATTCTGATGGACATCATTATGTAACGATTCATACCGGTAGTCGCTATGTTGGAGCAAGAATAGCCAACTATTATCAAAAGGTAGCAATCGCCAAACTGCGTAACAATGATGTAACTGAGATTATTGAAAAATTAAAGGCTGAGGGACGCGACAAAGAAATTCAGGATGCAATCTTAAGCTACAAGGAGAAGTATCCATTCATTCCAAATGACTTAGCTTATTTGGAAGGTGAGGACTTTCAAAATTATATTCATGACATGAAATTAGCTCAAGCATTTGCAAAGGCAAATCGTGAGGAGATTGCAAGAGCAATTACCGATAATATGGGGTTTGAGGAAATAGATCGTTTTGATACCGTCCATAATTATATAGATACTGAAAATCTGATATTACGAAAAGGCGCTGTTTCTGCTCAAAAAGGAGAACGACTAATCATTCCAATCAATATGAGGGATGGTTCCATTCTAGCAGTAGGAAAAGGTAATAAAGACTGGAATTGCTCTGCTCCACATGGGGCTGGTCGCATCCTTAGTCGTACAAAAGCAATGAAAACTCTTAGCATGGTCGATTTCCAAGATACGATGAAGGGCATCTGGACTACATCTGTCTCTAAGGAAACGCTCGATGAAGCGCCAATGGCTTATAAGTCGATGGATGAAATTCTCGAAAAGGTTGAAGAATCTGTTGAAATAGCAACCTTCATTAAACCAGTCTATAACTTTAAAGCTAGTGAAAAATACGACCCAACAAGATATAAAAAATCAAGATGAATCAGGAAGTAACTGAACCATAACCTTTGGGAGGATGGACAGTTACTTTTTTTGATTGTAAAAAACAAGTAGTAAAAAAGATCATATTGGTAACACTTAAAAATGAGGTGTTTTCCATGAAAAGGTATATGAGTCTAATTTTAGTTATCCTATTTATGATCTCTAACAAAGCTGGTGCATCCATTGAAGGGTATGAAATTGCTTCAAAGTCAAAGGAAGATAATATAACCTTGTTTGCTAAGAACGAGAATGGTTTTTACCATGACTTCAAGATTGATTTCAAAGGCAGCATCTACTCAAGGCCATTTTGGGTGAACGTGACGAATCCAACTTACGCTCCTGAAATTATTTATAAGGACATTAATAAAGATGAAAAGAATGAGCTAATCATTATCTTAACTAAGGGCTATGGAACCGGTCTGTTGTGGGAAGAAGTTCATGTTTTTGATACAAAGAATCAGGCTGTAAATGAGGTGCTTGTGGATAATCCGATTGCCATTATTAATAAGAATGTAAAAACAAAAATCTCAAACGAAAAAGCGGTACTCACAATTAGTGGTAAAACGACATTTGTTGATATCGCATCTTTGGAAATTAATCCATCAAATTTATTTGAGGATATAGGTTTTGGCAGTATTATTGATTATGAAGTAAGGGACGATCAACTTATTGCTAAGGTGATAGGGCAAGTCTCCCAGGCAGGTTTTATTGGCGAAATCGTGATTACATATGACTATCGTGACAAAATGTATCAAGCAAAATCGATTGAATTCCAACCTTATAAATAAGTAATAAAACAAAAAGGGAAACCATTGAACCTGGTTTCCCTTAAACAAATGTTATTTCTTCATTTTTATCGAATTCAAAATCTCGATTAATTCCTTTGAAGTGAACTTACTTAGGTCTTCATTTGTATTTATATTAAGTTGATATGACCGGTCATTGTCCTCTACAAATAATTGAATAACCTGTTCATCTGTGTTCTGAATAAATGCTTTTTTCCCATTATCAAGTGTTAATTCCTCAAGATCTGCTGTGTATTTGACAAAGTATTCCTCAGTGATGTTATTTGAAATCGTATACGTAAGGTCTGTCATCTTTAATTCCTCTGACCTAGTATACCCAAAAGTAATCGAGTTTGTCGTAAACATTACAAATCCTAAAGGAATTGCTGATTGGAACTTAGTTGGATATACAAGATATTGATTGACAAAGGCTGGAACTTCTTTTTGATAATCTAATGCCAAAGTGGATGTGTTCGATTGACTTTCAATAATTGGTAAAATATCCTCAAATGTGATATTTTCGACACTTACATTATAGAAATATTTATAAAATAATCCGTCATTTTCAAAATAAAATTCGTGATCCCCGTAATCACTTTTCTTGTAATAGACAGGTGCTCCATCTTTTAGCTGCCCAACTTCTTCGCCCTCTTTTTTTCCAACAGCATGAATCCTATCTGTGTTAAATGCTGTAATGGAAAGGTGTATATCGTCACCATTCTCATAGGTATACGCAATTGTAGTAGAAGCATTATAGTCTCCGCTTGCAGTTCCAGAGATATTTAGTGAAGAATGATTTTGAATGGTTTTAATTTCTGGAAATTTCACCTTTTTAAGATAGTCTAACATATCTTGTATAACTTCATCTTCACCATGGTCCTCCCAATTTTCGAGGACAACATTTGATACTTCTGCCTTTTTATCATCATTTGCTGAAGCTGGAACATCTTTTACCGTAGATGCTGGCTTATCCTTGCCCGAATCAGAGCATCCTGCAAGTATCAGCACAATCAATGTAAAGGATGTTAAAAGTTTTTTTGTCGTTTTCATAAATCCTCCCAATAAATAGTAGATTTATAATTACTTTACCATATTACAATTATTTCTTAATGAGTAAGAAAACCTAGTTATTTCGTCATCTTTTATCAGTTTATGATGATAATTGTAGAATGATAGAGAAAAATACCTAATTATATCTATTATCGCTTTGCTACTAAAAATGAGATAATAACTAAAAGTTTCAAAATACAACACGGGAGAACGAATATGAAGACAAAATCTATTTTTATCGTAGTGATGCTCATTTTTGGAAGCATTGGTTTGTTTGTAAAAAATATTAATCTTTCCTCCAGTGAAATTGCTTTGTTCAGGGGAGGAATTGGCAGTCTATTTTTAATTGGTGCCAGTTTTTTCTTAAAACAAAAAATCACTTTTAAAACATCTAAACGGAATATTGTTTTGCTACTATTATCAGGGGTATTGCTAGGATTTAACTGGATTTTTTTATTTGAATCCTATCGGTATACAACGATCTCTAACGCGACCTTAAGCTACTATTTTGCTCCGGTATTTGTTATGATCTTGGCTCCTCTTCTACTGAAGGAAAAGTGGACAAGAAAAAAAGGTTTGAGTATTTTATTAGCATTTATTGGTTTATCTTTAGTTGTTAATCCTAGTGCTGAGACTTTGAGTGGCTCATTTAACCACCCTGTTGGAATATCGTATGGCTTAGCGGCAGCAAGCCTATATGCAAGCGTAATCCTCATCAATAAATTTATAAAGAAACTATCTGATTTGGAAACAACAATCATGCAACTATTGGTTGCTACCATTGTATTATTGCCATATGTCTTGATTACGGCAGAACCGCATTATTCCGATATGGAGTTTCAAACAATAAGTCTACTTTTAATCGTGGGCATCATCCATACAGGCTTGGCCTATTTATTATATTTTTCAGTCATGAAGAAGTTAAAGGGACAAACGATCGCGGTGTTAAGCTACATCGATCCTATTTCTGCTGTTTTAATGGCTGCGATAATCCTGAATGAAAGTATGAGCTTTATTCAAATCATTGGCGGTATTTTAATATTGGGGTCTACGTTGTTAAGTGAGTTGAATTGGAAGAAAAGGGAATAAGCGAAATGAATGAATTTGGCATTATACCTTTAAAAAAGTTGCACGAATAAAAAAGATTTGTTTAAATATACAATAATATGAATAAATATAGAGTGGTGAGGAATCTGTTTGGAAATCAACTGTGCTGATGAGGATTTTGATCAGAAACCGAACGGTATCAAAGTAGGAGTTGTTACAATGATGAAAACGATAGGGGGGGAAATGATTGCAACTAATTTGTGAATCTACCAAAATGGAAGATTACTTGCTGGAATTGAACGTTGTCGATTTTTCTCATTCGCTTATTCAGGAAAAAGCAGATGAGCTTTTTAGACCTACTCAAACCGAAATTGAGAAAGCAAAAATTGCTTACGAATTTGTACGTGATGACGTATCACACTCTTGGGATATTCAAGGGGAGCGGGTCACCTGTAAGGCATCAGATGTATTAACATTCAAGGAAGGTATATGCTATGCAAAATCGAATTTATTGGCAGCTTTACTACGCTCACAAGGCATTCCAACAGGATTTTGCTATCAACGATTGATGTTATTTGATACCCCGGAGAAAGGTTATTGCATTCATGCGTTGAATGCTGTCTATCTTAATTCGATTAATAAATGGGTAAGACTCGACTCACGTGGAAATAAAACAGGGGTAGATGCTCAATTCTCCATTGATGAAGAAAAATTAGCTTTTCCTATTCAAGAGGAATTTGATGAAAAGGATTATCCAATTATTTACGCTAATCCAAATCATAAAACGATACGTGTACTAGAAGAAAATACAAATGTATTGGAAATGTATAAAAACCGATTACCAGATGGCTTGTAGATTTAGCTCTTGAATCGAAGTCAATAATAAAAAACTATCTACGTATCAAAAATACATAGATAGTTTTTTTATATTATTGTTTATGTTCAAGTACAGAATCAGTAATCTTTATAAAATCCTGAATATTACTGTCGTAGTGTTCAGGTAAGGCAGCATACGTAAAAATATACGTTTTATTATCAATAATAAAGGACCTTTGATTTAATTTAACTGTACCTTCATCTGAATGATTTAAACTAATACTTTCGTTCCATTCGATACCATTTGCAGTATAGTATTCATTACTTAAATACTCAAAACCAGTACTTGCTGTTGCTATATCAATGTACTCTTTTATTTTCATTGGCTGTGGTAATGTTTCTAATATAACATTGAAGTTCGTTCCAATGGCACTATCAAGCATATATAATTTAATTGGTAGACTTTGTTCACCTGGATCACTTTCTTCTGCATAAATCGGTACGTCATACGTAATTCCTTCAAAATAATCAGCTAAAAACTCAACGTCTTCACCCTTGGTTTCTTCCTTATCTTCTTCTTCTTTATTAGGCTCGTCTTTAGGTTCCTCTTTTTCTTTGGCATCTTTTTCAGCTTTTTCATCCGTTTTTGTTTCTTGTTTTGGTTCTTTGTCTTTTTTTGAACTAGCCTCATCTGAGGAACATCCTGCTACAAATACGATAGCTAAAATAAGGGTGAACAATAAACTAGTAATCTTTTTATTCATTTTCTAACCTCCTAGGTGTCATTCGGAGATAATTATATATAAACACATTATTTTTTACTACTAATATTTCCAGTTGTTATAAAAAATGGTTATTTAGTCGGATGCAAGAAGGAGAAGGAGATTGTGTTGGTTTCAGCGAATTACTTTACAAATGGATTGTAGAGGTGAATGGAAGTGAGAAGCGAAAAAGAAATGTTAGAAATGATAGTGGGGATAGCTGATAATGATGAGCGAATCCGGGCCGTCTATATGAATGGTTCAAGAACGAATACCAATGCTCCGAAGGATATATTTCAAGACTATGATATTGTCTATGTGGTTACGGAAACTTCATCTTTTATAGAAGATGAGAATTGGATTTCTTTATTCGGAGACTTATTAATGCTTCAGGAACCTGATAAAAATGATCTAGGCTGTAATGAGGAAATAGATTTTACCAGATCCTATGGTTATTTAATGCTTTTTTCCGATGGAAATCGAATTGATCTTCATATTGAGACAAAAGAAGCAATGCGTGATGGATACGGTGTGGACAAGCTTACTGTTCCATTACTTGATAAGGACAATCTTTTACCAGTCATTCCTCCACCTACAGATATTGACTACCATGTAAAAAGGCCTACGGAATTAAGATATGTGAGTTGTTGTAATGAATTTTGGTGGTGTCTTCAAAATGTTGCAAAAGGATTATGGAGAGACGAATTGCCATATGCAAAGCAAATGTTAGAACTTCCGGTTAGAAATGCGCTTGATGAGATGGTTTCGTGGTGGATTGGAAAAGAGCATGATTTTGAGATTTCAACAGGGAAAATGGGAAAATATTTCAAAAGAAATCTCCCTAATGCGTATTGGAACATGTATCAGGAAACTTATTCTGATGCTAATGATGAAAATGTTTGGAACGCTGTTTTTTCTAGCTGTGAATTGTTTCGTGTTGTGGCAAAGGAGGTAGCGGATTATTTTTCATATACATACCCAGTGGAATACGATACGAATATGACAAACTATCTAAAGCGAGTAAGGAATTTACCATTAGATGCTAAGGAAATATTTTAAACGGAGCTATTTCACATCATGGAAAAAGTAAACTGACTTATATGTGCAAATTAATAAGAGGTGATCGGCAGCATGTTTCCAGTACTTGGAACTGAAAGACTTGTGTTAAGAGAAATAACTGTAGAAGATTCGGAAGCCATTTTTGCTTGTTTTTCTAAGGATGAAGTTACACAATTTTATGGACAAGAGACGTTAACAAGTATAGAACAGGCAAAAGGATTTGTAGACTTTTTTTCGAAAAATTTCAAAGAGAAACGCGGGATAAGATGGGGAATTGAGCGAAAAGGACATGACGGATTGATTGGTACGATAGGGTTTAATTTATGGCTGCCAAAGCATAAACGTGCAGAGATCGGATATGAGATTCATCCAGATCATTGGCGGAAAGGATATGCGAAGGAGGCTATTTCTAAGGTTCTTTCCTATGGGTTTGGTGAGCTTGAGTTAAATCGGATTGGGGCTGTTGTTTTCTTGGAAAATGAGGCATCGAATCAACTGCTGGTAGGTCTAGGCTTTCAGAAGGAAGGGGTGCTTAGGGAGTATATGTATCAGAATGGTGTAGCTAATGATACGAATGTGTACTCGATCTTAAAATCAAATGTAGTGGGGAAAATCCTTGATTGAAAGGCATAAATAGTGATGTGTAATTAGGAAGTACATGATACTTTGTTTGGAAAGGAAAATGAGTAAATAGTGGCTATGCAATGTCCTGATACAAGGTCATAAAAGGGAGAAATAGGTAAAAGTGGATGTACAAAGCCACTAATCACCACTAGAAATGGGTAAAAAAGGGGAAAGTATATGTACAAAGCTTCGAATCACCACTGAAAATGGGTAAAAGAGGAAAAAGTGGATGTGCAAAGCTTCGAATCACCACTAAAAAAGGGTGAAAAAGGAAAAAGTGAATGTGCAAAGCCTCTAAACACCACTAGAAATGGTAATAAAAGGAAAAAATAGATGTGCAAAGCTTCGAATCATCACTAGAAAAGGGTAAATAAGGAAAAAGCGGATGTGCAAAGCCGCGAATCACCACTATAAATGTAAAAAAAAGAAATATGGGTACGCAATTACCAGATACCTCACAAGGAAACGTACAAAGCACTCATAAACACTATTAATCTATTAAAGGAGACCAAACTATGAATCCAATACTAATCGACTTTCCAGATCAATTTGAAACAGAACGACTTATCATTCGATCACCAAGGCCAGGTGATGGAAGGGCCGTCTACAATTCGATTAATGCTTCAATTAATGAACTTAAACCATGGCTTCCCTTTGCACAACATGAGCAATCGGAAGAAGATGTGGAAATCAATATTCGAGAAGCTCATATTAACTTTTTAAAAAGAGAAGATTTGCGTCTACTCGTCTTTTTAAAAGAGACCGGTGAACATATTGCTTCATCTGGATTGCATCGAATTGATTGGTCAGTACCGAAATTTGAGATAGGTTACTGGATTCATACCAACTTTAGTGGAAAGGGCTATATGACAGAAGCCGTTCAAGGGATTATTGATTTCGCAACAACTGAGTTAAAGGCTCGGAGACTGGAAATTCGATGTGATGCACTAAATGTAAAGAGCCGGGCTATTCCAGAAAGACTAGGTTTCACATTAGAAGGTATTTTGAAAAATGAAGATGTTGCAGTTGATTCGAACAAATTAAGAGATACTTGTATTTATGCGAAAACTTTTTAAAAGGTAAAAATTTCACGCTTTTAAAAGATAAGCCCAGAGCTACTCTGAGCTTTTTTTGCGTGCAATTTTATTATAAAGCTCTTTTCATGAAACCAAATTTTTGAAAAAGTAATTTACAAGATTTTTATTATATGTTAACTTATTTTAAAAGTAAGTTAACATATAAAAGGAGAGCATATGACACAACAATTTTGGATAGCCGGTACAGATACGGATATCGGTAAAACACTTGTTACGACAATCTTCATGCGTTATTTTCAGGCAAAGGGAGCAAAGGTTGCACCGTATAAACCGATTCAAACAGGTGTTGGAGTGGATGGAATTTCATTAAGTGACACAGAATTCTATAAGTCTTTTAGTGAAGTTGATTTAGTTGAGGAAGATCTCAATAGCTATTCATTTAACGAACCAGCTTCACCACATTATGCAGCTCGGCTTGAAAAGGTATTAATTGATGAAGGTGTTATTTTACAACATATTAAGGATTTATTGGCAAAGTATGATGTTGTAATTTGTGAAGGGGCTGGTGGATTATTTGTACCGATTGATGATCAATGCAACTATCACTTCGTCCATCTTATCAAGCAATCTCAGCTGCCTGTATTGTTAGTAGCTAGTACAAGGCTCGGAACAATCAATCACACTTTATTATCAGTAGAGGCTTTAAAAAAGCGTGGCATTCCCATTGTTGGAATTGTATTTAATTCTTTTGGAGGAACGGAGCTTGAGACTGACAACATCCGTACGATCGAGCAAATGACTAGCTTACCTTCGGTTGTCATCCCGCAGTTTAAGGATTTATCGGAAATAACACAGTTCACGTTAGACATTACTAAACTCTTAGAAAGGTTAACAAATCGATGATTTCAAATCTACAAGAAAGGGATATAAAACATGTTTGGCATCCTTGTTCTCAAATGAAGGATTATGAGGATCTCCCCCCAATTGTCATTAAAAGTGCAAAAGGAATCTACCTGTATGATGAAAATGGGAAACAGTATGTAGATGCGGTCTCCTCTTGGTGGGTTAATCTATTCGGTCACTCTAATGAACGAATTAGCACCGCTATTGCGGAGCAAGCCTTTCAAATGGAGCATGTCATCTTTGCAAATTTTACCCATGAACCGGCTATTTTGCTTGCAGAAAAACTTGTCGAAATCACTCCGGCTGGATTATCAAAAGTCTTTTTTGCAGATAATGGCTCTGCCGCAGTCGAAGTCGCTTTAAAAATGAGCTTTCAATACCATCAACAAAAAAATAAACCTAAGAAAAAGCGGTTCCTAGCTCTGACAGATGCGTATCATGGTGAAACACTAGGGGCACTTTCGGTTGGTGGGGTTGGACTATATAACGAAATCTTTCAACCTTTATTACTTGATACAGTAAGAGCACATGGCCCGGATTGCTATCGATGCCCATTCAACCAAAGTCCTAATAGCTGTGAGACGCCTTGTATATCATTTATTGAAGAAGCGTTGAAGAAACACCATGAGGAAATAACTGCTATTATTATCGAGCCTTTAATTCAAGCAGCTGCTGGGATGAAAATGTATCCCCCTTTATATTTAAAAAAGGTAAAAGAGCTTTGTATATCATATGATGTTCATCTTATTGCGGATGAAATAGCGGTTGGTTTTGGACGTACGGGAACGATGTTTGCATGTGAACAGGCTGAGATTACACCAGATTTTATGTGTTTATCAAAAGGATTAACAGGAGGTTATCTCCCTTTATCAGCAGTTGTCACGACAGAGGAGATTTATGATGCGTTTTATGATGATTACAAGAGTATGAAGGCATTCCTTCATTCACATAGTTATACGGGTAATCCGATTGCTTGTCGGGCTGCGCTAGAAGTACTTCGGATATTTGAAGAGGAGAATTACATAAAGAAGATTGAACGAAAAAGTGAATCTATGAAAAGGATTGCCACTAACGTGTTCCGCGGCCATCCACATATAGGCGAATACAGGCAAATCGGTATGGTAGGCGCATTAGAACTAGTTCTAGACAATGAAACTAGGGAATCCTTTCCGAGTGAAGATCGGGTGGGGTATAAAATCTTCCAAATTGCATTGGATAAGGGATTATTGATAAGACCGCTAGGAAATGTGCTTTATTTTATGCCTCCATATGTCATAACTGAAGCGGAAATTGAAAAGATGATTATGACTACAAATGAAGCAATCAATGAATATTTTCAGTGCACGAAGGTGGTGAAATAGAATGAAGAAGGACTCAACAATTTCATTGGTGGCCATCTCTTTATTTGCTTCGTTGACGGCGGTCGGTGCTTTTATTAAAATCCCGTTACCATACGTACCATTTACGTTACAAGTATTATTCGTTTTTTTAGCTGGTAGCTTACTAGGAAGTAAAAGGGGATTACAGAGTCAACTCGTTTATGTAGGAATTGGATTAGCTGGCTTCCCTGTTTTTACACAAGGGGGAGGGCTAGGTTACTTTTTACAGCCTACATTTGGTTATTTACTTGGTTTTATCATTGCTGCATTCGTGGTAGGTTGGGTAATTGAAAGAATTCCAAATCCAAGGACGATTCATTTCATCCTTGCCAATTTTACAGGGCTAGCTTTCGTCTATTTACTAGGTGTTCCTTACATATATCTTGCCTTAAATACATGGATGGGGGTTCAAAGCACCTGGTCTTACGTATGGATGATTGGCTTTGTACATAGTATTGCAGGGGATATTCTTATTTCAGTCATTGCAGGTGTTTTCGCAACTAAATTATATCGGGTTTTTGCAGCAACTCGAACAAAGAAAAAGTTCATTATGGAAAAGGGGAATATTGCATGAATTGGTTACAATTAGCTCAAGAAGTGGTTGAAGGGAAAATAATCAGTGATCATGAAGCAATTGGCATTTTAACTTGTGATGATGATGAATTACTGCCTTTATTACATGGTGCGTTTCACATTCGAAAACATTATTTTGGGAAAAAGGTAAAATTGAATATGATTATTAATGCGAAAAGTGGCTATTGTCCAGAAGATTGTGGGTATTGTTCCCAATCTTCTATTTCAACGGCTGAAATTGAAAAATATCCATTTATTTCAAAGGAAGAGATTTTAGAGGGTGCGAAGCGAGCCTTTGAAAATAAGGTAGGGACCTATTGTATTGTAGCTAGTGGGAGAGGGCCAACGAGGAAGGATGTAAATGTTGTAAGTGAAGCAGTTGAAGAAATAAAAGAGAAATATGGAATGAAAGTGTGTGCTTGCTTAGGAATACTTAAGGATGAGCAAGCTGCGGAATTAAAAGAAGCAGGAGTGGACCGCTATAATCATAATTTGAATACATCGGAAAGCCATCATTCATTTATTACAACTTCACATACGTATGAGGACCGAGTACATACTATTGAAACCGTGAAAAAACATGGGCTTTCACCTTGTTCTGGAGCAATTATTGGGATGAAAGAAACAACACAAGATGTCATAGATATTGCCCGTGCCCTATATGAATTAGATGCAGATTCAATTCCGGTAAATTTTTTACACGCAATCAAAGGAACAAAATTAGAGGGTGTTCATGAATTGAATCCTCGTTATTGTCTCAAGGTTCTAGCGCTTTTCCGCTATATCAACCCGACAAAGGAAATCAGAATTTCTGGTGGGCGTGAGGTGAATTTAGGAAGCTTACAGCCACTTGGGTTATATGCGGCAAATAGTATATTCCTAGGAAACTATTTAACAACCGTTGGGCAAGAAGGCAACCAAGACCATAAGATGATTGAAGAATTAGGCTTCGAAATCGAATTAGTAGGAAAACAAGAAGAGGTCTTCTTAAAATAAAGCTAAGAAACTACAATATCAATTATGAAAAAAATGAGATTACTGCAATCTCATTTTTTTATGTAGAACAGTATGTATATGGTAATATTTAGTTATAAGGGGGTTGATCGACATCAAGACTAAAAGTAGACATCCATTTATCTATTTTTTTATGGAGCCCAATATCGTCTTTGTTTATAAAATGAATACAGCTGACTATGTGACAGTTTCAAATGTAAGGGAAAATGGTTTGTGGGAAACCTTTGAATTAAATCATAGTGAAGAGTTTGCTTCCTTTAATCATGAGGAAGGAAAACCACTTGAAGGCAGAGGATACTTTATTGAACAAGATGATGTGAACATCATGGTTGAAGAAATTAACAAACATATTCAGAAGTATCGTCAGCATATTCATTCTGAACAAGTAGAAGAAGCATGGAGCGTTAATATTGTATCAACGGAATCTGCAGCAGGTACGTTAAAGGTTGGACTTGAACGGCCTAGAACTGTAATCGGATTCCCTGACTTCCTTTCGATTGGTCCATTATGGAAGCTAGAAGAAAAAATAGGTCAAACATACCGCGAAGAATGGTTAAATGACAATATCAATTTTGAATACGATGACTACGAATATCGAAATAAATTTGAGAATACTTTGCGTGAAATAGAGGATATCCCAAATCATGTACCAATCTATATTTGGTATGGGAATAATGCAGCTGAACAAACAGGACTTCGTTTTTTTCTTTATTTAATGCGGAACAAATCAAATAAGATTAATCTAATAAACTCAACAGAACTTGAAGATCAGAATGCTATACATACAGGGCAGATTTCACCAGAAAATATAAGAAAACTTTTTGAAAAAAATAACGAAAAACAGCCATTAACTCAAGATGAACGAATTCAATTCCAAAGGGAATGGGAAACATTATCCCAAACCAAAGAGGTTTTACGAATATGGTCAGATAATAAAATGAAAGCTGTCCCAGATTATCACTATGATCCAGTTATTATCAATACACTTGAGAAGCTGCACAATCAACAAATAAAGAAGGACTTTATTAAGACTGCAACAGTAATTGGAGAAATGATGGATAAAATTGATGACTATTTCTATTTAGAATATAGGATAAGACATTTAATATACAGCGGGGTGCTGGAGCTAAAAGGAATCCCAAAATCAATAAGACATTATAGTGTGAAAATACGGTGATTTGTTAAAAGATAGGGAACCAAAACTCTTACCAAGTTCGAGCCGAATGGCAATAAAGGTCTGTCTTTATCCTGAATCTAGTGTGACAGACCACTTTCCATTTGCTTTCCTAATCTCCACTATTCAATTTCACCAGTTGAATTTTCCCCGAGTATAATCTCCTTATACATATTCACCTGTTCAATCATATGCCCAATATTTCCTTCACCAGCATAAAGGGTCATGTCAAAAAAGTTATGATCCAAATCAGACCAGTATAAAATATTTTCATCTCCTGAGACAGTTACATCTCGCTTTAATCTCCCAGCAAACACTTCGACATAGCATTCCTGAAGATAATATGTAAAGTCCATTACGTGATGGAGCGTAACATCCTCTTTTGTAATGCTAGTCTCTTCATAAAGCTCTCTGTATGCCCCTTCAATACTGGGTTCTCCTTCTTCAATTTTTCCGCCAACTAGATTGCTTAATCCTTTATAAGGATCTTTTAAACGCTTGCACATCAATAATTGGTCCAACTTCTTATTGTATATCATAATCACGTTATATCCTTGCATTGTGCTCCCTCTCCCTTTAAAATTTCACATCATTTTCTACTTATTTATTCTAACCTAGATTCCTGCAACAATAAAAAAAATACAGGGATTTTCAGAAATCGTGTCGAAATGTGTAAATAGAACACAAATTCGTAAAAGGAAGGTCATTTTCTATGGAATTTATTATAAATCACGAAACTTTTAATCAAGCTATTTCCGAAGTTAGTAAGGCAGTATCTTCAAAGACACCGTTTCCAATTCTAACAGGTATTAAGATCATTGCAGATACGAATCAATTAACGGTAATTGGAAGTAATTCTGACATCATAATCGAAAAGATTATCCCTCTTGAATATGATGGAGTTAAGGTGTTGGAGGTTTTGAACCGGGGTAGTGTCGTCATCTCAGCAAAGTATTTAAGTGAAATCGCTAAAAAACTCCCTAATGATATACATATTAAAGGAAATGAAAAACAGATTATTACAATTCAATCAGATGACATTGTAACAACCTTACATGGCTTTAATTCCGAGGAGTATCCGATGCTTCCTAAAATGGTTGAAACACCCTCTACTAGAATGGCTATTCATGATTTAATTGAATTGATTAAACAAACTGTATTTGCCACATCAAAAAATGAAACAAGACCTGTATTAACAGGCGTTCATATGTCTTTTCAAGAAAATAAGCTTACATGTGCTGCAACAAACTCACATCGGTTGGCGTTAAGTGAAATAACAATCGAATCAAATGTAAATGGCTCTGTAATCATACCAAGCTCAGCATTACATGAACTTCTCAAACTAATGAATCCTAATCAAGGTGAAATCGAAATATACATAAGTACAAGCTACATTGTGTTCAAATCAAGCTCAATGACTCTTTTTTCAAGATTGATTGAGGGGAATTACCCAAATGTAGTAGGTTTAATTCCTCATGAATCTGAAACGGCTATAACGATGAATACAAAGCAATTATTAAAAGGAATTGACAGAGCTTGTTTATTCGCTAGTGATTGGAAAAACAATAATGTTATGTTAGAAATGAAGGATGCATCTAAATTAAAAATATCTTCGAATTCAACTGAAATTGGTAGAATTGAAGAATACCAACCGATTCTATCGTCAGTTGGTTGTAATGAGTTAAGCATTTCACTTGACGGAAATTTTTTAATGGATGCTTTAAAGGTTATCAAGGAAGAAGAGGTGAAAATAAGCTTCGGAGGGTCAATGCGTCCTGTATTAATTGAACCAGTAAACAATTCATCACAGCTTCAGCTTATTTCTCCAGTAAGAACATACTAAAGGAGTGACGAGAATGGGTTCAAGAATTATGCATCTTATCATCTCTAATCAAATTGCTAATAAAATACCAATTCCAGACAAGCAATCCTTTTTAATAGATGGAGTAGCCCCTGATGCAGTTTCACCAAAAGACTTATCACATTTTTACTCTGGTAATCATGCGGATTACACAAGAACAATCGATTATGAGGGCTTTCTTCAAAAATATCAATCAAACCAAAATTCTGCCTATATTCTAGGTTATTATTCTCATCTTATTGCCGATGAACTCTGGCTTTCAGGTTTTTATTTGCCCTGGCTAAAAAATAGAATGGAAGCAAATCAAGATATTCACCAGCTCTACCACAATGACTTTCGATTATTAAATGGTAAATTGCTAGCGCATTACGATTTGACAGCAAATGTCCTAAATGAGCTTGTCATTAACAGCTCCATCATTGACCTTGATGAAGTAAAGGTGAAAGAAGTGAAAGCGTTTTTGCCATATTTAATAGAGGATTGTCAGTACGATAAAAAAGAACTTGATGAAAAACTAAATGTCTTCACCATCGAACAAATAATAGGCTATATCGAAACCTCAGTTGAAAAAGCGATTTTTCATTTAAACGCTCTGATTAAATAAGTTAGGTGGCAAACCAATGAAGCAACTAAAACCAATATTCAACTCATTATTGTTTAAGCTCTTTCTATCCGTGGTTTTAATAATTGGTCCATTAATCATCATTCATATCGTCAATAATTATTATGCAGTTCAAGTTATTCGCAGTCAGGTTGCACAATCTAATAATAATATGTTGAATCTCTATATTGACCAAATAGATAATAGCTTGGAGGGTGTAGGAAATTACATATTTCAATTGAATGCGAATAATACAGATTTATATTATTTACAAGAAAATGAGTCCTTTGATTTGAATGAATACGAGGAAGCAAAGCTGCGATTATTTTATGCAATTGGCAGTCAGTCAGAGTTTTACCCAACGATCGATTCTATTTTTATTTATTCATCGACTTATGATGATTTCATGAATACCCAAAATTATGCTGACTCTTACACTCATCGTCTCGAAGAAAAAACGGAGATTATTCAAGTACTTCGGGATAAGCCCGACCAAGTATCTGAAGGGAAATGGAGTATTGTAAAAGGAGAAAATAATTATTATTTATTGTACTATTTGACAACAGATCGTGTGAAGGTTGGTGCTTGGGTTAATATGGACAAGCTAATCCAACCATTTAAGTATATTGATTTTGGGGAGAATGGAAGGGCATTTCTTACTAATTCTGAATTTCAGCCGATTACAAGCAGAAATTTTATTCAAGAAGAAAATATTAATCTCACATTTACAGGTAATAAGTATGCGATTACTGGAAAAAATGATCGTTTTGTTGCGATGAAGGAGAAATCCAAAATGGGGGACTTTTATTTATTTGCACTAATCCCAGAAAGTGAAATATTAGAAAAGCTTCCGTTTTTACAAAGAATTTCTTCACTTGTCTATGCAGTAGCAATTATATTTCTGTTATTTTTCATTTTTATCATGAGAAAGGTATTTCTTCAACCAATAAATCGCATCGTTACTGCAATGAAGAAATTACGCAAAGGGGACCTGGAGGTACGACTTCCTGTCCAACCAAATTCTACTGAATTCGAGGTCATGAATGATAATTTTAATCATATGATTTCGGAAATTAGAGGATTGAAAATTAATGTATATGAAGAAAAATTAAATCTTCAACGGGCGGAGTTAAAGCATTTGCAGCTGCAAATTAATCCGCATTTTTTCCTAAACTCATTAAATATCATTTATAATCTGGCAACGGTTAAGGAATATGAAATCATTCAGGAAATGTCAAAATGCCTTGCCAATTACTTCCGATATATGTTCCGAAGCAATTCTTATTTTGTCAGCTTACACGATGAGCTTGAGCATACGAGGAATTATTTGCGCATTCAGCAGCTTCGGTTTCCAGATACATTTGGATATGATATCGATTTACCAAAGGAATTAGGAGATTGCAAAATACCGCCTCTCGTCATCCAAACAATGGTAGAGAATTCAATTAAGCATGCATTTAATTTCGACAAAAAAATAGATATTTCAATCGCAGTGAAACAGGAAAGTACTAACTATATCACGATTAAAATTCAAGATACAGGCGAAGGTTTTCCAGAGGAAGTCCTAGAAAAGCTCGCAATTGATGAATCATTATCAAGTGTAGATGGAGAACGAATTGGTATATGGAATGTAAAAAGAAGATTAGCATTGTTATATGAGGACAATACGAAAATACATTTTACAAATGAAGAGGGAAAAGGAGCAACAGTTATCATCCAAATTCCAATTGAGTCAATCTAAAATTATTTGTTCTCATCAGTGAAGGGGGAGGTTACAGTGAGTCAATTTAATGTACTAATTGTAGATGATGAAATTCATTCTATCAGGGGAGTTCAAGCGGGTGTCGATTGGGAGAAGCATCAGATTTCTTCAGTATATACGGCTCATAGCTTATCTAGCGCTCAAGAGGTATTTTTAAATAACAAGGTCGATCTATTATTATGTGATATTGAAATGCCGAAAGGATCTGGACTAGATTTGCTAAAGTGGGTAAAGGAGAATTACACACATACTGAAACGGTTTTCCTAACATGTCATTCAGACTTTTCATATGCAAAACAGGCTTTGCAATTACAAAGCTTTAATTATTTGTTAAAGCCCGTTGATTATCAGGAACTTGAAGAGGTTATTGATGGTGCATTGAATAAAATCAAAAAGAAGCTTGAGATAAAAGAGGTAGAGCGATCCTATCTTCAATTAAAAAATTCCCAGCATTCAGTGATGGTGGATCGTTTTTGGACAGAACTAATTAACGAATCAATACCTTCGTCAATTGAAAGAATCGAAAAGTATTTAAAAAACTATCGGATTTCGTTTAGTGAATGTACGATGTTCATGCCAGTCATTATCCATGTTCAGAATTGGAAAGAGGATCTAAACCATAGAGAAGAAAAGATAATGGAATATGGTTTTCAAAAAGCAGTTGATGAAGAAATTGCCAGTAAATTTCAAGATGCACATTTACTTTCAGTGGAACCAGGTGCGATTTTAGTAATTATCCCTACTACTGGTGCAATGAATGAAACAGACCTAGTAAATATGTGCAATCAATTTATTGATGATTTTTCAACATACTTTTTATGTGAACTTTGCTGTTATATTGGGAATCAAGTACAAATTCAAGAATTAGTAGCAATGGTTCACATGATCCAAAATCTCAAAAACAATAATGTCACAATCACTAATAAGGTAATTGAGTATAAGAATGCAAGTAATAAAACCTCTATGATTCCCATTCTACCAACTGAAGAGTGGGCAAACTTAGTTAGGATTGGAGAAAAAGACCTACTACTTAATAAGATTAATGAGTATTTTACTAATTGGAAGAAGGATGATGAGAATATTACTGCTCACTCCCTTCATTATTTTTATCAGGACTTTTTGCAGTTAATTTTCTACGTACTAAAAGCGAAGGGAATTCAAGCGAACCAGGTTTTTGCGCAAAATTTGCTTACAGAAAAGCCAAATAAGGTGTTAACCTCATTATATTCATTACATGAATGGGTTGTTTATATTACGGATATCGCAATGGACCAGCTACATTCTCCGAATGAAAAAGGTTCATTGGTTGATCGGATAAGACAATATATCTCGGATAACATTGGAGAGCATCGTCTATCCCGTGACAATATTGCGAAGGTTGTTTATTTAAATCCTGACTATTTAACAAGACTTTTTAAAAAAGAAACAGGATTATCCCTTTCTGACTACTTAATGCAGGAACGAATGGAATATGCTAAAAAGTTATTGCGGGAAACGAATCTATCAGTGAGCGATATTGCCTTATCTGTTGGTTATTCTAATTTTTCCTATTTTTCTACGATATTCAAGAAAATGACTCACCAAAATCCGATGGAATATCGAAGGTCTTCACAAAAGTCGGAATAGTGAAAGTGAGAGGTCGTTTTTTTAGTAAGTTCCTTCTTTTTCATTCAACTATACTAAAATTAGAAATAAAAAAGCCCATTGGGTGAATGACAACGCTTACTTGAAAGAGGAAAAAGGGGGAAAAATGGATGAAGAGATTTAAATCATTTTCAATGTTCCTGATGATCGTGATGTCAATTATGTTAGTGTTGGCGGGTTGTAAATCAAAGGAAAGTAGTAATGATGGTGACAAAAATGATAAGTCGAAAGAAGAAACATATGAATTAACAATGGCATTTCCTGCATTTACTAAGATTGATGATTTGCCACTCGTTCAAGATGAAATAAATAAAATTACGAAAGAAAAAATTAATGCGACAGTCAAGCTTATGCCGATTGGTGCTGCAGCTTGGGCACAACAATCAAACCTAATGTTGACTGGTAATGAAAAGCTTGACCTCATTGTTGCTACAGCACCTCTGTATCAACTGCAAGCAGCAAAAGGGCAACTGATTCCTTTAGATGGGCTACTTAAAACCCATGGCAAAGGAATTACAGAAGCTGTCCCAAGTAATCTTTTAGAAGGTGTTAAAGTAGGCGGAGAAATTTATGGTATTCCGAGCATGCGAGATATCGCGGTTAACTTCGGATTTTTGATGAGAAAGGATATTGTGGATAAATACAATATTGATCTTTCTCAAGTAAAAACATGGGAAGATTTAGGACCTGTTTTTGAAACCGTAAAACAAAATGAACCAAACATAGTACCAGTTGCTGCGGAAATGGGCACAACTATTGCATTAGGCGGATTATATGATACTCTTGGCGATACCCTTGGTGTTATCGCAATAAATGACGATAAGATTATTAATATGTATGAGGACTCAAATTACGAGGCTGCAATTAAATTAGCACGTAAATGGTACGAGTCCGGCTATATTATGAAAGATGCTGCAACCTCTCAAGAGGCGCAAGCTAATATTGTGAAAGCAGGTAAGGCATTCGGCTATTTTGCCAATATGAAACCAGGCTTTGCTAAACAAGAGCAAAATATTACAGGCTTTGAAATGGTTGAGGTTACGTTAACCGATAATTACCTGCTTACGACGGCTGCTGCTGGAGTAAATATGGCGATTGCACGTAATAGTGAAAATCCTGAAAAAGCGATGGAAATGATGAACTTACTCTACACAGATAAAGATATTATGAATTTGATTGCAAACGGAATTGAGGGCAAACATTATCAGGTTAAGGATGATGGAACGATTAAATTACCGGATGGTGTGACCGAGTCAAACTATGTATTTAATCAATGGTTAATCGGAAACAATTTCCTAACATACCCTTGGGAAGGAAACTCTCCACAACTTTGGGATGAAATGAAGGAATTTAACGAATCAGCAATCGTTTCTCCTGCACTAGGGTTCACATTCAATCCTGATCCAGTTAAAACCGAGATTGCTGCATGTACAAACGTCTTAAACCAATACAAGGCTGGACTTGCAACTGGTACGTTAGATCCTGATAAGAGTCTTCCTGAATTTAATAAAAAGTTGAAAGAAGCCGGCATTGACAAGATTATCGCTGAAAAACAAAAGCAATTCGATGCGTGGAAGAAATAATAGTGAGTAATCAAAAAGGAGGGCTAGAAGGTGTTCTAGTTCTCCTTTTTCCATCAAAAATAGATAATTCTACAGGTTCAAAATAGATATAGCAAAAAAAATCGTAATGAGGGGGAATAAGGATGTCGGACGTAACTACCAAGCCATTAAGAACGGACGTCCAGCTGGTTCCTAAAAAAACGGTAAGCACCAGGATGATCAAATTCAAACGGTATCTTCCTCTTTTTATCATGATGGCGCCAGGGTTAATTTATTTGCTAATTAACAATTATTTACCGATGTTTGGTCTCATCATCGCTTTTAAAGATATTAACTATGCAAAAGGAATCTTTGCAAGTGATTGGATTGGCTTTAAAAACTTTGAATATTTATTTAGTACAAGGGATGCAATAGTGATCACAAGAAATACGATTCTATATAATGGTGTATTCATAATCTTGAACACAGTAGTTGCACTCGGTGTAGCAATCATGCTTAATGAAATAAAAAATAAGCTGATGAAGAGCTTTTATCAAAGTGTCATTCTATTACCATTTTTAATCTCAATGGTCATTGTTAGTTATTTAGGTTATGCCTTTTTAAGTGTCGATGTCGGTTATTTAAATAAGACTATTTTGCCGATGCTTGGATTACCTGAAATCTCATGGTATTTAGAAGCAAAATATTGGCCATATATTTTAACCTTCATTAATTTGTGGAAGGGTATCGGTTTTCTATGTGTCATTTATTTGGCGGCCATTATCGGAATTGACAAAGCATTCTATGAAGCTGCGACTCTAGATGGTGCCTCGAAGCTTCAACAAATCTGGTATATTACGATTCCTACGATCATGCCAGTGATTGTGATGATGACTTTATTATCGATTGGGAAAATATTCTACTCTGATTTTGGATTATTCTATCAAGTGCCAATGAATTCAGGTGCCATCTATGATACAACAAACGTAATTGATACGTACGTCTACCGTGGACTAATGCAGCTAGGGGATATCGGAATGTCGGCAGCAGCTGGTCTCTATCAATCAGTAGTCGGCTTCATCCTAGTTCTATTATCGAATTACTTAGTGCGCCGGAAGAGTAAGGAAAATGCTTTATTTTAAGAAAGGAGAGTTATCAGGATGTATAAATCAGACCGCATTACACATTTGATCTCACATATATGCTTAATCGTTTTATCGATAGGCTGTATTATGCCGTTTATTATCCTTATATCTTCTTCTTTTACAGCTGAAGATGTTATTTTACGGGATGGTTATTCCTTCTTACCGAAGGAATTTAGCATAGCAGCTTATGAATATATTTGGAATAATGCTTCAACACTTGTACGAGCATATGGGATTACAATATTTGTCACAGTCTTTGGGACGACTGTTAGTTTAGCAATGACTTCCCTACTTGCTTACGCCATTTCACGCAAGGATCTTCCTTTTATGAAGGGGATTACGTTTGCGGTTTTCTTTACGCTTCTATTTAATGGTGGACTTGTTCCAACGTATCTTGTGTATACACAGTTTATTGACGTGAAAAATACAATTTGGGCATTAATTGTTCCAGGCTTGCTCATGAATGGCTTTAATGTATTGCTGATGAGGGTATTTTTTATGACGTCGATTCCAGAACCAGTTATCGAATCGGCAAGAATAGATGGAGCAGGGGAATTTAGAACATTTTTCTCGATTGTATTGCCACTATCATTACCAATTTTAGCAACAATCGGTTTGCTTCAGACAATTATTTATTGGAACGACTGGTTTAATGGACTCATCTATGTAACAGATTCATCACTTTTTAGTATTCAAAATCTATTAAACCGAATGATTGCCGACATTCAGTTTCTTGCTAGTAATGATTTTGGCGGTAATTCAAGTGGTGCGATTGCTACAATTCCAAGCACAGGAGTTAGAATGGCAATTGCAGTAATCGGGATATTGCCAATTATTGTTGCGTATCCGTTTTTCCAAAAATACTTGGTTAAGGGAATTGCGTTAGGGTCTGTTAAAGGGTAAGAAATCATTGGCTAGTATCAAGGGGGATTATGGTAATGGAAGGCTTAGTGCGCGGTATTTATTCAATTTCAGAGTGGGTATTGAGACTTGTATATGTCAATTTATTATGGATTTTCTTTTCAATGGTAGGGTTATTCATATTCGGACTTTTTCCTGCAACGATTGCCATGTTCGCGGTTGTTCGGAAATGGGTCTATAAGGAGACAGAAATCCCAGTATTTAAAACCTTCTGGACAACGTATAAGTCAGAATTTATGAAAAGTAATGCATTAGGTCTAGTATTTTTCATGATTTCCCTGATTTTGTATTTTAATATGAATATCATTCACGCAACGACGGTACCTTTATTTAAATTACTGTATATCCCAAACCTAGTGATTATTTTACTCTTTGTACTAACATTTTTGTATGTCATTCCTGTATTTGTTCATTTTGAAGTACCGCTTGTAAAAGTGATTAAGGATGCTTTCTTCCTAATGATTCTTAATCCGAAAGCAACTTTTTGCATGGTAACGCTGTCAGGGACTCTTTGTTTTATCTTAGTTAAATTCCCTGGCTTACTCCCATTTTTCAGCGGTAGTTTACTTGCGTATTTACTTATGTGGTTTAGCAAGTATGTCTTTTTGAAAATAGAGAGTACTACAAATAATGTTGCTAAATAAGAAGGGAGAGAATTGATTTTGCATCCACTGGGGATGACTTTTTTAGTGGTGGGACTTACCTTATTAGGTGCAGTATTGTTGTATATATTGTATTTTAATCTTTCTCCAATGCCTGTTGTACGGATGCTGAGAAAGGGCATGGATGCTAAGCTTACCTATCCGCCAGAATTCGATCGGGATAATGTCGATGTGCAGATTGAAAAGGATCTTGCCTATCCTTCACATTATCGAAATGCCATGTTCGATTTGTATATGCCTGCAAGAGCCAAGCAACCTGTACCCGTCATTCTTTGGGTGCATGGCGGTGCGTTTGTAGCAGGTGATAAGAGCGGTGTGGAAAATTGGGGTGCGATGCTGGCTGCGCGAGGGTATGCTGTCGTTTCAATGAACTATGAATGGGCACCAGAGGCGCGGTACCCAGCTCAATTAATTCAGATTAACGAATGTTTGCAATACATACAGCAGCTGGCGAAATCAAGATCATTTGACATGGACCAACTGTTTCTAGCAGGTGACTCGGCAGGTGCACATATGGTTGCACAATTTGCTGCCTTACAGACAAACGAATCGCTCTCAAATGAACTGCAGATTACTTCCTCCATCCCCAAAGGAGGGATAAAAGGTGTGTTGCTCTTCTGTGGTCCGTATGATATTGAGCTTATGACAAAGCCGAAGAGCCGATTAATGCGACTTTTTTTAGGCCGAATCGGATGGAGCTATCTTGGAAAAAGGAATTGGCAGAAAAGCCCGCTGGCAAAAACATTAAAAGTGACTACTTATGTAACGCCTCATTACCCGCCCTGCTATATAACGGATGGCAATACTGGATCGTTTGAAGGGCATGGTAGAGCGTTAGTGAAGGTGTTACGTGAGAACGGAGTACCTGTGGTTGACCGCTTCTTTTTGCTAGATGATGGGATTGTTAACCATGAATATCAGGTTGACCTATTGCGACCTGAAGGGCTTTTAGCTTTTGAAGACACACTATTATTTTTATCAAAGAGGAGTGAATCGAATGATAGGGACATGGAGTGCCCCATTACAAACCTCGGTAGCCAAAATTAATCTTACTTTTCTAATAGAAAAAAATGAATCATATCATGTAACGGTGAAGACGGAACCACTTCCACTGAACATCGTGATTCAGGATGTCAAAGTGGAAGGAAATAAGCTTCTTGCAACGGGTATTTTTATGGTATTTGAGGAAAAAGAGTTGGAGATGGAACTACTATTTTCAGAAGATACCTTTTCAGGAAATATGAATTTAGGTACGCTTGGCAAACTTCATTTTGAAGGTGTGAAGGGTGAAGACAATTCATTATCTGAAAAACTATTAAAAGAGGTACAAACATATAGACAGTCTAGACAAATACAGGAAAGAACAGAAGCTGAGATTCATGAAGAGATAGATAAGCTGCTAAATAAAATGACACTTACAGAAAAAATTGGCCAGATGAGCCAATGCCAGGCATCTCAGTTTTCATTTGGGGGAGAAGTGGATTCTGATCCTCCTGAACAATTAATTGCTGAAGGGAAAGCTGGTTCTGTTCTAGGAGCTTTTGATATTCATAAAGTATTTGAATTGCAAAAAATAGCGGTTGAAAAGTCACGATTAGGAATTCCACTCTTCTTCAATGCAGATGTGATTCACGGTTATCAGACTATTTTCCCTGTGCCATTGGCATGGTCATCGAGCTGGGATATGGAAGCGGTTAAAAGAGCTTGTGCAATTTCTGCTAAGGAGGCAGCAGCATCGGGAATTACGTATAATCATGGGCCAATGGTCGATGTGACTAGGGATCCAAGATGGGGGAGGGTTGTCGAAGGAGCAGGAGAGGATCCATATTTAGGTTCGTTAATGGCTAGTGCAATGGTTGAAGGATTCCAAGGAGAAAGTTTAGCAAATGAAGAAACATTAATCGCATGCTTGAAACACTTTGTTGCCTATGGTGCAGCAGAAGGTGGCCGAGATTATAACACCGTAGACATCTCAGAGGGAACAATGAGAAATGTATATCTTCCTCCTTTTATTGCAGGATTAAAGGCGAATGCAGCATCTGTTATGAACGCCTTTAATATTTTTCAAGGTATTCCAGTAGCTGGGAATAAATCACTTATGCAAGATCTACTGAGGGATGAGCTTGGCTTCGATGGAATGGTCATTACTGACTATGGTTCGATTGATGAGCTTGTTATTCATGGTATAGCAAAAGACAACAAAGAGGCAGCAAAGCTGGCGGTGGATGCGGCATTAGATATCGAAATGGTGACAACTTCGTATTCGAAGCATTTGCCGTCATTGATTGGGGAAGGCCGTGTGAACGAGGAGCAACTTGATGAAGCTGTTCGAAGGATCCTTTATTATAAGTACAAAATTGGAATTATGGATGATCCTTTCCGCTATATAAGACCAGATTTTGAAGAAAAATACCATTATTGCAATGAACACCTAGAAGAAAGTAGAGAACTTGCTAAGAAATCAATCGTTCTTTTAAAAAATGATGGTGTACTTCCTTTTCAAAAGGATCATGGGAAGGTGGCTATCATTGGTCCTTTTGCGAATAGCAAAGACTTATTGGGACCATGGCAATTCTCAAAATACGGAAATGAGACTATCACGTTGTTGGATGGAATCATTGGGAAGGTACATCATCGCAGTAAACTGCTTCATGCGGAGGGTTGTAAGGTTGATAATGAAATTGTAGGTGGATTTGAGGAAGCAGTTCGATTAGCTCAGCAAGCGGAAGTGATCATTCTTGCATTAGGAGAAAGCAGTGGAATGTCAGGAGAGGCTGCATCAAGAATGAGTTTGGAGCTACCTTCCATTCAAAAACAATTAGCGGAAGAAATCGTGAAGTTGGGCAAGCCTACAATTCTAGTGTTAACAAATGGTCGCCCACTTGTGCTTGATTGGTTTGATAAAAATATGAATGCCATTGTTGAAACATGGTTTCTTGGATCACAAGCGGGCCATGCGATTGCTGATGTTTTATACGGGGATTACAATCCAGCTGGCAAGCTGACGATGAGTTTCCCTTATACAACTGGTCAGGTGCCAGTCTATTATAACCACTATACTACTGGTAGACCACTAACAACGATGAATCAACAGGAAAAGTTTATCTCGAAATATTTAGATGGGCCGAATGAACCATTATACCCATTCGGATATGGATTAAACTATACAACTTTTTCGTATTCTGAAATTGAACTAACTAAAAAGGTAATGTCCCGAAATGAATCTATTTCGGCAAGTGTAACTATTATAAATACTGGTAATTTTGCTGGTGAAGAAGTAGTTCAGCTTTATATACAAGACCTATACGGAAGTGTTGTTCGACCAGTTAAAGAGTTAAAAGGATTTAAGAAGATTTACTTACAATCTGGGGAAAGCATGGAAGTGACTTTTACAATAACAGAAAATGACTTGAAGTACTTTGCTGCTGACAATAGCTACAAGGCTGAGACTGGGGAATTTAAGCTATATATCGGTACAAATTCAAGAGACGTGAAGGAAGTAGGATTTGAATTAATAGACTAAAATCTTTTAGGAGGGATTTTTTATGACTAGAAATGTGAAGGAATTAATTGGTCAAATGACTCTTGAAGAGAAAGCAAGCCTTTGTTCTGGTTTAAATGTATGGCAGCTTAAAGGGATAGAAAGGCTAGGTATCCCATCGATAATGGTAGCTGACGGTCCACATGGACTACGGAAACAAAAGCTTGATGCTGCAGATCACCTAGGATTGTATAACAGTGTTCCAGCAACTTGTTTCCCTTCTGCAGTTGGGTTAGCTAGTACATGGAATCGCTCTCTTATTGAAAAAGTAGGAATGGCATTAGGAGAGGAATGCCAAGCAGAGGATATCGCCATCTTGCTTGGCCCTGGTGCAAATATAAAACGTTCACCACTCTGTGGAAGAAACTTTGAATATTTTTCAGAGGATCCATATCTTTCATCTGAAATGGCAGCAAGTCATATAAAAGGGGTACAAAGCCAGGGGGTGGGTACCTCACTTAAACATTTTGCCGTAAATAACCAGGAACATCGACGTATGACTGTAGATGCAATCGTTGATGAACGAACATTACGGGAAATCTACCTAGCTAGCTTCGAACAGGCGGTGAAGGAATCTCAGCCATGGACCGTGATGTGTTCGTATAACAAGGTTAATGGTGAATTTGCTTCAGAGAATAAAGCCTTATTAACGGATATTTTAAGAGATGAATGGGGATTTGAAGGCTTTGTTGTGTCTGATTGGGGAGCGGTTAATGAACGAGAAGCAGGGTTAGAAGCAGGATTAGACTTGGAAATGCCTTCAAGTAACGGAAGCGGTGACCAGAAAATTGTAGCTGCGGTCCGTAATGGAGATTTACAATTGGAGACTCTAGATCTTGCAGTTGAGAGAATATTAAATATCATCTTCAAAGCAGTTGATAATAAAAAAGTGAATGCTAGTTATGATCAAGATGACCATCATCAATTAGCACGTGAGGTTGCTCGAGAAAGCATGGTTTTGTTAAAGAATGAAGAGCGTATTCTTCCATTGAAAAAGAAAGGTTCAATCGGAGTAATCGGTGAATTTGCGAAAGAATCTAGATTCCAAGGTGGGGGAAGCTCACATATTAATCCATCCAAGCTCGATAATATTTATGATGAAATTGTAAAAACAGCTTCTAACGCTAGCGTACAATATGCGCAAGGCTATGTTCTTGAAAATGATTCAGTTGATGTCAATTTAGTAGAGGAAGCGAAAAAGATAGCGATGGAATCAGATGTAGCGATTCTTTTTATCGGCTTACCTGAACGATATGAATCAGAGGGGTATGACAGGGTGCACTTACGAATTCCTGAAAATCAACGGATTTTGATTGAAGCAATTGCAGAGGTTCAACCGCGGATCGTTGTTGTATTAAGTAATGGTTCTCCAATTGAAATGCCGTGGGTAGATAAGGTGAAAGGAATACTTGAAGCATACCTGGGAGGTCAAGCCCAAGGAGGAGCAATTGCCGATTTATTATTTGGAACTGAAAGTCCAAGCGGAAAAATTGCTGAAACATTTCCGAAGCAGTTGCGTCACAATCCTTCTTATCTTAACTTTCCTGGTGAAGGTGACAAAGTAGAATACAAGGAAGGTCTATTTGTTGGATACCGTTACTATGATATGAAGGGGATTGAACCGCTATTCCCATTTGGCTTTGGCTTAAGTTATACAAACTTTGAATATTTGAATCTTGTGATTGGTAAAGAAGAAATGAACGATAATGAAACAGTTAATGTCTCAGTAACTGTTAAAAATACAGGGGATGTAGCTGGCAAAGAAATTATCCAACTCTATGTAAGCGATGTTGAGAGTTCAGTCATTCGACCTGAAAAGGAATTAAAAAGCTTTGAAAAGGTTGATCTGCAGCCAGGTGAGGAAAAGGAAATTACCTTTACATTAGATAAAAGGGCATTTGCTTACTACAATGTCGACTTGAAGGATTGGCATGTTGAGAGTGGTTTGTTTGAGATTATGGTAGGGAAATCTTCAGCAGAAATTGAACTAAGTGGGCAATTACAGGTGTATTCAACTGTCGCAATTAGAAGACCAGTCCATCGAAACACAACAATAGGTGAGCTCATGTCTGATCCTCTATTTCAACCGATTGTTGCACAGGCACTAGCAAAGGCAAAAGAGGGTAGTCCACTTGGAAATATGTCAGAAAGCATGGGTAACTCAGAAATGTTTAAAGCGATGGTGAAATTTATGCCATTACGTGGGATAAGCAATTTCTTCCCAGAAAAGTTTACTGAAGAGACTTTAGATACGCTTATAAAAATGTTAAACAGTACAATTCCTGAAGCTAAATAACCGATATACACGAATCAAATGTAAAAAATGGGGTGTTTTGACATGCAAAAGGCAATTTCTCTTACACATAATGGAGTGGAGCTTCGTGGTATGGAACATTTTCCTGATGGTGAAAAGCTGCCAGCGGTTATTCTTTACCATGGATTTACAGGGACAAAGCTTGAATCCCATCGTCTCTTTCTAAATATTTCACGTGCACTAGAAGATAAGGGCATTGCTAGTTTTCGTTTTGACTTTCTTGGTAGCGGGGAGAGTGATGGTGATTTCAAAAATACGACGGTTACTAGCCAACTAGCGGAGGCGGAAACGATATTTAATTATGTGAAATCACATCCGTTAATCGATGCGGATCAGATCTTAGTTTTAGGCTTCAGTATGGGAGGACTGGTTGCAAGTCTTTTAGCTGGAAAGATAAATAGTCAAATTGCAAAATTGATTCTATTAGCTCCGGCTGGAACAATGGGTAAAATGTCAGAAACAATCAAAGGCATGATACCATTTGTAGCTGAAGAAAATGCATTTGACATCGGTGGAAATCTGATTGGTGCAAAATTCTATGAGGATGTAAAAGCCATTGAAGTGTGGGAGCAAGCAGCCAAATATGATGGGAAAGTACTTCTAATTCACGGAACGAAAGACCAAGCAGTTCCTTTTACAGTATCAAATCTGTACATTGAACACTGCTATGGAGAAAACGCAACACTTCATCCAATTGAAGGAAGTGACCACACATTTAATTCTCATCAACATAAAAAAGATGTAATTGAATCAATCATAAAATTTGTTTGATCCATGGTCACTAGCCAAAAGTAAGGAGGGAAATGACCGATGAGGCATTTGTTAAAGATGTTGCCACTTCCGCAGAGTGTGAGTTACGAGGATGGATATTTTTCAATGAATAAACAGTTCTCTTTTCAAGCGGAGGATGATATCAGTGGTCAAATTGTTCAGTATGCAAGGCAATTATTAGAAAGTGAAGCAGTTGCAACAGATGAGAAAGCTGATATTGTATTTATGAAAAAAGCGGATTTGCCAAAAGAGGCGTATGGGCTTGAAATTAGCACGCACACTATTACTGTATATTACACAGAGCTTCACGGTCTCTTCTATGCTTTCGTTACTCTCAAACAAATGATAAAACAATACAAAGAAAAAATTCCATGTATGAGAATCAATGATTTCCCTGAAATTGAAGTTCGAGGGGTTATGCTAGATATTAGTCGAAATAAAGTGCCGACACTTGACAGCTTATATCAATTGATTGATATGCTATCAGATTTGAAAATCAATCATTTCCAATTATATATCGAAGGATTTTCTTTTGCTTATCCATCCTTTGAAGAATTATGGAAGGATGAAACTCCAATAACAGGAGAAGAACTAAGATTGTTAGATGCATATTGTCAGGAGCGATTTATCGATTTTGTTCCAAATCAAAACTGTTTAGGACATATGGCACCGTGGCTAGAAACAAAACAATTTGCTCATTTAAGAGAGGTAGAAAATGGTCTACAATTTATGGGACGGCCAGTAGCGGCAACTACCTTAAACCCATTAGATGATAGAAGTATCGAACTAGTAAGTCAAATGACACAAGATTTATTACCGAATTTTACGTCAAGCAATTATAATGTAAACCTTGATGAACCATTTGAATTAGGAACTGGGAAAAGCAAGCATATTGCTGATGAGATTGGTGTTGGGCAAGTTTACGTGAATTATGTAAAAGAAATTCATAAACTAGTTACGGAAAATGACAAGAAAATGCTAATGTGGGCAGATGTTGTTTCAAAGCATCCGGAAATTATTGATCAAATCCCTAACGATATTACATTGTTAGAGTGGGGGTATGAGGAGTCACATCCATATTCAGAACGTGGTGAACGATTAAAGCAATCAGGACTTGATTTCTATTTCTGTCCTGGCACAAGTAGCTGGGGAAGCATTACAGGCCGAACTGAAAATATGATAAACAATATCACAAATGCAGTTCAGAGCGGAAAAAAGTACGGTGCTAAGGGCATACTAGTAACCGATTGGGGTGACGGTGGCCACTGGCAATGTTCGTCAATTAGCCACGCTGGATTCAGCTATGGTGCTGCATTAACTTGGAATGCTGATAGCAAAGAAAACATTGATCTTGAAGCATATTTAAATCTATTCATCTACGAGGATGAGCATCAAGTAATGGGGGATTTCAGCTTAAAACTCGGAAACTATTATTTACTAGAGGGCTTTAAGCTAATGAATATGACATTAACGAATTTAACCCTTATTCTAGGCCCTATGCCAAAAGAAAGATATACAATGATCTTAAATAATTTAGCTGAATATTTAGCACCATTTATGGATCTTGATGCGAAAAAACTTCTTCAACAACGGATCTCAAATCGCAACGATTATCAATATGATAAAATCATAAGCTATGTAAATGAACTAAAGAGTAGACTTGAAACTAACGGCATGAAGAGGCTGGATGCTAAGCTTGTGAAAGAGGAATTTGAGAATGCGATTCGATTGGTTGAGGTAGGGGCAAACCTGACACAATTAATTTATTTGGAAGAAGAAATGAATCCATTAGAAAAACAGGAATTGGCTACAAAAATGACAGAGGACCTTTCTATCATAATCGATGAACATCAACGATTATGGATACTGCGAAATAAACAAGGTGGATTGGAAAAGAGTGTTGCACCATTACAAAAATTACAAGAGCAGCTGTTCACTTACTTAAAAGCCGTGTAGAAGACGTAGAACAGGAGATGACGAAAGCATCTCCTGTTTTCCATCCTATTATTTAATTAATGTGTACTTTCCAATCAGAGGCAGTGGTGCTGACTTGCCACTTGCCGCATTCACAATTCCCAAGATGATTAATACTAATACTAAAAGATTTCCAATTGGCAAGATTATGAACCAACCGATTAATGGTATAATATTACCAACGATATTAACACCTAATGCTAGAAGAAACAAAGTCAAACCTTGGTTGGCATGATACATCGCAAATTTTGATTCTCTGGCAGCTAAAAGGGGAATGAAAAACAGTAAATACGCTATGATACCCATTGCTTTATTATCTTCAATATCCTTCAAATTGTTATCCATAAAGATTCACCACCTAAGTAAAAATATGAGTCCTATACTATTGATATGATACGAAATACTGTTTAGACACATTTATTTGTGAATAAACTTTTCCCCACAGGTGAAATATTGACAGATACGAGTTTGAATGTAATGTTACGTATATGAATACTTATATATGGAAGCAAAAAGTAAAATGATAGAGGTGGCTATTAATGGACAAAAATAATAAAATTCGAGAAGAACTTCTTGATTCAGTAAAGGAATTATCAGATGAACAATTAAATAAGAAGGTAGAAGACGGTAGTTGGACGATTATGCAAGTGTTAGAGCATTTATTCTTAATGGAGCGCACTGTGGCATATACAATCTCAGAACAACTCAAAAATAATGAGTGTAAACCAACAAGCGAAAAGCCCATTCATTTAACAGTCTATCGTTCCACAAAAGTAACTGCCCCATCATTTGTTACACCATCTGGAGAATATACAGCACTAGAGGAAATGAAAACAAAACTTGCGGAATCTAGAAAATTAATGCAACAAGTTGTTGACATTGCAGACGAAGTCTTATTATCACAAAAGTCTTATCCCCATCCAGTATTTGGTTCTCTTAGCTTAAAACAATGGATCCCCTTTGTAGGCTTGCACGAAAAGCGTCATATTGAACAAATTGAGGAAATAAAGGGAAAATTATCATAGGAATAAATGTTAAAAACGTTTCCTACATTATGGAGGAGACGTTTTTCCTTTTATTGACTAGTAAAGTTATTAGAATTGGAATATGCTAAAAGGGTTGGAGAAAGTATTAAGAATATTTGGGAGCTGTTCAAGGTTTTGAAGTCATTTGATAAATCAAAGTTGTTATTCATGCTAAAAATAATCATTCCACTCGTCATCCTTTTTATCATTATTTTTGAAGGGAAGACATTAATAAAAGATATAAATATTCAGGAATTGAAAGGATATATTCAAACAATTGGTTTTACAAAATTTTTAGTTGTTTTGTTAATTGGAATTGTATGTGTTCTTCCAATGTGCTTTTATGATATTTCATTTGTACAAATGTTAAAAATAAAAGTTCCATTAAAAAGGCTTATCATATTTGCTTGGTCTTCTAATGTATTTACCAATTTTATTGGTTTAGGAGGAATTGCAGGAGCGGCATTACGAACCTTTTATTATAAAAAGTACGTAACAGATATGGGTGGGTTAGTTAAGTCAATCGCGAAGCTCACATTATATAATTTAAGTGGTTTATCCATTCTATCTTGGTTCGTAGTTTTTGGTGCTTTCGAAACCTCATTATTAAAGACCTATCCATGGATTATATATATTAATATTGGTTTTGGCTTATACTTACCAGCAATTGCCTTGTTTATCTATTTCAGAAATCGAACAGGAAAAACTTACATGACATTAAAGGTACAAGGAGAGCTGCTCCTTGTATCCATTATCGAATGGTGTTTTTTAATAGTAACAATATGGGGAATTGCACATATAATCGATGTGCCGATCGGTTTGCTAGAATTAGCCCCTGTTTTTATTATCGCAGCATGTGCAGGGAATTTAAGTATGATACCAGGAGGCCTAGGATCATTCGATTTAATCTTTCTAATGGGATTTTCTTCATCACATATTCCAACTGAGCAGCTAGTATTAGTTCTTGCATTATATCGATTTAGCTATTATGTATTTCCATGGTTAATTGGTGCTGTATTGTTTTTAAGAGAATTATGGGTAAGTGGCTGGCGAAGGAAGGTTCCTTCTAAAATCGGGTAATGAAAAACGACTTGAACACTGTTCTAGTCGTTTTTTATCGTATCAACTTCAATATTTTCATTTTCTGCGAACTTATCGAGCATTGAAATTGTGTCTACTAAATGATTATTAAAAATGGTCTTTGCAACTGAAAGGAGTTCTACTATCATTGGGTCACGAAGTGTATAAATGACGCGGTTCCCATCCTTCGTTCCAGAAACAATATTTTTATTTCGTAAAATAGTAAGTTGTTGTGAAACGGAAGATCCTTCACTACCAATTAGGCTTTGAAGCTCATTTACATTTTTATCCCCTTCTGATAATAATTCCAGAATTCTAATTCTTAATGGATGTGCTAGAGCTTTAAAAAAGTCAGCTTTAAATTGCTGCATGTCTAAGTTCATTTGGACTCCTCACCCTCTGTAGCTATTATGTCGTCTGAACAACCTTCTTTTCTGTGATTTTATCATGAACCTCTGAGAAGTAAGAACATTCTCTAAATGCAAGGTGTCTGCATCCGATACATTTATTTTTATTTATATGTGTGAATGCATAATTGATCGCATCACCAGTATGATTGAAAAAGTGTTCCTCTCCAATTACATCATATAAACCCGTTTTTTGTAAGACCCTTTTAGGCTGCGATTTTATTCCCGATATTAAAACAACTCCATGCTTCGAAAAGTCCTTAATGATGCTTGAAAAATGGGATTCACCAGTTATATCCATAAATGGGACTCCACCTAGTCGTAAAAGTAAGACCCTTGGCTTATAGTTAATCGTACTCATTATTGTTTGTTCAAATGTTTGAGCTGCTCCGAAGAATAGTGGACCTTCGATATTATAAATACTAATTTGTGGACAATCATGGGTATCTGTCACAATAATACTTTCAACTTTTTCGTGTTTATTTTTTGGATTCGGTAAAGCTTTTTCTGTTACCATTATATCACTCATATTTTTAATGAAGAATATAACTGATAAAACAAGTCCAACTTCAACAGCAACAGTAAGATTTACAAAAACTGTTAACAAGAAGGTTGCAATTAAAACAAGTGAATCTGCGGTTTTTGTTTGTAAGACATGATAAAAGACTCTTTGCTCACTCATGTTCCAAGCAACCACCATCAGGATAGGCGCCATGCTCGCTAATGGAATTTTTGAAGCAAATGGTGCAAATAGGACAAGAACCAATAAAACAACAATCCCATGAATTACACCTGATAGAGGGGAGGTAGCGCCATTTTTAATATTTGTTGCAGTTCTTGCGATCGCACCTGTAGCTGGTATCCCACCAAATAATGGCGTCACCATATTGGCCACACCCTGACCAATTAATTCTCGATTACTATTGTGTTTACTATTTGTCATTCCATCTGCTACAACAGCTGATAATAATGATTCAATTGCGCCTAGAACGGCAATTACAAAGGCGGGTTGAAGCAATTCGATCACTCGATCATAGGTGATACTAGGAATTTGAAAGTTTGGTAGTTTACTAGGAATTTCCCCAAACATTGAGCCGATAGTTGCTACTTGATTCGGATAAAGATACGTTGCGATTAAGGTTGATAATACAAGTGCAATAAGGGGACCGGGCACTTTTGGAAAAATCTTCGGTGTATAGATAACAGTCAATAAACAAATAGTAGCGGTTATGATACTAAAAATACTAATGCTTCCTATGTTTACGATGATTTCTTTCACGTTAAAATAGAATAATTCATGTTTTTTTACATTTGAAAGCCCTAGGAAATTTGGGATTTGCCCGACGAAGATAATTACAGCTATTCCAGTGGTAAAGCCAATCGTAACAGGGCGTGGAATAAATTTTATTAGAGACCCCAGTTTGAAGACTCCCATAAAAAAGAGAATCACACCTGCCATAAATCCGGCGATTAATAGATTTTCAAATCCATAGGTCATTACTACCCCGAATAATATTGGAATAAATGCTCCTGTTGGTCCACCAATTTGAAATTTAGATCCACCAAATAATGAGATTAAAATCCCCGCAATTATTGTTGTGTAGATTCCATATTCAGGTTTGACTCCTGATGCAATTGCAAATGCCATTCCAAGTGGAATAGCAATTACTCCGACTACAACACCAGATATAAGATCTTTTTGAAAAGCTTGAAGATTATAACCCTTGTATCTGCCTGTAAAAAACAGCTTATGATGCATTTTTCAACCTTCCCTTATTTTATATTAGTATATCTGATTATTTGAATATACATATATATGAATCTACTCTTGATTTACAAAATTGTCAAAGAAATTTTGTAGAATAAGAAAAAATAAGACTCTGATTGAAAGGTCAATTGTAAGTTTAGAAAAAATAAAAAAAGTGATCAAAAACTATTGCAATATATAAAAAAACTGTGTATACTATTTTAAGTAATCAGTTGAAAATGATTTCGACAAAGTTCAACAATGGTGAACAAAGCTAATAATATAACAAATAAAAATGCGGGTGTAGTTTAATGGTAAAACCTCAGCCACGAGCGTTACTTCCATGAAACAACTGCGAGTTGTCCCGACGCAATCACTTCCAAGAATAAGCTAGAAGAGGAAGGGACATGAAAAGGCCCAGGTTGGGTGAACAAAGCTTAATAACATAAGGAATAAAAAATGCGGGTGTAGTTTAATGGTAAAACCTCAGCCTTCCAAGCTGATGTCGTGAGTTCGATTCTCATCACCCGCTCCATACATATTGTTTACAACGCAGTGTTTCGTTTCTTAGTAAAACGGGGTATTGCGTTTTTTATTAATTTAAAATATCGTAATCAAACGTACCTCCATGAATTTGGATAAACATATTCCCAAGTGATTGAACAAGTTTTGAGCATTCCTCAAGATCTAAAGATGGCTTAAGATATACAATTTGCAGTGCATTCTTTGTGTCCGTTGTTACCGCGGTTCGTTCTGAATCTACGTAAGGACTACCAAATGCCCCTTTTTCATCACTTGATAAGATTTTATCTTTCATTGAAATTACTCGTCCATTAATGCCAACATACTCATCTTCAGCTTGTCCTACCCGAATCTCAACGTTTCCTCTTGTTGCATCAACGTCATAAATTCCAATCGGAACTTCATATTGCATGGAAAAGAAATTATTTAGATCAGCAGCAGAATGAATCGTATTCATATAATTTTGCTTTTTAATTCGACGATATAGTGCCTCATTAGATGGTCGATAACGGTTAGGATCGGTACCAACCTGTTTGAATATGGATCTCCACTCGGCAATTCCTTTAACATCTGTTACTAACTTTTCTTCTAAGTCAAAAAATAAAGATTCTTGAAATGTTTGCAGCCTTCCACGTAGCATTTGTGGAGACTCACCAACTTCAATGTTATGATAATGAAGAATTCCTATTTTTAGATTTGGAATTTTTTCTTTTAACAATGGTGAAAGTGTAATTTCCATCATTTTACCCCTCCAAAATATAGTAAGATTAGTGTACCATATTATGTTGGAGATTGAATAATGATAGACTTTGTAAGGGAAATAGAAGAGAGGTTTTACCACTTGGATTTTTTACAACTCAAACAAGAAATAATTGAATACAGTAAAACGATAGGGATTGATAAAATTGGATTTGCAAGTGCTTCAGTTTTTGATGAATTAAAATCTCGATTGATCAGACAGCAAGAGCTTGGGTATCAATCTGGCTTTGAAGAGCCTGTCATCGAAAAGCGAACAAATCCTGAATTACTTTTACCGCAAGCAAAATCAATCATCGCGATTGCCTTAGCCTATCCTTCAAAATTAAAAGATGCGCCAAGGAGCTCGAAAGAAGAGCGGCGTGGTATCTTTTGTCGTGCGTCATGGGGAGAGGATTATCATCATATTTTACGAGACCGACTCCAAAAACTAGAAGCATTTATCGCCGAAAAAGTTCCTGAAGCAAAAATGAAATCAATGGTTGATACAGGAGAGCTCTCTGATCGCGCGGTTGCTGAAAGAGCAGGTATCGGCTGGAGTGGAAAAAACTGTGCAATCATTACACCAGAGTTCGGGTCTTATGTGTATTTAGGTGAAATGATTACAAATATTCCGTTTGAGCCTGACACACCAATTGAAGATCAATGCGGTTCCTGTACCGCTTGTCTAGATGCTTGTCCTACAGGAGCGTTAGTGCAAGGTGGACAAATTGATGCACAAAAATGTGTAGGTTTCCTTACCCAAACGAAGGGGTTTTTGCCAGAGGAATACCGTACGAAAATAGGGAATCGAATCTACGGTTGTGACTCATGCCAAACAGCATGCCCGAAAAATAAAAGAATTGATTTTCACTTTCATGAAGAAATGGAACCTGATCCAGAGGTTGTCAAACCGTTGCTCAAACCGATCTTATCCATTAGTAATCGCGAATTTAAAGAAACCTTTGGACCATTAGCTGGTTCTTGGCGAGGCAAGAAGCCGATACAGCGAAATGCTATCATTGCATTAGGTCATTTTAAAGACAAAACTGCTATACCTGAATTAACGATGGTGTTAAAAGAAGACCCAAGGCCAGTCCTTCGTGGGACTGCAGCTTGGGCACTTGGAAGAATTGGCGATCAACAAGCAATTTCAATTCTAGAAGAAGCAGTTGAACGAGAAAAAGATGAAGAGGTTCTAGAAGAAATCGTTAAAGGACTCACGATGTTACAGCCCTAATGTGAAAAGAGGTGCAGATTACCTGCACCTCTTTTCCGTCAGTGATTTTACCAACTATTCCCTTTTTTGATAGTGATTCCAGCACTTTCATCACAATGATTATAAGTAATTAAAAAATTCAATAACACATATCCTGTAGTAACACACCTATGAAAGTGGTGATCTTACTTAATGAGGGAAATGATTGAACAATTAATCGAAGCGAGAACTCAATTATTTGTTGGAAATAAGAGGAACAATATAGAAAGCTTAAAAGATAATGATCAACAATTAATTCAACGAAAGAAAGAGTTATTTCAAAAGCGCTCCGCTGAAATTGTAAAGTGCCATGCAAAAGGGCAAATTATCAATAAGGTAGAAAAAGACGACAAGACTCGTATTGATTATAAAGTTCATTATCAATTTTTAATCCGTCAAAATAAGAACCTCTACATGGAAGAACAGTGCGAAGTGAGAAGAGCAATCTTTTCATTGAATAAACTACAAGCTGATGATGCTAGTGAACCGATTTCTGAATCTAACCATGAAGCGATGGAACGCGGGTTTTTCGAAGAATCTCCTAGAAGCTTTACATACAATCGTTTGGAAGCGGTACGTTATGCAGAAACCTGGTGGAATAGTTATAATCCAAAATATAAAAAGTTTAATGATAATTGCACGAATTATATTTCTCAATGTTTGCATGCAGGTGATGCACCGATGCACGGTTATCCTAATCGTAGCAAGGGTTGGTGGATGATGAATAATAATTGGAGCTATAGCTGGACAGTCGCAAATGCACTACGCTGGTATTTAAGTGGCTCACAAATTGGATTGCGAGCGAAGGAGGTCTCAACACCACAGGAGCTTTTACTTGGGGATATCATTTGCTATGATTTTGAAGGGGATGGGCGTTATAACCATAATACGATTGTTGTAGCTAAAGATTTTCAGGGCTATCCACTAGTAAATGCTCAGTCACAAAATAGCCGGATGAGATACTGGTCCTATGAGGATTCCACTGCCTACACACCGAACATCAAGTATAAGTTTTTTCATATCATTAATAATTGAATCGAATTTTTTGATATAATACTCATTGAGGTGAAGAAAGTGGGAATTCATGTAGTACTATACCAACCAGAGATACCTGCAAATACAGGTAATATTGCACGTACTTGTGCTGCGACAGATACAACACTACATTTGATTAGACCTTTAGGCTTTTCAACTGATGATAAAATGTTAAAGCGAGCGGGCTTAGATTATTGGGAATATGTAAATATTCATTATTATGATTCACTTGATGAACTATTTGAAAAATACAAGGATGGAGAGTTTTACCTGATTACGAAGTTTGGTCAGAAGACCTATTCATCATTCGACTATAGTGACCAAGATAAAGATGTTTTCTTCATTTTTGGAAAGGAAACAACAGGACTTCCAAAGGAATTTATCGCAGAAAATATGGAACGCTGCTTGAGAATTCCAATGACGGAAAATGTCCGCTCCTTAAATTTATCCAATACAGCTGCCATTTTAATTTATGAAGCATTGCGTCAACAAAACTTTCGTCAGCTAATAAAATGACCTCCACCATTAGGTAGAGGTCATTTTATTATTTCTTTACGCCTGGTTTGTCTTCGTAGCCAGAAGTTAAAATAGCTGACATAAATGCAAGAATAACACCTAGGATAAGAATGAATTTCATATACTGTTCCTCCTTATGTATAACCAATAAAATTAATATCCCCAAAATATACACTATATATCAATAGTATAACCCATCTTCCCTTCACTGTGAATGAAAACTGTGGACAATTTTTTACTTTTTTGAACACATCATTAAATTAGTGGACATGTTGAATTTTGTAAGAACAAGGCATGTTAAAGGACTACCTCGCATACATTTAAATAACATGGTTATCATCATCACGTTTAGGAGGGCCCTATGGATATCTTAAAAAAAATTGGTAAGTATCGTGAAGAAGAGCAGCGTTTGAAGTGGGAAGGAACCTTCGCTGAGTATTTGGAGATATTGAAAGAACAACCATGGGTTGCTCAGTCAGCTCATTCAAGAGTTTATAATATGATTAAAGATGCTGGCATTGAAGAAGTGAATGGGAAACGAAAGTATAAATTTTTTGACCACCAATTATTTGGACTTGAAGAGCCACTAGAACGACTTGTTGAAGAATACTTTCATCCCGCCGCTAAAAGACTTGATGTGAGAAAGAGAATATTATTATTAATGGGGCCAGTAAGTGGTGGAAAATCTACCCTTGTATCATTGTTAAAAAGAGGTCTAGAAACATATAGCCATTCAGATCGCGGCGCAGTTTATGCTATTAAAGGCTGCCCTATGCATGAAGATCCGCTTCACTTAATTCCACATCACTTGCGCGAGGATTTCTATCATGAATATGGCATTAGAATTGAAGGGAATCTATCCCCTTTAAACATGATGCGTCTTGAGAAGGACTATGGGGACCGCATTGAGGATGTCATGGTTGAAAGGATTTTCTTATCAGAGGATAAGCGTGTTGGGATTGGTACATTCAGTCCATCTGACCCGAAGTCGCAGGATATTGCTGATTTAACTGGAAGCATCGATTTTTCAACCATAGCTGAGTTTGGATCAGAATCAGATCCACGTGCATATCGATTTGATGGGGAGCTGAACAAAGCAAATCGAGGAATGATGGAATTTCAGGAAATGCTAAAATGTGATGAAAAATTCCTTTGGCATTTACTCTCCTTAACGCAAGAAGGGAACTTCAAAGCAGGTCGATTTGCGCTAATTTCAGCTGATGAGCTTATTGTAGCGCATACAAACGAAACAGAATATCGTTCATTTATTTCTAATAAAAAAAATGAAGCTCTTCATTCACGTATTATTGTAATGCCGATGCCATATAATTTGCGGGCATCAGAAGAAGAGCGAATCTATGAAAAAATGATAAACGAAAGTGATGTAAAAGATGTCCACATTGCCCCCCATACTTTCAAAGTAGCAGCGATGTTTACCATTCTTACACGTCTGAAAGCACCGAAGAAGGGTGATATTGATCTCGTTAAGAAAATGAGATTATATGATGGAGAAAGTGTGGAAGGCTTTAACACAGTAGACGTTGAGGAGTTAAAAAGGGAGTATCAGGATGAAGGAATGAGTGGGATTGATCCACGTTATGTGATTAACCGAATCTCTTCAACAATCATTCGAAAAGAGAACCCTTCAATTAATGCGTTAGATGTATTGCGTTCATTGAAGGATGGCTTGGATCATCATTCTTCTATTTCAAATGAAGACAGGGAGCGCTACTTGAACTTTATTTCAATTGCCCGTAAAGAATATGATGAAATCGCGAAAAAAGAAGTGCAAAAAGCGTTCGTCTATTCCTATGAGGAATCCGCAAAAACATTGATGGACAATTACCTTGATAATGTTGAAGCGTATTGTAATAAAAATAAACTACGTGACCCTTTAACAAGAGAAGAAATGAATCCAGATGAAAAGCTAATGCGTTCAATCGAAGAACAAATTGGAATATCTGAAAATGCTAAAAAAGCATTCCGAGAAGAAATATTAATCAGAATTTCTGCCTATGCACGAAAAGGTAAGCGATTTGATTATAAATCACATGATCGATTACGTGAGGCGATACAGAAGAAGCTATTCGCTGATTTGAAGGATGTTGTGAAAATTACCACATCCACCAAAACACCTGATGAACAGCAGTTGAAAAAGGTAAATGAAGTAGTTGCAAGATTAATTGATGAACATGGATACAATTCAACCTCTGCAAATGAATTGTTGCGCTATGTAGGAAGCTTGTTAAATCGATAATCATTAATAGAGGAGCTGGCTAGTTTGCCAACTCCTTTTTTCTATCTGCATCTTTATTTTAATATAAATTTTTCTGTGTACTATGAAAATCGAACTTGTCTAAAAATAAAGATTACAAGCCTAACAATCAAAATTTTTTGTCAATAATACGATATTCTTGCATAGTATAGAGTAATCTACATTAAAATGATTTTGTATAAAATGTAGAGAATTTTTTACAAACATTATTCATAATATTTTTCAGTCGAGATATTGTATGAATGTTGTCAGGGAAACGTGCTTAAATGGGTTGTACTTTTTTCAAAAAATGAAAGGAGGGGGAAGACGTGTCTAAAAACGACGCGAAAAACTTTGTCATTTCACAAGAAGATTGGTCCCTCCATCGAAAAGGCCACGATGACCAAACAAGGCATCAAGAAAAAGTACAGGATGCGATTAAAAACAATTTACCCGACTTAATAACGGAAGAAAGTATCATCATGTCAAACGGGAAGGATGTTGTAAAAATCCCAATTCGTTCATTAGATGAGTACAAAATCCGTTATAATTATGATAAAAACAAACATGTTGGCCAAGGTGATGGAGAAAGCCAAATTGGAGATGTTGTTGCACGAGATGGCTCTGGTACACCCCAAAAAGGTCAAGGGAAAGGCCAAGGTGCAGGAGACCAAGCTGGTGAAGATTACTATGAAGCAGAAGTATCGTTGATGGAGCTTGAGGATGCATTATTTAAAGAACTTGAACTACCGAATTTGCAGCGGAAAGAACAAGAACAAATCATCGTTGAAAATATTGAGTTTAATGATATTCGTCGAACGGGATTGATGGGGAATATTGATAAAAAACGAACAATGCTATCAGCTTATAAGCGAAATGCGATGACCGGAAAACCAAGCTTTCATCCGATTTATAAAGAGGATTTGAAATTTAAAACGTGGAATGAGGTTGTCAAACCAGACTCAAAAGCGGTCGTATTAGCGATGATGGATACGAGTGGTTCGATGGGAATCTGGGAAAAGTACATGGCTCGGAGCTTCTTCTTTTGGATGACTCGATTCCTTCGAACAAAATATGAAACAGTTGAAATTGAATTTATTGCCCATCATACGGAGGCAAAAGTAGTCACTGAAGAAGACTTTTTCTCAAAAGGTGAGAGTGGCGGGACGATCTGTTCATCCGTATATCGGAAAGCATTAGAAATCATTGATGATAAATATCCAACAACTAGGTTTAATATTTATCCTTTTCATTTCTCAGATGGTGACAATTTAACATCGGATAATGCAAGATGTGTAAAGCTAGTGACAGAAATTATGAAGGTTTCGAATATGTTCTGTTATGGAGAAGTGAATCAGTATAATAGGCATTCTACACTTATGTCAGCCTACAAAAATATTAACGATGAGAAATTCAGGTACTTTATTTTGAAACAAAAGGTTGATGTATTCCATGCGATGAAGAGCTTTTTCAGGAAAGAACAAGAAGATAAGATATATGCTTGATTATGCCAGCCTATTCGGTTGGCTTTTTAAATTGAATTTTCACTTTGATATTGTAGTTCATTTAAGTTGGTTCATTTTTCCATATAGTTTAGTATTAAACATTTTTAATTAAAGTAGTTTAAAACTAAACAGTTTAATGTTAAAATATTATTTGCATTATTAATATAGTACTTTGGAGGGATTACGATGGGAAGAGTTCAAGATAAGGTTGCTTTGGTGACAGGTGGTGCTTCTGGTATTGGCTTATCATCAGCTATCATACTTGCTAAAGAAGGGGCAAAAGTAGTTATTGCTGATTTCAATGTAGAAGGAGCAAAGGAAGCAGCAGAAAAAATTAATGCAGAGGGTGGAACTGCTTCAGGAATTTTCCTTGATGCTGGTCAAGAGCAATCAATTAAAGATGCGATTGATTATACGGTTAATACGTATGGCACAATCAATGTTCTTTACAACAATGTTGGTTTGACTAATTTACAAAAAGATTTAGATGTTGTCAATATTGATCTTGATGAATGGGACAGGCTTATGAATGTGAATACGAAAAGTGTATTGATAGGTAGCAGATATGCAATCCCTCATATGATCAAAGCCGGTGGTGGATCAATTATCAATACAGCTTCAATGGCAGCGTTTGCTGGAGATGCGATTCGTTCTGCATATGGTGCTTCTAAGGCAGCTGTTGTTAATTTGACAAGGTACATTGCTGCTCAGTATGGAAAGGATCATATCCGCTGTAATGGAGTTGCGCCAGGATTAATTTTAACTCCTGCTGCAGAAAGAAATATGCCGCCAGCGGTATTAGATATTTTCAAAAAGTTCAATGCACTTCCTTATAACGGAGAACCAGAAGATATCGGATATACAGTATTATTCCTAGCATCTGATGAGTCTAAATACATCACAGGTCAAACAATCCAAGTTGAAGGTGGACATTATTTAAGTAATCCAAGTATTGCGGATTTTAATGCATACATGGAAAGTGTAAAAAACAACTAGAATTAAAGTAAATCATAAGGGGAATTTAAAAAATGGGAAGTAAGAGAAAAATTCATTTTGCATGGTGGATATTATTAGGATTATGTATAACGGTTGGGCTTGGCAAATCTGGTATTAATAACGGAGCTGGGTTATTCTTGCCATCGGTATCAGAAGATTTAGGAATTGGTATGGGGAATCTAACATTGTATTTAAGTATTTCTGCGGTAGTTACAATGATATTTTTACCAATTGGTGGAAAGCTGATGGCCAAGTATGATACAAGGTATCTTTTATCGATTGCAATCATTTTGCAAGCTGGGTCGTTTGCGGTATTTGGGTTAATGAATTCTGTATGGGGCTGGTATATTTTCTCCATTCCATTAGCAGTTGGAGGAGTATTCATAACTGTATTAGCTGGACCTGTTTTAGTGAATACATGGTTTAAGAAAAAGAGTGGACTTGCACTAGGTATTATGACCGCAGCGGGTGGATTAATAGGAGCAGTTACACAACCAGCAATTGGTAAACTTATTACAAATCTAGGCTGGAGACAATCCTATATTATCGTCGGTGTTGCTGTTATTATCATTATTGTTCCAACTATTATTTTCTTATTGAGAAAATCTCCACAGGATAAAGGGCTATTACCTTATGGAATGGAAGAAACCAATGCGAATGGTAATAAAGACGGTGGAAACTCTGAAAATGCAGGGATTGCATTCGCTAATGCGAGAAAGTCAATCGCATTTATTTTGTTAACTGTTTTCTTCTTTATTATTACATCTGCGGCGAGTTTTTCTGTCCATATACCAACTTATATAACTAGTAAAGGCTATAGTGTAGGATTTGCAGGAAATATTATGGCTGCACTTATGCTTGGTGTATTAGTTGGTTCATTAGCATTCGGATATTTAACTGATAAGATTGGTGCAAAAAATACAACCATTTTAGCTATGAGTTTTGGTATCGTTTCAATGATTTTATTATTATTTTTCGCAAGTAGTACGATTTTAATTACGATAGGTGTAGCATTGTTCGGGTTTGTAACTTCTTCAATCGGAACATTGGCACCTGCGCTTACATCAGCTTTATTTGGAAATAAGGATTATAGTCAAATCTATTCAACTGTATCACTAGGTTTAGCAGTTGCTGCCATTTTTGCCCTTCCAGCATATGGGTATATCTTTGACTTTACAGGATCATATACAGCTGGTTTATATGCAATTATTGTTATGTTAATTATTAATATCATCTGTGTGGTAGTATCTTTCCGTGATAAGGAGAAGATGGTTAAAAAAGGTTTATGGCAATAAAATAAACGTCAAAAAAAGTCAGCCTAATGGCTGGCTTTTTTTAAACATCAAATCTTACAGTGTATTCTCGTAGTTGTGTGTTGTAAAATCCTTCGGAATATTCAACTAGGTTTCCATCGATGTCATATGAATAGCGCATGCGTTTCAATAAGAAAGTAGGTTCTATTTCTAACTGTTGACATATTTCGAATGATGGTTGTTGAACTGAAAAGTCATCCTGAAAATGAGCAAATTCAATACCATTTCGGGATAATAATTGATAAAGTGAACCACTATAAAAGTCGGCTGTTGATTGAATCGGAAGGATAGCAGAAAGATAGTGTGTATAATGAATATATGGTTCTCCATCTAAATAGTAGATTCGTGAGATTTTATAACAACGTTCTCCATAATGATTAAAAAGGAAAGAATCCTTCGACAATACACATTCTTCAACCGAGATAAACTCCTTATGAATTCGAGAACCCTCTTTGATCAAAATTTCAGTAAAATTTTGTCCTTTCGATAATTTTGATATAGGGTTATTATTGATTACTTTCGTACCTTTGCCACTTTTTTTTTCAACATATCCATCCTCAGCAAGTTGTCTAACAGCATTTCGAATGGTAATCTTACTTACGTTAAATTCTTCCTCTAATTGAATTTCAGTAGGTATATAGGATTCTAATGGGTAGGTGCCATCAATAATTCGGTCTTTTAAAATTTCGTTAATTTGTAAATAAATCGAGCCTTTTTTCTTCGACAATTGAAATTGATTCATGCGATTCTCCCTTTCTTCTCAAGAAAAATAATATCGGGTATCTATCTCTCTACATCTTGATTTTGCTGATTTAAAAATGATAACACATCTTGTAGAGAGGAAATAGGGGAGTCCCCGTATGTTGAATGAGCAAGGATTCCTGAAGCTACAGCAAAGTTAATGGTATCCTGCGCTGATAGTCCATTAAGCTCTCCGTGCAAGATACCACTTGCAAAACCATCGCCACCACCGATACGATCTAAAATCTGAAGTGGTTGTGAAACAGAAAAAATAACCTCATTATTTTTAACGAGAAATCCTTTTAATAATTGCTTATCTGTTGAAATAATCGTTCGAATGGTTCCAGCTATAGTAGGAATTTTATATAACTTTGAAACAATTGGGAGAAGAGATTCAATTTGTCGTTCTAACTCTGTTTCGGTTGTTGGTATTTCCAATAAGTGGAGTGCATCCTTTTCATTCATAAAACAGATATCACATAGCTCAAGCATTTTCTTATACACCGGACGAGCCTCTTCATATCCCTCCCAAAGAGAGGGGCGATAATTACAATCAAATGAAATCTTGATTCCCCGTTCCTTTGCTTTTCGAGCAATTTCAAGGGTTAAGTCTCTTGTCCTCTTCGAAACGGCCAAGCTGATTCCACAAAAATGAACCAAAGAAGCATCTTCAAATATTGATTCTAATTGATAGTCTTTGAGAGAAGATTGACAGAAAGAGCTTTCAACTCTATTTGTATAAGTGACCTTAGAGGGCCTAGGACCAAATCCACGCTCAAGAATATACATTCCAATATAATTTCCCCCGTAGACGACAGAAGGTATTCCGATACCAAGTGATCGTATAAATGCTGCCGCAGCATTACCGATACGATTCGCTGGAAGTTTCGTTATAAGCGACGTATGATGTCCATAGTGGCTTAATGCACTTAATACATTTACCCCAGTGCCTGAAAAGGAGAAATCAAGTGTATGTGTTTGCTCCAATTTTTTGAAATTAGGAGCCTCAAGACGCATCATAACTTCTCCGAACGCATAAACTTTTTTTCTCATATTCTATCATTTTGGGCTGATCAAATAATCTAAAAGTGCGTGTTCAAAAAGGAGGATAAAAAGGACCGAGAAGTTCGAGGCGGCGTAGCTTTGA
>NZ_JAKTTI010000039.1 GCF_022427965.1 Fredinandcohnia quinoae | reverse complement strand
CTTTAAAAATCTGAGGCATCCGCCGGAGGCTTTAACTTTATTCAGTCGGGGTTTGTACCCTCACTGAATTGGAAACTGATTTGCATTCTTCTCACCACTTATAGAAGTGGGAGACTTCTGCTGAATAAAGTTAAATCACATTCTTTTTTTCTTTAATCTTTTTGAGTCTTTTTTATATTTACCAGTCTCAGTTTCAGTTGTTCCTTGTCCCTCAATTTCAGGTGAACTTAATCCCATAGTTGAAGGGTCCTTGCGATGCTTTGGCACAAATATCACCTCCGTTATTAAAATAACCAAAGGTGTTAAAAAATATCAATGATTCCCATTTTTACAATTCAATTACACCGAAATGAAATTTTGCGGTTTTTCTTTTAAATACTGTGAAACCCAGTTTTTCAAATTGGTTATTTTTCCAATGGTCTTTCAGCACAATTCTATTTCTAGCGACTCTTTTCGCTTCATTGATCACTTCCATTGATAATTTACCTTTTATAGCAAATTTCCTCAATCCTCGAATTCCATCAGATTCTTCAATCGTTTCTTCAAACATCGGATCAAAATAGACAACATCGTAGCTATTATCTGGACAATGCTTCAAGTAATTTATATAATTATCATGTTTTACTTGAATGTTTGCCATTGCTATATTGATTGGCAATATCCCGCTATCCCAAGATAGAAGACCTATTTTAAGCAAATAATATAAGTATTTATTTCCTTCAATTGCTGTTACCCTTCCTGTCTCCCCTACAAAATAACTAGCAACAATACTATCTGACCCCAGTCCGAGAGTACAATCTAATAGTGTATCACCTTTTTGTAATCCGGACACTTGAATAAACGGATCATAATCCCCTCTCATTAAACGTTTAATCCGAAACATGCTTGAGTTAGGGTGGAAAAATAACGGTTCATCTGAGTGAATTGGATGTATTTCAATACGATTTTTCCCAACTACTAGAACGTCCTCATGGATGTCAGTCTGCATTTGTTTTATTGCTCTTTTTTCCCTATGAATATAAGAAATTCCTAATTCTGTTGATACCTTTTTAGCTAACTCTATCATATCAACATTCGTTCTTCCTGCAGTCGTTACAATCAAAATACATCACCTTATATTGGACTTAATGTGAAAAAAAAGATGTCATAATGACACCCTTCTTTAACAATATTTATTTATTGCAGAAGCGATATTGTCCATAATCACTTCCATTGGATATGATTCGATATCATGCCGCGGGATAAAGTGGACTACTTCTTTTCCTTTTAATAGGGCCATTGATGGTGAAGATGGTTCAAAGCCAACAAAATATTCTCGCATTTTTGCTGTTGCTTCTTTATCTTGACCCGCAAAAACTGTCACGAGATGGTCAGGTTTTTTCTCACTAGAAACGACTGCTTGAGTTGCTGCAGGTCTTGCTAATCCAGCTGCACAACCGCAAACGGAATTCACAACGACTAATGTCGTACCTTCCGCACTCTCCATAAAATTCTCAACTTCTTCTGATGTTGTAAATTCGTCAAACCCAGCATTTACTAATTCTTGACGCATTGGTTTAACAATTTGCTTCATATATTCATCATATGCCATTGACATACAAAAACCTCCTCCTTCTTCATTCATATGCACTAGCATACAACAATAAGGCAAGTAAAATCAATTTACTACTATTACGAACTTATTATATTTATCGATTTTCTGTCATTTGTTTCCAAACAGATCCTTTTGCTTCTTCGCCGCCTTCTATTCGTTCAATTGCTAGTTTGATTTGCATTTTCACTTCAAATTCCGGGTCATCTTGAGCAACCTTTAAAGCAGGTAATGCCGACTCATCGCCCACCTCAAATAAGAACATTGCTGCTCGCCACCTCACAAGTTTACTTTTATCTTTTAATGCTTCTGTCATTGCTCCAATTGCCAAAGCATCACCTATATCTGATAAACAATCTCCTGCTGTACGTCTTACAGTAACAGACTTATCTTTCAATGCTTCAAATAGGTATGGAAGAACAGAAGGTTTTTCGATCATTCCTAAATATACGGTAGCTAATCGACGAATCGATGGCTTTTCATCATGTAATGCTTTACTCAAAACCGCTAAATCATCTTCAGTTGGGTCCATTTGTTCCAAGCAAGCATATCGCTTTGTCCAATCAGAGTCATCAAGCATTTCAATTGTAACCTCATATGTCTCTCTTTTTTGAATAGGAGCATTTGATTGTCTAGAGACTTGACTAACAAGCCTATTTAATCGCTCATCAGAATACGCAGCTGAAAGCTCATCAATTACCTCTTTCCCAATTTCCGTTAAATCTCCATAACGGACACCCTGCTCCTTCCACTCCCGCTCAAGCACAACATTCTCTGCAATCTTTTGCGCCTCTAGTAATGCATTTCTGAATTTTTCAGGGATTGCCACTCGTACTTCTTGCTCACCATCATGCAATTTAACCTGCATTGGGATTCCTTTGTACATTTGGACAAATACTTTTACCTCACCATAATGTTCATCAACCTTTTTTTCAGCTGTTTCATTTTGATCGATCACTTCACCAAAAACTTTCCTTACATTTGGTAGGATCATCTGCCAATCATATTTGGCATTGCGCTCAATCGCGAGGAAGTCAGCAACATGATAAACTCCCTTTACACCTTCAATTGACATAATCTCTTTAATGATAGGAGGAGCCTGCTCAATGTTATCCTTCTTATAATTATTGCTTTTCCCCTTTGGAAGCTCTTGATCTAATATGACTTTCATTGTATTTGGACTTGGTGTTGGTTCAATTGACAATATTTTCATTACATCTACTCCTTTAGCATTTAGAAATTGCTATTGATTAATTGTATCATAGGGTTTCAACGTTTTTCCATTGATTGAATCCGTACAAAATAACTTGTCTTATTTTAGCACTAGAGTTGTTAATTTCATTTATTTTGTCATAATCATGTCATCAGAAAATATGCTTTAATAAAATTGTATTTTTTCTACGTTACTTTCTAGAATCATCAAACTGTAATTAACACCAAGGAGGAAACTTCAATGAAAAAAAGCAATGTAACTCGTGAAGCCCTAGTTGTAACATCAATTGCCGCCGGATTTTTTTTTGGTGCTCCACTTGTAGCAGATGCATCTGAGCAAAACTTAGACCCGACTCAACCTAACACATACCAATTCAATACAAATCAAATATTAAGATACGGTCATACTGGTTATTCAGTTCGATTTTTACAATTTGAGCTTAAAAAACAAAATTTTTATTATGAAACGATTGATGGCCTTTATGGCCCTCAAACACAGGATGCGGTAAGACGATTTCAGAAATTATATGATTTAAAAATTGATGGCATTGCGGGTGTAGAAACTCTACAAAAATTAAATGATATTATCCTCAAACCAAAACCGAAATTTTTAGGATTAGGAGACGAAGGTCCAGAAGTTGAACAAATTCAAGAAAAATTAATGAGGTTAAACTACTATAACGGAAAGATTGATGGGATATTTGGTAAGGTGACAGAATCCAGTATTATCTCTTATCAAGAAAAATATAAAATAGTAGATACGAAGGGATTGGCAACAGAGGAAACTATTGATCACATCCTCAAAAACAAAAATATTAAAGGGCCTACTATTAGGATAAAAAAGGTTCAGGTTGCATCAACTAATTCAGTAGATTCAAGTATTATTTCAATTGCGATGAATTATCTAGGCGTTCCATACGTTTGGGGAGGCACTTCTCCAAGTGGGTTCGATTGTAGTGGTTACCTTCAATATGTGTTTGCTGAAAAAGGGATAACAATTCCTCGTACAGTTGCTGGGATTTGGAACCATGGTCAAAGTGTTGAAAAACTTAGTGTTGGGGATGTTGTATTTTTCCAAACATACAAAAAAGGGCCTTCACATGCTGGTATTTATATAGGAAATGGGAATTTCATACACTCTGGGCTTAGTAATGGGATTAGTATTGCAAGTCTTGATTCAAATTACTGGAAAAGTCGTTATTTAGGTGCGAAACGAATCGGCTGAAATTAAAGAGGTATGAGAGTCTTCTCGAGTTCATACCTCTTTTTAGTTTACATCATATTTTTACTCATTCACCAACAAGTTCGGATAATTCAGTCCAGCGTTCCATTAACTTTTCTAGAATTTCATTTTCCTTCTCATGTTCTTCAATCGCCCTTTGAGCTACTTCATAGTTACTTCCAGCATTTTCAATTTCAGCAACTAATCGTGCACATTTTTCTTCTTGTGCTACTATTTTATCCTCTATCTGCTCCCATTCTCTCTGATCATTATATGAAAGTTTTTTCCTTTTCGACTTTGTTGAGCTTTCTACATTTTCCTTTATTACTTTTTCTGGTTGAATTTTTTGCTGTGTTGCCTTTGTTTCTAAATAATCTGTATATGCTCCAAAATAAGAAGTGATTTTGTTTTCTCCTTCAAAAATTAACAGCTGATCTGTTACTTTATCTAGAAAATAACGATCATGCGAGACCGTTATCACTACTCCGGGAAAATCCTCTAAATAATCCTCTAATACGGTAAGAGTTTGTGTATCAAGATCATTCGTTGGCTCATCAAGTAAAAGAACATTTGGTTCGCCCATAATAATTTTTAATAAATATAATCTTCTCTTTTCTCCCCCAGATAATTTTCGAATCGGGGTTCCATGGGTATTCATTGGAAATAAAAAGCGTTCAAGCATTTGTGCGGCTGAAATTGTCTTCCCGTCAAGTGTTTGAATGACTTCGGCAGTCTCTTTGATATATTCAATTATCCGTTGATTAACATTCATATCATGATTTTCCTGTGTATAATAGGCAATTTTAACGGTTTGACCAACATCAATTGTACCAGTATCTGGAGTAACTCTTCCAGATAAAATATTTAATAAAGTCGACTTACCACTACCATTTTTGCCAACAATTCCAATCCGATCCCCTGGTTTTGTTAAAAGATCAAAGTCCTTTATTACTGTTGTATTCCCATATACTTTTGAAACATTTTTCAATTCGATAACTTTTTTACCAAGTCTACTTCCGCCGACAGAGATTTCCAATGAGTCTAAATTATTCGAGGTCTTTGTATTGTCAATTTCTTCAAATCTTTTAATTCTTGCTTTTTGTTTCGTAGTCCGTGCTTTCGCACCTCTTCGAATCCAAGCTAATTCTCTTCTATACAGGTTTTGACGCTTTGATTCAGAAGCTTGTTCCTGTTCAAGTCGGGAAGCTTTTGCTTCTAAAAAGGTCGAATAATTCCCACTATAGCTATACAGATTTCCTTGATCAAGCTCAATAATCCGATTTGTAACACGGTCAAGGAAATATCGATCATGTGTAACTAATAATAATGCACCTGTGTACTTCGCCAAGTAGTCCTCTAACCATGTAATTGTTTCGTAATCCAAATGGTTTGTTGGTTCATCAAGAATTAATAAATCAGGGACCTCAATTAAGCTTTGGGCAAGAGCAACCCTTTTCTTCTGTCCTCCAGACAATTCCATTACACTTTTTGTAAAGTCTACAATTCCTAATTTAGATAATATTGCTTTTGCATTCGAATTTGCTTCCCAAGCATTCGCCGCATCCATCTTTTGCTGAACAGCAAATAAATTTCCTTGTATATCTGTATTTTCTGGGTCTCGCTCAATCAAAATTAAAGCTTCTTCATATTCCTTTAATAACTTTAATAAAGGGGTATTCCCTTGAAAGACTTGCTCGAGAACAGTATGATTGTTTGAGAAATTAGGCTGTTGTGATAAATAACTTATTGTATATCCTTTCGAGTGGGTAATTTCCCCTTGATCTGCCACTTCAATTTCTGCAATTATTTTTAATAAAGTCGATTTCCCAGTACCATTTATTCCAATTAACCCGATTCTCTCCTTTTCGGTAATACTAAAAGAAAGATCTTCAAACAAGATTTTATCAGCATAGCTCTTTGTTACATGCTCTACATTTAAAAGTTTCATCCCAGTCCATTCCATTCCTTGTAAAATTGATTCAAAAAGTCCTGCATAAATTCGTGTCTTGAGTTCGCCAATTCTTTGGCTGCTTTAGTATTTAGATTATTAGATAACTTAAGTAGCTTCTCATAAAAATGATTAATGGCTGTTGATTTTCCATTTCGATATTCATCCTTCGTCATTTGTTCACGATATGGAATTGCTGGATCATAGATTAAATCACCATGTGCACCAGCATAAGCAAATGTTCTGGCAATTCCAATAGCACCAATTGCATCTAAACGGTCAGCATCTTGAACAATCATACCCTCTAATGTCTTCATAGGAGGACGATTTCCACCTTTAAATGACATAGTTGAAATGATTTCAATAATCTCCTCTTTATTTGAAACATTTTTGTTCGATAACCATATTCTTACTTTATGTAATCCTTCTTCTTCTGACATATTTAACTTTTCATCTGCCACATCATGGAGAAGTGCCGCCATTTCAATGGTAAATAGATCAGCATTTTCCCTTTTTCCGATCAATAATGCAGTTTTACGCACTCTTTCAATATGCCACCAATCATGCCCACTACTTTCATTTTCCAAAATCTTTTTCACATAATCAGCAGTATCTATTAAAATCTCCTGTCTGTCCATTGTCAAATGTACCCCCAATAATATTATTACTATACATTTAATTGTACCATATGTAGATTAGGGCATTTTTTTTCAAAAAGAATCTCAAATAGGCTTATAAATCATAAGATATTAATGTATAAAAGAAATAATCATGCACCACGAAATATAAAAACTGGAAAACGATTGTTTTCCAGCCTATAAGAAAGGAGCTTATAATATGTTTTATAAGAACTTTAAACGTGAAATTGGAACAGCATGGTATGGAAGACATGTTGTTATAATAACTTGTAACTCAATCACAAATCAATTTATAAGGATCCATACAAGTCTCCATGCACCAACAGAACCACCAAATCCAAATTGTGCAGAGACGATCTCACAATTCATTAGTATTGGTTACAAAATAGCAGCAGTTGTTCCAATTTCAAATATTGAAGTTCAATATACGTTGATAAAATAGGATTATTTATTAATCCAACTTATCCCGATCGTTTCTTCACCAGCATGAACACCTAGAGCTGTTCCTAATGGATAGGCGTTTATTTTAACATGTTCTGCAAATTCTCTTATTTTCTTTTTCCACTCCATCGCTTTGTCATCATGTAAACCGTATAAAATAAATACTTCCTCAATATTATTTGATTTCAATGATTTTTTTAGATAATCTAGCACTCTTTCTGTTGCCTTTTTTTCAGAACGAACTTTTTCTTTTACGGAAAGAGTACCATCTTCAATTGAAATAATTGGTTTAATTTGCAACATACTTCCTAGATAATACTGCGCCGTATTCATTCTTCCACTTCGATGAAGTTGCTCCAAACTTCCAATTAATACATAAGTCTCATTACAATCAGCTAACCTTTTAATATGTCCTTCTATTTCTTCAATGGAGTCTCCGGTTTGATATCGTATAATACCTTCCTTTAATAAAGCAGATAAAGGATAGGTTAAGATTTTCGAATCAATTACCGTTACAGGAATTGAAACAATTTCCGAAGCTTGTAACGCTGAAGAATAGGTTCCACTAAGTTTTGAAGCCACATGAATTGAAATGACACGATCATAATTCTCGGCTAACTGGTTATACAAATCTACAAAACTGCCTATAGAAGGCTGTGATGTTTTTGGAATTGTAGATGTTGTTTTTAACCTTTTAAAAAATTCGTCGGGTTGTATTGTAACTCCATCGAGAAATTCTTCCTCATCAAAAAAGATCGTGATTGGAATAACGTATATATCTTTATTTCTCCTTAATTCTTCATCTAAGTAAGCGGTACTATCTGTAACCCATGCAATCCTCTCCAAGTAATTGCCCCCTTTCATCCTAGAATAATCCGACAGCCTTTCCTTCTTCATTGACGTCCATATTTAATGCAGAAGGCTTTTTTGGTAAGCCGGGCATTGTCATCACATCACCAGTTAGGGCAACTAGAAAACCAGCACCAATTGATGGCTTAAATTCTCTTATCGTTATTGTAAAGTTTGTTGGTCTGCCCAATAGAGTAGGGTCATCAGATAATGAGTATTGCGTCTTTGCCATGCAAATAGGGAGATTATCCCATCCGAATTTTTCAAATTCAATAATTTGCTTTTGAGCTTTACTTGAAAACTCAACATCCTTTGCACCATATACCATAGTTGCAATTGTTTTAACTTTTTCAATTATTGAAGATGAAACATCATAAAGTGGCGCAAAACAATTTTCTGCAGAATTGATTGTCTCCAGCACTAATTGTGCAAGCTCTACCCCTCCGTCTCCACCTTTTTCCCACACATCTGCAAGTGCAACGGGATATGATTGTTCAGCACACCATGTTTTAATTTTTTGTACTTCGTTTTTTGTATCAGTGACAAATCGATTAATTGCGATAACAAATGGTAGTCCAAATGCTTGAATTGTTTCAATATGTTTTTGAAGATTCTCCAGCCCATTCGATAAAGCCTCAAGGTTTTCCTGTTTAAGATTATCTTTCGGAACACCACCATGCATCTTTAATGCTCTTATTGTAGCTACAATTACAACGACCTCTGGTTTAATACCAGCCGCTCTAGCTTTTATGTCCAAAAACTTCTCAGCACCGAGATCTGCGCCAAAACCACCTTCAGTTATAACAAAATCCGCTAACTTAGCTGCCATTTTTGTTGCAATTACACTATTACAGCCATGGGCGATATTTGCAAATGGTCCTCCATGGATAAGTGCAGGAGTATGCTCAAGTGTTTGAACAAGATTAGGTTTTAGTGCGTCCTTTAACAATAGGGTGAGTGCACCTTCTACGCCTAGATCAGCAACTGTTACTGGCTCCTTTTTTATGTTATACGCAACGACAATTTTCGAAATCCTCCTCTTAAGATCTTGAATATCCGTTGCTAAACAGAAAATTGCCATTATTTCAGATGCAACGGTAATATCGAAGCCATCTTCTCTAGGCACACCTTGAAGAGGTCCCCCAAGCCCTACAATGACGTGACGTAATGCACGATCATTTAGATCAACAACTCGTTTCCATACTACTCTTCTCACATCAATTTGCAGCTGATTTCCTTGATGTATATGATTATCTAGAAGCGCAGCTAATGCATTATTTGCAGATGTAATCGCATGAAAGTCTCCAGTAAAATGTAGATTAATATCCTCCATCGGAATAACCTGCGAGTATCCACCACCTGTTGCTCCACCTTTAATTCCCATTGTCGGCCCTAAGGAAGGCTCGCGCATCGCAATCATTGCCTTCTTCCCTATCTTTGCGAATCCCTGACCTAGTCCAACAGTTATCGTAGATTTCCCCTCACCTGCTGGTGTTGGATTAATTGAAGTCACGAGAATTACTTTACCATCTTCTTTTGTTTTCAATCTCTCCATTAGATCTAAAGAAATCTTTGCTTTATAATGGCCATAAGGCTCTAATTCTTCTTCTAATAAATCTAATTGTTCGGCAATATCTTTTATTGGTTTTATTTCCGCCTCTTGCGCAATTTTTATATCAGACTTTATTTCTGTTGACAGCTCCATCCTTTTACCTCCAAGAATAATAATAAAATGTATTGTGTAAAATTTTTTCGATTATTTCTATTTTACCTTATTTTGAATACAGTAATATAAGTAAAATAACTTTTTTTCATAATTGTTTAATTAATTCCCATTGATTATTTTTTTTAGAATATCTATAATTATACAAATATAAACCATGGGGGAGGGAATATAACAATGCCAATCAATATACCACGAAATTTACCAGCAAAAGAAATATTGGAAGGTGAAAATATTTTTATTATGGATGAAGACCGGGCATATACCCAAGATATTCGTCCACTCAATATATTAATCCTGAATTTAATGCCTGAAAAAGAAAGAACTGAGACACAGCTTCTTAGATTACTAGGCAATTCACCATTACAAATTAACATCACTTTCCTTTTTCCTGAGACCCATACCGCCAAGACGACTGGGCAAAATCATTTGGACAAATTTTATACAAACTTTCCGGTGATTAAGAATAAGAAGTTTGACGGCATGATTATTACCGGTGCACCTATTGAGCATCTATCATTTGAGGATGTAAATTATTGGGATGAACTAACAGAAATTATGGAATGGACAAAGAAAAATGTAACCTCTACTTTACATATTTGTTGGGGGGCCCAAGCAGGTCTCTATTATCATTTTGGTATAAATAAGTACCCATTACCTAGTAAATGCTTTGGTGTCTTCGAACATCAGTTATTGAATAAAGACGTAAAACTTGTAAGAGGATTTGATGATGTCTATTCAGTACCACATTCACGTTATACTGATGTATCATTTGAGGATTTAAAGTCAAATCCTAACCTCGATATTCTATCAGTTTCAAATGATGCCGGTGTTTGTCTGGTTGCATCAAAGGATGGTAGACAGATTTTTTTAACTGGGCATCCCGAATATGATGTAACAACATTGAAAGAAGAATTTGAGCGTGATCAAGTAAAAGGTGTAAGAGTGGATGTACCTAAGAATTACTTTCCTGAAAACCGACCAGAGAATTTGCCAAAGCATACATGGCGATCACATGCTAATCTGTTATTCTCTAATTGGTTAAATTATTATGTATACCAAGAAACACCATATGAGTGGGAATAGCATATCAATCTTCCTCACAAATCAAAAAGCTAGAGCTAAGTGAAAAGAATTGCTCTAGCTTTTTTTTATTATAAATATCCACATAAATGATAATGATTGTTTCAATTCTTCTGGCAAACCATCTACTGTTTCGTTCCTAACCCCTTCTTTATAAACCGCTTTACCATCAAGTATATCCCAACCATTTTCTTGAACTAATTGCTTAAATTCCCATGGCATCATAGTATTGCAAATGACTGTCTCATTATATAAACGCCGAAATGAATTTTGTCTTGGACCCGCTGTAGGTCCAAGCAACGCAATACAACCTATTCCACCATTTTTCGTTACTCGATTTAATTCATTGATCGCAACTAATGGTCTCTCAGTCCATTCTAACGAGTTAATTGCCATAACGGCATTAAATGTTCCATTATCAAATGGGAGTGCCGATAAGTCAGATTGTAAAAAACTTAGTTTTCCAGCATATTGTCTAGGGTTTGCTTTTTCAATCATCTCAGTCGAAAGATCGATTCCAATTACATCATAGCCATTCTCTGATAATTTATAGGAACCATAGCCATCCCCACAACCAGCATCCAATACTTTTGAACCTTTACTAACATACTGTGAAAAAAACGGAATAATTGTAGAACGACTGCCTGAGTCCCACATCCTTTGACTTTGTTGATTCCAAAAATCAGCACGATTATTCCATTGTTTTTCTGATTCAGAATGCCAATTAAAATTTGTCATTTTTTCTCCAATCAACTTAAGATAGATGGTCTTTCATATTATATTGTTGAAGTAAGCTTTCGAGTTTTAACGCCTTACCGATATCACCGTTCATTTTTAACTTTCCTGTCATGAATGCCATTGTTCCATTTAACTTACCTAATAAAAATAGTCTAAAATTTGCAAATGATAATTTTAATGTACAATCTGCTTTTAGTTCAGAGCCAATCAAAACTTTGGCCTTACTATCTCCAAGCTGAAGTTGATATAGCGCTTCTTCATCTCCACTAATTTCAAATTGGTAGACAACATTTATTCCTTCAATTGGACCAGGGTTCTCGTTTAATATTTCTTCTATTTTCTCCATTACATTGGCTAATGAATCGTCATTAATTGTTTTAGACATATATTATTAATTCCCCCTATATTTTATATATACGATTATTTTACAATATTTGTTCCTAGTAAACAATCGTTCTATTAGAATATTGGAATAATTTTAACAACTAATTCATTTTAGAAATTCCATTTTCCAGCTATAATACTCATTATCGGGGTTTTTCTCATATTTTAAATTTGCATCAAATTTATTACCTTTTTTACTTGTTAAGCCTTTAACAGTTGCAACTCCATTTTTCAAAAGCATTTTCACCATTGTTTTTGTAGGCTTTTTCTTCATCGTTGCTAGAAATTTATCATTTTTCCAAATAACAAATTTACAGCCATTTTTCCAATTACTACAACCAAATCCTTTTTTTCCTTCGATTATTCCATGTCCACAAACAGGACATTTCCCCAATACCTCAATCGTAGTCTTTACCTGTGATAATTCATTGATTATTTGATCTTTATCAGTTTTTATCTTATTAACTGACTCTGTTGTGAAATCAAAAATAAAATTTAAAAAGTTTTCTTTCGTAAACTTTAGTTTTTCGATATCTGATAAGGTCTTTTCCAAACGACCAGTAAATTCTAAATCAAATAGGTCTTTAATTGGAAATGTTTCTACTAATTTCATACCAAGCTCAGTGCAAATTAGATTTTTATTTTGAGAAGCAATATACCCAACATCTTTAAGTTTTTTTATTGTTTCAGCACGTGTGGCAGGGGTACCGATACTATAACCACTTAAAATTGCAGCCATCATGTCCTCACTATCTTCATCTCCATAACCCCTCCCACATGTTTCCATCACTCTTAGTAATGTTTTTTCTGTATGATGTTTCGGTGGTTTTGTGGTATGAGAACTCAGATCGTGATCAATAATACTGACACGATCATTTTGATTAACAATCGGTAAAATTGTATCCATTGATTCAATTTGCTCTACCTTTTTCCAACCTTCAACAAGCTGAACCTTCCCCTTTGAAATAAACTCACCTTTTATTTCACTATTATTAATCTTCGTAAAAATCTTCGTTTCCTCATGAACAGCAACTGGCATAAACTGCATAATAAAACGATTTTTTATCGCAGTATAGACAATTTCTTCATCTCTTGTTAATGACTTCGGTAATAGATACGTTGGTATGATTGCACTATGACTTTCAACTTTGGAATTATCAAATACCCGCTTTGATTTTGTAAATGTAATTTCTTGTTCATATGATAAACCTTTTTTTAAGATATCTAATACCTTAGCTACCTTACCTACCAAACTCTCTTCTAAAACAACACTAGCTGTACGTGGGTAAGTAATATATTTTTTTTCATAAAGTGATTGGGAAACTTTTAATACCTTATCTGAGGTCCAACCTTTAAACTTGCTAGTAACGAAGCCTTGTAGATTAGATAGATTAAATAAATATGGGGGATACTCCCTTTTCTGTTCAACCTGTTTTCTCGTAATTGTTGCAGTTTGACTGATTAAATGTTGTTCGATAAATTCCAAGTCTTCTTTTGCCTTGAATTTATCCTCTTCTTGATCAAAATAAATACCTTCATATTCTTTATTGTCTTCCGTCTGAAACGTAGCAGCTAGCTTAAAGTATTCCTCTGGCTTGAAATTTTCGATAGCTTTATCCCGATCATAAATTATTTTTAATGTCGGTAGAAGAACTCTTCCTATATTTAATACTTTTCCTTTCCCTTTTTGATACTTTAAAGTTGCTACAGATGTTAAGTTAATTCCAATTACCCAATCTGCCCATTGACGACTAATACCTGCATCTTGAAGTGGCCTCATTTCTGAATTAGGCTTAATTTGCTGTAGTCCCTTTAATACTTCATCAGGTGTCCACTCATTTAATAAAAGACGATACACTTGTTTATGTGTCTTAAGATTATAAATGATTGTATCCCCAATAATTTGGCCTTCACGATCAAAATCACATGCAGATATAACCATGTCTACATCATTTCGTTTAATTAATTGATAAATTAATTTTAATTGCTTTTTAGCACCAAAGTCCTCCTTGTCCCTATTTCTTGGGTCACTTTTTACTTTATATCTAAACTTTTGAGGAATAAAGGGGAACTTTTCCAAACTCCATTTCGCCATTTTCTCATCATAATCCTTTGCATCAAGCAGTTGCAATAGATGACCAAATGCCCATGTAATAATATAACCGTTACCTTCATAATAACCATCATTTCTGCCCTTAATATTTAAAGCATCAGCAATATTTTTTGCTACAGATGGTTTTTCCGCAATAATCACTTTCAATTCAATGTCTCCTTTTTCATTTTAAAACTGCGTCTTTAAAATATTCTATCATAAATAAAGAAAACTCGGCATGGCCGAGTTTTAAATTTCAATTCAAATAATACGTTCAATTTGTATACTTTTTTCAATTGATAAATCTATTATTTTATTATTAATTTGTACCAATGGGTTTGTTAAATCGTAAGGATTCACCATCTTGATTACTCCATAGCTCCCATCTGTTAATAACACTTTGTTGCCAATAAGTGAATTCATAATTTTTGATATAAAAGGAACTAGAATTGTCGGATCAAATTTACCAAAAACATCGTCATTCATTTGTCTAATTACTATATAAAATGGGGTAGCATCATGATACACCCTATTTGATGACATTGCATGAAAAACATCGGCAATAGCTACAATTTTTGCTAAATAGCTAATTTCATTCCCCTGTATACCGTATGGGTATCCTTTCCCATCCTCACGTTCGTGATGCTGTAATGCTACAAGACTTATATCTTCTGATACTCCTTCAGATTTTTTTAAGATTTCGTAACCGAGTATTGTATGTTGTTTAACAATTTCATATTCTACTTTTGTTAATTTGCCAGGTTTATTTAAAATTTCTAGTGGAATTTTCACCTTTCCAATATCATGTAAAATTGCAGCAATAGTCAGTTTAGCTAACAATTTTTCAGGTAATGAAAGCCACTTACCAATTAATGTTGCTATTATGCCTACACCTATATTATGGCGATAAGTATATTCATCTGATGATTGTAGCTTAAAAAACAAATGGAAAAAGTGTGGAGTTGCTGAAGCTACTTTTATGATTGGAAGAATATTTTCTTTAATTTCATTAAGTGGTATTGTGTCACTTTGTTTAACGATATTAAAGATATCTTGAATTTGATTAACAGCATCGTCAATTTTCTGTGAGATTAAGGATATTGTGCGTTCCGGGAAGCTTTTATCGTTTTCAAGCATCTGAATTATATGGTCAAGCTCATGTGATTGCAATGATTTAATTTCTTGTTTTGTATTTTTTAACATATAAGCTCACTCCCAAAACATGGCTATTTGATTCCTATTATATCAAAAAATGGAATCACTACAATATTTTTCTTTTCCTTCTTAAAGTATCTGACAATTTACTCAATTACCTTATTTTCCCTTGACTTGGTTCCCTTTTTTTTGTATATTAAAAGCGTCATTTAGTATCATTTCATGTTACTAAACGATAATTTTTACATAGCAATATTGTGCTATTAGGTATTAGGAGGAAAGAAATATGCAAAACGGTAAAGTAAAATGGTTCAACAATGAAAAAGGATTTGGTTTTATCGAGGTTGAAGGTGGAGATGATGTATTTGTTCACTTTACTGCAATTCAAGGTGAGGGTTTCAAATCTCTAGAGGAAGGTCAAGAAGTTTCTTTTGAAGTTGTTGAAGGAAACCGCGGACCACAAGCTGCAAACGTAGTGAAACTATAATTAAATGATTTGATATATATAGTTACACGAAAAAAAGGCTGACATTGTTCAGCCTTTTTTTTGTTGGGTTATTTGTGAAATATGCTCTATGACAACTGTTTTCCATATTCCTTAAGCTTCTCGCCTACCGTACATTTTTCAATACAAAAAGATTGAGCATAACGTTTTCCATATTCTTTTCGAAAATAATCTTTCACAAAACAATCCTGACAGTATGTGTCGAGTACTTCACCAACTTCCAAAATCAGTTTTCTTCGTTTCAAAGTTAATTCAGCTCCTGTTTATAACTTACTCTATAGTAAATAATTATGTTTGTTAGGCTTATTTACTTAACCTTTAATTTCAATTTTGCTCGAAACAACCGTACCTTCTAATGCTTGGGAAGCTAGCTTATCGCTTTCACCATTTTGTTTACGAGAGATGGGATCATACATAGGATATATATTCAAACTTAAAATTTTTTCCTCAATTCGGTCAAGCCATCGATTTAAATTGCCCTCAAAACAAGGCCATTCACCAGATAATTGTTTTAACACAACATGGGAATCCCCTCTGAAAGTAACTGAACAATGCTGCACACCTATTTCTTCTAATGTATTAAGCATTAACCAAAATGCAGCATATTCTGCTTCATTATTTGACTCCAGCTCTTCAAAAATTTCATTCACTCTTACACGATACTGCCTCTTACTTTGAGAATAATAGATGGCCACACCCAAACCGGCTTTTCTTGTTTGGAGGTCGAAACCACCATCAAAATACGCAATTACATCCTGTGGCTCAGTTTCAATTATTTTTAATAATTTTTCAAGCTCTTTTTTCGTCCATTTTGTTTGTTTTTCATCATAAAAGGAAATTCCCTTCGTTCTTCCTGTTTTTTCAAAATCATCTGATATAAGAAGTGCCTCATCAGCAGGTAATTCATCTGATAATAGACAAACTTCCTTATTTTTAGGGGTCTTATATATCCACTCAACCTTAAGTTTCATAATGTCAGTCCTCTCTAAATGAAACTTAGTTTCATTTTCCCAATATTTTCATACATTATACACTTTTTAATATGGTAAAATACAACTAGTTTTAACAATGTGGGGGTAAAACGTTTGATCGAAGTATATATTGATGGTGCAAGTGCTGGGGATCCTGGCCAATCAGGAGCAGGTGTATTTATTAAAGGAAATGGTGTCGTTGAACAATACTCTTTCTCTCTTGGTATTATGTCTAATCACGAAGCAGAGTTTCACGCATTAATAAAGGGATTAGAAATTTGTATTGAAAAAGGATTCAAAATTGTTTCTTTTCGAACTGACTCACAATTAGTAGACCGTGCGATGGAGAAAGAATACGTAAAACATAAAAACTTTATTCCTTTATTAGACCGTTCACTTCAGTTATCCAAAGTGTTTGATCTTTTTTTTATAAAATGGGTTCCTAGCAATCAAAATAACGTTGCAGATAAATTAGCAAGGCAAGGAATTAGGCAAAAATAATTAATGTGATAAAGCCCTCTACTTCTCTGAGGGCTTTTATTGAATGATTTTTTTCATTTTCGTAAATTGTAATGCTTCTGTTCGAGTCAAAATATTATTTTCCTTTAACATTTCTAATAATGAAATAAAGAAGCTACCATCGAATTCTTTTTGTGCTTTTAATGTGAGTTCAATGGCAACTATGACTAGATCTTCTGAAGAATCAGTGTAACTCTGTCCAAACGCAATAAAACCAATCGCATCTTCCCCTAATTGAAATCCCTTTTGCGCTAAGAATTGTAGATATTCATCCACTTTTTTTCCTATTATCAACATTTGACATCATCCCAATAAAATAGCTTTTATAATTATCTTAGCGCAATCTTTGTCGAAAGACTATAATTTTTTTGTGAGTAAATAACCGATTGTTCCTGTTAACATTCCAAATAAAGCTCCTCCGACAACTTCCTTAGGTTGATGACCAAGCATTTCTTTCAAACGATCTTCTTTTCGATCATGATAGTGATGATCCTTTTGTCCTTCCATCCGTTCAATCTCTTCATCCAATTCATTTACCTTTAATGTTAATTCTCCAGCTTGTCTTCTAACTCCTTGTGCATCGTACATAACAATTAATCCAAATATTGATGATAATCCGAAATCAATTGTTGAAACACCTCTTCTTAAGGCGATATAGGTAGCTAATGATGAAACACCAGCTGAATGCGAGCTTGGCATACCGCCTGTTTCAAACATTGTCTTCCAGTCCCAAAAACCTGTTTTAAACTTTTTTATCGGAATTTTTATAAACTGCGCTAGGCCAATCGAAACTAGTGCAATATAAATTGCTCTGTTCACTTCCCTCACCTCATGAATAGTTTTCAAGTTAAGAATCATTTCTATTCAGAACATAATACAAACTTTGTTGGAAATAATACGTAATGGAGGTGAAAGATAACCAATGGCACAAAAAGCAAATAATAGAGGTAAAGCCTCAAAAGGAGTAAATCCACAGGGCTATAACGAAGATACTGCAGAATCAATGGCACCAAAAAGTCAATTAGAACAAAGAGCTAAAAAGAAAAATACTAAAATATAAGAAAAAATGCGCAAGCACAAATGGAAAGCGCAAGCACCTTGTTCAGGCCCGACAAGCAAATGTTCTGATGCAAAAAAGTCGCACTTTGACTTTTCTTGCATCAGGTTATTTGACCTCGAGGGCCTAGGTGCTGGAGTTAGATATAAAAAAGGGGTACTCATCATGAGTCCCCTATCCAATAAATTGATCTAATCCTTTAAATTCTAATTCTGAAAATTTTTCTAATACTTTTATCCGATTAATTTTGATTTGTGCATCATCCAATGAACATAATACAGGTACTTCACAATGAATTTTCGCAAGCTTACGTGATAAATGGAGCATTTCAAGGTCTTCTTTAATTTTTCCTTTTTGTGATTTTGTTAAAGACTCGACATTTTCTAAAATACCTTCAATTGAGTTATATTCTTGAAGAAGTTTTAGAGCAGTCTTCTCACCAATCCCTCTTACACCAGGATAATTATCACTAGAGTCTCCCATTAACGCTTTTAAATCAACCATTTGCTTCGGACTTATTCCTTTTTCTTCATAGAAATAGGATGACGTATATTCAGCGTAGTTTCCAATCCCTTTTTTTAATATAAGAACCGTAATATTCTCATCTAAAAGTTGTAAAATATCCTGGTCACCAGTCAATATAATCACTTCAGAGTCCTTACTATATTGACTAGCAAGAGTACCAATACAATCATCAGCCTCATAACCACTTAAACCCACATTTGGTATATCAAATGACTCAACGACTTCTTTTACAAGATCAAACTGCGGTATTAATTCATCTGGTGGTGCACCACGATTTCCCTTATACTCAGGGAAAAGCTCATTACGGAATGTAGAGCTGCCCATATCCCAACAACAAATCACATGTGAAGGCTTATACTTATTGATCGCTGTCATCATATGTTTGACAAATCCATGCATTCCATTCGTAGGGATGCCTTTACTATTTACCATAAAATAACCGCTCATCGCTGTTGCGTAAAATGATCTAAATAATAAAGCCATTCCATCAATTAACATTACTTTCTGCTTAATCAAAATATCCCTCCTGTCCAATTTTTCATAATTATTATTATAACATAAGAATGACTAGTAGAAATTGTCTATTCCTGCCATAAGACATTTAAAAAAACCCCCTAAAAGGGGGGATTCGCTTACTTGCTTTTCATTTTCTCTGCTTCTATTTCCGCGTATGAAGGAAAACGATATGGCATGGAATTAATTTGCTTATTATCTTTTTCGATTTCTTTTCGGTCTTGCTTATTTATTTTCATGAACTTTCGCTCCTTATTTTACGTTTTGTTTCATAGTATTAGCGAAAGAAAGAAAATAAATCCACATTATCGGACATTAATAATAGTACTTAATTGATTTTTAACATTTTCAAGATAATCGATATTAACATCTTCAGTTAATATTTTCATTACCCCTTCAAAATAATCATTTACTTCACGTATTGCTTTTTCTTGGAGCATATTAACGGTATCTCTAAATTGGATACGATAAGTATCCTGAATAAATTTCTTATTTTCCTCCAAATAGAAATCAACAGGCTCTTGCAAAAGTCCTTCAATTTCAGCAAGCATCTCTCTTTTTCCGTTTTTCTCAAAAAATACTTTCGGATTTCTAAATTGAGCCAATGCTTTTTTATATTTCAATTTATCTTCGTCCTGAAGTGCGTCATTAAACTCAATTTTATTAAATTTTTGATCAGTTAGATTCGATATTGTTACACTAGAGTGAATCATTTGGATTTCTTTATTTAACCCTACTACCATCTCGGTAAATAATTTTGAAATAAATTTTTCAATACGTAGAGAGGTTGCCCGAAGCTCTTGTGATAAGTCAAATCCAAAAGCTTGTAGCATTTCACCTAAACAGGCTTGCAACGCCTTTTTAATATCCCCACCATCATCCTTAAGAGAAGTCGGATTAAATGCCTCCTTGAACAGATCCGGAAGTCTAATAAAAACTCTTCGTTTTATATAATAGATAAGCTCCTTGATTTCTTGTTCCATCAAGCCTACTTGGAGATCGTGATCTTTTACTTTGATAATCGATTTGATTTGTTCAAGTTGCTTCGTTGCTTCCCTCAGTTTCGTTTCCTTTACATCTTTACTTTCCAAAGCAGATTCAATATATGATTCGACTACTATATATGCCCTTTCCATTTCTGCATAGGCTGCAGTTACTGCTACTTCCGTTAATTCTTCAATTATAAATGATTGAAAATCATGTTCAAATTTATCAATGCCTGAGCTTTTTAAAATCCCTTTCTCTTTTTCGGTACTTTCCTTTTGTTTTTCAAGTAATGCTACCCTACTTGAGATTGGATATAGTCGTGGAAGACGGATTCCATAGCTGATTAGCTCTCCTTCAACATAATCCTGCACTTCATTTAGCTCATTAGGCGAATTTGCCAAATCAGCAGCATTAATTATAAAGAACATTTTATCCATACTAAATGTATCTTTTACACGACCTAATTGAATCAAAAACTCACGGTCCGCTTGTGAAAAGGCATGGTTGTAGTACGTAACAAAAAGGACAGCATCAGCATTTTTTATATATTCAAATGCCACTCCAGTATGACGAGCATTGATTGAATCCGCTCCAGGAGTATCTACCAACGTAATCCCTTGCTTTGTCAATGGACAGTCATAATAAACCTCAATCCACTCAACAAAGCAAGCTTTATCCTCTTTTGCAACAAATTCACTAAATTCATTCATGGTAATTGTTAAACAACTACCAATATGGTTTGAAATATGCTCAAACCCATCAATGACCGCATTCAGAAATGAATAATGTGGTTTTTCCTTTGCATTTATATCCGTTCTATTTGACATCCTTATTCTGATAAGCGTTAAAGATTCATCTAGTGAATGAGCTTTTTCACCAAAGACCTGCAAAGAATGGTTAATATCTTGTAGTAATTGCTGTTCAGATTTAAGTTTTACAACAACAGTGCCATGTTGATGCTCAGTTGTCGGAAATGTAATTTTATTGATTGTTGCGGTTGTTGGATTCGGTGAAACTGGAAGAATCTGTTCACCCATTAGAGCATTTGCAAATGAAGATTTACCAGCACTAAATGCCCCGAACAGTGCGACTGTAAATTGGTTATTCTCAAGGCGTGATGCCTTATCTTTCATATCATTTGCAATTGTCGATAATCCAGTAATGGGTTTGATTAGCTCTTCGGCTTTTTTAAGATGTTGAATTGTTTTATTAGCATTTGTTTTTCCATTTAGCACTTTACCTTTAGAATTAGAATCGTCTTCAAGACTTCTTTTTTCCTCTACTTGTCGCTTTTCTATTTCGTTAAGGATCTCCTCAGTTGATGAAATCTCTATCTCTTCTTTTATAAATTCAGCAATAAAATCAGCAATATTGACATTACGGCCTTGATATTTTCCTGTGAGAATCTCCTGTAAGGATTGACGTAGTTCATTTCGATTTCTTTTAAGCTTTTCCAAGGCAGCTATAGAATCCATATATTCCAAATATTGATTTAGCTCCACCTTTAATTCTTTTTCTTGTTCAATAACATTGTTTTGCAAATGTACCACTAGCTCATTCAATAAATTAATTGCTACTTGTTTGTACCTTTTCTTTATCTCATTACTTACATCATTTGTATACGTTAATATATACTCGCCAGTTGGTCTAGCACTTGGTTTACGCAATTTATCGAGGTCAATTGGTTGGATACTTACTGACATTTCTTGTACCTTTGATAAAAGGAAATTCATGTTCGCGTCTTTTATCGCTTTCGTAATAAACTCCTTTAAATGCCATTCTAATGAAGTTGATATCTTCTCTTGTAGATCATGGAAAAATCTTTGATGTCTGTCATCACGTTCCCTTTCCGTCTTATTTTTCGAAAATAATAATCCAACCTTAAAATCTGATTGCATTGATTCTAAATAGACTCTTGCAAGTTCTCTTGTTTGAAATGGCATTAAATTTGCATTTGTAATTAGTTTGTCAACACCTGCCAAATAGGAATCACGGATATCATCACGTTCAATTTGTAATTGATTAATTTCCTCTTTTAAATCATCGATCGTTTTCGGAATAAGTTCCTTTTCTGCAGGTGTTAAGATTGATAATATTTCTTTATGACGTTCAGATTCTCCAGAATTTTGTTCATCTAAAAAAGCTAAATGGTCAAGGATAATTTGTTGTGCTGCGTTATAAACGCCATCGAGTAAAAGCTCATCCTTATGATTAATTTTTTCCAAAAGTAAACTTTTTACATCTTCCAGTTCATTTTTATCGTCATTACCACCTTTTAGAGTCGTAAAGAAAATATTTGAGTAGGAAACATTCCAATTATTGAATGCTTCCTTCACTCCTTCTTGAAAGCTAGAAAAGCTTAGTTCTGATTCTTTATGCTTATCAATTTGATTGACTATTAAATATAGTGTTTTATGATGATCGGTTAAATCCTTAGTAAATTGGAAATTCAATTCAGAAAGTACATGATTGTAATCCATCACATAAAAAAGCACATCGGCCAAATGAAGGGCCGATTCTGTAGATAACCTATGTGCAACATCAGTTGAATCAATTCCAGGTGTATCCATTATTGTTACATCTTGAGGCAAATGGCTATTCTTATGGCTTATTACAATAGAATCAACCGATTCACCATCTTTACAATATGATTTTATTAGATCGTAATCATAGTTTTCCGGGTATTCGATTATTTTTCCATTTTTATAATATATACGTGCATACTCTCTACCAGACCTTACTTTAACTAAATTTGCACTAGTCGGTATTGGACTCGACGGAAGCAAGTTTTCTCCCACAAGATGATTAATCATACTCGATTTTCCTGCAGAGAAATGGCCACAAAAGCCAATCATAAATTCAGAATGATAAAGTTTATCCATAAGCTGTATTATTTTTAAAGCGTTCTCATGATCTTCATTTTTTCTTACCATCTCATAAAATAAAGGTAAACGATTTAATAACTCATTTTTACTTACTTTTGGTGTTTTTACTGTTTGAATCATATCTCTTCCCCTTAAAAATACTTACATTTCATCTATATATTAGTATTTTACTCTATAATCTTATTTTTTGACATAAAAAAACCAGGGTATCCCTGGTTTTGTGTCATTACTAATCGAATGAAATACTTTATTATTTAGTGTGAATGACTAACCTTCTTAAGAACGTGATACATTATGTAGCTGTATACACTGATTGTAAGCGCTAGAAACGTGTAGATCATTCCATTCACCAACCTCTAAAAAATATATTGATAGTGATAATTATTTTCATCTACGCTCATTTTACCAACAATTACCGAACTTTTCAATTACTTTTTAATTCTATATGCTTCTCATTAAAATACCCTTGAAGTGCCCGCTCTTCAATTGGGATTCTTATCGAAAGTATAATCAAATTCATCAATGTGAATATGACAGCAGTTCCATATGCTTGAAATAAAAGTGGAATGAGGATGATTTCAAATGAGACGATAAGATAATTGGGATGTTTCAAATATTTATAAGGACCTACTTTGACAATTTGGTGTGTGGGAAGAACGATTATTTTCGTATTCCAATATCTACCTAGTGAAGAAATTGCCCAAAGACGAACAATTTGTGTAACAAAAAATAAACCAAAGAGTAATGGATAGAAATATGAGAGATTTTTATCAAATAGACTCACTTCTACCATCAAAGTCAAGAAAAAGAAGATATGCATGAGCACAATAAACTTATAATGCTTATGACCGACTTCATAGCCACCTAGTGATTTAATCCACTTTTCATTTTTCCTTGCATGCACTAATTCAACAATTCGTTGTAATATGATAAATAGGATAAATAACCAAAAAATCATCATTAGTTCCCCCATTGAATCAATAGTATTTCCGAGCTAAAACCTGGTCCAAGAGCAGCAAGTAGGCCAATTTCTCCATTTTCCCCAATGTCTGCTTCCATAAATTCTTTTAAAACATAAATAATTGTGGCCGAAGACATATTGCCATATTCACTTAAAACTTGTCTTGAAACCTTCGTCATAGTTGGCGGAAAGCTAAGTGAAGTCTCATAGGCATCTAGTACTTTTTTTCCACCTGGATGGGCAACAAAATGCTGAATATTATTTAATGACATGCTATGCTTTTCTAATAATAGCTCAACATTTCCTCTTAACCATGTTCGTACAATTGTTGGTATGTCCTTAGAAAAAATCACATGTAAACCATTATTTTTTACTGACCAACCCATTACATCCTCTGAATTCTTCATTAGCGTCGATTGAGAATCAATAATTGACGGTAACACCGAATTATTAGAAAACTCCTTCCAATCAACATCGTCTCCGATTACACAAGCACAAGCCACACCATCAGCAAATAATGAAGTACCAATTAGATTACTTTTTGATAAATCACTTTTTTGGAAGGTCAGACTACAGAGTTCAATTGCTAGAACGATTACTTTTGCTGTCGGATATGCTTTACAATATTCAAATGCCCTTGCTAATCCCGCTGCACCACCAGCACAACCTAATCCCCAAATAGGGATTCGTTTCGTATGTGGAGAAAAGTCCAACTGATTCATTATCCTCGCTTCAATACTAGGGGTTGCAATTCCAGTACTTGAAATGAAAATAAATGCTGATATCTCATCAATTGGAACTGGAACCTTGAGAAAATTACTATTTAAACAATTATTTATTGCCTTCACACCAAATTTAATTGATTTCTCAATATATGTATTATTTTTTTCTTCAAAACTATGTTCCTCTCCATACCAGGATAAATTTTCACTAATATGTCTTTTTCTTATCCCACCATTTTCAAATATTTTCAGCATTCGATGAATATCAGGTATTTGTTCTTTAAATAAATCCCTAACAAATTTAGTAGAGCTGTCCTTATCAATGATAGTTGGTGGATTACATATACCAATTGATAGAACCTTTGGCATGCTGATACCCCCCTTTGGTGATATAACATTATTAAGGTTACTTTTACCAATTTAAAGATATGTATACAAAAAAAGCTTTCCCATTGTGTACAGGGAAAGCTCACGTTTTAAAGGAGTTGTTGCTTTTGGTTGTTGTGCATGTTTAGTATACCGTAAAAGTAATTAAGAATCACTAGTAAAATTATGGCTTTTGAATAATGTAACTAACAATTTCCTCCCTCTTCGCATCAATTTTTGCAAAGTCCATCGCTTCTTTGTAGAACTCTTCTAGTTTGTCGTGTAATCTTTTTGCCTCACTTAAATAATTTGTCGCAAGTGTCATTTTGTTTTTATACGCAAGATTTAATTCATTGATCTCTGTTTTGAAAGTTGTTTCAATTTTTGGATCCATACATAAGGAGAACATATCGACGACTTCATCAAGCTCTCGGAATGGATCAATTGCATGTGGTGATGTACCATCGAGGATTGCTACGCTAATTGAAGGAATGATTACCATATCAATACTTTTTGGATCAAATGCACAAAGAAAATATTCAACAGATAATCCTAGATTTTCAGCATGCTTTCCAATTTTTTTCATAAGAGTTGATTTTCCGCTACCTGGTCTTCCTTTTATAATATATCTTTTGTTAATATCCTCTGTAATATTATCAATAAAATTAACAGCACCCTTTGGTGTAGCAGCACCGAAAAATCGTTTCCGTTTCTTTGGTCTATTCTCCCTATCGAAGGATTTACTAAATATTTCATCAATTAGAGATGATAATACCTCATCAGCTTTTTTAAAATCCATTGATGAAACATAGATTTCCTCGCGCTTTAAATGAATTTTCTTTGCTTCTGCAAAAAATTTATATGCTGAAGAAAAACTTTTTGAGATGTCATCTGTTAATTCGATAATGCTATCTCGATGTTTACTTAAGTATAGATCATTTCGATATTGACCAAGGTCGATAACCTTTTCAACTACTCCAGGGTACCTAGGTTCGATTATATGTGGTGCCGTTCCGTCTACAAATCCTAGTTTAAGTTCCGGTGCAATAAGACCATCAATAGATTGATTATCCGAAGAACAATGTAAATATTCTAAATCATATCCTTTTTCCATGAAGATGAGCCCAATCTTTCTCATAAAGGTTGATTTCCCTGTACCAGGACCACCTTTTAAAATATAGAGAGTTTCAAGGTCTTTTAAGGCCTCATCATATAAAGAATAAAAACCGATACTCGAATTAGAGCCTGCATAGTAATTTTTTATTTTTGCCATTGACTAAATTACCTCCTTGTAGACATCAGCCTATTTTAGAGTATGGCAAAACCTATGTCATTGTGATTTATTTTGTGCGATTATTATTTTTTTGAACGTGTATATCGATATGAGCAATTTTTTTACTTCCACATTTTATGCATTTTTCATCACTTTCTAGCAATAGTATCCGACAATTTGAACAATAAAACCGAATCATTCTTACCACCTATTTCGCTTTTTCTTTAAGATATGTTTGCCGTTCATTATCTGACAATAAAACTATGTCACAAATTATTCACATTACCACAACTTTAAATGTGATAAATATCACTGAAATAATGATTTTACACCATTAACATAGTGTTTAGGTGAGGAATGAACAATTTGTGAAATCCAATAAACACGCTGGATTTTGCGTTTTTGTTTTGTATTATGAAATTGTAAATATTGTTTATTCTTACTATGTGAAAGGGGTTGTAAAGAATGCCTAAAACAGAGCTTACAAAAACGAAAACAAAGTCAAAGGTTGAAGATGATCATTCTTCCTTAAAAGGGACACTAGCTTCTGTTTTTATTCTAGGAGCATTCCTAATTGTTTCATGGTTAGGTGTGTATTTTCTATTTTTAGACAGATTGTAAATTTAAAAAAGTGTTTTTGATGAAATTATGTGAGAGTTGAAAGGAGAAAAAGCCATGCATTTCCATAAGTTTGAAAAAATATGGCTAACTTTTGGTATTGGTACGTTAATCGTATTTTTAGCAGTAGTTGGAGTTGGCGCATTTGCGATGGGACACCAACCCGCAAGTAATATTCAAACAATTGACCCTGAAAAAGTGGATCAAACTGCACCATTTGACAACCCAGGTTTAAAACATATCGAAGGCAATAAATATGAATTAAATATAGTTACACAAGCATTTGCTTTTACACCGAGTGAAATAAAAATACCGAAAGGTGCAGAGGTAAAAATTAATGTAACAACAAAAGATGTTGTACATGGTTTTTCTGTAGCTGGCACAAACGTTAACATGATGCTTGAACCAGGTTATATAAGCACTTATACTCAGAAATTTAATAAAACAGGTGAGTTTTTAATTGTATGTAATGAATATTGTGGAGCTGGACACCACTTAATGAGCGCAAAAATTGAGGTGACCGAGTAATGATTAAATCAAATAGTAAAGTAGCACCAAAAGATGCAAAGCTTGCAATGGTACACATTTATGTTGCTTTTATCGCACTTGCACTAGGTGGGACAGCAGGATTACTACAAACTTTAGTACGTTCCGGAAAATATGAACTACCAGCAGGGATTGGCTATTATCAATTATTAACAACACATGGTGTATTATTAGGACTTGTACTTACTACCTTTTTCATTATTGGATTTTTATTCGCATCACTTAGTAAAACAGCTGGCACATTAAGCGATAAAGTTCGTTTATCTGGCTGGATTGGTTTTTGGGTAATGACAATTGGTACAGCTACAACTGCGACAACAATTCTATTAGGAGAGGCATCTGTATTATATACTTTCTATGCCCCGCTACAAGCACATCCAGCATTTTATATTGGATTGGCACTTGTGATTGTTGGTAGTTGGATTAGTGGCTTTGCTATGTTTACTCATTTTGGTAAATGGAAAAAAGCAAACAAAGGTGCTGTTACTCCACTTCTAAGTTATATGGCAATTATGACGATGATTTTATGGTTAGTTTCCACACTTGGAGTAGCAGCAACTGTACTCATTCAATTTATTCCATGGTCATTTGGTTGGGTTGAAACGATTGACGTATTAGTAAGTCGGACACTATTCTGGTATTTTGGACATCCACTCGTTTATTTCTGGCTATTACCAGCTTATATGGCTTGGTATGTAGTGATTCCAAAGATTATTGGTGGAAAAATTTTCTCAGATGCATTAGCAAGACTTTCGTTTATATTATTCTTATTATTCTCAATTCCGGTTGGATTCCATCACCAATTAACAGAACCTGGTATCGATCCAGCATGGAAATATTTACAGGTTGTATTAACCTTCCTAGTTGTAATTCCATCTCTAATGACAGCTTTCTCAATGTTTGCTTCATTTGAAATGTACGGTCGTTCGAAAGGCGCAACAGGTCTCTTCGGTTGGTTTAAAAAATTACCTTGGGGAGATGCTCGTTTCTTTGCACCATTTGTCGGCATGTTAGTATTCATCCCTGCAGGTGCAGGTGGTATTATTAACGCAAGTCATCAAATGAACCAAGTTATTCATAATACGATTTGGGTTACTGGCCATTTTCATTTAACAGTAGCTACAACCGTAATCTTAACGTTCTTTGGGATATCATATTGGTTAATTCCACACTTAACAGGGCGTGTAATGACAAAAGCAATGAACAAATTAGCTATCGTCCAAACAATTGTATGGACAATCGGTATGGCATTTATGTCTACATCAATGCATGCAGCTGGTCTATTAGGAGCACCTAGACGTTCATCATTTTCAACCTATGGTGATGCAGCCCAAGCTCATGAATGGATCCCTTACCAAATCGCACAAGCAATTGGTGGATCAATCCTATTTATCGGGATAATCCTAATCTTGATTATTGTTATCAATCTTGCATTCTTTGCACCAAAAGGTGAAACAGAATTCCCTGTCGGAGAAGTTGCAGATGAGGCAGAAAAGACTCCTAAGCTTTTAGAAAACTGGAAGCTTTGGGTTGGGGTGTTGGCAGTATTGATTTTAATCGCGTATACGATACCATTTATAGATATGATTCAAAATGCCCCTCCTGGTTCAAAAGGATTTAAAAATTTGCTATAATGAAAAAGCTGCTCCGTCTTTTGGAGCAGCTTTTTTGTGTCATTAGGATAATTGATAGATGGCATGATACTTTTCTTCTAAATACTTGATTAGGTGATTAACATTTAATCCCTCTCCAGTTACATCATTTAGAATATCTAAAGGTTTTTTTAGCATTCCATATTGATGGACTTTTTCAGTTAACCACTCTTTAATTGGAATTAGATTCCCCTCTTCCAATAATGAATTGAAGTTAGGTAAGTCTTTTATCATTGCATTCCTTAATTGGGCAGCATACATATAACCTAAAGCATATGAAGGAAAGTAGCCGAAGCTTCCACCAGCCCAATGAACATCTTGAAGAACACCTATTGCATCATTATCAGGTTGTATTCCTAAATACTCTTCATATTTAGCATTCCAAATTTCTGGTAAGTCTTTAACTTCTATTTCATCATTGAAAAGACCCTTCTCAATTTCATATCTTACCATTACATGTAGTGGATACGTTAACTCATCTGCATCAATTCTTATAAGTGATGGTTTTGATTCATTGATTGCCTTGTAGAAATCCTCTACAGAAACATGATCAAATTGGCCGTCAGAATGTTGCTTCAATAAGTCATAATAACGACTCCAAAAAGAATGGCTGCGCCCAACAATATTCTCATAAAATAGTGACTGTGATTCATGGATACCTGTTGATGTACCCATACAAAGATTTGTTCCAACTAAATCAGCTGAAATATTTTGTTCATATAAAGCATGTCCACCCTCATGAATTGTACCAAAAATTGCAGGTCTAAAATCTAATTCATTATAATTTGTTGTTACACGTACATCCCCTGGATTTAATGAAATTTCAAACGGATGTACAGTTTCATCAAGACGGCCTGCATCAAAGTCATAGCCCATTTCCTTTAATAAGGCCACACTTAACTCACGTTGCTTCTCTTTTGGAAACTTTTCATATAAAAATGATGTAACTGGTTTGTGTTGTGACTCTGAAATTGCTTTAACTAGTGGAACGATTTTTTCTCTAAGCTGTCCAAAAACAGTGTCTAGTATTTCTACTGTCATCCCTGGTTCATACATATCAAGTAATGTATTATATTTATTACCTTCATAGCCCCAATACTCTAGGAATTTTTTACTAGTGGTAACTAGTTTTTCTAAGTATGGCTGGAACATTTTGAAATCGGACTTTTCCTTCGCTTCTTCCCAAACAGATTCAGCCTTTGATTGTAAAATTACAAATTCCTTAAACTCGGCTGCTGGAATTTTTTTATTACGTTCATAATCTTTCTTACATTCCTCAACAGCTTTCTTTGTTATCTCACTTATGACTTTTTCAGCTTCAACATTTGTAAGCTCTTCAATATAAACTGCCATTTCATCAGAGGTTGACATATGAAAGACTTCAGAAGATAACATACCGATCACTTCAGATCTTTGTTCAATCCCTTTTTTAGGTGCTCCTGTTCTTAAATCCCAGTGCATAAGCCCAATCGCTTCATTATAACTAGTCATTTTTTTCAGATATTGTAAAAACTCTTGTTCAACATTTTGAATGTCCTTAGTCATGGTTATCCTCCTAAAAAAATATATTCCTATAATACTTCAACAAAAAAAGGGAAATTCCTTTTAGTTGGACAATTTCTTTGACGGTAAGATATTTTTTATTTTATCAAAACAAGAGTTTTCAAGATTTTCTTCTAATAAAATGCTGATTCGTCCGCGATCATTATTTGTACGGATCAATCTACCTATCCCTTGTCTAAGTCGTAATAGCATATATGGTACATCAACCATCCAAAAGGAGTTCTCTACATCTTTACGCTTCGCTTGAAATACGGGATCATTCGGTGGAAATGGCAGTGACCAGATAATCACATTAGATAGTGATGGACCGGGGATATCTAGTCCTTCCCATAATGAAACTGCACATAATATACTATTTTCATTATTTTGAAATCTGGAAACTAATTGACTAATTTCTTGATCTCCTTCAAATAGAAATTCAAAATCCGATTGGCATTCACATTCTTTTTTAAATTTAATGAGTTCTTCCTTCGTATTAAATAATAGTAAAGCTCTTCCATCTGTTTTCTTGATTTCCTCAAAAACATATTTTACCTTTTTATCGAACGATTGATTTACTGAAAATATAGGCAATTGAATGTGCATTTGTTCATCATAATCAAATGGTGATTCCACTGAGAAGGATTGAAAATTTGTTATCCCTAAACTACTAGCAATGTAATCAAATGATTTATTCTCTGATAATGTTGCTGAAGAAAAAATAAAAGGGATTTTTTTCGAAAATACTTTTGTACCGAGAATGTCCTCAACTGCATGTGGCATGATAACCAATGTACTACTATCATCAACAATTTCTACCCATGCAATTGAATCATTTCTTTCTATTAAAAGCTTTAATGAAAACTCCATCTGATCAAGATATTCATCAACAATATTCAATTCATAATGGTCGATTGTATATGTTTCACTTTCAAAAACCAAAGCCTCTCCAATTTTGTCAAGCATATTATACAAACGATTAGCTTCATTCAGTAATCCAGACGTGAAGTTAATATCGAATCGATCTGATCCCTCTACTTTTTGACAATGTTTTTTTAATTGAGAAAAGAATAGCTCATTTTGCTCAATAGTTGATTCTATTAATAGAGCAAATTCCTCACGAATATCATTTTCCAATAATCTTGTAAGTAATGATTCAAGCGTAGATTCCTTCGTTCTATATGTAAGTGCCTTTTGCGCTGAAAATTCTAATAAATGGCCTTCATCAAATACGACACAGCTACTCTCCGGTAAAAATGGTAGCTGTCCTTCTCTTTTTCTTGCTTCCATTGTCCACACATGCTCCATGTAGAAATCATGGGAGCAAATAATTAAATCTACGGCCTTTCGATAAAAGTCTCTTGATAGTGTTTGTCCACACCGATGGCGCATATCACATGAGAAGCAATCCTGAAAAGAATCCCAAGAAATTAACTTCCATTCCTCATCCGTTAAATTAGGATATGTTTTACGATCTCCATAATGATGAAATGTTTGCAATGTAGAATGATTGGTTACAAAACTCGGTAAACTCTCATAAATTTCAGCAATATTTTCTGTTTGTGAAGAACGGTTAACATCATCTAATTTTCTTAAGCAAAGATATTGATCCTGGGCTTTTGCTAAGCGTACATCAATATTTAAATCTAGTGCCTCCGCAATTTTTGCAATATCTCCTTCTGGCTTAACAAGCTGCTCGATTAAGGATTCATCTGCACAGGAAATAATTGCTGGCTTCCCAATGTATCTTGCATAGCATATTGCATAAATAAGATATACAATCGTCTTTCCTGTTCCAACTCCTGCCTCAGCAAAAACAATTGACTTTTCTTTAAATGCCCTTTCGAGTTGAAAAGCCATAAATATCTGTTCATCCCTTAGTTCAAATCCTTTTTCAGGAAGAATATCGTAAAAAACGTCCCCAATCCAGTCATTTAGTTTATTAAAAAAATTATCATTTTTAGTTACATTAAAAGGAAGCTTTTCTCTTATCATTTTATAGTCCTCCAACAAGCTAATCTTTCACTTCTGTTTATGAACTGTTATTTTCTTGGTGGACGTTTTCCCCAGAATTGATAATAATCTGTGCGAATAAATCCATTAAATAATTTTCGTTTTTTTGTTGCAGGTTTTCCATAAAACTTCTCAAATTCGGGGTGTGAAGTAAGCATATAAACTGACCATGTTTCATGCTCTCTAAAAGCATCGCCCATTTGTTTATACATCATTTCTACTTCCTTCTTCTCTCCCAATCGTTCTCCATATGGTGGGTTACCAATGATTACACCATTTTCTTTTGTTGTTGTGAAATCCTTAACCTGCATTTGTTTAAAATTAATAATCCCACCTAAGCCAGCTTCTTCAGCATTTTCTTGAGCAATTTTGATCATTCTATGATCGATGTCAAATCCACCTATATCAATTGGCTGATCATATTTTGCTAAGTCTTCAACCTCTTGTCTTGCCTCATTCCAATTTTTCTTCCCTATCCAATCCCAGTCCTCTGATGCGAAGTCTCGATTAAATCCCGGTGCAATATTTTGACCTATTAATGCTGCTTCAATCGGAATTGTTCCTGATCCACAAAACGGATCAATAAAAGGACGATCTGCTGTCCAGTTTGTAAGCTTAATTAAAGTAGCCGCAAGTGTTTCCTTTAATGGCGCTTCCCCCTGTCCTGCCCGATATCCTCGTTTGTGAAGTCCGACTCCACTACAGTCAATTGTTAATGTGGCCACATCTTTAAGAAGAGCCACTTCAATTCGAAATAAGGGGCCATTTTCTTCAAACCAGCCACTCGATTTTCGATAATGTTTTCTAAGACTTTCAACCACTGCTTTCTTAACAATACTTTGGCAATCTGACACACTAAATAATGTAGATTTTATCGATTTACCAATGACCGGAAATTCGGCATTTTCAGGAATATACTCTCCCCAATGGATTGCTTTTGTCTTTTCAAAAAGTTCATCAAATGTTGTCGCTTTAAACTCAGCAATTTTTAGCTTCACCCGATCCGCTGTACGGAGCCATAGATTACTTCGACATATCGCCTTCTCATCTGCTTCAAATGTTACCTTGCCGTTATCAACCGTACATTCATATCCAAGATCCTGTACCTCTTTAGCAACAACAGCTTCAATCCCCATTGCAGCTGTTGCAATTAACGTTATTTTTCCCACTCCATTCACCCTTACCATATAAAAAGTTGTCGTATCTACAAGAATAAATAATATGTAATCATAAAGCAAATACAAAAGCTCTCCATGATGGAGAGCTCTATACGTATGTCTTATTATTGTTCATCAATAACGTTCTGTAAGCCATGTTTTGTTCCAGCGTACTTCAAGCGGCTTAAGCCTCGTACACTAGTGGTAATCATCTGTCTACAGATGAATTTCATCATCTGTCCTTCTCATCGTTCATTTCCTTAGAGAAAGTGCCCCTACCATTGTTTGGGTTTCTCGCTCGAGGGGTTTACCGCGTTCCACTCTTGTAATTTCTTACAAGACTACGTCACTGTGGCACTTTAAAGGTAGTCAAACCATATCCCCTAAAGGACTTAGGTTTTTTCCCTGCCGTTAGCCCAGTATACACCAGACTACCCTAGCTTATTTTTTGGCTAGGCACGAACACTACGGACATCTCAGTCCGTGCGAGCATGGACTTTCCTCTACAAAGTATAAAAACTTTGCAGCGATTACCCGAACGTTATTAATGCGTGCAAATGATAGTATAATAAATTTCAAAATAAAATGCAACTATTTCTGACTGTAAACTTTTAACATTTTAAAATCAGTCAAAGAGTTTACTTCCGAAAACATGCTTTTCTAGATTTGATAAACGTTTTAAAATATCAAAATTTGTAGTGCCTGTTTGAGCTTGTGGTTGTGGCTGCTTTTTAAATGATTCATCCAATTGACGTTTTAATCTAGTATTTTCATGTTGTAATTCTTCAATCTCTTGATGTAATATTTCGTAATCCTTAATTATAACATCTAAGAATTTATCAACCTCTTCTTGCTTATAGCCTTTCATTCCTGTTTTGAATTCTTTCTCAAGAATATCTTTCGCTGTTAATTTAATTTTATCTGATAACATATTCTTCACCTCGATACACTTTCCCCATTATTCCTACTCTATTTTTTCAGAAATTTCATGTATTGTCAATTTAACATTAACTTTTTTCTACATATCGCCATTTTTGAATTGTTCCTCTTCAACAATCATTTGTAAATCATAAGAATCAATTGTATATATTGCATAGTCGCTATTTTCACTTCGTTTTTTAGCTTCAGCATACATGTACTGCGGACTTCCAGCCTTTTCTTCTTCATACATAATTAATAACGCGTCACTTTTATCAAGAAAAAAAGTATTCTTCAATCGAAATTGAACTGGATTATCATATTTCCTATTCGTTATACTATTTACATAATCTGCTTGGGATAATATGAATTCGTAATACTCTCTGCTTTCTTCTTTCCACTTTTCCTCTTGTCCTAAAAAAGGGGTAAAGACGCCAAGTTTCAATTCAGGGTAGAACTCTTGTAGTTCAATGGTAACTTCAGCAGCCCAAAGTTCTACACCCAATTGGCCACTAATAATTACCCATTCAAGACCATCTTCCAAAAAGGATATTAAATTTTTTCTTAGTGCTGCCTTTATATAGCCAACAGCTGGATGATTATGACCAAATATTCCAAGTTCAAAAGGTTTATAACCTGTTACTGCAACTATCTTAATCACGGTTTGCTCCTTATTAACATTCATGTACAAATATTAGATTCATGCTATATGTAAAACAGGAACCTGTAATAGTTCCTGTTTGAATTAATTGTTAATTCTTTTCACACTTTTATTAAACACACAAAAAACTTACACTAATTGTCTAGTCATTTTACCTTCCAAAGAAGGGACCTGGTGGTCTTCCACCACAGTTAAAATGTTGATTTGAAACTTCATTTGCAACAGATTCAGTGTGTGGGAAATAGTGCATATGCTGATACATATGATGATTTACATTAGTTGTGTGTGATGGATGAATATGTGGAACAATCGTCTTACAGCAATGATGCTGCACACAGCATTTTGTTGGATGAACAATCGGTTGCATTACATTGGGTCTACAATTCATTTTTTTATCTCCTTTCCTTCATCTGCCTTTCCTTAATAGCCTATGAAGGAAGGGTGATACATGTACTAATGTAAACACCTATTTTTCTATATGAAGTTAAAAAAGTCTAAAAAAGATCCAACTGTTTGAACAAATACTTTATTATAATAAAGCATAAGAGCCGTCTCGAATACTAGACAAGATGAAAACAATTAAACAAATAACTACGAAATATAACCATAGTATTTTTTTATACACGTAAACTCTCTCCAATTAAAATAATAAACTCTGCATTTACAAGTAATCATTTTACATGGTATTACATAGTTCTACAATAACAAATGAAGGAAGTTCAAAAAATTCATATAATCGACAAATTTTTTATCGAAATATCGCTGATTATGCGCTTACCCGGGGAATATTTCCTTCTCTTTTTGAAATTTCCTTTCCAACCGATTCAATCTTTTTACAAAGTCAACTTCTTCTTTTTTCTTCCTTTCACCCTTCTGGTTTTTCCAGTATTCAAATGAAGAAGAAGCAAAACTAAGTGCCTTTTTAAAATCCTTAACACGATGTTCATAATGCTTTGATAATTCAATTCCTGAGATGACTTTCTCACCTTCAAATCCTATTTCAAATATTTCATGAAATAAATGGATCGATTCATCCACTTTATTCTGTTTCTTATATAGAAAAGCAAGCGCTAATTTTGCTTTCATTACATCTAGTTCGTTATGTTCAGCAACCTGTTCGTACAGGCTTTCTGCTTTTTTTGTTTCACCTAATGTATCAAGCCATTTTGCGACCTCAAATTGTTCGGAAATATTATCGTTTGATTCCGACTGGAGAATGATCCCAGAAAGATGTATATACAATGAGATCAACGATAGAATATCAATCTCATTATGTTGTAAGATTCCAAATATCCCTTCAGGATCTTGATTATCAAGATAATCAAAATAAAGAATTGGAGCTAAAAATCCAGGAACATCTCCTACTCTCTTTATCCCTAAAATCTCTTTTTCCACATTCGCTAATCTAACAGATTCAAGTTTGTTCTTCCATAGTCTTCTTGAAGCATGATACAAATCAAAATGACCAAATTCAGGAAGTTTTGGAATCGCATCTCTTATTAGAGTATGCCTTGTTTTAACTTGTGGCCAATCAAATGCTTTCCCGTTGTACGTAACAAGTGTTTTATAGTCTACAATTGATAAAAAACTTTGATATAAAGCAACTTCAGCTCCAGGATTAGGTAAAAAGTGTTGTTTTAAAATGATTCGATCTTTTTGAACTCGTGCATGACCAAGTAAAAAAATCGTATTTCCTGCCCCACCACCAAGTCCTGTCGTTTCCGTATCAAAGAAGAAAAGATCAGACATTTTGTGGCCATTTGTCGATAAAGGATGATTCAACCCTTGTGAATTCCACATATCCACTACATTTGCTAATTTTGAAAATGGATATATCCCATGTTGATAATCAAGAGGGTAATCAACTGTTCTAACAAAGCAAAATGAGCCATCAAAATAAAAAGGTTCTGCTCCAAATGAACGCCACTTTTCAAGAAATGGAATCTCATGATCTTTCATTGATGTATGAATAAGTTTTTTGTTAAATGCAGTATCCACTTCTTTAACAATATGATTTTTATAACGATTCAATTTCCCCTTAATTGACATAAGCGCTCTCCTAACTAGCCTATTGATAAAGGTTTTAACCAAGTCTCAACTTAGTGATAAGATTTAGAGCATCAAGTTTTGCATTCACGTGTATAACATCTGTCCCAATACATGAAGGACAGCCAGATTCACACGAGCATTTATGGATCATCTGTTCTGCCTCAAATAATATCCGTTCCATCAGATCATACACCTTTTCACAAAGTCCTATTCCTCCAGGATATCTATCATATAAAAAGATTGTAGGTTGCTCGTTATGTGTCGCCTTAACCTGTGGGACAACATGGAGGTCTGATGGATCACACATCGTTAATAAAGGGGCTACATGTCTTATAACATTTGCCACACCAATTAATCCTTCTTCAATCCTATGCTTACTTAAACCCTCTATTTCATTCATTTTAAAGGATATCCATGTAGAAGAGGTATGAAGTTCCGCTTCAGGTAAGTGGATTGGACCAGAGCCAATATTTTCATGGGTTTCAAATTTAATTTTTTTAAATATTGTAGCCATCGCCTGTACTGTAACATCCCCAAAACCAATCTCTACCGAGTCCAATGATTTTAACTTATCAATCTCTAACACTCTTAATTGAACCGCTAAATTAGCATCTGTGAAATAATCAACTTCTACCTCACGCACATATGCCTTTTTTTCCTCCCAATCAAGTTTTTCCACTTGATATTGAACACCTTGATGGAGATAGATTGCCTCTTCATGTAAGAGTGTCATTGAACTAAATCGATCCATCTCACCAATTACCTTTACTGCAGCAATATTTGTTTGGTCAATGATTACGACATTTTCCTGTGATGCCGAACGTAAGCTAATGTTATGTGCTGGAAAAGAATCATTCATCCAATACCATTTATCACCAGAATAATGGAGGACTCTTTCTTCCGTTAAAAATTCCAATATATCTTCAAGCTCCAATTCACCAAAGGTGTCTCCTTGCTTAAATGGTAATTCATATGCTGCACATTTAATATGGTCAACCAAAATCACAAGATTATTTGGATTAATTCTTGCAGTTTCTGGATTACGGCTAAAGAAGTACTCTGGATTTTGAATCATATATTGATCAAGAGGACTTGAGCTTGCAACCATCACAATAACTGCCTCGCCTTGGCGTCTCCCTGCACGACCCGCTTGTTGCCAAGCACTTGCGATTGTACCTGGATACCCCGTCATAATACATACTTGTAATTGGCCAATATCAACGCCTAGTTCTAAAGCATTTGTACTAACAACTCCATAAATATCACCATTCCTTAAACCTTGTTCGATATCACGGCGCTGTTTTGGTAAATAACCGCCACGGTATCCTCGAATCGACTTAGTGCCTAACTCATTTTTAACTAACTCTTGCAAATAGGTTAATATGATTTCAACTCTCACTCTGCTTCTAGCAAACACAATCGTCTGGATTTTATTTTTTAAAAATTCACTAGCAAGGTTCCTCACTTCTAAAGTTGCACTTCGGCGAATATTAAGTGGCTTATTTACGATAGGAGGATTGTAGAACACAAAGTGCTTTTTACCTGTCGGTGCGCCATTATTATCAATTAGTGTTACTGACTCACCTGTTAATTGCTCAGCTAGTTCCTGTGGATTTGCAATCGTTGCTGATGTACACATAAAAACAGGATTACTCCCATAAAAAGCACAAATTCGCTTCAATCTTCGAATAACATTAGCCACATGGCTTCCAAAAACCCCACGATATGTGTGAAGCTCATCAACGACAATATATTTTAGATTTTCGAATAATGAAACCCATTTCGTATGATGTGGCAATATCGCAGAATGAAGCATATCTGGATTAGTGATAACAATATGTCCTGCTTTTCTTACCTTTTGGCGTATATTTGCGGAAGTATCTCCATCATACGTATAGCTATTAATTTGGACATCCATTTCCTCGATAATCTCATTTAATTCACTCTTTTGGTCTTGTGCAAGCGCTTTTGTCGGGAACAGATATAGTGCTCGACTTTCGTTATTTTCAACAATTGTTTGTAAAACCGGAAGATTGTAACAAAGTGTTTTCCCTGATGCTGTCGGTGTAACAGCAACATAACTCGCACCATCTCTAGCAACTTCATAGGCCAACTTTTGATGAGTATATAACGAGGAAATACCTCTTTTTTTTAATGCCACTTTTAACCTGTTATCTACTGAACTAGGTATTTCTGCTTCTATAGCAGGTTTTCCCTCAATTGTATGCCAATGAACAATATTCTTTGAATACTGTGGAGTTTGCTTTAATAATGTAATAAGTTCATGTACGTTTTTACGTCCGATCATCATAACTCACCTCTAGTTTCTACTACCTATTTTATCGAATAAACGTTCGTTTTAAAAGAGATAAATACAAAAAGTATTTGGTAGATTCCAGGGATTAAAGCAAAAAAAGACAAGAGCTACTTTTTATGCTCCTGTCTTTTATATAAGTTATTTTTCTTCTACGTAAACAGTCTTCATCTTCCTACTAACCCTAAATGTAATGAGTTCAAATGCGATTCCGTAAAGAAAGGTCACTAGTAACATTGATCCAATCATGTCAAATATCACATGTTGTTTCACGAACAATGTTGAAAGGATAATTAAAGATCCAATTACATGAATACTAATTGTATTTAAAATATGTTTATTTTTGATGTTAATCGAAGCTAGCATAATCACAAATGTTGTTAACACATGGATACTAGGAAAACAATTATACGGCTGATCATTTGAATAAATCCATTGAACTAGCATTGTTAGAAAACCATCACCAGATAGAGTAGGTCTTGGTACTGTTGTTTGGAAGAAATAATAAATGACAAAACATACAAGCTCACCCATGGTAATCAGGATAAGTGATTTTATAAAAACCGTTGTATCTTTAAAACAAAAGTAGATTAAATAACAAAATATATATGCATACCAAATTATATAAGGAATGATAAAAATCGGTAAAAATGGAATTGCTTGATCGAATGTAGTGGAAATATCTACAGCATTATTAGCTCTATTATTTAATAACGTATAGATGATGGCAAGTAGAGGTATTACCAGTAAGAATAATAAATATGGAGCTTTTTTAATATATTTTTTCAAAATGTACCCCTTCCCCATTTTAAATATTTTTATCTATTAAAATAGCAATCTAGAATTTTGTCGAAACATGTATTATATTAACATATATTAATTTTAAATAATAGTTTTTAATTTAATTGGACATTATTACAAATTAAAAACACCATTACTCAGTAATGGTGCCAGATTGTCGACAAAAGGCATCGAGAGGATTCCCTCTCGGTGTCTCTTGTCAATTTGGGATGGAATTGCGATTAAAAAACGTTGATTTCCGCTCCAGGTGTTTGCTTTCCGGGGGGCGTTCGCCGAGCCTCCT
>NZ_JAKTTI010000038.1 GCF_022427965.1 Fredinandcohnia quinoae | reverse complement strand
CCAAGCCTGTAGTGGACTTTCACCACCGAGTATTCGCCCATGCAGGGCGCACAAAAAAAACAGCCTACTTTCATAGGCTGTTCGGGGTGTTTGAATGTATTAGAAATGCTTAGATAATTTGTCAGCTAGCGCTTCCTTCGGTTGGAAACCAACTACTTTATCTACTACTTCACCATTTTTGAAAACAAGTAAAGTTGGGATACTCATCACACCAAATTTAGCAGCTGTTTCTTGATTTTCATCAACATCAAGCTTAACAATTTTTACTTTGTCGCCGATTTCTGAATCTAATTCTTCCAGAACTGGAGCGATCATTTTACATGGCCCACACCAAGGTGCCCAAAAGTCTGCTAGTACTAAGCCTTCACCAGTTTCAGTATTAAACGTTTGATCTGATACGTTTGTAATTGCCATCTTTTATTCCTCCTGTAAAATATATCTTTTAAAAGAGTATATCATCTTGATTTTTTATTTACGAATTATTTGCTTCATTCGTAATTCTACCCTTCATTAATTGGTTATATGTACGAAAAAAGCGAGCTGGGAGCTCGCATTGGATTTAAGCGTTTACTTTTAGTTTCTTAAATTCTTCAGTTAACAATGGCACTACTTCAAATAAATCGCCAACGATACCATAATCAGCAACCTTAAAGATATTAGCTTCAGGATCTTTATTGATTGCAACGATTACTTTTGAATTAGACATACCAGCTAAATGCTGGATTGCTCCAGAAATTCCGCAAGCAATATAAAGGTCTGGGGTAACTACCTTACCAGTTTGACCAATTTGAAGCGAATAGTCACAGTAATCAGCATCACATGCACCTCGTGATGCGCCAACTGCACCACCAAGAACAGTAGCTAATTCCTTCAATGGCTCAAAGCCATCAGCACTCTTAACACCACGTCCACCTGCAATAACTACTTTTGCTTCAGATAAATCTACACCCTCTGAGGCTTTGCGAACAACCTCTTTTACGATAGTACGTAAGTCTTTAATATCGACTGATACTGATGTCACTTCTCCTGAGCGAGATTCATCTTTTTCTAGAGGAGCAATATTGTTAGGTCGAATCGTTGCAAACACTAACCCATCTGTCACAATTTTCTTTTCAAATGCTTTACCAGAATAAATTGGACGAGTGAAGACTGTGTTTCCTCCTGCAACCTCAATCGAGGTAACATCTGAGATTAAGCCAGAATTTAACTTTCCAGCTACCTTCGGAGACAGATCTTTTCCTAAAGCTGTATGTCCAAATACTAATCCTTCAGGTGATTCAGCTTCTATTACAGCTAACAGAGCTTGTGAATAACCATCTGGAGTATATGATTTTAATTTTACATCTTCAACCGTTACAACACGGTCTGCACCATAATAAAACAATTCATTTGCTAATGAGCTAACTGTATCACCAATTAAAACAGCTACTACTTCTCCACCTTCAGCAACAGTTTTTCCCGCAGCAATTGCCTCAAATGAAACATTACGTAATGTATTATCACGAACTTCTCCTAGTACTAATACTTTTCTTGACATTATGTTTTCCCCCCGATTAAGTAGAGTGAACTAGAAACTTTTCGAACCTTCAATGTAGTGCGCTTTATTATATAACCTTTGCTTCAGTATGAAGTAACGATACAAGCTCAACCACTTGGTCAGCGATATCTCCTTCAAGCACTCTTCCTGCTGCTTTTTGAGATGGAAGATAGATTTCAATCGTCTTCGTTTTTGCTTCTACGTCCTCTTCCTCTAAATCTAAATCATCTAATTCAAGCTCATCTAGTGGCTTCTTCTTTGCTTTCATAATTCCAGGTAATGACGGATAACGCGGCTCATTCAGTCCTTGTTGACAAGTAACAAGCAGTGGGAGAGTTGTTTCAATCACTTCTGAGTCACCCTCAACATCACGAACGACCGTTACATTACTCCCGTTAATTTCTAGCTTAGTAATTGTCGTAACGTATGGAATATTTAATAATTCTGCAACACGTGGTCCCACCTGACCAGACCCACCATCAATTGCAACATTCCCACCTAAAATTAAATCAGCATCTTTATCTTTTAAATATTCCGCTAGAATTTTCGCAGTTGAGAACTGATCTCCATCTTCAAGATCATCTTCAATATTAACAAGGACTGCTTTATCCGCTCCCATAGCTAATGCAGTTCTTAATTCCTTTTCAGCATCTTCTGTGCCAACAGTGACGACAGTAACCTCTCCACCGTTCGCATCACGAAGTTGAATAGCTTCTTCAACAGCATATTCATCATAAGGGTTGATGATAAATTCAGCACCATCTTCACTGATTTGACCATTGCTGACTACAATTTTTTCCTCTGTGTCAAATGTTCTTTTTAAAATAACAAAGATGTTCATGGATACCCCTCCAATTGTTTTGAAACATTTATAAATTTTCAAACTCTTTATAACACTATTTTACTATAATTTCAGAAAAAATGAACTAGTTAAATAGTTTTATACTTTTTTAGATTCCCTTAAAGCTAGGATTACGTTTCTCAATGAATGCTGATATACCTTCTTTACCATCCTCTGAAGTAAATACTTTACCAAACAATTCTGCTTCTCTTTTCACTACATCTTTAAATTCAGCTGTTTTAGGATAGTTTAATAATTCAATCGTCGCTTGAATTGAAATTGGACTCTTCTGAGCAATTTTTTTAGCAAGCTTATACGTTTCTTCGAGTAATGATTCCTCTGGATAAGCATGATTCGCCAGGCCAAACTGAACTGCTTCTTCTCCAGTAATTGGTTCGCTCGTCCAAAGCATTTCAGCTGCTTTTGCTGTTCCAACATATCGTGGCAAACGAGCAGTTCCTGCAAATCCAGGAATGAGGCCTAATTGTAATTCAGGCAAACCTAGCTTTGCATGTTTACTGACTAGTCGAAAATGACAACCCATTGCAAGCTCAAGCCCACCACCTAATGCAGCTCCATGGATACTTGCAATAATCGGCTTCGGAAAGCACTCCATTCGATTAAATAAATCTTGACCAAATGTAGATAGTTTAGAGAATTCGTCACCGCTTGAAATGGTTGTAAATTCTTTAATATCTGCTCCGGCCGAGAAAAAGCGACCTTCTCCATTAATAACAATAACTCTTACGTCATCATCATTTTCTAGATCATCCAGGATGCATGAAAGCTCTTTCAAAACAGAAGACGACAAAGCATTAGCAGGGGGACGGTTAATTGTAATTGTTGCAATTAAGTCCTTAATTTGTGTTTTGAAAAAATCCATCCTTTAGCCTCCCTTATTTAATTTTTATGTACTCAACCTTTATCTTAAGGTTGAGTACTACCACAGCCCTTTATTAGTAGTTCATGAATTGATTTCGATAACGCAGGTAAATCATATTTTTGTTCATTCATAACCCACGTTGTTGCCGTTTCATCTATTGTACCAAATATCATTTGTCTTGCTAAGCGTACATCAATGTTGGCCCGAAATTCTCCGGTATCAATACCTTTTTGAATAATGCTTTCAACTACTTTTAGGTATCCCTTCAATACTTCATTGATCCGAAGTCGTAATTCCTTATTTGACTGTCTAAGCTCTAGTTGTGTTACTATTGCAAGATGATGGTCTGCGGCCAAAAGCTCAAAATGTTTTTCTACTAATAATAATAACTTTTCTGATGCACTATTTTTCCCTGCGATCTCTGCCTCAACTTTTTCAATAAATGTTCCCATCTTTTCTTGAAAAAGAGATATGAGGATATCTTCCTTATTTTTAAAATAAAGATATATGGTTCCATCGGCTACCCCAGCTTGCTTTGCTATTCTTGAAACCTGTGCTTGATGGAACCCATTTTCAGCAATTATAATAACAGCCGCATCAATAATTTGTTTGTATTTTGGTTTATTCTTTTTCAAGCATCCAACGTCCTTTCGAAAAATGAATGAATAGTCATTCATAATATTATAATAATTGGTTTATTAGATGCTGTCAAGATAATCTGAAGCTATTGTAAAAATATAAGAGCCACACTCTCACATTATGGCTCCCCACATGTTGTATCATTCTAAAATGCGAGTTTGAAGAGCGAGTAATCGTGTTTGTTATACCACTATTATTATTAGTTTATTTTCTTTAATTTTTCCTTTTCCTCTTCGACTAATACTCGTCGAAGAACTTTTCCAACGATTGTTTTTGGCAGCTCACTACGGAACTCATAAATTCTTGGTATTTTATAAGCAGCTAAATGTTTTCTTGCAAATTTATCTAGCTCTTCCTCCGTACATTGCTGACCTTCTTTTAAAACAACATAAGCTTTTACTGTTTCTCCACGATATGGATCAGGGATACCAGCTACGACAGCCTCTTGTACTTTTTCGTGTTCAAATAATACTTCTTCTACTTCTCGAGGATAAATATTATACCCTCCAGCAATAATCATGTCTTTTTTACGATCAACAATGTAAAAATAACCTTTTTCATCCATATACCCTAAATCACCTGTTAAAAGCCAGCCATCACGAAGTGTTGCTTCCGTCTCCTCAGGCTTATTCCAATAACCTTTCATAATCTGGGGACCCTTCACAGCAAGCTCCCCTATTTCACCAATCGGCAATGGTTCACCTGTTTCCATAGATAATATGGCAGCATCTGTATCAGGCCAAGGTAATCCAATACTTCCATTCACTCGATTTCCCCACAATAGATTTGCGTGTGTTACAGGGGATGCTTCTGATAAACCATAACCCTCAACTAGTTTTCCACCGGTAATCTTTTCAAATTGCTCCTGCACTTCTAATGGTAATGCAGCAGACCCGCTAATACAAGAATCAACCGAAGAAAGGTCATATTTTTTAATATCGGGATGATTTAATAGACCAATATACATAGTAGGTGCACCTGGGAATAGAGTTGGCTTCAAGTTATGAATTGCTTTCAAAGTATCTTCAACATTAAATTTAGGTAAGAGAATCATTTTTGCTGCCATCATGATTGATAAGTTCATAACAGTGGTCATACCATATACATGGAAAAATGGAAGAATGCCGAGTACTGTTTCCTCTCCTTTTTTACACTTATACATCCAGCGTGAACACATCAATGTATTTGAAACAAGATTTTCATGTGTTAGCATCACACCTTTGGGAAAGCCTGTTGTTCCTCCAGTATATTGTAGTAATGCCAAATCTTCTTTCGGATTAATTTCAATATCGATTTCTTTTGCTGTACCTGATCTGATAATCTCAGTTAATAGATGGTTTGTACCTTCGTGTTCAACCTTAACTACTATTCCATACTGTTTCTTTTGAATAAAGGGATAAATTAAATTTTTGGGAAACGGTAAGTAATCCTTAATGGCAGTTACAACAATATGTTCCAGATTTGTTAACGCTTTCACTTTTGACACTCGTGGATACAAAATATCCATTGTTAAGATCATCTTAGAGCCAGAGTCCTTCAATTGATATTCTAGTTCCCTTTCCGTATATAATGGGTTTGTTTGAACGACAATTCCACCAGCAAATAAGACAGCATAATATCCGATTACTGCTTGCGGACAGTTTGGCAGCATAATGGCGACCCGGTCACCCTTTATTAAACCTTTGTCCTTTAAATAGTTTGCTAATTTTAAAGATTGCTCATAAATTTGTGAAAATGTAAACTCTTTTCCTAAAAAATGAATTGCCACCTTATGAGGATATTCTTTTGCTACATCTTTTAAATACGATTGAATAGGAATATTATCATAATCAATCTGGTGCGGCACTTCCTCAGGATAATGCTCTAACCACGGTCTTGCTAGTTCCATAAATAGTACCCCCTTTTTTTATTCAGTTGACAACAGAGCAGTTTGAATTTTCTAACCATTCAATTTCATTATAATATATTGATTAAGCCATGACAATTGTCTTATTAACTAGTAATTAAGCATCAAAAAAGACTGGCTTGATATATTCCCACATCAAACCAGTCTTACCTATAATCTTTTATTTAAATTTTCCCTATGTAAAGAAGACCATATATATGATCCCGACAACGATAAAAACAGCACTAACTGCAATAAGTATTTTTGCTAACCTCTCCATCGATCTGACCACCTTATCCTATTCCTGCACCTATTACGTATGACAATCCAATTGAAATAACCATTGAAATGAAACCAACTGCACGATTATCCTTTTGAATTTCCACATCAATATTAAACTTTGGTGTTAAAAATTCAAAGATAAAATATCCGGTTAGTAATAAAAGGAAACCAAACATCCCCCAACCAATCATTACAAAAAGAGAATCGTGATTTTGAATAGAGAAACGAAAAATATTGGATATACCAAATATTTTCCCTCCTGTTGCCATCGCAACAGAAATATTCCCCTTTTGAATTTCCTCCCAATTTTTATACTTCGTAACAAGTTCAAAGATTGCTAAAAATACAACAATACAAAGAATGACAACACTATAATAAGCTGCAGTTAAAATATATTCGTTCTCCCAAAATTGATTCATTTTATCTTCTCCCTGGTAAGAGGATTTCCTAAAAATTATTTAAGTTCTACAACTGTTACCCCTGTTCCACCTTCTCCTGCCTCACCAAACCTTGAAGATTTGACAGAACGGTGGTTTTTTAAATACTCCTTAACTCCTTGGCGTAATGCGCCAGTCCCTTTTCCATGAATGATCGAAACACGAGGATAACCGGCAAGTAATGCATCATCAATATACTTCTCCACTCTCGCTAATGCATTTTCATAGCGTTCTCCTCTTAAATCAAGCTCTAGGCTAACGTGAAAGTCTTTTCCTCTAACAGTAGCAAGTGGTCTAGTTTCAACCTGCTTCGGTCTGCTAATATATTCAAGATCAGATTCCTTCACTTTCATCTTCATGATTCCAATTTGAACCTGCCATTCTTCATTACCTAATTTTTCAACAAGATGACCTTTTTGGTCAAAGCTAATAACCTTGACTTCATCACCAGGAACTAACTTTTTCTTCGCTTGCCTTGTTGGTTGTGATTTGGATTTTATTGTAAGCTTCGGTACTGCATCTTCAAGTCGTTTACGAGCATCAATTAATTCATGTTCTTTAATAGAAGCATGCTGGTTCGCTTGCATTTTTCTTAATTCCCTAATAATTTCCTCAGCTTCTGAAGTCGCCTTTTTTATTGTTTCAGCTGCTTTTTGCTCAGCTTTTTCTATCAGCTTATCACGTTGTTCATTAAGTTCAATGATTTGTTGTTGTAGCTCTTTATGAAGATTTTCAGCATCTTTGCGGATTTCTTCAGCTTCAGTAAGTTCGTCGTCTGCATCCTTTTTACTCTTTTCTAATGATGCAATCATATTTTCAACTGTATTGCTTTCAGCACTAATATGGCTTTTGGCACTATTAATTACATTGTCTGCCAATCCAAGACGTTTTGAAATGTCAAAAGCATTACTTCTTCCGGGTACACCAATTAATAATTTATAGGTTGGGCTAAGCGTTTCAATATCAAATTCAACACTTGCATTAATAACTCCTTCACGATTATACCCATATGCTTTTAATTCTGGATAATGCGTAGTCGCTATAACTCTTGCACCTCGGTGATATACTTCATCCAATATTGAAATAGCTAGCGCAGCACCTTCCTGTGGATCTGTACCAGCACCTAATTCATCAAATAATGCAAGACTATTTTCATCAACATTATGTAAAATATCAACAATATTCACCATATGTGAAGAAAATGTACTTAGGCTTTGTTCTATGGATTGCTCGTCACCAATATCTGCATATACATTTGTGAATACTGCCATTTCTGAACCATCATGTGCTGGAATTTGTAGACCTGCCTGCGCCATTAATGTAAATAAACCAATTGTTTTCAATGTAACAGTCTTACCACCAGTATTTGGCCCTGTAATTACAATCGAAGTATAATCCTTACCAATTTCAATATCATTTGGGACAACTTCTGTCGGATCGATTAACGGATGTCTACCTCGCTTGATATTTACATATCCATCACCGTTTATTTTTGGCTTTGATCCTTTTATTTTTTGACTGTAGCCTGCCTTTGTAAAAATAAAGTCATATTCAGCAAGTGTTTCTACATTTTGTTTTAAGACATCTGCATCAATTGCTACTTTAGCAGAAAGCTCAGCAAGAATTCGGTCAATTTCCAGTTTTTCCTTCACTCTTGCTTCTTGAAGCACATTATTTAAATCTACAACAGATTGTGGTTCGATAAATAGAGTTGCTCCTGATGAAGACTGATCATGAACTATCCCACCGTATGTTGCCCGATACTCTTGTTTAACAGGGATAACATATCGATCATTACGGATTGTGACTATTGCATCTGATAGTGTTTTTTGAGCAGAAGAGGAGCGAATAATATGTTCTAATTTTTCTCTAATTCTTGATTCACTGCTTCGTAACTGCTGACGTATGGAACGGAGCTTATCACTTGCACCATCCATCACAACCCCATGGTCATCTATACAATTTTTTATTTCCCGTTCTAATTCAAATAAAGGAGTAATCGATGTACTTAATTCGGCTAAAATGGGAATTTCAATATCATCATCAATCATCGCTTCAATGAATTTTTTCATTTGTCTACCTGAATAGATCGTTCCAGCAATATCTAACAACTCCATCGCATTTAGGGCACCGCCTATACTCGCACGTTTTACGGCTGACCTTATATCTGTTAAGCCCCCCAGCGGAACATTTCCCTTAAGTCTTAATACCTTCACACCTTCATCAGTTTGTTCCTGTAAAAAAATAACGTCCTCTACGTTAATCGAAGGTAGCATTGCTTCTACCTTTTCTCTACCAAGTGATGAAGAGACATGTTTGATTAACTGCTCTTTCACCTTATCAAATTCCAATACCTTTAGTACTCGTGGTTGCATATCTGTAACCCCCTTCTATCTAACCCGATTTCCTTGCGATGAAATAAGATTACCTTATTAATCATTATTTCTTTTAAGAAAATCTAATAGACTGTCTGTATCCCATGTGTTAATAACCGTATCTTTTTGAATCCAACCTTTTTTTGCTGTAGACACTCCATATTTCATTTGGTCTAGCATCTCAATACTATGAGCATCTGTATTAATTATAAGCTTTACACCAGCTAGTTGTGCTTTTCGAATATTTTCAGAAGATAAATCAAGTCGATTTAAATTTGCATTTAATTCTAATACAGTATTTGTTTCCTTTGCTAGTTCAATTAACATGTCGATATCAACATCATAACCTCTTCTTTTACCAATAATTCTACCGGTTGGGTGAGCAATAATATCGACATGAAGACTTTGTAAAGCTGTCTTCAAGCGTTCCATAATTTTCTCACGTGGTTGTGAAAAGCTAGAATGAATGGACGCAATGACAACATCTACATTTCGAATAATCTCATCATCATAATCAAGAGTCCCATCCGGTAGTATATCCATTTCTACACCTGTAAAAATAGTAAAATCATCGTACTTCTGATTTATACGAGCTATTTCTCTGTGTTGCTCTAAGAGGCGCTCAACTGTTAACCCATTTGCCACCCTTAAATATTTCGAATGGTCGGTAATTGCCATATATTTATAGCCCTTTTTCCGACAGGCTTCAGCCATTTCCTCTATCGTATAGGCACCATCACTCCAAGTTGTGTGCATATGAAGATCACCTTTTATATCTTCTAATTCAATTAAATCAACCTTTTCTTGATAAGCATCAACTTCAGTGCCATCCTCACGTAGTTCAGGTGGTATAAAATTCAAACCAAAATAGCGATAAAATTCTTCCTCATTCTCGAAGGTTAAAATCTCTCCAGTTTCAATATTTTCAACACCATATTCACTTATTTTCTCACCACGTTGTTTCGCTAGTTGGCGCATTCTGACATTATGTTCCTTGCTTCCTGTAAAATGGTGAAGTGTTGTTGCATACTCCTCTGGTTTGACGAGGCGAAAATCAACTGAAATGTCATATTGATATGAAAGCTGAACAGACACCTTCGTATCACCACTGGCGATAACACCTGAAAGATTATCTAGTTTCAAGAGCTGTTCACGTATCCTAGTTGGATCTATCGTTGCAATAATAAAATCAAGATCTTTAATCGTTTCTCGCATCCTTCGCAAGCTACCAGCACGTGAATAGTTGATAATTCCATCCATTTTTGACAAAGCTACTTCAATTTTTTCAGCTATTTCTATCATATAAGAAATTGGTAATCTTTCTGGTCTCTTCCCAGTTTCCTCAATTGCTTCTAATATTTTCTCTTCCGTTTTCTTCCCAAAACCTGCAAGAACCTGAATCTTTTCATTGATACAAGCCTCTTTCAGCATCTCTATATCCTCAATACCAAGCTCCTTATAAAGCTTTGCAATTTTTTTGCCACCTAAACCTGGAAGATTGAGCAATGGAATTAATCCTTCTGGAACTTCATTTTGTAACTCCAATAATACGCTTGATTCACCCGATTCGATATATTCTGTAATAACTGCAGCAGTCCCTTTTCCTATTCCTGATAAGGCTGTAAAATCATCAATTGACGAGAGACTTCGGTCATCATTTTCAAGTGCGAAAGCAGCTTTTCTGAACGCCGAAATTTTAAATGGGTTGTCCCCTTTTAATTCCATATATATCGCAATTGTCTCTAATAGTCGGATTACATCCTTTTTATTAACAGTCATCTATAGCCACCTACCTATACTTCAATACGTTTTACTACCCAAAATGATACAATTTTTTCATGGAAAGTGAAAGAAAACTCACTAAATTAGATTTTTTAGTTGGATAAATTCCCCTTTATGCCGAAAAAAACTTCCCTGTTCAGGGAAGTTTTGAATCTCATTATATCCACATATCCTTAATTTTCCCGGAAAAGATTGGTGTATGCTGGACAATCGCTTTTGCCATGAACGAATCTTGTATGTTGGATTGTACTAATTCAATTGGTAACAGTGCCCCGATATATAGAAGAATAAAGACAATTAAATAAATTTCTATAAATCCAAGCAGTCCTCCAGCCCAACTATTAATTTGCTTCAAAATTGGCAGATTTGCTAAAAAATCCAACATTGAACCTATAATTTGCATGAGAATCTTAACTGCAAAGAAGATCATCGCAAATGCTATTGCTTTATAATAAGCTTCCTCTAAATTAGTACCTTCAAATAAAAATTTCATAGCCTCTGGGTCACCAAAGGTTGGATAGGGTATCCATAAATTTATCTTTGGTGCTAATTCAGCATAATATAAATAAGCGACGATAAAGGCAACAATAAAACCTGTTAAATGTACAATTTGTAAAATAAAACCTCTTTTTAAACCAATAATAAATCCCATTAAAAGGACGAAAATTAAGATTAAATCAAACATGTCTCTCAATCCTTTTCTTTTTGTACTTGCTCTAAAAGTTGCTGGAGCTCTTCATTTTCATCTTTAAGCTTTAAAAAATCATGCACAACATTAACCGCAGTCAGCACTGCTAGTTTATTAATATCTAAATATGGATTTTTACCGTTAATTTCTCTCATTTTATCATCAACGATTGAGGCAACAAGACGTATGTGACTCGTGCTCTCAGACCCTATGATTGAATATTGCTGTCCATATATATCAACTGTTGTTCGCGTCTTTTGCGTCTGTGACAACGTATTTGCCTCCATTCTACTGCAAATGTGTGTTACAAAAAGGAGGACAAAAAGAACTTGTTTCAGCCTTTTTCCAGACTTTTTGAACAATCACTTTGAATTCTAAAGTTAATAATAACATGAACACTTCTATTATGGAAAGAACTCTCAACAACAGTTATGATGGATATTGAAGAATTTTATTAAAAAATGCAAGAAATTGATATAGGAGTTGTTCCATTTGTCAAATACTGTATTAAAGGTGAATGAGATTACGATAAAAAAAATGAAGTCTCATTATTCAAATCAATTAATAGAGAAGATTCCCCAAGGTGGTGTTTTCGTCGCAAAACTCCCAGCATGTACTGTTACAGCTTATAAATCTGGAAAAGTACTATTTCAAGGCGGGGATGCACAATCAGAGGCTGATAAATGGGGAACAAGTATGGAAAACGCAGCTCCGAAAAAGGCTGTAGGTGGTGCTAAAAAACCAACACATCAGTTTGCCCCACCTGTGGGGATTGGCTCAATGTCAATCATTGGCTCAGATGAGGTTGGTACAGGAGACTATTTTGGACCGATGACTGTTGTTGCGGCATTTGCTTCAGAAGAGAACCTAGCTCTTTTACAAGAACTAGGGGTAAAAGATTCAAAAGATCTAACAGATAAACAGATATGTGAAATTGCTAAATCGATTTTACATGTTATCCCGTATAGCCTACTTATTCTTCATAATGAAAAATACAACAGGTTACAATCTAGTGGTATGACACAAGGAAAAATTAAAGCTTTGCTCCATAACCAGGCATTGGGTCATGTTTTAAAGAAAATTGCTCCACTTGCTCCAGATGGAATTTTAATTGATCAGTTTGCGGAACCAGACGTATATTATCGCCATTTAAGAGGACAAGGTGAGATCATTCGAGACAATGTGTATTTTAGTACGAAGGCTGAAGGTGTTCACTTGTCTGTAGCTGCTGCCTCTATTATCGCGAGATACTCATTTATTAAAGAATTTGATAAACTAAGTGAAAAATGTGGCATTGAGCTTAAAAAGGGTGCCGGACCTCAGGTTGATAGGGTTGCTGCTGAGTTAATTCGAAAGCTCGGGTTTGAAGAGTTAGGGCAGTATACGAAGCTCCATTTTGCGAACACCGGAAAAGCGAGGCGGATTGCGGGAGTATGATGGGGGGCTTTGATTTGTACTGATCAGAACGTATATGAGGTTGGCGCGTAATTATTCCAGTGGGCGCACTTAGTTTCTGGTTAACGTGCATATATTTTGGTGAGCGCGCATTTATTCTTGTGAGCGCACATATTTTTTCGCGAACGGGCATTTATTCTTGTGAACGCGCATATTTCTTCGCAAACGTGCATTTATTCCGATGAGCGCGCATATTTCTTCGCGAACGTGCATATATCCCAAGTGTTCAGAGAATATCCTCAAAGTAATCTCGAAAATATCCATAAAAAAACTGGTACGAAGCATTATCGCACCAGTTTTTCTTCATTTTATGATCTTAACGTTGCTCCGAATTTGTCTGCAACAGCTTTTAATACTTTTTCATGAGCTTTTGTTACTTCTTCTTCTGTTAACGTACGTTCCGGATCGAAGTAGCGGATTGAATAAGCAACAGATTTCTTACCTGGCTCCATATGTTCACCTTCATACAGGTCAAAAATGGATACATCACGTAATAATTTGCCTCCTGCTTCAACAATAGCTTGCTTCATCTCACCCGCTGCCACTTCCTTAGCAACAACAAGTGCGATATCACGACTCATAGATGGGAAACGTGGAATTTGTTGATATTGAATCTCTTCTACCTTCGTTTCAAGAACATCCTTCAAAGATAATTCGAATACGTATGTGTCTGTTAAATCATGCCCTTTTTGAGCTTCGGGATGAAGTTGACCAATCAATCCAATCGCATTACCATCAAGCAAGATGCTTGCTGTACGCCCTGGATGCATTCCATCCATTTTTGATTGAACATAAGAAACCCGATCACTAAGGCCAAGTAAATCAAATAAACCTTCTAGTACACCTTTTAGCACATAGAAATCTACTGCTTTCTTCTCGCCCTGCCATGTCGGTGATAACCATTGACCCGTAATTGCAGCTGCTAAATGTTCTTTTTCCTCAGGTAATTCAGCACTTGCTTTCGATAAAAATACAGAGCCAATTTCATATGTCGCAACACTATCCATTTGGCGTGCTAAGTTATGCCCCACAACTTCAATTAAATTTGGAATAATACTTAGACGAAGTAAACTATGCTCTTCACTCATTGGCATTGCCAAGCGAATTGGCGTACCCGTTTCAAGTGCATATTGATTAACTTTTTCAGTACTAGTTAATGAATAAGTGACACTTTGATATAGTCCAGCACCTTCTAAGTATCTGCGGACTAATCTACGTTTCGCTTGATAATCAGTTAATTTTCCAGGAATGGATTCTCCGACTGGTAATGTCATTGGTAATGTATCATAGCCGTAAAGTCTTGCTACCTCTTCAATCAAGTCTTCCTCAAGTGAAATATCGCCACGGCGAGTAGGTACTGTAACACGGAACGTCTCATTATCTTCAATGATAGAAAATTGTAGATTAGTAAAGATCTTTACAACTTCTTCTTTTGAAATATTAGTTCCTAAAACTTTATTAATTCGTTCAAGTGTAATTTCAATAATCGCTGGTTCAACCGATAATGTATCAACAGCCACAACTTCATCTAATATTACTCCACCTGCGAGCTCTGCCATTAATGCTGCCGCACGGTCTGCAGCTGCTCTTGTACGATTCGGATCGATTCCTTTTTCATAACGAGCACTAGCTTCGCTTCGTAAGCCATGGTCCTTAGACGATTTACGAATCGTACTGCCTTTAAAATAAGCAGACTCGATTAAGACTGTTGTTGTGTCTGATTGAACCTCAGAGTTTGCTCCACCCATTACTCCGGCTAATGCTACTGGAACATTTCCGTTTGTTATGACAAGATGGTCACTCGTTAATGTTCGTTCAACATCATCCAATGTAGTGATTTTTTCGCCAGCATTGGCACGTCGAACTAGAATTTCTTTGGAACCTAGACGATCATAATCAAATGCATGTAACGGTTGACCATATTCTAACAAAATATAATTTGTTATATCGACAACATTATTATGTGGTCGAATTCCGGCTGCCATTAAGCGTGTTTGCAGCCATAATGGTGATGGTGCAATTTTTACATTTTTCACGACTCTTGCAACATATAATGGATTATCTTCGCCAGCATCAACTTGCACTGAAATATAGTCAGCTGCTTTTTCGTCAGAAGTAGTAAGTTCATTTATTGGAAACTTAACATCTCTTCCTAAAATGGCAGCAACCTCATAAGCGACTCCTAACATACTTAAACAATCTGCGCGGTTTGGAGTTAACCCTAATTCCAAAACTTCATCATCAAGATTTAATTGTTTAAGAGCATCTGCCCCTGGCTCTACATCATGAGGGAATACAAAGATTCCTTCTGAATATTCCTTTGAAACTAACTTAGATTCAATTCCTAATTCTTGTAGTGAACAAATCATTCCATTTGATTCTTCCCCACGGAGCTTCGCTTTTTTAATTTTAAAATTACCTGGAAGAACTGCTCCAACTGTCGCTACGACAACTTTTTGACCTTTCGCAACGTTTTTAGCACCACAAATAATTTGTACTGGTTCCCCTGAGCCAAGATCAACTAAACATTTATTTAATTTATCTGCATCGGGATGTTGCTCACACTCCAGAACATGACCAACAACGATACCACTGATTCCTTCTCCTAATACGTCTACACCTTCAACTTCAATTCCGCTTCTTGTAATTTTCTCTGCTAATTCTTCAGCAGATATTCCTGATAAGTCTACATAATCTTGTAACCATTTATATGAAACAAACATTATAGTTCTCCCTCCTTATGCCCGTTTGAATTGTTGTAAGAATCGTAAATCATTTGTGTAAAAATGACGGATATCATCGATTCCGTATTTTAACATTGCAATCCGTTCTGCACCCATTCCAAACGCGAAACCAGTATACCTTTTAGAATCAAAACCGGCCATTTCAAGTACGTTTGGATGTACCATCCCAGCACCTAAAATTTCAATCCAACCAGTCTTTTTACATACATTGCATCCTTTTCCGCTACATTTGAAACAAGAAATATCCATTTCAACTGAAGGCTCTGTGAATGGGAAGAAGCTTGGACGCAAGCGAATTTCGCGATCTTCACCAAACATTTTCTTCGCAAATGTATCAAGTGTTCCTTTCAAATCACTCATACGAATATTTTCGTCTACAACTAGACCTTCAATTTGCATGAATTGGTGTGAGTGTGTTGCGTCATCATTATCACGACGATACACTTTTCCAGGACAAATAATTTTTACTGGACCTTTACCTTCGTGCTTTTTCATAGTTCTTGCTTGAACAGGTGATGTATGGGTACGCAATAATATTTCCTCGGTAATATAAAATGAATCTTGCATGTCTCTTGCAGGGTGGCCTTTTGGTAAATTTAATGCTTCGAAGTTGTAATAATCTTGTTCAACTTCAGGACCTTCTGCAATTGAATAGCCCATGCCCATGAATAAATCTTCAATTTCTTCGATAACAGCAGTTAGTGGATGGTGACTTCCAACAGTTACTGGTCTGCCTGGTAATGTAACATCAATTGTTTCAGAGGCCAGTCTTTTTTCAACCTCTTCTTTTTCAAGGATCGCTTGTTTAGCTGATAATTTATCAGTAATCTGCTCTCTCACTACATTGACAAGAGCACCCATTTTCGGACGTTCCTCAGCTGATAATTTCCCCATTCCTCGTAATACTTCTGTAATAGGGCCTTTTTTCCCTAAATAAGCAACACGGATATCGTTTAACTCTTTCAAGTTAGTTGCGGCTTCCACCTTTGCAATCGCTTCTTGTTGAAGCTCATTTAATCTTTCTTGCATCATTAGCTCCTCCTTTTTCAATCAAAAATAAAAAACCTCTATCCCAAAAAAGGGACGAGGTTTTGATTTCGCGGTACCACCCTTGTTAACAGTCCAATGTCTAGACTGTTCACTTCATTAAGATAACGGCATGTGCCGGTACACCTTTACGTCATACCTTTCTTTCGACGGTCCCGGTGCCAACTCGAGAGGTGAATTCACTTCCTTCTCCTATAAAAATGCTTGCAATCTCGGCATTTTCTCCCTGAATAGTGAATGGAAAGCTACTCTTCTCTTTCATCGTTGTGTCTATATGTAGTTAAGTATAGATTATATTATACGTATCTTATAGAGGCAAATCAAACCCATTTTTCGATTTATTTAAAAATCCTTACTAAAAATCCATTTTCTTCGACCCCTGGAACAAAGAAGCTTACACCTGAACTTGCTAGTATAGTAGATACAACTGTCCATATCACCAGGCTCGTAATCATCCATCCTGTTACCAACTTTCTACTTGACCCAAAGCTCATCCCCATAAAAGCTGATATATGTGAGCCGACTAATAATGGTCCAAGAATCGTTAATCCTGGTAGACCGTACTTGTCAAAAATAGATTTTGCTCTTTTTTGTTTCTTTGATTCTTGTACAGTAGCATTCTCCCCATTTTCAAGTGGTTCTATTCCTTCAACCGCTTTTACTGGAGTCCCCTTTAATTTCCTAGCTCTCATCCATCCCTTTATTTTATCTACAAATAGCACTAATAGCAGGACTGTTACTAAATTTCCTAGGAAGCCTAATATCGCAACAGGAACAGGCGACAATCCTCCAATAATCGCTAATGGTATAACTGCAATCAATTCAAATAACGGAATCGCTGCTAATAAAAAAACTAAAAAATACGAAATTAACACTGCTTCACCTCATTTTAATTAAAATCTTAAAATAATTATACGATCTTAATTCAATAAGGTTTCGAATTTTCTTAATTACTTTTTTTAATTGAAAAAGGTAAATAGAGCAGAAAAAACATGACAAGTGCCACTATTTCCAGCGATAAAATATACCAAGGATATGGGCCCAGAAAATCAATTAGACTTGGATTATTTGGCTTATGTGCTAAAAACATATAATTGCCGCCGGTTGCTTTATTCATTAAAAACACAAAAATGGCAATTATATTCAACGTAGCAAAAGCCTTCAAAATTGATTTAATGGTAGGTTTGTAACCTTCATACCAAATCATGTATAAACTTGCTAAGATGATTGCAATGTGTGCTATGAAAAAATGAAAATAGCGATAATGCGGGAAGTCATAAGAAAGCTCAGGTGTCAGCATCGCTTGAAGCGCCCCGCCAATTCCTAGAAAATAAGTAACTTCAAATAAAAATTTATTTCTTGAAAGCAGCATAAAAAAGCTTAAAATTAGGGAAATTGAACATAGTTGTAACGGCAATGTGTCAACGATGTCCCATGTCTTCGTGTACGTATACCATGCGTATAAGGAAAGTTCACTTAGAAGTAAAAAACAAGCAAGAGTATAGCGTATAACGAATTTTCTTCCACTAAACTTTGTACGAAAGACGAATAAAATGACTGCCATTCCAACAAACAAACATAGCATACTAACATGAGTCAAAGATAACCATTGAAATGGTAACCCATTTATTGTTGATCCAAAAAATTCGCGAATATGCCATCCCCTCACTTTTTTACCTAGGCTATGTTAAAACTGAGTATTGATGAATATTCCGCCTTATTTGTATGGATTCACTAAGTTATTCAAGCTGAATAAAACCCGTTCACTCATCCAAATAAGGCTAAAATCAAAACTGAACATTAACATAACCTTTACCTTAAATGATAAAGCAAAATTCCTGCTGCTACTGCAACATTTAATGACTCACTTTCTCCATAGATCGGGATATATAGGTTTTGATCAGTTAATTCAAGTAAATCGGGATTAACTCCATTCCCCTCATTGCCCATGATTAACGCAAATGATGATTCACTTGATACTTCCTTAAAATCAACAGCATTTTTTAATGATGTTCCAAATACTTTAACATTCTTTTCTTTTAGCTTTCCTATCATTTGAAACAAATTAGCTTTTATAATTGGGATATGAAAAATAGAACCTTGTGTAGAACGAAGGACCTTTGAATTATATACGTCTACACTGCCTTCCCCGATGATGACTGCATCGATTCCAGCGGCATCCGCTGTTCGAATCATTGTCCCGAGATTACCCGGATCCTGTACAGCATCAATAAGTAATAGCTTTGAAAAACTAGTAAGATCCTTCCTATCATTATATTGCTCGCAAATTGCAGCTATACCTTGTGAGGTTTCCGTATCACTTATTTCCTTCATAATTTCTTCCGTAACGAGAACGATTGACTGATTATCTACATTCCAGTTAGCAGGAAGATCAACTGTTTCAACCATAATAAGTTCACGAATGACAGCATTACTTTTTAGAGCATCTTCCACTAAATGAAAACCTTCAATCATAAAAGTACCAGTCTTATCACGTTCTTTTTTTGTATGTAATTTCTTCCACTGCTTTACCTGTGGATTTTTAATAGATTCAATACGTTTCAATTTCAAAATGCTCCTTTTTCGACTCTTCGTTTTTTACCATTATATCTCATGAAGCATACATAATAAAATTACAAATCGTAAATGATAATAAAGAAAAAGATACATAAGAAAGGTGTGCTTATATTTGAATTTAAATTTGCGAAATGCAGTTATACACAATGTAACAGGTAATTCCCAGGCTGAATTGCAGGAAACAATCGTCGACGCAATTCAAAGTGGTGAAGAAAAAATGCTCCCAGGACTTGGAGTATTATTTGAAGTCATTTGGCAAAATGCCAGTCAAGAGGATAAACAGGAGATGCTTACTACATTGGAGCAAGGGTTGAAAAAGTAAATAGTAAAGCCGGTGAAGAAATTTTCACCGGCTTTTTTAATTAATCAAATTTAATTTTATTTACTGCTTCTCCATCCAGTCGTTTAATCACTTCTACAATTAGCTTCACTGCGTTCTCATAGTCATCGCGATGAAGCATTGCTGCATGTGAGTGAATATAACGAGTTGCGATCGTGATTGCTAATGAAGGTACACCTTGGAATGATACATGGATTGTACCTGCATCAGTTCCACCACCAGCAATTGCATCGAATTGATATGGAATATTTAATTCATCTGCTACATTTGTAACAAAATCACGTAAGCCTTTGTGTGAAACCATGGAAGCATCGTATAAAATTACTTGAGGACCTTTGCCCATTTTACTTAATGCTTCTTTTTCAGTAATTCCTGGTGTATCACCTGCAATACCAACATCTACTGCAATGGCAACATCTGGTTTAATCATTGTTGCAGCTGTTTTTGCTCCACGAAGGCCAACTTCTTCTTGTACAGAACCAACTCCGTATACCACGTTTTGATGGTCAACACCTTTTAATTGTTTTAACACATCAATCGCAATTGCACAGCCAATTCGATTATCCCATGCTTTTGCAAGGAGCATTTTTTCATTATTCATTACTGTGAATTCAAAGTAAGGAACAACCTGATCACCAGGTTTAACACCAAATTCTTGTGCTTCTTCACGGCTTGTTGCACCAACATCGATGAACATATCCTTAATTTCAACAGGCTTCTTACGCGCCTCAGGTGATAAAATATGTGGTGGCTTTGAGCCAATCACACCTGTTACATCACCTTTACTTGTAACAATTGTCACACGCTGAGCAAGCATAACCTGTGACCACCAGCCGCCAACTGTTTGGAACTTCAGGAATCCTTTGTCATCGATATGAGTGATCATGAAACCTACTTCATCTAAATGGCCAGAAATCATGACTTTTGGTCCATTTTCCTTGCCTACCTTTTTCGCTATTAAGCTTCCAAGACCATCTGTTGTTACTTCGTCTGCAAATGGAGTTATGTATTTCTTCATGACTTCGCGTGGCTCGCGTTCATTACCAGGAATTCCTTTTGCATCGGTTAAATCTTTTAACATTGTTAATGTTTCATCAAGCTTTGTCATATGTATGTCTCCTTACTACTGTTTAGATTACCTTGACTATTCTTATTATACAAAAAATTATTACATAATGACAATGAATCTCATCTAAATAATATACTTCATTCTTCTAATTCTATGCGATTAGAAGTTCGGTTTACTTCGTTCCCGATGAACCGAAGCCACCTTCTCCACGTTCAGATTCAGATATTTCATTCACTTGGGTAAGCATAACCTTTGGAACGGGTGCGATGACCATTTGTGCAATTCTCATTTGTTTTTCTACTAAAAAATCTGACTTTCCATGATTAATTAAAATGACCGCAATTTCCCCGCGATATGCTTCATCGATCGTTCCTGGGCTATTTAATACAGTGACCGAATGTTTTAATGCTAATCCACTTCGAGGTCGTACTTGTGCCTCTGTACCCTCAGGTAACTCTATTTTAATTCCTGTTCGAATAAGCTCTGCTTCTCCAGGGGCAATTACTTTTTCTTCTACTGAATATAAATCAAAGCCAGCATCCCCTTTGTTGGCTTGAAATGGCAGCCTTGCATCATTATTCAGTAATAATACATTTACATTATAATCCAATTGAGCTCCTCCTTCTGAAACCTTTCAAAAAAAGTATAACAAATTAATAAAAAGTTGAAACCTTTTACCTCACTTAATCGTATATGAAGTCGAATTAAGAATCTGGGAGGAGTCCTCTTATGTTTGTCCTACTAATACGACTTGTACTAATACTGTTAATTGTTTTTATCATATATCGGATATTCAAATATTTGTTGAATCCAAAAAGAAAGCTTGAGCTTGCTCATGAAAAAAAGGAATTTTATTTTTTGGATGATCAGAAGAATGTCCAAAAAAACTTTCTACTTACTTACAAGGGAGTATTATTTGAGGGAGAAAAATACTTAGGAACAACTGATAAAGCCTTTGAGGTTATTTCTATTTTCGTCTTTACAAAACACATACATTTACTTAAAGGTATCTACTACGATGATTTTAAGTATTTAGAGCGAAGAATAAAAGAAGTATACCCACATGCAGTAATAGACTGGAAAAGTCCAATTAAGGAATTTTTAACAAACAATACCCGTGAGAGATAGTTACTCTCATGGGTATTTTTAGTAATATGATCTACCAGCTTTAGGTTTAAAAAATTCATGCCATTTAATAATAACCTGCTTCTCTCGCAAAAGATAAAATAATAGAGTTAATGATAATAAGATTACGATAATCATCATCGTTGAAAATTCTCGAATGAATTGACCAAATACTGTGTAAAATAGCGCAACTGGAATATTAGTATAGAAGGATCCTTTTGTATATTGTCTAAAATTTCGTGTGACATCGATAATACAAAGTGATAAAAGGTGAAAATTAATGAAAGGTATAAGACGTAGAATGGAAATTTGACCCATCGTAAAATTAACTTTGTTTCCTAGCCATTTTTGCTTTAGCTGATTTATTTTACTGGAGAGCTTTGGTACTCGCTTATATAAAACATAAAAGATAACACTTAATATTGTTAATCCTAATAGTGAGTATAGTGTACCGAAGACTGAACCAAATAAAATTCCACCAACAATACAAACAACTGGGACAGGGACAAACAAAAAAGGACGGATTAAATGCAAACAAATAAAAACAATTGGTGCTAATATCCCCGTAGATTCTATAAAGACAAATAGTACTGTCATCGTCTCATCCAAACGCACACTCACCTCGTTTTCTTAGCTACATGTTTTAGCCATTTGTCATTCGCTATATAAACATATACAATCGTACGAGCTGTTATGACAATTTCAGCAAAATATATATGTATATGATCATAGTAATTACTGTGAGTGTAGGTAGAAGAATTGCAAAGTTTTTATGTTTTGTTTTATGTCGAAATAGCTTCATTCCAACTGTGGCTCCAAGTGCCCCACCTAAAATCGAGACAAGCCAAATCTGCATTTCAGAAATACGCCATTGATGTTTTCTTGCTCTTTGTTTATCAACATACATAATGCTAAGTCCATATATATTTAATACAACATAAAGAATGAGTATTATTTTTGTATCCATTTGAACTCCCCCATTTTGAAAGTATACATTTACTATGTTCTACTATAGATAGAATTTGATTAAAATCCACACTTATCGGTTAAAGGATCAGATTGAGCTCCCGAGCTGATAAATAGAGGGAAAAATTCCTCTTATTTCATAATTATTATAAAAAAAGGCTTAAATAGAAGGAGAATTTCCGCTTATCGTCTTTAAAAATTCGATAATAGTAGATTTTAGTCATCATAACAGGAAAATCTCCCCTTATATCCCCCAAAACAAGCTCCATTCAGCATTTAACAGGAAAATTTCCGCTTATTTGTTAATCGGCTTATTAAATGAAGTTTTTCAAGCAAAACTTATTTTGATGCATTACAGTGAACGAGTGTGGTTTCAAACAGAGATGTTTTTGATTTTCCTCTTTATCTGTTTAAATTTCACAATTTCCTTAACAATAATAAAAAGGCTACCCCCATTTTACATGAGAATAACCTTATCAACTATCATTATTTCAAGTTGTTTTTAGCAACAGTTGCTAATTCAGCAAATGCTTTTTCGTCGCTAACAGCTAGGTCAGCAAGCATTTTGCGGTTTACTTCGATACCAGCAACCTTTAGTCCGTGCATTAAACGGCTATAAGAAAGACCGTTCATACGAGCAGCTGCATTGATACGAGTAATCCAAAGCTTACGGAAGTCGCGTTTCTTTTGACGACGGTCACGATAAGCATACATTAAAGATTTCATTACTTGTTGATTTGCTACTTTATATAATGTATGTTTTGAACCATAATAACCTTTTGCTAATTTTAATACTCTTTTACGACGTTTGCGTGTTACTGTACCGCCTTTAACTCTTGGCATTGTGTTTCCCTCCTAAGATCCTATCAAAAATTCCCGAATTATTTTAAGTTTGTTAATAAATGACGAATACGTCTGAAATCGCCTCTGCTTACTAATGTAGCTTTACGTAGATGACGTTTTTGTTTTTGAGTTTTATGTGAGAACATATGGCTTCTGTACGCGTGTGAACGTTTTAATTTTCCAGACCCAGTTCTTTTGAAACGCTTTGCAGCGCCACGGTGTGTTTTCATTTTTGGCATAGGGAGTTCCTCCTCGTTTCATTACTTTTCATTTTTAGGTGCTAATACTAAGAACATGCTACGTCCATCCATTTTCGGATGAGACTCAATCGTAGCAACTTCAGTACAAGCTGCAGAAAAGCGATCTAATACTTTTTGACCGATTTCTTTATGTGTAATTGCACGACCTTTGAATCGAATCGATGCTTTTACCTTGTCACCTTTTTCAAGGAATTTAATCGCATTACGAAGCTTAGTATTGAAATCATGCTCATCAATTGTTGGGCTTAGACGCACCTCTTTAATATTGATGATTTTTTGATTTTTACGAGCTTCTTTTTCCTTCTTCTGTTGCTCAAAACGAAATTTACCATAATCCATGATACGACAAACTGGTGGTTTCGCATTTGGAGCAACTAATACAACATCTAGATTTGCTCTTGCAGCAATTTCTAATGCTTCAGTCTTAGATTTGATTCCAAGCTGATCACCGTTTTGACCAATCAGACGAACTTCACGAGCACGAATGCCCTCGTTAACCATCATGTCTTTGCTAATAATTAGCCACCTCCAAGGTTTTATAAGCTCATAGGAAAGAATGATTACTCTCCTAAACGCATAAGTTCAACTACGGATCTGCTGTCGCCAGTATGGCTTGGCAATCACTTAGTTTACTTTATGAATAGCTTCGTTTGATGATTCCATCTACGCATTTACAGGTTTCGTGACAAACAAAAAAGTGTGAATGTACATGACACCCACACTTTTACATTTCATTCATACAAAAGAAAAATGAACGTAATACCTACCAACTGCAATTTGCGTCAATCAGGTGAGAAGCGGGTGCTTCTACTTTACTCAAACAAGTATTCAATTTACCTATAGAACTATATCATTACCTAACAAAACTGTCAAGTCGTATATTTATTATTAAAGCAAGACAAAATTTATTTTAACAGATACTTGATACTAATTCAAGATATATTTTTTTATCTTTTTACTTCATTGATTAAAGCATTTAAGAAATCGTCAAAAGGTACTGTTTCTGACTTTTGCTCTCCGTATTTACGTACATTAACAGCATTTTCTTGAATTTCATTATCACCTAGAACAAGCATATACGGGATTTTAAGCATTTGTGCTTCTCGAATTTTGTAGCCGATTTTTTCATTACGGCTATCAAGTTCAACACGGATTCCTTGTGCTTTTAATTTTTCTTGAACTTGCTTCGCATAGTCGAAATGAATATCTGGAGATACCGGAATCACTTGTACTTGTACAGGTGCTAGCCATGTCGGGAATGCACCCTTGTATTCCTCAATTAAAAATGCAACAAAACGTTCCATCGTTGAAACGACACCACGGTGAATAACAACTGGACGATGCTGCTTACCATCTTCACCTACATAAGTCAGATCAAATCGTTCCGGTAACAAGAAGTCAAGTTGAACAGTAGATAATGTCTCATCTTTACCTAATGCAGTACGGACTTGAACATCTAGCTTCGGACCATAGAATGCTGCTTCACCCTCTGCTTCAAAGTAATCAAGACCAAGATCATCCATCGCATCCTTTAACATTGCCTGTGCTTTTTCCCACATAGCATCATCATCAAAATATTTTTCTTTATCTGCTGGATCACGATAAGAGAGACGGAAGCTATAATCATTCAGATTGAAATCTTTATATACTTCTAATATTAAGTTTACTACTCGAATGAATTCTTCTTTAATTTGGTCAGGTCTGACAAAGATATGTGCATCATTTAATGTCATTCCACGAACACGTTGGAGACCTGATAGAGCACCACTCATTTCATAACGATGCATTGTCCCTAATTCAGCAATACGAATTGGTAACTCGCGATAGCTATGGATTCCGTTTTTATACACCATCATATGGTGTGGACAGTTCATTGGACGAAGAACAAGCTGCTCATTATCCATATCCATTACAGGGAACATATCCTCTTGGTAATGTGCCCAGTGACCTGAAGTTTTATATAAATCAACGCTTCCCATGATTGGAGTGTATACATGGTCATACCCAAGACTCACTTCTTTATCAACAATATATCTTTCAACGACTCGACGAATTGTTGCACCTTTTGGCAGCCATAATGGGAGACCTTGTCCAACTAATTGAGAGTTTGTAAACAAGCTTAGTTCTTTTCCTAGTTTGCGATGATCTCTTTCCTTTGCTTCTTCTAATAGACGAAGATGCTCATCAAGATCAGCCTTTTTGAAGAATGCTGTTCCGTAAATACGTTGGAGCATTTTATTCTTACTATCGCCGCGCCAATACGCGCCCGCAATACTTAATAGTTTAAATTCTTTTATTTTTCCTGTTGAAGGAACATGTATTCCACGGCAAAGGTCAAAGAATTCACCTTGCTCATAGATTGAGACAACTTCTTCTGCAGGTATAGCTTCAATTAATTCAAGCTTTAGATTATCACCAATCTCGCTGAATTTTTTGATTGCTTCATCACGCGGAACTTCTACTCGGATGATATCAAGATTTTCATTGATGATTTTTTTCATCTCTTTTTCAATTGCTGGGAGATCCTCTGGAGTTAATGATTGCTCCATATCAATATCATAGTAGAAGCCATTTTCAATTACAGGCCCAACACCTAGCTTAACATCTTTGTATAGACGCTTAATAGCTTGTGCCATAAGATGGGCTGAGCTGTGGCGCATAATTTCTAATGCTTCGTCATTGTCTTGGGTAACAATCGCGATTTCTCCATCTTCATGGATTGGTGTGCGTAAGTCAATTAATTGTCCATTAAACTTACCCGCTATCGACTTTTTCTTAAGTCCAGGGCTAATTGATCCGGCAATATCTTCTGTTGTTGTTCCTTTTGGAAACTCCTTCACTGCTCCATCTGGGAATGTGATTTTTACTGCATCTGACATCATCGTCACTCCTTCATTTTTTTTGAAAATAAAAAATACCCATCCCTATAAAAAGGGACGAGTATCTGAATACACGTGGTTCCACCCTTGTTTCCATGACGACAAATGATAAACTCGCAATCTCCACTTTGTCATTCATGGCTCAAGATTTAAGTAACGGTAATTACCGTCAGCAATTACTGCTTTGGATTCAAAGGTTCACTACTGAAGTTTAGAGGTGGTAATGTATAATTCGTGTTAGGAAGGTTCCAGCCTTGCCTTCCCTCTCTTTAAACCGTAAAAATACGATCATGTCCTCATCATAACTTTTTATCATATGATTATAAGATGTACATCTTTTCTTATAATATGTACGATTATAGTCTTTATTGAAAATGAAATCAAGGGTCATGATGTTTTATTTAGAAAGTTTTTTTAGCTTTAATTGCTCAAAATAATTCATTGAATAAATGTTTACCTTTTCTAAAAAAACATTAACAATCGTTTGAACCATTCCATTATCCACATCATTCGTGTAAATAAAAATCGACTTTGGCGCGATTGAAACTAATGGAGCCAATACAGTTGAGTCAATATACATTGGCTGTCGTAAAATAAGTTTTCGATCAATTAGTTTAATTAATTCTTCACGAGCAATTTCTAAAAATTGATTGTTATAAAAGGTAAAATGTCCATCATGGAGAATATGTATCTGTTCCAGCTTCGACTCACGATCAACAGTAAAATCTCTTAATCCCTGTACAAACGCTTGATATTCTTGCTCTAATTTGTACTCATCAATTGCGAGCTCAACAATGTGTAAAAGGTTTTCTGTGTATGATCTAAGCCTAAACTTCAAAAACGACTCAAACGAAAATGATATTGGTTCTTTTAAAAAACCTGATAGTATTTCTGCAATTACTTGTTCTCTTGGAATACTATCTGGAACAATCGGAATATCAGGAGAATTCCCATCAAGCAATGATTTTGCTATTTCTAATATTTGCTTCTTCTCATCATAATCAGTAAAGTAAAAAATGGTTTCTATCATCGAGAGAATCCATTCATCCTCTTTATTCTGTATGATATATTCGGTTAATGCAGGAATAATAACGGAGCGTAAAACATATTGATTTTTTTTAGCAATAAAAATAGATACTACATTTGCACGATCATATGAAACTCTTATGTAATTTATAGAAAATGCTTGAGCTCGAGCACATATGCTCATATATATTTTATTAGCATCTAAGGTTTCTTGAAAGTAGATTTCAATCAAGCTAGTCCCCCCATTTCACCATACCCTGTTTCTATGTATATGGGTGATAGGACAACTTTAGAATAAGAAAAAAAGCCATTCCTCAATCGAGAAATAGCCCTTTTAATACCTTCGATTTTCACCACGAAGCTCTATAGGTTTTGCTAAATATTTTATCCGTTCCATGATTCTTGCTGCTTTCACCTTTTCTTCTTCACCACGTTGTGAGTAAGATAAATGATGTTCAAGCTCCTTCAAATCAAAATTCGATGTGAAAAAGGTTGGTAAGTTTTCTAACATCCTAAATTGAAGAATTGTTCCAAGTACCTCGTCCCTTGCCCAACTTGACATCGATTCTGCACCAATATCATCGAGCATCAATACCGGCACCCTTTTAACCGCTTCTAATTTTTCATTTAATGTTTGATTCTGGATTGCCCCTTTTAGCTCTCTCATAAATTCTGGAACATACACAAGCATAGAGGCAATGTTTTTTTCCGCTAGCTTATTTGCGATTGCTCCAAGTAAATACGTTTTACCTGTTCCAAATGGCCCATGATAATAAATAGCTGGAATTCTCTTTCCTGGTTCGTATTTATCTACAAAATCCAAAGCTGCTGTAATCGCAATTTGTCTATCCTCATCTACCTCAAATCGATTGAAAGTTGCATGTAGGATATCATTTGGTATATATACACTCTTAATGAGTGATTTAAACTTCATTTGTTCATCATGTATCAATTTATTGGAACAAGGTTCATATTGTACATCAATATTTTTTCCGGTTATTTTAAGATGTGGATGGTAACCTTTCAGCATATTTTTACACTGATCCAAGCTAGCACATTGATCACAATTCTTACTTTGACCTATGAACTCATAGAGCTTCACAAGACTTCGATTAATCATTTCATTCGTAATTTCATCTCGGTGGTCATTAAGAAAGCTTCTAATTTGAGGATTGTTTAATACTTCATGTTTTATTTTTTCATACTGCTGTTGGAAGTTTGCATTATTCGCCAATTTTTTTAAAGAATCTTGGACAGGCTTCATTTTTTCACCACCATCATATAACTACTTACTCATTTTCTTTATTCTTTCTTCAATTTTACGCTTTTCTTCCTCAAATGCTGGATTATGCGTCTTTCTTTCAATTTTTTCCTTACTACCATCTTCTTGTTTTAACCACTCAGGTAATAATTCCTTCCGGATTGGCTTCTTTTTAGTTGTGCTCTCTTTTTTACCGGTTGCCCAATCTTGATATTGACGATGTTCCTGCTTCGCAAGTTCCATCGCAGCCCTTACTGTTGTAATTTCTTTTCTTGCCCAATGGCTTGCTAGTTTTTCAACATATGATTTCGTAAGCTTCATGTCTGTCCTTAACATCACATAATGAATAAGTACATTCACGACACCTGGCAATAACTTTTGCCGAAACATGACATCTTCAACAATCTTTAAATCAGCAGTTGAAGGGGCTGCACCACCTGATATTTCGGTTAGAAGTTGTTTTGGAGATACTAATTCAAGCTGCTTAATTAACTCTTCTTCTTTTGTCTTCGGAGTTTCATTCATCATTGTTCGATTCGAAACTGGCTGAAGTCTTTCACTTAATTTAGGAAGCTCATTGCCATTTTCAATCTGGTACCAATCTCTTGCTGCTATCCTCAATTTTTCAATATCTATAGCTTCTGTAGGATCTAACGCACTCATGACGATCCCTTGCATCTCGATTGGATTAATTCCATAAAGGAATGAGAGCTTCTTAATTGCTTCCTTAACTTTTAGAGTGATTGATTTCTTAGGAATCATAACATCAGATATTCCTGCAAAAAATAAATCAAAGTCAAAAACAGAATCATCGATCGTTAAATTCGTGCTTTCTTTTCTTACAGCATACTCATTATCTTGTTCAATCTCAAGACTACGCTCTGTTTCTTCATTCATATTTGAAACCATTTGTGTAGCTTTTACAGATACAAAAACTTCATTAAATGTTTTTGTAATCGGTTGGTATGTTTCTAAATCAAGCTCAAAGTCTGAGAAAAATCGTTTCAGCTTCATAAATTTATTTTTTCCAAGCCGATTATATAAATAGATATTAAGCACCCCATCAGTAAAAAATCGCCCTGGTGATAAAGGTGCTTGAAGTTCATATACAAAGCTTCGAGAATCATTCTCTAATTTGACATATGACTTTAAGAGCCCAATCCCTTCTAGTTTAAGCCTCTCTTGATAAATCCCCTTTAAGTTACTTTGTAAAATCGCCATTAAACTATGGTGAGTATTTTCCTCTCCCCAAAGACGATTCTGCTCTAACTCACTCCACAAAGTCATGTATAAACTATAAGCCTTCGAGCCAATTAAGGGTTGATATAATAATGTTAATACTTTACGATCGTAATCGTGTAATAAATCAGCAGTATGAACCTGATAGCGATCTACCGGTAGTAAATTCCAATGTTCCATTTCATCAAAGCCTTCTTTTTGAACACGTATTTTATATGAAAAAAGAGCTTAATCATTTATCTTTAAGCTCTTTTTTAGCGTTCTTTTTTTATTAATTCCTTAAGTTCATCAATAAAAACATTTATATCCTTAAACTGACGATAGACTGAAGCAAATCGAACATATGCTACCTCGTCAACCCCAGCTAGATGATTCATAACAAATTCACCAATTGTATCACTTTTCACTTCAGATATTCCTTGATTACGAAGTTCTTTTTCGACCTCATGTGTGATATCTTCTAACTGTTTTAAGGTAACAGGTCTCTTTTCACATGCTTTAATTAGTCCTCTCAGCATCTTTTCTCTACTGAATTCTTCCCTTGTTCCTTCTTTTTTAACAACAATTAAAGGAATTTCTTCTACTTTTTCAAATGTAGTGAAACGAAATTGACACGCTTCACATTCACGCCGTCTTCTAATCGCACGTCCTTCATCAACTGGACGAGAATCCAGTACTCTTGTTCCATTATGCTGACAAGTTGGGCATTTCATACGATTAACCTCCTATCTCTCCTTATAGGATGTTTAATAAGTCGGAAATAGTTATTATATAAATTAATCTTATAAGAAAGAAATTTATTGTACAAGTATTTTGTAAAAGTTATTTACTTTCTAGCTCCAGTTCCAATAAAGGTTAAAGCTTTATCAAGATTTTCATATAATTCCTTAATAACTTTTCTGCTAAACCCAAAATCAGTCGGCAAAACTTTCGTATCTGTAGAAACCGCAAAATCAACAGCTGTTTCAAAGGGTCTCACTGAAATAATTGTAACAACCACAAATGCCTTTTTTCTCTTTTTAACAGAAACACTCATCTCACCGCGTTCCTCAGAAATAGAAGTGATATGATAACCATCTAATCCCTCTATCACTGACTTTACTGCATCGATCGTCTTTTTATTAGTTGATTTATAATAATGACTTTTTAAAAGCTCGTCCCAATGATTATCACTTGTTTCGCTATGAGAAGTCGTTAGCATTTGAAATGTTTGTTTAAATCCCATTTATTAATCAGTCCCTTTATATGAATTTTTCCAATATTTTATGTAATATAAAAAGAGGTGTAATTATACACCTCTTTCTATTTTAGTCGATTCTTGTTTATTTTTAAAGTATTTTTACTTGTGATGGCTTAACTTGTACTGGCCCCATCCCACGAGGTAGTTCCATATTCTCGCGCGTTTGTGCACCAAGAGCTTCAGCAATATAATCTGCTGCAATATTTGGATCTAAATTACCACATGTGTAAACATCAATACTCGCATAGCCATGCTCTGGAAAGCTATGTATTGTTAAATGTGATTCAGAGATAATAACTACTCCACTAACTCCATGGGGTGCAAATTTATGAAAAGCTACCTCACGTACTTCTGCACCAGATTTCAGTGCTGCTTGAACGAATGTTCGCTCAATTCCTTCAATATCATTTAGTTTTTTATAATCGCAACCCCATAATTCTGAGATTACATGACGTCCCATTGTTTCCATATTTATGGATCCCCCTTTACATAGTATCCTTTGTGAATTCTTTGCATATTGCTGTGCATAACTACCACGGGGGAAAGTTAGTCCAAAGAGGTCCTAACCCTTTAAGTAGCTAAAAAGCGTTAACTTTAAGAAGTTCACGATTTTTAGTATACTTTGTTTAGTATCTTTTTGCAATGCTAAAATCATAAATATAGCTCTTCCCATATGAGAAGAGCATTTTTTTCTAGCCACTATAAGCCTATCCTACTTTAACTTCTACTTTTTTTTCAATTTGAAATCCCACATATTTCACTAGATCAACAACTCTACATGAATATCCCCATTCATTATCATACCAAGCTAATACTTTTACCTTTCGATCAGCAATCATCATCGTTGACAAACCATCAATAATTGAAGAATGCGGATTCGTATTAAAATCTACCGACACAAGTGGTTCAGTTGTAAACTCAAGGATTCCATGCATCGCACCCTTTGAAGCAGTAATAAATGCATCATTTATTTCATCAATTGTCACATCTCGCTTTAAATCAACAACCAAATCAACTAAAGAAACATTCGGTGTTGGAACTCGTAATGCCATCCCGTGAAGCTTTCCCTTCAATTCAGGTAAAACTAATGAAAGGGCCTTTGCTGCACCAGTTGATGTTGGAATAATGGATTGTGCACATGCACGAGCTCTTCTTAAGTCCTTATGAGGATTGTCAATATTCATTTGATCATTTGTATAGGCATGAATCGTTGTCATTAATCCATTTTCAATCCCAAATTGCTCATGTAACACCTTTGCAACTGGCGCTAAGCAATTTGTAGTACATGATGCATTTGAAATAATATCATGCTCGTTCGGATCATATTTGTCTTCATTAACACCCATAACGATTGTCACATCTTCATTTTTTCCCGGAGCCGTTAAGATAACCTTTTTTGCCCCAGCTTGTAAGTGCAAGCTCGCTTTTTCCTTTGAATTAAATTTCCCTGTTGCCTCAATCACAATATCTATATCATATTTTCCCCATGGAAGTTCGAGTGGATTGCGAGAGCTAACAAGCTGAATACGCTTACCATTTACAATAAGAGAATTTTCCTCGGCTTTAACATCACCTTCGAACCTTCCATGATTTGTATCATATTTAATTAAATGAGCTAACGTATCAGCAGGATAGCTTGCATTAATTGCGACTATTTGTAGAGAGTCATCTAAAATCGCATTTCTAAATACCATTCTTCCAATACGTCCAAATCCATTAATAGCGATTCTTGGCTTCATTTTAAAAACCCCTCCAAGATATATGTTATACTTAAAATCTGAAAATGTATATTTAGTATAACACATTAAAACGAAACTGTAATACTATAAATGAATTAATTTCGTAAAAGTTGATATTTTATTTAAAAATCGACATAAATAAACCTCATTCATAATGAAATGAGGTTTATTAAATAATCCTTTATATAGAGATATCCCATTTTTTTAGAATCTCTTCAATTTGCTTTTTTGTTTCTTCAACCGTGCCATTATTATAAATTACTGCATCTGCAAGAGAAATCTTGTCTATTAGTGGCATTTGCGAGTTAATACGTGCCTCTGCCGCCTCTTGATTAAAATTGTTACGGGCCATAAGCCTTGTTAATTGTTTATCAGCATCAACATATACAAGAAGTGTTCTGTCAACAATCGATGTTAATTTGCTTTCAAATAATAACGGAATATCCATAATGATTACTGTCTCGCCTTCTGTAATCCAATTATCCTTTTCCCGTAACATTTGCCTCCGAACAGCTGGATGAACAATTCCGTTAAGAAGTCTTCTTTTTTTCTCATCTCGGAAAACAATTGAGCCTAGTTTTACACGATCTATTGCTTTATCGGGTAGTAGTATATCGGGTCCAAAAGCTTCTATAATTTGATAATAAGCTTCCCGACCTATTTCCACTACATCCCGTGCGATAATATCAGCATCGATCACAACTATTCCCATTTTTTTAAGCAAATTTGATACAGTGCTTTTTCCACTAGCAATTCCACCTGTTAATCCAATTACTAAAGCCAATTATACATAACTCCTTATTTAAAATTTCCAGATTCCGATCACAATTAATAAGATTCCTGGTAAAAATGAAAACTTCTGAACCCATTTTATTTTTGAAAAAAAAGTTCCACTTTTCATACCAATAAACAGAAACAAGGAACTCATAATAGCGACAATTACTGCCATAATCCATGGAGAAAGCCCTAAAAGTGCTGCACCAATTCCTGCACCAAAAGCATCTAATGACAATGCTAAACCTAACATGAAGGCTTCAAGTCCTGTAATTGTTCCTGATTTATCAAAGTCTGCCACCATTGGCTTTTTTAATATATTTATAACTAGCCCTAATGATTTAATTTCAACCTTAACTAAAAGTTTTTCTTCATTCACTTCAGTCGTTTGAGCAGTTGTACGAAAAAATTGATATAGTACCCACGCACCAATCAAAACAAGTACTACACCACCAATCTTTTCTGCGATTAATGGTGATAAGAATGAGGCAATAGATTGTCCCAGTCCCATCGAAATCATTAATACTAATGCTGAACAACAAGCGATTGTAATAATTGAGATGAATGGAATTTTAATCTTTCTCATCCCATACGTAAAACCAACACTAAAGCCATCCAAACTTACTGCAAATGCTAATAAAATGAGTGATACATGTTGAGACATCAAATTGAGACTCCTTCCTATCATTTGCTACGATAGTATATGGATGGAGCCTATTTAATGTGACATGTCCAAAAGCAACCTACATTGGTACTACATTTTTTGACAGCTAGGGCAATAATGTGTACCTCTTCCACCAACAACCTTTTTCTCAATAGATGTTCCACATTTTTTACACGCTTCACCCTTTTGACCATAAACAAAGAGCTCTAATTGAAACATGCCAATTTCACCTTGAGTATTAACATACGACCTAATTGTACTTCCGCCTTTATCAACTGCTTCTTGAAGGGTTTGTACGATTTGTTGATACAATCTTTTGATTTCACTCTTTTTAAGCGAATTTGCTTCTCTCTCCGGGTATATCCCAGCTCGAAATAATGCTTCATCAACATAAATATTACCTAGGCCGACAACAATTTTTTGATCAAGTAACGCAACCTTTATTTTTCGATTTGTTTTTGCTAATTGTTCTTGCAATCTTTTTTCGGTGAAGTCCGATGAAAAAGGTTCAGGTCCAAGCTGTGAAAGAGGAAGTACTGTTTCTTCTTCACCCTTTTTAAACAGATGGAATGTGCCAAATTTCCTTACATCACGGTATCTAAGCTCTGTTCCATCAGTAAATGCAAACAATACATGGGTATGTTTGTCATATGACTCCTCATTTTTATATAATCCATATCTACCTTCCATCCTTAGATGAGAAACTAACACATAATCATCCAAAATAAACTTTAAAAACTTACCTCTCCGCTCGACGTCTTGAATTGTTTGACCCAATAATGCATCAGTGAATTGTTCAACTTCTTCAGGTTTTTTTATCATTTTCGCCCATAATACGGTTACTTTCTGAATTGTTTTACCATTAACTAGTTGTGTTAACGTTCTTCGTACCGTTTCGACCTCTGGCAACTCTGGCATCTTTCCACTTCCATTCAAATCCTTGTATTTATTTATTTATTTATTTATTTTGCATCATACCAAGTTCTACCGTATGCGTAATCTACCTTCAATGGCACTTTAAGTGAGATTGCGTTCTCCATTACATCAGGAACAATTACTTTTAAAATGTCAATCTCCTCTTCTGGTGCTTCAAAGATAAGTTCATCATGTACTTGCAAGAGTAATCTTGTTTGCAGATTCTCTTTCTCTAGACGATCTGCCATGTCAATCATTGCTTTTTTAATAATATCTGCTGCGCTCCCTTGAATAGGGGTATTCATGGCAGTTCTTTCTGCAAAGCTACGTACATTGAAGTTTCGAGCCGTAATTTCCGGAAGATATCTTCTCCGTTGCAATAAAGTTGTGACATACCCCTTTTGTTTCGCCTCTTGGACAATATCATCCATATAATTCTTCACACCAGGGAAACTTCTAAAATAACGTTCAATAAAAAGACCTGCTTCCTTTCGAGTAATCCCTAAATTTTGAGATAGCCCAAAATCACTTATTCCATATACAATCCCGAAATTAACTGCCTTAGCTTGTCGGCGCATATTCGAAGTTACTTCTTCTTCATTTACATGGAATACATCCATCGCAGTCTTCGTATGAACATCTAAATCATGAGTGAAAGCTTCAATTAAGTTCTCATCATTTGCGATATGTGCGAGAACTCTTAATTCAATCTGTGAATAATCAGCTGCAAATATTAACCAATCCTTTCTTGATGGTATAAATGCTTGCCTAATTTTTCGACCTTCCTCAAGCCGGATTGGGATGTTTTGCAAATTCGGGTCCGTCGAACTTAGTCGACCTGTTTGCGTCAATGCTTGCTGGAACCTTGTGTGGACTTTGCATGTATCTTCATGAACAACCTTGAGTAATCCTTCAATATACGTTGATTGAAGTTTTCCTATTTGGCGATAATTCAAAATTTGCTCAATAATGTCATGCTCGCTCGCTAGTCTTTCTAGAACATCCGCAGAGGTAGAATAGCCTGTCTTTGTCTTCTTATAAATAGGCAAATTTAATTTTTCAAATAGGATCACTCCAAGCTGTTTAGGCGAATTAATGTTAAATGCCTCACCCGCTAATTCAAAAATGCTTTGCTCAAGTTGTTGCAGTCTTTCTCTTAACTCTTCCCCCATCGCTTTTAAACGGTCAACATCTACCTTTACACCTTTTGATTCCATATCAGCTAGGATGAGTGATAACGGCATTTCCAAATCAGTAAATAAATCTAGTTGCTCATTTTCTTGCAACTCCCTTGTAAAAACATCCTTCAATTCAGATAAAATAACTGCTTTTCTGACAAGATGCTCTGCTAAAATATTTTGTTCAGGGATACTCCGTTTTGCACCTTTTCCAAACACTACTTCATCTGATTGAAGATTAGTAAATCCTTTTATTTTAGCTATAGCAGCTATGTCTTCAGTTGAATCTGATGGATTTAATATATAGGAAGCAATTAAACAATCAAAATCAATTCCATTTAACTCAATGCCTTTCCAACGCAGTGCAACAATTGATTTTTTGCCATCGAACACCGTTTTCTTCTTTGAATGATCCTTTGCCCACGATTTAAATTCATCTGATTTCAGTGCAAGCTCCGTAGAAATATAATAATTGCCATTTTCATTGACAATTGCGAAGCCTTGTACTTCGGCTTGATGATAGCTTTCATCCATTACTTCAACAATTAAAGTAGACTGGTCTATAAGCATTTCATTCGAAATGTCAGATACCATTTGATAATCAATATCTTCAAGAGTTAATATTTCTTCTTCATAACCTTCGATTTTATCAAGCAATGAATTAAATCCTAATTCTTTAAACAAATAATTGAGCTTCTGATTATCGTACCCGTCATATTCAATATCGGGTATCGTGATTCCAATAGGTGCTTCTCGATGAATAGTGGCAAGCTGCTTACTCATTTCCGCCTGTTCTTTATTTTCCACCAGCTTTTCCTTTAGTTTGGCTCCGCCTACTTTATCAAGGGAAGCTAGAAGCTCTTCTAAAGTCCCAAATTCCTTTAAAAGCTTAAGTGCTGTCTTTTCTCCAACTCCCGGTACACCTGGAATATTATCCGAATTATCCCCCATAAGACCTTTCATATCAATGATTCGTTCTGGTGTGATTCCGTATTTCTCCATAATAAATTCAGGAGTATATGAATCAACATCAGTTATGCCCTTTTTTGTTATATCGACCGTAATATTCTCAGATGCAAGCTGGGTTAAATCCTTATCACCAGAAATAATCTTTACATTATAACCCTCTTTTTCTGCTAGAAGTGACAGTGTGCCAATAATATCGTCAGCTTCATAATTTTCTAGTTCATATCTTGCAATTTTATAAGCATCCAATAATTCTCTAATAAATGGAAATTGTTCTGAAAGTTCTGGTGGTGTTTTCTGGCGTCCACCCTTATATTCATTGAATGTTTGATGTCTAAATGTCGTCTTCCCAGCATCAAAGGCAACTAATATATGGCTAGGTTTTTCCTGCTCTAGTATTCTCATAAGCATCATCGTAAATCCATAAATGGCATTTGTATGAATCCCCTTGTCATTACTCAACAATGGCAATGCAAAAAATGCACGATAAGCGATACTATTTCCATCAATTAACACAATTTTTTTATCCAAGCAAATTCCTCCCCTATAAATCAGTAAAGGCCGTATTTTCCTACTGTTCATTTTAGCATGTTCATGAACAGAATGGAAAATAGCGGCCTAATGTACTACTCGGTGTACCCCATTAATAATTTCGCATAAGGTGAATCAGATGGGAGTATAATAACAGATTCACCATTTATTGTCTTTTTATATGACTCCAATGTTCGGAATAAGTTATAAAACTCTACATCCTTAGAAAAAGCTTCATTATAAACTTTTGCGGCTTCCCCTTCACCTTGACTTCGGATTATTTCCGCTTCTGCTTGAGCTTTTGCAAGCAATTCCGTTACCTCTTTATCAGTTTCAGCTTCAATTTGATTCTTCTGTGCATCTCCCTTTGATAAATACTCCTGAGCTTTTGTATCACGTTCAGAAATCATTCGAGTAAAAACAGATTGTTCATTTTCAGCTGGTAAGTCAGTTCGTTTCATTCGAATATCTGTTACCGTAATTCCATAATTGTCCCTTTTTAGAACATCATTAACAATCTCAGTGATACGGTCGTTTAAACTACCTCGTGCCGATTTCTCATCATTAATAATCTCATCATAATTTAATTGTCCAAGCTCAGTACGGATAGCGGAATAGACAAATTCATCTAATTTTGCTTCTGCATTTACAACCGTTCTTGTATTGGAGATCATCTTCTTTGGATCTTCAATCTTCCATACAGCGTAATTATCGATGATCATTCGCTTCTTATCCTTTGTATTAATTTCCGCTTCTTGAACATCATAAATCATTTGATATTTTGGTAATGTTTCAACTGATTGAATGAAAGGAATCTTATATGTAAGCCCTGGTGAAGAATCAATTCGAACAACCTCACCGAATTGGCGAATAACCTTATATTCACCCTCTTTTACAATAATTAAATTTGCAAGTAATATTCCGATTAGAAGTAGAAGAATGACGAAAAATATACCACCCTTAATATACTTTCTCCAACTAGTATTGCTTCCTCTTTGTTCATTTAAATCTACAACTTTATCAGCCATTCTTTTCACTTCCTTCCTCTGTTACAGGAGGTGTTTGTGTTTGATTTTCTAATGGGCGAATCGGGAAATATTTCATTGTATTTCCATCATCATTCATAATGTAGATTTCTGCATTTGGTAGAACCTGATCAAGTGTTTCTAGAATAAGACGTTTTCTCGTAATTTCTGGTGATTTAACATATTCTGCATATAACGCGTTAAATGTTGCTACATCACCACGCGCCTTCTCAATCCGAGCAGCCTTATCTCCCTTTGCACGTGAAATAAGAGCTTCCTTTTCACCTTTTGCCTCATTTTCCCGTTTCTTCTGATATTTTTCTGCTTCATTAACTTTTGTGTTCATTGTTTCTCTAGCATCGGTAACATTTGTAAAAGCTTTTCTTACCTCTTCATTCGGCAACTCAACATCCTGTAACTTAACAGCAGTGATTGATATCCCAATATCATATTTTGCTATTAAAGTAGTTAATAAATCTCTAACATCTGCTTCTATTTCTGCCTTACCAGACGTTAACGCCTCGTCAATTTCAGATCCTCCGATAATACTTCTTAAAGAGGCAGAAGTTGAATTGTATAATATTTGTCTTGGGTCCTCAGAATTATATAAAAACTTAGCAGGGTCCGTAATTTTCCATTGAACTACAAGATCTGCGAGAACAATATTCTCATCACCAGTGATCATTTTTGTATCTGCTGGAGCATCTGTAATTTCACCATTCTTTTGATCATAACCGAATTGTAAACTATATGTTTCTTTCGATACAGTTGAGACCGTTTGAATTGGCCAAGGCATCTTAAAATGCAAGCCCGGTTCAGTAATTCCTTCATCTGCTTTTCCAAACGTTAAAATAATAGCTTGTTCAGATTCATCAACCGTATACCAAGTTGTTAACGCAACAGTACCTAATATTAGAACTAAAATAGATAGACCAACAATTGTATAAATACGCTTTAAACTAACCATGTTGTCCCCCTTTTAATATTTATATAGATTTATACGAGTCCATTATGAAAAGGTTTCAAGTTTTTTTCTAAAGAAAAGCGTAAAGGTAGTTCCAACTCCTACTTCACTTTCTACTGAAATCGAACCGTGATGTGCCTCAATTATGTGTTTTACAATGGCAAGGCCTAATCCTGTTCCACCAGAATTCCTACTTCTCGCTTTATCAACTCGGTAAAATCTTTCAAATATCCGAGGAAGTTCGTCGTCTGCAATACCAATCCCTGTATCTTTGATGTTGATTTTTACACTATCATTCTTCTCCTTAATGCTTACTATCACTTTTCCAGCCGTACTCGTATAGGTAATGCTATTATTAATAAGATTAAGAAATACCTGTTTGAGTCGATCAAAATCACCCTCAATTACGCCTGGTTCGTCATTCAAATTTAAAGTAAGTTGTATATCCTTTTGCTCCGCCTTACTGTTTAACATCATAAAAATATCATTTAACATCTCTTGTAAATCAATTTGTTGAATGTTAAGTGCAAAACCATGTTGTTCCATTTTGGATAAATCCAACAAATCTTGTATGAGGATTTGAAGTCTATCACTTTCCTTCAAAATAATTGAAAGAAAATATTCCAGAGTTTGTTCGTCCTTCATTGCACCATCAAGTAATGTTTCAGAGAATCCTTTGATTGATGTAATAGGTGTTTTAAGCTCATGTGATACATTGGCCACGAAATCCCTACGTATTTGCTCAAGCTTAATAAGTTCTGAAATATCGTGGAAGACGAGTACAACCCCTTTCCACTCATCATCAATCCCAATAATTGGTGCACCGTACACTTCAAAATGTTTCAACTCATTTTGCAACTGAAGTCGCAGCTGTCTCCTAACATTAACCTCTGTCATAAAGATGTATTCAACAAGTGAGACAATCTCATTTTGATCAAATGCCTCATAATATAATTGATTCACATATTTCTCATTTTCTATTTGAAAGGTTTCCTTAAATGCGCGGTTTAGTAAATTAATATAACCTTTCTTATCAATTAGAATAATGCCACTGCCCATATTTTCAATTAAAGTATGTAAACGGTCATGCTGCATACCGTGTGACTTTGTCATTTTCTCAAGATTTGCTGCTAATATATTTATTGATTGACCTAAAGTACTATTTTCATATGTTCTGGCCCGGTAATTTCCTTTTGCCAATTCATTAGCAACCTTAGTAGCCTCTTCGATTGGTTTCGTATATATGGTTGTAATTCGAATGACTAGGAACAAAATAACGATAAACGCAAGTACGAGACATACAATTAATGAAATCCAAATTTGATGATTTATTTTTTCAAGAACATCAATATTATTAACATTATTATCATAAAAGCCCTTAAATAACTGACTTAACAGTATTCCAAGGCCTATAAAAACGAAGATAATTAATGTGATTAATGAAAAAAGAAGTCTTGAGCGAAATCTATTCATCAAGTTTTGGCTCCTCAAGCTTATAACCGATCCCACGTATTGTCTTAATCATTGATGGTTTTTTCGGATCTCTTTCTATCTTCTCGCGCAAATGACTTATATGAACATCGACAATTCTAGTATCACCTGCAAAGTCATAATTCCAGACAGCACTTAATAGTTGATCTCTTGTTAATACTCTGCCTTTATGTTTTGCTAAGTATACAATAAGCTCAAATTCTTTTGGCGTTAGTTCTAATTTCTCTGCATTAAAATAAGCTTCAAAATAATCTGGAATTAGTTTTAAATCGCCAATAGTAATACGATCGATTATATTCTTTTCTAATGTTTCCTCATCTGTCTTACTATTCGTTCTACGTAGAATCGCTTTCACTCTTGCTACAACTTCTCTCGGACTAAATGGTTTCGTCATATAATCATCTGCACCTAACTCAAGCCCTAATACTTTATCGAACTCATCATCCTTTGCAGTTAACATTAAAATAGGTACTGCCATTTTTCTCTGGCGAAGTTGCTTACAAACTTCTATTCCATCTAGTTTTGGAAGCATTAAATCTAAGATAATCAAATTGGGTTGTTCCTGTAATGCTGTATACAAGCCTTGTTCTCCATCCATTGCAGTTATCACTTCATAGCCTGCTTGCTGAAGATTATACTGAAGTAATGTTACAATTGATTGTTCATCATCTACCACTAAAACTTTATTATTCATAGATTCCTCCTACGAGCGTATTAAGACATCATTTCGTATGTATGCTTTCATTATAGATTATCAAGTAGAAGTTACAACCATTTGTTTCTGTAACATTTTTAAATAATAAAAAAAAGAGAGGTTACCCTCTCTCAGACTGTAGACAAACTCGAAGATTTTCGAGTTTGCCTACAGTTTTTTTTCATT
>NZ_JAKTTI010000037.1 GCF_022427965.1 Fredinandcohnia quinoae | reverse complement strand
TGGTGTGAGAGGGTCGAACGAATCAAAATTCCGATTCGTTCACTCTACTCGATTTGGGAAGTTATCTTAATTTATTTCCAATAAGCGGTGGGGTAATGTATCAGTTCCAATGTCCCGCATGACAAATGTCATTTGAAATTCATGACATAATCCACTAATCCACATTCTTCCTAAGGAATAATATAAGGGTAGAACATATGGAGGTGGGAAAATGGAAAACACAATTTTATTAAAAGATATAACGAAAACGTTTAAAAATAAGAAGGCAGTTGATGCGGTTTCTTTTTCGATAAAAAAGGGTGAGGTTGTTGCAATTCTTGGTCCAAATGGTGCTGGAAAGACAACGACAATTATGATGATGCTTGGATTGCTTGAGCCAACAAGTGGAGCGGTCGAAGTATTCGGAATGCAGCCGAAGGATAAGAGGGTTCGGGAAAGAATAGGTGCAATGCTTCAAGAGGTTAGTGTGATTGACGCGTTAAGCGTGAAGGAAATTATTCAGCTTTTTAGAAGTTATTATCCGAATCCGATGACATTTGAAGAGCTTGTTTCCTTAACTGGTTTAGGTGAAGGGGATATTAAAAAGCGAGCAAATAAGCTATCCGGTGGTCAAAAAAGACGCCTTGGTTTTGCACTCGCATTAGCGGGCGACCCGGATTTATTATTCTTTGATGAACCGACCGTTGGAATGGATATTTCAAGCCGGAAGCTGTTCTGGGAAACAATAAACAAATTGAAAAAACGAGGGAAAACCATTATCTTCACAACTCATTATTTGCAGGAAGCGGATGATGTGGCAGAAAGAATCATTTTATTTCACAATGGCTCAATCGTTGAGGATGGAACTCCAAAAGAAATCAAAGAGAAGTTAACGAAGCAATCTGTATCATTTAATGCTCATTCAGCGGTTTCTGTAGGTGATTTAAGAAAGATTCCAGGTGTGTCTGATGTGTACGAAAAGGAAGGTCGAATGTATATCATTTCGGAGAATACTGATGACATTTTAGCTATCTTGTTTGAGAAAAAGCTAGGTATTAGTGGAATTCAGGTTGAACGTGGAAGATTGGACGATGCGTTTGAGCAATTAACGGAAAATAAGGAGGCTATCTAATATGAAACCTGTGTTAATGCAATGTAAAATGGAGATTTTACGGATATTAAGGAATCCATATTTTGTATTTTGGTCCTTGTTCATGCCAATCGTTTTCTATTTTCTGTTCACTAAGGTTTTTAATACAGGTATAGATAACAGGCAGGAGTGGCATGCCCATTATTTAATGTCAATGACTACTTTTAGTGTGATGGGTTCAGCAATCATGGTCCTAGGAATACGACTTGTTGAGGAAAGAACACAAGGATGGTCTTTGTTTATGAGGATTACTCCATTATCTGATACAGCTTATTTCTTTGCAAAAATGGTCGGGCAGACTGTGATTCATGTTTTTTCGATTATCGTCATATTTGCAGCAGGTGCGATAATAAATGGTGTAACCCTTTCTGCCTTGGAATGGATTATGAGTGGTCTATGGATTTTAATAGGATCATTTGCTTTTCTTGCGTTAGGAACATTAGTTGGTACGATGAAAAAAGTAGACACAGCTTCTGGTGTTTCAAACCTAATTTATATGGCACTTGCGATTACAGGTGGAATGTGGATGCCGATGGAGATTTTACCTGATATCATGCAAAAGATTGGGAAATGGTTACCATCTTATAATTTTGGAAGCGGAGCATGGGAAATTATTCGCGGAGGTAGCCCTGATTTAGCAAATATTCTAATATTAATAGGATATCTTTTCCTGTTCATGCTATTATCTAGTTATATTAGGAGAAAACAGGAAGCGACGGTGTGACTTATTGTGAAAAGTAAACCTAGATTCAGAGTGTTTCCCGCTAAATACGGTTTATTTCCATATGTATTCCTTATCTATCTCTGTATGCCTGCCTATTATATGGCAGGTACTACAGGATGGAGGTTGATTACCGGTTATGGATTGCTGCTACTATTTCTTGTGACCTATAGACAGCTTTATAACTCACCCAATAATAAGACCTTTACATTTTGGCTTATCATTCAGGTTGGGATCATTATGATTCTGGCAATCTTTTATAATTTATTTAATATTTTTTTAGGATTTTTTCCAGCTAATTTTATAGGCTGGTATGCGAATAAAAAGATATTTAATCGGGCTCTTATTTTATTCGCTATTGCCATCATATCACCAATTTTTATTCACTCCGATCATTTATTCAGTGAGGGGAATCTTACTTTATTAGTCTTTGTGGCTGTTATGCTTATTTCACCATTTGGAATCCGTTCCATGAATAGTAAGATGGAGCTGGAAAAAAAGCTTGATGAAGCGAATGAGCAGATTAAAGAACTAGTAAAGCGTGATGAACGAATGAGGATTGCTCGAGATCTTCATGATACATTAGGTCATACTTTATCCATGATTACGCTAAAGAGTCAGTTGGTTGGCAAGCTTTTAAGTAAGGATATCGAAAAGGCAAAGATTGAAACAAAGGAAATAGAGCGAACCTCGCGTTCAGCATTAAGGCAAGTAAGAGAGCTCGTATCTGATATGAGAGCAGTTACGGTTGCGGAGGAACTAATCGAGGTTGAATCCATTTTACAAACAGCAGGAATTTCCTTTCAATTATTTGGAGATCCAAAGCTTGAAGAAGTACCCAGTTTGACCCAAAACATTCTTAGTATGTGTTTGCGTGAAGCAGTCACAAATATTGTGAAGCATAGTAATGCGAATAATTGCTCTGTTCACCTTATTCAAGAAGAGGGTGAAATTGTATTGGAAGTTGAAGATGATGGAATTGGTCTTGTTAATCAAGGCAAACAAGGTAATGGATTGAAGGGAATTCATGAAAGGCTTGCATTGATTGATGGGTCTGTCACTATTCATTCTCGCAAAGGGGTACAACTTGTTATTACAATTCCAATCATTGTGAAAGAGGCAAAGGCAGGTGTAGTTTCATGATTAGAATCATAATTGCAGAAGATCAAGGGATGCTAAGGGGTGCACTTGGGTCCCTTCTTGATTTTGAGGACGACATAGAAGTGGTTGGTCAGGCAGTTAATGGGAGAGAGGCCTTGAAGCTGATTCAATCGCTTGAACCCGATGTGTGTTTACTTGATATTGAAATGCCTTTTAAAAGTGGGTTAGAGGTTGCAGAGGAGCTGAATAGACAAGGCTCTTCTTGTAAAATCATTATCTTAACTACCTTTGCGCGTCCAGGTTATTTTGAGAGGGCTGTTAAAGCTGGGGTCCATGGTTATATGCTGAAGGATGGATCGAGTGATGAGCTAGCAGAGTCGATTCGAAGTGTTATGAGAGGAAAACGTGAATTCGCTCCAGAATTAATTTTTGGAAGCATGAAAGAGGATAATCCGTTAACGGAAAGAGAACGTGAAGTCTTAAGACTTGCTGCAGAAGGGAAAACATCTAAAGCGATATCAAGTATCCTCTTTCTATCTCCGGGTACCGTTCGAAATTATATGTCAGAAATCATAAATAAATTAGAAGTGAAAAACCGAATTGAAGCCATCTCGATTGCGGAGGAAAAAGGGTGGATCTAGAGGTAGATTGTACAGTTGAAATTTTCACTTGTAATCATTCATCTTATTCGTTAAAATAGGCCTAATATATAATATAATCTGTGTTCAAAAAGGAGGATAAAAAGGACCGAGAAGTTCGAGGCGGCGCAGCTTTGAGCAGCGGAACGTATGTAGTTAATACGTGAGCAGCGGAAAGGCAAGCCAACGAAGAAATTCGATGTGTCATTTTTACCGGACTTTTTGAACATCCTTTTGTAGTGATGACAGGAATTAGTAGTATCTTATCTCAATGTTCAAGAGAGCCGATGGTTGGTGTGAATCGGTACAAAGATAAGTGCGAATTACCTCCTTGAGCTTTCTTTGTGAACAATCATTTAGTAGCAAAGAACGGAGAACGAGCCGTTATTCGTAATTAAGCGGAAGATTTGAATCTTCAACAAGGGTGGTACCGCGTGCAAGTTAACCACGTCCCTTTTTTTAGGGGGCGTGGTTTTTTGCGTTCAATTTAAGATTAGGCTAATGACCGTAAATCTGAAATAATGACCGTATTTTTGAAATAACGTCCGTAAATCTGAAATAATGACCGTATTTTCGAAATAACGTCCGTAAATCAAAAATAACGCCCGTAAACCAAAATTTTTGTTAACTGAATCAAAGAGATTCTCACTACAAACCATAAAAATACACACAACAGGAGGAAAAACCGATGGAAAACTTTATTGAACAGCTTACACCAACTCAAAAACAAGAATTAGAGAGGCAATTTGCAATCTATTCTAATGGTGTACAAGAAATCGTACCAATACAGGAATTAAAAAATAAAATTGCCAAATCAATTATTCAGAAAACACCTTTAAAAGTAAAATTAGGACTTGACCCATCCGCTCCAGATGTACATTTAGGACATACTGTCGTCTTAAATAAATTGAAGCAATTTCAAGAAAACGGTCATATCATCCAGTTAATTATCGGTGATTTTACAGGTAAAATTGGCGACCCAACAGGAAAATCAGTTGCTAGAAAACAGCTAACAGATGAAGAAGTTAAGCATAATGCGGAAACTTATTTTGAACAGTTTGGGAAAGTTCTTGATATGGAGAAGGTCGAGTTATACTACAATTCCAAGTGGCTTTCAACCTTGAATCTTGAGGATATTATTAATTTAGCGGCAAGTATTACAGTAGCTCGACTACTGGAAAGACATGATTTCTCAGAGCGACTCTCAACAGGTAAGCCGATCTCATTACATGAGTTTTTCTACCCGCTCATGCAGGGATATGATTCTGTCGAATTAGAAAGTGATATTGAATTAGGAGGAAATGATCAGCATTTCAATGTGCTCATGGGTAGACATTTGCAGGAGCATTTTAATAAGGAGAAGCAGGTTGTTATTCTCCTTCCGCTACTCGAGGGACTTGATGGTGTTGAAAAAATGTCTAAATCAAAAGGAAATTATATTGGAGTGGACGAGGCACCGAATGAAATGTACGGCAAAACGATGTCAATCCATGATGATTTAATGGGTAAATACTTTGATCTTGTTACCAATTTATCAGTAGAAGAAAAAGTTCAAATTAAAGAAGATCTTGAAAATGGAATCCTTCATCCACGTGATGCAAAAATGCTGCTAGGTAGAACAATCGTTAAAATGTATCATAGTGCAGACGCTGCAGAACAAGCTGAAGAACATTTTAAAACGGTTTTTCAAAAAGGTGTACTCCCAACTGATATTCCTGAAGTTATTTGGAATGGGGAGGAACAACTATCGATTATTGATCTACTTGTTCAGTTAGAGCTTCAAAAGTCAAAAGGAGAAGCGCGTAAAATGATTCAAAATGGTGGAGTTAAACTCAATGGTGAAAAAGTGGATGATGTACAATTAAAAGTAGTTGTCATTAATGAAATGATTGTCCAGGTTGGTAAACGTAAATTTGTAAAATTAATAAAAGGTTAAAGAACGCCCATTTAAGGGCGTCTCAGACTGTAGACAAACTCGAAGATTTTCGAGTTTGCCTACAGTCTTTTTTCTTTTAAAATAGAAATAGATAGATAGTGTAGGCTGATTTCCACTACGGGTGGACGCTTTCCGCGGGCGGGGCCGAGCCGCTTCCCTCGCTTCGCTCAGTCCAGGGTCTCGACTTTCCCGCTTTTCCCGCAGGAGTCGTCACCCTCCGTTCCAATCAACATCAACTTGTTAAAACATTGGATAAAATACTTTTCGAGGTGACGTATCATGATGACGAGAAACCAATCAAATGAACGTGGACAATTAGAAATGCTGACAATTGATCAATTAGTTCCTGAACACCATTTAGTACGCAAGCTAGAGGCGGCCATTGACTTTTCGTTCATCTATCCCTTGGTTGAAAACCTCTATTCAGGGATTGGTCGTCCAAGTATCGATCCAATTGTTTTATTTAAGATGATCTTCATACAATACATATTTGGCATACGTTCCATGCGCCAAACTATAAAAGAAATTGAAACAAACATTGCCTATCGGTGGTTTCTAGGATTTGGTTTCTACACAGAAGTACCTCACTTCTCTACCTTCGGTAAAAATTATGAGCGTCGCTTTCACGATACCGATGTGTTCGAGGACATCTTCTATCATATTTTAAAGGAGATTATGGATAAAGGATTGTTGTCTGCTGACCATATTTTCTTAGATTCCACACATGTAAAAGCCAGTGCTAATAAACGCAAGTATGATAAGAAAGTCGTTCGTAAAGAAACTCGCGCCTATGAAGAAAAACTTCAACTAGAACTCAATTTAGACCGAGAAGAACACGGGAAAAAGCCATTTCCTCCTGATAAATTTGAGAAAGAAGAATGGAAAGAAATTAAGGAAAGTACGACAGACCCTGAAAGTGGCTATTATGTGAAGGATGAACGAACCAAACAGTTTGCGTATTCGTTCCATACAACCACAGATGAAAAAGGATTTGTTTTAGGCTCGCTAGTGACTCCGGGAAATGTACATGATAGTCATATGTTACAGCCTCTTGTCGAGAAGGTTATAGAAAAAGTAAAGAAGCCACTTGCAGTCGCTGCTGATGCAGCTTATAAAACACCCGCGATCACGAACTTTCTACTAGAGAATCAAATGTTACCTGTCCTTCCTTACACTCGTCCAAAAACGAAAGATGGTTTCTTCCGAAAGCATGATTATGTGTATGATGAGTATTATGATTGTTATCTCTGCCCGCAAGGGCAGGTCTTAAAGTACACGACGACAACGAAGGAAGGATATCGGCAATATAAATCAAATTCATCGGTTTGTGCAGAATGTCCGTTTCTATCCCAGTGCACGGAAAGTAAAAACCATCAAAAGCTTATACAACGTCATATTTGGGAAGCTTACTTAGAAGAGGCAGAACATCTACGTCACAACGATGAAATCAAACAGATATACGCAAAACGTAAGGAGACTATTGAACGTGTCTTTGCTGATGCGAAGGAAAAGCATGGTATGCGATGGACAACCTTACGAGGTCTTAAAAAATTGTCTATGCAGGCGATGCTTACGTTTACTGCCATGAATTTAAAGAAAATGGCTACTTGGACTTGGCAACCTACTTGAGTGGGAGCCAAACTAGTGGATTGGAGCGGAGGGTGCTTGACTCCTGGGGGAATAGCGGGACAGGTGAGACCCCGCAAGAGCGACCAGCGATGAGGAGGCTCACCGCCCGCCCCCCGGAAAGCAAGCACTTGGAGTGGAAATCAACGTATTTTTACCGCAATACCATCCAATAATGACAAAAGACACCGAGAGGGAGTCCTCACGATGCCTTTTGTCGACAATCTGGAACGCCCATTTAAGGGCGTCTTTTCTTATTCGGATTGAGACGATTGAGCCTTTAAGGTTGTCTCCACCTGACTAACTAAGGACAATGTTTGAGCTATTTCTTCAGATGCCTTTTTTAATGCTTCTTGCGCAAGAACCTGATTTGCGGCTGACTGTTCAATTGCCTGAGTAATTAGATCCTTTGCAATAGATGATGTAGCTTCGGCTTGTTTTAACTTATTAACGTCGATTTGATTTGCCATTTTATAGCCTCCCGAAAATGATATAGTAATGCACAAACATATTTTCCTCTCGAAATACTGAAATATGTTAGGTATTAAATGGGTTGAATCAATCGGAAAGGGATGCCATAGAAAAATCATGGCTATCCCCTATGTTTACTTACCAATAAATTCCTGTGTCCAGTAATTTCCGTTTGATGTGTGGCCTACACCGATGTGAGTGAAATCTTTACTTAAAATATTTTTTCGATGGCCAGCACTATTCATCCATGCATTGACTACTTGCTCCGGAGATGGTTGGCCTTTAGCGATATTTTCTCCGGCAGTTCGATATGTGACACCGAATTGTTTCATCATATCGAATGGTGATCCATATGTTGGACTGGTATGTGAAAAGTAATTCTTTTGTTGCATATCGGTTGATTTAGCACGTGCGACCTTACTTAATGCTGAATCAGTTTTTAAAGCGGGCAGCCCATTTTTCGATCTTTGTGCATTTGTAAGTTCGATTACTTTTGCCTCAAATTGACTAGCTCCAGTTGCTGGTTGATTTGTATTTGCATTTGTATTATTTTTTGCAGGTGCTTGTTTTTGCGGCTGAGTTCTAGTCGGCTCCATCTCCGTCTGTGGAGGAGGTGGTGCTTGTCGATTTAATTGTCTTCCTGGTTGTGATGGCATAAACTGATCATTCATTTGCTGTCCATTAGGTTGAACAACTATCCGTTTTTGAATAAGACGGTATTTCGCGCCATCTGGAAAATTATTTGTATGTGCTCCATGTTTACTAGGTGTTGAAGTACGGGAAGGCTCAATTGTTATATAACCGTTATTGGCCTTTTTAATTGCTGTAGTGCGATTATCCGAATTCTTATGTTGCTGAACGCCAGCTGATTTATTCTCATTATCATTATTAGTATTTTGAGCTTCATTGGCATCGTTGTTACCGCCACATGCTGTTAGCAGTATTAAAAAGAAGCTAATGAAAATCATTTTAACTTGAGCAATTCTTTTCAAATTAAAAACCTCCTTTTCACTATCTATTTTGTCTCGTACTCAAATAAAGTATTGATGGAAATTATATGTTCATTTTAATTTTCATCGATTAAGATAAGAGTAAGAATGGAAAAAGGGGATCAGTTAAATGTCACAGCTTAAATGGGGAACTCCAGATGCATTAAAAAGCTTATTGTGTGAACTAGTGAGTTGGAAAAGTATGACACTAACTGAAGGTGAGTGTGAGTTCCCAATAAAACTTGAAAATAAGTTAAGGGAGTTACAATATTTTCAGGAGCATCCTGCATATGTAAGTCTTCATGATGTCAATTTGGGTCGACGTTTTTTGTCAGCTTTGTATAGATGTACAAATACAAGTGAAACGATTGTGTTGATAAGTCATTTTGATACGGTGAATACTGAGGAGTATGGAGATTTGGAACCATACGCCTATAATCCGGAGAAACTAACGCAATTACTCCATGATCGAGTTGAAGAATTACCAGAGGATGCTGCAGCAGATTTACTATCAGGGGAGTATTTATTCGGTCGTGGGACAATGGATATGAAGATGGGTCTTGCTATGCATATGGGATTGCTTGAAAAGGCAACTGTTGAAAAATGGCCGATTAATCTTCTGTTAGTAACCGTTCCGGATGAAGAGGTTAACTCTTATGGGATGAGAACTGCGGTAACGAAGCTTTTGGAAATGAAAAATGATTATAGTCTAACCTATAAATTATTCTTAAATGGAGAACCTGTTTTTGCACGGAATCCAGGTGATTCGAATTTTTATATATACTCAGGCTCAATTGGAAAAATAATGCCGTCTGCACTCTTTTATGGTAAGGAAACTCATGTTGGGGAGCCCTTAGGTGGGATAACAGCAAATTATATTGCTTCATTTTTGACACAACGGATGGAATGGAATAAAAAATTCCAGGAAACTGAAATGGATGAGTCTACTCCACTACCTGTTAACCTCCAACAGAAGGATTTGAAAATGGAATACTCTGCTCAAACACCTTATCGGGCAACTGCATTATATAATGTTTTTTTAATGAGGAAAAATGCAGCAGATGTAATGGATATTTTCGAAGAGGTCGCTATGGATGCAGCAAAAGCCTGTAATCATGCATATAAAAGGATTTGTACTGATCAGTCGATACAACCAGTTGGAGCGGTAAAGGTTATTCGTTATGAGGATTTACTAAAACATGCGATTGCTAAATTGGGTACCTCTGAAATCGACAAAATAAAAGAGACTGTTCAAGCGAGTGCTGAATTGGATGAACGAGAGAAATCATTTCGAATTACAGACACGATCATGATTCAATGTCAGGAATTGGCACCAGCGATTGTCCTGCTTTTTGCACCACCTTATTATCCCGCTGTTAATTCGTCTGATCATACACTTGTAACTAAGTGCGTGGAATATGTTAAAGAACAAGGGCGTACGATGTACCAATTACCAGTTCAACAAATTCATTATTTTAATGGTATTAGTGATTTAAGCTATGTGAACTATGATGATGTGCAGGAAGGGTGGACGTCTTTTGTACGGAATACTCCAGTTTGGAAAGATAGCTATAGCATCCCTTTTGATGATATGAGAAAACTTCAGGCGCCGGTATTAAATATTGGTCCATTCGGAAAGGATGCACATCGACGAACCGAGCGTCTCCATATGAAAAGTGCTTTTGAAGAAGTACCAACTCTTGTAGAAGGTATGATAAAAAGGTTAATAAAAAGGGGGGCAGAGTGATGAAAATCATTGATATTTCACAACCATTAGATACAAATACACCTGAGTGGCCAGGGGATACTCCATTTGAGTTTAATATTAACTGGACGATGGAGGAATCTTTGTCGGTTAATGTTGGAAAAATGGTGACGAGCACTCATATGGGTACCCATATTGATGCACCGTTTCATTTTGATAATGAAGGTAAAAGGGTTCATGAACTGGATCTTGAGCTATATGTGGGTAAGGCGAGGGTAATAGAAGTTTCAGGCCATGAAAGAATAGGAATTGAGGAAATAAAGGATTATGATCTTGCGGGTATTGAGAGACTCTTAATACGGACAAAATCATGGACAGACCGTCGTCAGTTTCCAAAGACTATCACATACCTTCAACCAGAGCTTGCTCCATTTCTAGCCGATAAAGGAATAAAGCTTGTTGGAGTAGATGTGCATTCAGTCGACCCATTAGATAGTAAGGAGTTATATGCTCACCATAGTCTTCACCAGCATGGGATTCATATTTTGGAAGGTATTATACTAGATCATGTAGCACCAGGTGACTATGAGCTAATTGCACTACCTCTTAAAATTGTAGGTGGAGATGGTAGTCCGGTAAGAGCGATTTTAAGAACCTAAATGAATAAAGAAAAACATTGTTACTGGTGCTAACAATGTTTTTCTAGACATAATATACAATATCGTCTTCATATACTAATTCAACTTTATGTAACATCTCAATCTTTTTGATTTCAAACATTCCATTATCATAAACATACAGGATCTCGTACAAATCATTTTTATAAAGTACCTTATCTCCTAATTTCAAATGAAACCCTCCTGTTTAAGGATGTATATTTATTTTAATATAGAAAATTAACTGATTCTATACCACTTTAGTCGTAAAGTAATAGATAATAGTTACGATATTCTAGTTTCATACATTCTCCTTTACTGGAAAATATTTTTCCTGATTAAAATATATTGTCAATAAAAATAATTGATGTTATGATTAATTCATAGTAATAAATATGCATCTCATGTGACTGATACGATCAGGCATGGTGGTAAAATAGTAGGTCTAAATTCCTGCTCTATACCTCCATGCCTTTTTTACTTCTTTAACTTTTTCTTTCATTTATATGAAAAGGCTTCCTTTTGGATAAAATCAACAGATTGACAAAAAATATAGATAGTAGTGGATGGTTGGTTCATATCTATTAGTTGTAAGGAGGTGTGTGGGTATGAAAATAGCAAGGATTCTAAATAATAATGCGGTTGTCGTAACAGATGGTCAAGAGGAGAAGATTGCAGTAGGACCTGGAATCGCATTCAATAAGAGAAAAAATGATATTGTAAATGTTCACAAAATTGAAAAGCTCTTTGTTATGAAGGAAAACGAAAAGCTGCAACAACTTTTAAGTCGTATACCTGAAGAGCATTTTGTCATTTCAGAAGAAATTATAAGCTATGCTGAAAATTTCATGGGTGTAAAGCTTAATGAGCATATCCATATCGTTCTCACTGACCATATTTCATTTGCCATACAAAGAGAACGAGAAGGCATACAACTTAAAAATAAACTATTAAATGAGATCAAGATTTTATATAAAAGAGAGTATGAGATTGGACTTTGGGCCATTCGGCATATTAAAGAAAAGTGCAACATTGAAATGCCTGTAGATGAAGCTGCCTTTATCGCTCTTCATATCCATACAATGAAACTTCAAGGAGGTGATATGCACGAAACGGTTAGACAGACATCAATTGTAAGAGACATGGTTCAAACCATTACTGAAACTTTGAATATTCACGTGGAAGAGGATGACATCTCTTATCAGCGTCTCATCACACATTTGAGATTTGCTCTTACAAGGGTTAATCACTATGAGCTTCATGTGATGGATGATGAAATGCTTGAGATGTTAAAAACAAAGTTTCCGATTTCATATAGCTGTGCGGCTAAGGTTGCAAAGGTAGTATTGCTAGAACATGGAATCGTACTACCAGAGCATGAACTAGGTTATATTACACTCCATATTGAAAGATTAAGGAAACAAGATTAAAGAGCTAAAGCAACATATTCATTTGGATAATACGTTTTTTCATCTTACCTTCATTTTCGGAAAAAATGTATCGCAATTATATCTAATCTCAATTTGTCCGTTCATGAAAGCGAGATAGTGGAAACGTTTATATCATAAATCATAAAAAATCATTAGGAGGAATGTAAGATGGTTATGAAATATCTTCAAAATCTTGGACGCTCATTAATGCTTCCGGTTGCTGTTTTACCAGCGGCAGCTATCTTAATGGGTATCGGTTATTGGATTGACCCTTCTGGTTGGGGTGGCGGTAGCCCAATCGCAGCATTCTTAATTAAAGCCGGTGGCGCTATTATTGATAATATGTCAATTCTATTCGCAGTTGGTGTAGCTTTGGGAATGTCAAAAGATAAAGATGGCTCTGCTGCTCTAAGTGGATTGGTAGCCTTTTTAACAGTTACAACTTTACTTGGTACGGGTACAGTAGCAATGCTACAAGGTGTAGACCCTACGGAAGTTAACGCAGCCTTCGGAAAAATCAGCAATCAATTTATCGGGATTTTATCAGGTATTGTAGCTTCTGTTATGTATAATCGCTTTAGTAAAGTGCAACTTCCAGATGCTTTGGCGTTCTTTAGTGGTAAACGACTAGTGCCAATTATGACATCTGTTGCAATGTTAGTTGTTTCATTAGTATTATTCTTTGTGTGGCCAATAATCTATACTGGATTAGTAAACTTTGGTGAAGCAATCATTGATTTAGGTGCAGTTGGAGCAGGTATTTATGGATTCTTCAACCGTTTATTAATTCCTACAGGACTTCACCATGCATTAAACTCTGTATTCTGGTTCGATGTAGCTGGAATTAATGATATTAACAATTTCTTAGGTGGTGTTGGTGAAAAGGGTATTACTGGTAGATACCAAGCAGGTTTCTTCCCAGTTATGATGTTCGGTTTACCAGCAGCAGCACTTGCGATGTACCATACTGCAAAAACAAAAAGAAAGAAACAAGCTGCATCATTATTAATGGCAGCTGCATTTGCGGCATTCTTCACAGGTGTTACAGAACCACTTGAATTTGCATTCATGTTCTTAGCACCAGCATTATATGTTGTTCACGCAGCTATTACAGGTATCTCACTATTTATCGCTGCATCATTCCAATGGACTGCTGGATTTGCATTCAGTGCAGGTTTTGTTGACTTTTTCTTAAGTCTTCGTAATCCAATGGCAAACCACCCTTGGATGCTAGTTGTACAGGGTCTTGTAGTAGCGGTAATATACTATGTACTATTCCGTTTCTTAATTACTAAATTTAATCTTAAAACTCCAGGTCGTGAAGATGATGATGAAGTAGCTGGAGATGCTCAAGCTAGCGGAGAATCAAGATTCGCTGCTATGGCTGCTCAAATTTATGAAGGATTAGGTGGAGACGCAAACGTTACATCTGTTGACAATTGTGTTACTCGTCTACGTCTTGAAGTGAAAAATATGGATGCAGTTGATCAAAAGAAAATTAAAGCAACAGGAGTTCCAGGAATTAATGTTGTAGGTAAAAACAGTATCCAAGTTATCGTTGGAACAAATGTACAATTCGTTGCGGATGAAATTTCTAAAATTCGTAAAAACTAATAAATAATATGTGAGAGCTGCCAAGGAAACTGGCAGCTTTTACTTTAGGAATATTTAGATATTGAAGAGGGGAAATTACTCATACTACAAAACCATTTAGTGGTATAGACAACTAGCTTATTTGTGGTAAAATAAGATAGGTAGATATGATTATAAAGGAGTCTTTAAAATGCTAATTACAAATGTAAAGGTTTATGCAGAAGACAAAATAATCGAAAACGGATTTATCGAGTTTGAGGATACAAAAATAAAACGAATTGGTTCAATAGATGAACTTGAACAAATTGACAATGAAAATGTAATTAAGTTGGATAATCATTATTCGTTAATTCCTGGGATGATTGATCTACATATTCACGGTGCTGCAGGTGCCGATGCGATGGATGCAACTCCAGACGCATTACGTACAATTGCACAAGCTTTGCCAAAAGAGGGCACAACGAGCTTTTTGGCGACAACTATGACAAAATCTCGTGAAGATATATATGAAGCAATTAAAAATATTGGAGAATATATACCTTCCCAACAAAATGGTGGGATAGCTGAAATCTTGGGAGCTCATCTTGAAGGACCATTCCTTTCACCAAAAAGAGCAGGTGCACAGCATCCAGATAATATTATTGAACCAGATGTAGAGCTATTTAAACAATGGCAACAATTATCTGGAAATAATATCAGGTTAGTAACGTTAGCACCAGAAGAAAAAGGTGGTCTTGAATTAACCACTTATTTAAAAGAGACAGGTGTTGTTGCATCAATCGGCCATTCCGATGCTGTGTATGAAGAGGTAGAAGCTTCGATTCAAGCTGGTGTGACACATGCGACCCACTTATTCAATGGAATGCGTGGGGTTCATCATCGTGAACCAGGTGTAGCGGGAGCAGTTCTTTTACATGATGAAGTGAAATGTGAAATGATTGTCGACGGCATTCATATTGCTCCTAAAATGGTCAAGCTTGCTTATAAAGTAAAAGGAAATGATGGGGTTATCCTCGTCACAGATGCTATGCGTGCAAAATGCTTAGGAACAGGTGTGTATGATTTAGGTGGCCAAGAAGTAAATGTTGATGAAGAAAGAGCTACATTGAAAGATGGCACTTTAGCGGGAAGTATTTTAAAACTAAATGATGCTGTCCGCAATATGATGCAGTTTTCTGAATGTACACTTTGGGATATTACCCAGATGACAGCTGCAAACCCAGCTAAACAGATAAATATGTTTGATAAAAAAGGAAGTATAAAAGTTGGAAAAGATGCAGATTTTGTAATTGTAAATGAAAAGTTAGAAGTAATCATGACTTATTGTTGTGGAAAACTTGCTTATTCAAGTCAGGAGGAAATGTAATGAAACTTATAATGGCGAAAGATTATCAAGAAATGAGTAATAAAGCAGCGGATGTAATTATTAATCAAGTTAAAGAAAAGCCAAATACAGTATTAGGACTAGCAACTGGTGGTACTGTAATTGGAATGTATGAAGCTCTAATCCAAGATCATCAAAAGAATAATACATCATACAAAGAAGTTCATAGCGTCAATCTGGATGAGTATGTAGGACTGGAATATACAAACCAACAAAGCTATCACTATTATATGAATGATCAATTGTTCTCTCACATTGATATTCAAGCAGATAATGTTATTATTCCTAACGGATTAGCAGAAAATATTGATGCGGCGTGCCAAGAATATGAAAAGGCAATTGCTGAATTAGGTGGAGTAGATCTACAAATACTTGGAATTGGCCAAAACGGTCATATCGCCTTCAATGAGCCAGGTACGTCTTTTGATTCAATCACACATAAAGTTGAATTGACAGAATCAACTCGGAATGCAAATATGCGTTATTTTGATAGCATTGATGAGGTACCAACACATGCAATGACAATGGGAATTTCAACGATTTTAAAAAGTAAACAAATCCTATTATTAGCTTCAGGAAAGTCTAAAGCAGAAGCGATTTATAATTTTATTAATGGTGAAGTGCATGAGTCAAATCCGGCATCTGCACTGAAAAATCATCCAAATGTAACGATTATTGCTGACGAAGAAGCACTATCATTGGTGGAGGATGACAAAAAGAAGGTGCTCTCATAATGATCGATAAAAGTTCTCCTGTGCCGATTTATTATCAGCTTGAACAAGAGATTCGTAAGCAAATTGAGAGTAAAGAGCTGAGGCCTGGAGACATGATTCCATCCGAACGTGAGTATGCGGAAGAGTATCAGATAAGCAGAATGACGGTTAGACAAGCGTTAAATAATCTTGTTAATGAAGGTCTGCTACAAAGAGAACGTGGAAAAGGGACCTTTGTTGCTCTGAAGAAATTTGAGAAGAATGTAAAAGGCTTAACAAGCTTTTCAGAGGATATGCGATCTAGAGGACTAGAACCCGAAACGCGGGTTCTTGACTTTGCAATCATAAATGCGGATAGCTTGATAGCATCGAAGCTTGAAATTAGAGAAGATGCATCAGTTTATCAAATAAAAAGACTTCGATTAGCGGATAAATTGCCGATTGCCTACGAGATTTTTTATATGGCAGTGGATTTAGTACCAGGGCTAACACAAGAAATTGCGGAGCATTCAATCTACCAATTTGTTGAAAATGTCATTGGGCTCCACATTGTTTCGGGTGTACAAGAGCTTGAGGCAACTGTTGCATATCCAGAAGAAGCAGAGGCACTTAATATAAACGAAGGTGCACCCGTTCTTTATATTCAACAAAAGAGTATCATCGAAGGAGAAAAACCATTAGAATTTGTACAATCATTCTATCGTGCCGATCGATATAAATATAAGGTTGAAATGGTTCGATAGAAGGACACTTAATACAAGTTCAAAAAGGAGGACTTCTGTGAAACGACTACTGGACTGTACTGCATCTGATTTTCAAAAAATGAATGGACAAGATTTAAAACAAGCGATAAGGGCATCGGAAGGACGTGTGATGCTTTCAGAAACGTTTGGTTCTGTCCCTCCGTTGTATCCGAGTGTTACAAATGCTGAATTAGCTGCAGCATTTGGTGCCGACTTATTATTGCTAAATGTATTTGATGTCTTTAATCCCTATATAGAGGGAATAGAATGTGAAGAGAATGAATCAATTGTACAAAAAATGAAGCAAATAACAGGCCGTCCTATTGGGCTTAATCTGGAACCTGTAGACCCAAATGCACAACAGATTGAAAAACTGAACGAGTTGCCAAAAGGACGAATGGCAACGGACGAATCATTAAGAGAAGCCAAAAAGTTAGGTTTTGATTTTGTATGCTTAACCGGAAACCCGAAAACAGGTGTTACAAATGATGAAATTCTTCTAGCTATTAAGAAGGCACGAGAAGCCTTTGGTTCTGAAGGATTAATCATTGCCGGAAAAATGCATGGTGCGGGGGTTGCGAATGAGACTGGAAGCAGTATTATTTCAGAAGCAGCACTATCCAGTTTTATCGAAGCAGGAGCAGATGTAATCTTAATGCCTTCACCTGGAACTGTCCCAGGGATTACACTTGAGGCTACGGAAAAACATGTACGCTTTGTCCATTCTAAGGGAGCGCTTGTCATGTTAACGATTGGCACAAGTCAAGAAGGTGCTGATGAAGCAACGATTCGCCAAATTGCCCTTAACAGTAAAATGGCAGGTGCAGATATCCATCACATCGGTGATACAGGTTTTTATGGGATTGCGGTTCCAGAAAATATCATGACATATTCAATTGTTATTAGAGGAAGAAGACATACGTACGTAAGAATGGCCTCATCCATACTACGTTAAATCAAAAAGGAGATTGCATCGTGCAATCTCCCACTTTATTTTCTCTTATGATTTTCCTAAAACCCATTTGCTCTTCATAAACATTACTAATGCAATCAAGAATGAACAGATAATAAATACCAACGAACTTCCAGTTACAAGCAGGATGCTTGAAATATCATAGATTCCGTAAATTAATTGCTTGATGAGTGCGTAAATATTGAAGAATGGTATTAGGAAATGTACAGTTGATAGTTCATTTGCTGAGATTCCAATCAAGATGAAATATGGAATCATCGCAATAAACGTTATAGGTGATATATAGTTTCCTGCTTCTTTTATCGTGTCAGCGATTAAACTAACAATCATTTGGATGCTTGCTACAAGTAAGGCGAAGAAGATAATACCAACACCTAGGCTGATTGTGAAAAATCCAATATGATCCTCTAATTTTAATGCGTCCGCCATATTGTCAGTGAAAAGGGTAACATACAGAACAAAGGTAATAACTGAGAATATACCGCTCATCATACTTAAGGTTGAAATCGTAAGCCATTTACCAATAACAATATGGATTCGTTTTACTGGTGTCATTAAGAGAGCTTCCATTGTTTTTCGTTCTTTTTCTCCAGCAAATAAGTCGTTTGCAGCTGGTAATCCACCCATAAGTACGGCAAAGACAATAATCATCTGTGCAAAAATTGATACCATATACAAGGACATGTCATCGTCGCCGCTAATACTTTCCAAGCTAACACCAAAAGGAACTAAGACACTTGGGTCAATATTTTGTTCGGTTAAATGTGTTTGTACATATTCCTGTTGCTTTACAGTTAGAATATTAATTAATTTATCAGATGCCGCACTTGCTTTTGAACTTGTTGGATCTGCTTGAATGATTATCTGTGGTGATTGATGGTTTTCAATTTTATTAATAAAATCTTCTTCCACTGAAACGGATACAAGTGCTTCTCCATCTTCGACCATTTTTACAGGATCAGATGTAGTAGAAATCTCAATACCTTCAATGTCTTCAATCCATTCAATAACCTGTGCCTCTGTCGATTTTGAAATTGCTACATTAACTTGATCAACTGAGTCATTCATCATAAAATTATCCATGAAAAAGATAATTGCAATATTAAATAAAATTGGTAGCATGACACTAAGTAATATCGTCTTACGATCCCGTAATGAATCCTTTAATTCCTTCAAATAAACATGCCAAGTCATTATTCATTCCCCCTAACTAATCGAGACATGAAGATATAATTCAAATCTTCACTTTCCTCTTCACGATATAAATCTGCTTTGCTTCCACTGTAGATCATTTGACCTTTATGGATCATTACAATTGATTGGCATAATTCCTTCACTTCGTCCATGATGTGGCTTGAGAATATGATGGTTCTGCCTTCTCTTTGTAATTGATGAATAACCTCGCGGAACATATTCGCTGAGGTAATATCTAGTCCTGTTGTTGGTTCGTCAAGTAAAATAACATCTGGATTGTGGATTAATGTTCTTGAAATGGTTACCTTTTGTCTCATTCCCTTTGAAAAGCCACCAACTCTTCGGTCAAGATAATCCTTCATTCCAAATCGAACCGCTAAATAGTCAATTTGTTCCTTTGTTTCATGCTTACTCATACCATACATTTTTGCGAAATATGTTAAGTTTTCTCGAGCAGTCAATCGATCATAGAGGCCTGTTTCACTCCCGAATAAAACACCAATTTTTGATTTAACTTTCATAGGCTCTTTATGAATATCGATTCCATCAATTAGGATTTTCCCTGAAGAAGGTTCTAGAATAGTAGAAATCATTCGTAACAATGTTGTTTTTCCTGCACCGTTTTCTCCTAATAGCCCAACAACTTCACCTTTTTTTATTTCAACTGAAACATCTTTGACGGCGTGAATCGTTTTCTTTTTATCTTTAAAGCTTCTAGAAACATCTTGAATAACGATCATTTAAAAACATCTCCCTTGTTTTTTCCTATGGCATTATCATAAGAGATTTTAATATTGCTGACATCGATTATGTCGTGAATCGTCCTTTTTATGTCGCGAAAACACCATTTTTCATCCTAAACATGGTATTATATTGACAATAAAGTACGGGATGGGGATATTTTGATACGTATAGGCCTCGTTGATGATCAAAAATATGATTTAGAAAAATTAAATATTGTTCTATCGAAGGAGGAGAATGTAGAAATCATTTTTTCAACAAATGATTCTGAGGAAGCATATGAGCTATTGAAGAAAAGTTCAATCGATTTATTGATTACTGATATCGAAATGCCGAAGCTGTCTGGCTATGAACTAGCAGATTTTATTAGTAGCTATGCACTGGATATTAAGGTCATTTTTGTGACTGGATCTAGTGGTTATGCGGTCCATGCCTTTGAATTAGATGTTCTTGATTATATTATGAAGCCCTTCTCAAAGGAAAGATTATTAAAAGGGATTCAGCGACTTCAAAAGAAAAAGGAAACAACAGATAAAAGCAAGCTCGTCTTGAAACAAAAAGCAGATATTTATTTCATAGAAAAAAAGAAAATAATTTATGTTGAAAGAACAGGACGGTCAACGACAATTGTTACATCAGAAGGAGAATACTCTACATATCTATCATTAGGAGAATTAGAGGAAGAATTAACAGCAACAAATTTCTTGCGTGCGCACCGAGGATTTATCATAAATATTCAATATGTGAAAAACTTTTCACTATATACAAAAAACTCATATGTCGTTCATTTTCAAGGTACGGAACAAACTGCAATGATTACAAAGCCAAATCTCGATAAATTGCAAAGTGAATTTTATAATTAGGAGATCTAATGTGAAATATTACCTTCATATCGCACTTATATTACTTGTTCATATCTTATCGATCCTTTTTTTGATGACTAGGGTGAATATTGCAATTATCATTGTAGTTACCGTCTTGTTCATTATTTTAACTAGAAAGAAAATGAAGGGGTTACCTCTATTACTTGCTGCAATGCCAGGTAACTTAACAGGATATTATGTAGCAATCCAAATCATTTTTCTGCTTGGGTTAATCTTTAGTTTGTCATCAGCTACCTTGCTTATTTGTTGGAGTGGCATATTAATCGTTGAATTTATCCGGCTGGTTCAACTACCAAAGCTATTTCATGATCAAAATAGTCTCAAATCACTTCAGCAAGAATTAGATAAAGTGAATACATCATTTCGAGAGATTCGCTCACAACGGCACGACTTTCTAAAGCATGTGAGTGTTGTGGATTATTTACTTACAAATGAAGAACAATCAGAAGCAAAAGAGTATTTTTCAAGTCTATTAAAAGAATATCAACAGATAAATGGTTCGATTAAAGGTGAAGATGGGCATGTTGCGGGAATCTTACTAGAAAAGATACGTATAGCAGAAAATAATAAAATTGAATTGAAGTATGACCTAGGGGTGCCATTATCTGGTCTACCAATGGAGGCAGTTGATCAAATCAAGTTAATTGCAAATCTTTTAGATAATGCAATTGATGCAGCACTTGATTTTAAAAGCAGCTCACCTCGAATTACAGTGATTACACATAAATATGGCGGCATCTATATTTTAGAAATTAGCAATCATGCTCAATTTGAAGACACTAAGGTATTAGATAATCTTTTTGGAAAATACGATATTTCTTCAAAAAGTGGGAATCACGAGGGTTTAGGAACGTTTATTATTGCTAATCTTGTAAAAAAATATAATGGTAAACTAACATATCAGTACAGGGCTTCAGTATTAACGATAAGAATCAAATTACCAATTATAGTGAAAGAAGGGTAGGGCACATAGCTTGCTCTACCTTTTTATGAATAGTTTAAAAATGAAGAACCCAACTAATGCACCTACTGTATTTAGGATGACATCATCCACATCAAGGCTACCTAGTTTGCTAATCAATTGGAATGTTTCGAGCGTGATAATTCCGACTAGGAAGGTGAAAGTAAATCTTATCACATTTGTAAGTTTGGAAAATAAGAGTGGAAGCAATATACCAAATGGAACAAACACACCTATATTTCCTGCTATATTCACAATCCAAATTTTTAATGGAAAATGATCATAATACGTAAAATAATTTTGAATCGTTGAGAATGGTACAAGGTTGTACATGAAATTTTCGTGTGGAGTCCGAGAAAAACCAAAAAACATCCAATAAATTAACACGAAGAAATAAATTGTAAAAGCTAGTCCAACTAGTAATTTTTTTACTTGTAGCACGATATTCTCCAATCTAATTTTATATATCTATAATTATATAAGATAAGATTTATCTTTCATATCATTAGATGGAAAAAATGAGGTCGGGAAATAAATCCATACTATTTAGTTGAAATATAGCCGACTTCTTCCACAAGTTTCTGGCCTTGGGGTCCCTTCATCCATTCAAGAAATGGTTTAATCGTTTTCTTCTGGTTGTCTTTTACTGTAATCGCATACAGATTAACTGTATACGGATACGATTCATTTCTTATATTTTCAGGATTAGGTTCAATTCCGTTAATCGATAAAAGTTTTAGATCATCCGTTGGGTTCATCCCTGTTGCAAAGAATCTGAATGAATACCCAAGTGCATTTTTATAATTTCGATAATCAGCAACCTGTTCCATAATGCCACCCATCCCGCTGATTAATTCCTCTTTAAGTGGATCCATAAGTGGTGTATCTCCCATGATTTTCTCCATGATTGTCTGGCTGCCGGAATCTTCTGGACGTTGAAAGGCACGGATTTTATCGCTCTTTCCACCGACTTTATCCCATTGCGTAATTTTTCCTGAGTAAATCTTTTTTATTTGTTCCGTGCTTAAGTCATTGACTTCATTTTTTTCATTTACAAAAAAAACAAATGCTTCATTGCCGATTGGGGTAAGGACGATTTCTTTACCGGCTTGTTTTGCTAACTTTTGCTGGGCCACAGACGGCTGTGCACCAAAAAAGATATCGACCTCACCAGAGATTAAGCGTTCAAACGCATAAATCGTGTTTGTAAAACTGACAGTTACGGGATAATCACTCTGTGCATTCACTTTTCCAATGTCTCGATATACTGCATTTGCAAAGGCAGCATAGACAGGATAGGCTGCTTCTGCACCATCTAAAATTGGCATGTCATTTTTTTCCTCAATAGTAAATGTTGACGGCTCTTCAAGTTTCGGGAGGATATTATTTTGATTCGTTACGTAATATGGCTCAAGATCAACGCTAGAGTAACCATTTTCATACTCAAAGCCATATGAAGGTAGAACAGTTTGTGCACGCTGCCACATGACAAAAATACTTATGGTTAGACAAAGCAGGATAGCTGCACTTGCAAGACTGAGTGATTTTTTCTTGAATGTTGCTTTATGTATACTCTTTCTCTCAGAAATTATAAATCCAATTAGAAACAATCCGTAATAAAGAAATGGTACAAGAAAAATAGTTAAAAATTCACCCATCAAACCAGCAAAAATAGTGTTGGGAAAAAACGGAACCATAAGAAAAATAAAGATAATCCATAAAAAGTGACCAAAATACCCTTTTGTAAGCAACATCAGAATTGTAGCACTTAAGACCGTGATAAATAACGGCAAATATACGAAGAAGTACTGTTTTCTAGATGTTCCTTCATTACGATTGTTTTTTGCATAATAAAAACCCGCAATTCCACCGCCAATTCCATATACAACAAGAAATAGCTCTAAAAAACTAAAAACCATGCTGGTGAAAATCCCTATGAATGAAAGAAGAATTGGAAGTAATAAAAAGAAGAATAAAACTGAACCGATTGATCTCATAATCTAGTCAACCCCTTTTTGATAATATAGTGTAATTTTACACTATAAGTAACAAATTGCATAGAGTGAATAGGGAGGGAAGTCGAAATATTACATAAAAGTCTGAATTCCATTATAATAGGATTAAAAATAAATAAAGGATGTTTACTAGATGGATTTATTAATGGTCGTTCAAATTATATTAATTGGAATTTTACTATACTTAATTTATGACAATTTCAAACCGGTAAAAGGACTTCAGCATTTAAGTGAAAAAGATGTGAAGGAAAGAATGAAAAAGTCTAAAAATATCACTCTTATAGATGTTAGACAGCCAAACGAATTTCGTGCTAGTCATATTAAGGGGGCAGTCAATATTCCTCTTTCTCAAATTAAGAGAAAAAAGACAAATATTCCGGTTGAAAGGGAAATTATTCTATATTGTCAAACGGGAATCAGAAGCAAGCAAGCGGCAAAAGTCATTAAAAGAAGGTATAAGGAAATACCAATCGCTCATCTAAAGGGTGGATTATACGCTTGGAAGGGTGATACAAATAGCAAAAAGTAGCTAGCTAAAACCCAATACACACCATAACGTTTGACTGTACACTTATAAAGTAATATAATATAAGTATATAAGTCTGATAGGATGGGGTGATGTCGTTGGGAAGTTATACCGTATCGGAGAACTAGCAATAGCTGCAAATGTGTCAAAGCGAACAATTGATTATTATACAAAGATAGGTATCTTAACTCCTGAGCGTTCAGAATCCAACTATCGCTTTTACGGAGAAGATTCAATCGAAACATTACATTTAGTATCACAATGCAAAGAGCAAAACATGCCTTTAGCTGAAATTAAAGAAAAAATATCTTTGTACTATACAAGCAGTGTTGAAAAGGAAAAGTTACTAAAATATGCACAAGTTCTCTCGAAAAGAATGGAGCATCTTGAGGCTGAGCTAAAAGAAATAAAGCCATTGCTTGATGCACTTAATGAAGAGGAGCAAAAATCTATCATCAATAGAATGTCTCCACAAAGCATGGCATTAGCTCAATCACTTATTATCCTTTTTAATTGAATTAAAGATTTATATTTTTATAAAGAATAAAATAGATACATGTCAAATATTCTGTATAAAGCGAAATATCCACTACTTTGGATTTATCTTATTACAAAGTAGCGCGGAATTAATACTATTAATTTACCTATTCAGGGAGGTGTAATCCTTACTCGTTTAATTACGACGTAAGGAAACTATTTGGACATATTTAATTTGGTCATGGTTGCAATTTTGATTGCGTTAACCGCTTTTTTCGTGGCATCTGAATTTGCGATTGTAAAGATTAGAAGTACAAGAATCGATCAGCTTGTTGCAGAAGGGAATAAAAACGCAATTGCTGCTAAGACTGTCATCTCAAATTTGGATGAGTATTTATCAGCTTGTCAGCTAGGTATTACTGTTACGGCTTTAGGTCTTGGTTTCCTAGGTGAATCAACGGTCGAAAGCTTACTTCATCCTTTATTTGAATTACTGGATTTAGATGAGTCATTTTCTACAATTCTTTCAGTTGCATTTGCCTTTCTAATTATTACCTTTTTACATGTGGTAGTAGGAGAGCTAGCACCAAAGACGGTTGCTATTCAAAAGGCAGAGGGAATAAGCTTATTAGTTGCAAGACCACTTATTCTTTTTTATAAAATCATGTTTCCGTTTATTTGGGTGTTAAATGGATCGGCTCGTTTACTAACAGGGATGTTTGGAATGAAGCGTATATCAGAACATGATTTGGCACATACGGAAGAAGAATTACGACTCATTTTATCTGAAAGCTATAAAAACGGTGAAATTAATCAATCTGAATATAAATATGTGAATAATATATTTGAATTTGATGATCGAGTTGCAAAAGAGATTATGGTACCTCGTACCGAAATCATTGCACTTGATAAAGATAAATCTGTAGAAGAAATTCTTACTATCATGACAAGCGAAAAATATACTCGCTATCCTGTTGTTGATGGTGATAAAGACCATATTGTTGGTTTAATTAATCTAAAAGAAGTATTAACAGACTTTGTTACGGGCACCAACTCATCTGGTAAAACAATTGAAGATTATACTAGACCAATTATTCAAGTTATCGAATCAATTGCCATCCACGATTTGCTTGTAAAAATGCAAAAGGAACGTGTCCACATGGCTATCTTAATTGATGAATATGGTGGAACAGCTGGCTTAGTTACAGTTGAGGATATTATTGAGGAAATTGTCGGTGAAATTCGTGATGAATTTGACGGTGATGAGCAACCAGCGATAAGGAAAGTTAATGATACGACGACAATCTTAGATGGTAAAGTGCTCATTGGTGAAGTTAATGATCTATTTGGTTTAAATATAGATGATACCGATGTTGATACAATTAGTGGTTGGATTTTAACAGAGCAAATTGATGTAAATCAAGGTGACACCATTTCATTTGATGGATATGATTTTAGAATTATCGAAATGGATGGACACCATATTAAATCATTGGAAATTAAAAAGACAGTCCCGAAACCAGTCTTTGCTCTAGGACAAAGTGCTAGTGCAATGGAATAACGAGAAAGAAGCCTTAAACATTTGTTTAGGGCTTTTTTTCACGTGACAAGGGTGAAATTTAATATAAATGATATATAATATGTAATTGAGAATGTTAAAATGGTGAATACGAATATGTACTCATTAGGAGGAAACACATGAAAGTGAAATTAGGTTTACTATATGGTGGGAAGTCTGCAGAACATAAGGTTTCGTTGCAGACGGCATTAGCGGTTATTAAAGCATTAGATCATGATAAATATGATATACATCCAATTTATATTTCTGAGCAAGGTGAATGGGTTCGTGGAAACCAGTTAAGCGGACCGGTTGATGATGTGAAGAAGCTTGTTTTGAAAGAGGATGGTAAAGCAATTTCGCCTGTATCATTGAATGCCGACTTATTTCCTGCTCAACAACTGACTAAAAATGAAGCCATTGATGTTGTCTTTCCGTTATTACATGGACCAAATGGGGAGGATGGAACTGTTCAAGGGCTATTAGAACTTATGAATATTCCTTATGTAGGGAATGGTGTACTAGCTTCTTCAGCTGGAATGGATAAGGTTATTATGAAGAATATTTTTGCTCAAGCAGGTCTTGCTCAAGCCAAGTATGTTTCTTTTATCAGAAGTGAATGGCAAGATGCGCCAGATGCTGCTTATGAACAAATCGAGGAAGCGTTAGGATATCCTTGCTTTGTAAAGCCCGCTAACCTTGGTTCAAGTGTTGGTATTAGCAAAGCTACTGATCGAGCTAGCCTTGAGAAAGCCTTTGAGGAGGCATTTACATTTGATCGCAAAGTAATCATTGAGGAAGCGATAATTGGACGTGAGGTTGAACTGGGCGTACTTGGCAATGATCATCCAACATGTTCAGTTGCCGGCGAAATTGTACCGAAAAAGGACTTTTATGATTATAAGGCAAAATATGAGGATGGTGATACAGCCCTCATTATTCCTGCGGATATTACAGAAGAAGAATATCAAAACTTGCAGGTAGCAGCTATTAAGGCTTTTAAAGCATTAGATTGCTCAGGTTTGGTAAGAGCTGATTTCTTTTTAACGAAGGAAGGAAAGGCGATTATCAATGAAGTAAATACGATGCCTGGATTTACACCTTTTAGCATGTTCCCACTTTTATGGCAACATACAGGGGTAACATATCCAGAGTTGATTGAAAAATTAGTAGAACTAGCAATCGAGCGTCATACTGAAAAGCAAAAAATCAAATACACAATCTAGATTTTAGAGATTAGATGATTAATTTGATTAAGGTACAGCTACTGAAGAAACACTATTCGAAAAATGGATAGTGTTTCTCTTTTCTATAAATAGTAAAGGGGAGAATCCTGTGATAAAAAAAACATTAGCTGAAATTGAAAAAATGGCATTTGGAAAGAAGCTTGACTCGAAGTACAAAGACCTTATCATTGAAGGGGTTTCAATTGATACAAGAACAATTCAATCTGGAAATTTATACATACCGATTGTCGGCGAAACATTCAATGGCCATGAATTTGTAGAGACTGCGATTGATAATGGTGCCTCTGCGGTTCTTTGGGGGATGAATGAGTCCAATCCACCTAAAGGAATACCAGTTATTTACGTAGAAGATACATTAGTTGCATTACAGAATCTTGCAAAGAACTATCGTGATGAATTATCCATAAAAGTAGTAGGAATTACAGGCAGCAACGGTAAAACGACGACAAAGGATATGGTAACCGCTGTTCTTTCAACCGTATTTCGTGTTCACAAAACGGAAGGTAATCTCAATAATCACATTGGTTTGCCATTAACTATCCTGCGTTTAAATGAGGACACTGAGGTCGCGGTACTTGAGATGGGGATGAGTGCATTTGGAGAAATTGAATTTCTAACGAAACTTGCACGACCTGATATTGCAATCATTACGAATATTGGTGAATCACATATGCAGGATCTTGGATCCCGTGATGGAATTGCAAAGGCAAAACTTGAAATCGTAGATGGCTTAGCACAGTCCGGTATATTAATTTATGATGGTGATGAGCCATTGTTATTAGACAAGGTTAAGAAATTGAATATATCCTCGCTAACCTTTGGTAGTACTGGAAAAAATGATTTATTCCCAACTGATGTTAAGCTAGAAAGTAACGGGACATATTTTTCGATAAATAAGAATAATGGTGAAGAATTTTACATACCTGTGCTCGGGAAGCACAATGTGAATAACGCAACAGCTGCAATAGCAGTGGGACTTCATTTTAATCTTTCATGGAATGAAATTAAAGCGGGATTAAAAAATAGTAAGATTACCAATATGCGACTCGAACTTATCGAAGGGAAAAATGGTCTGAAGCTAATTAATGATGCCTATAATGCAAGTCCAACATCAATGAAGGCGGCAATTAGCCTTATTCAGGATTTGAAAGGATTCAATCGAAAGATTGTGATTCTAGCAGATATGTTGGAGCTTGGTGAAAATGAAATCAAGTATCATGAGGAAATGGGCCATTTACTCGACCCAACAAAGATTGATTATGTATTTACTTTCGGGAAGCTTGGTGAATACATTTCAAAAAGGGCAGTCGAGCGTTTTCCAACAGGAAGGGTTAAAGCTTATTTAAATAAAGAAGAATTAATTGCTGAACTTGGCAAAGTGGTTAACAAGGATGACGTTGTCCTTTTGAAGGGCTCTCGCGGAATGAAATTAGAAGAGGTTGTAGCAGCTTTTAAAAAGTAAAAAATGAAATGTTTAATACATGAAAATTAAAAAGTTTGTCCATAATATATGTAAATAGGAATATTTACAAAAACGGTATTATTGCAATTCCAATTTTGAAATGGTAAGATAACAAATACAGTGTTAAAAAGGGCTATGTCATTTAACAGAAAAACGCCCTAAAAATTTAACTTTTTGGACGTGAACCCTTAGGGCATTTTTTCCGTATTCACGGAGAATGTCCTTTTTTTAAGCAGAATTGTTATTCTGATCTAAAAGGAAAACTAGGCTTATAAGAAAGTATCCTACGTTCTTAAACGCGTAAGGGCATAAGAGTGTTCTACGGAAGCAAGGCATCGCAGGAAAAAGCTTTGCTTTTTCCGAACTAAAGTTCTGCCACGCCTAATGGCTCGGTAAGTACAAAGTTTGCTTAAGCAGATCGCCTATCCCTCACAATTAAATGTGAAGGTTTCACGGTAATGATATATTGGATATCAAGAAGGAATACCAATATATCCCCAGTGAATTCTACGTAATCTATCGAGGCGTAAGCCAAGTGGTCTATAAAGATTTCCCGTCTGATTAGTCAATTTTTCATTGTACAAATCTGATTAGCAAAAGGAGTATGAAAAATTTGGCAACATTTAAAGATTTAGGTATTGGTCAAGATTTAATGAGATCAATTAGTAAAATGGGTTTTGAAGAGGCAACTCCAATTCAATCCCAAACAATTCCGTTAGCATTAGAGGGTAACGACGTAATCGGTCAAGCCCAAACGGGAACAGGAAAGACTGCAGCATTCGGAATTCCACTTATCGAGAAAATCGATGTGAAAAGTGATAATGTTCAAGGAATTGTCATTGCACCAACACGTGAACTTGCAATTCAAGTATCAGAAGAACTTAATAAAATTGGTCAATTTAATCGCATTCGTATTTTACCAATTTATGGTGGTCAGGATATCAGTCGTCAAATTCGTTCACTGAAAAAGCATCCACATATTATTGTTGGTACGCCAGGACGAGTAATTGACCATATTAATCGTCGTACACTTCGTCTAAATAATGTTCACACAGTCGTGTTAGATGAAGCAGATGAAATGTTAAACATGGGATTCATTGAAGACATTGAAGCGATTTTAAAGGGTGTTCCTGAGGAAGGAAGACAAACACTTTTATTCTCTGCAACAATGCCTGGTCCAATCCAACGTATTGCGGAACGTTTCATGCAAAATCCTCAAGTTGTTAAGGTGAAGTCAAAAGAAGTAACTACACCAAATATTCAACAATATTATGTAGAGGTTCATGAAAGAAATAAGTTTGATGTTCTAACTCGTTTATTGGATATTCAATCACCAGAGCTTGCAATTATTTTTGGACGTACAAAGCGTCGTGTAGATGAATTATCAGAAGCATTGACATTAAGAGGCTATGCTGCTGAAGGAATTCATGGTGACTTAAGCCAAGCAAAACGTATTTCCGTACTTCGTAAATTCAAAGAAGGTTCGATTGAAGTATTAGTTGCAACTGATGTGGCAGCACGTGGTTTAGATATTTCAGGTGTTACTCATGTATATAACTTTGATATTCCACAAGATCCGGAAAGCTATGTTCACCGTATCGGCCGTACAGGTCGTGCTGGTAAGCATGGTTTGGCAATGTCTTTCGTTACACCAAGAGAAATGGGTCAATTGAAAAATATTGAAAACACAACGAAACGTAAAATGGACAAGATGAAGCCACCAACCTTGGATGAGGCTTTAGAAGGTCAACAAAAGGTAACAATTGAAAAATTAGTTTCAATGATTGAATCTAATAATTTGGCATACTACACTCGTGCTGCAGAAGAGCTTTTAGAAGAGCATGACTCTGTATCAGTTGTTGCAGCAGCTATTAAAATGATGACGAAAGAACCAGATGCAACTCCAGTGAAATTAACTGAAGAGGCACCACTTCGTGTAAAAAGAGAGCGCGATAATCGCAGTGGTAGTCGTGACCGTGGACGCTACAAAGGAAACCAACCAGCACGTGGTCGCGGTGGAAATAACTCAAATCGCAGCCGTCAATCAAATGGGGGTAGCCGTCAATCAGGTGGCACTCGCCGAAGCAATTTCCGTAAAAGCGAACAATAATCGAATAGATTGAAAAACAGTGTAGGATGCCCTACACTGTTTTTTTTATGCTCAATTGGAGCCTGACACCTTTGTAGATAATGTGTATAATGGGGATAATGTTTTGTTAGTCGGAGAAATAGAAATGGGGTTGGTTTGTAAATGAGAGATGTCCCAAAAAATAGAATAAGTGAACGTGCTTTAACGGTTTGGAAGATATCTGCATTAATTTCATCGATAATTGGGTGGGTAGTAACGATTGCTGTTTTAGTCTTAACAATTATATTTGATTGGACATTTTGGATTTTTGCAGGATTATTGGTGTTATCTGTTATCGAAACGATTTTATCAATTTTTGTACTACCCAATCTTAAGTGGAAACGTTGGAGATATGAGGTTCATGAGCATGAAATTGATTTACAACGTGGTGTGTTTATCGTAAAAAGAACGATTATTCCAATGAACCGTGTCCAACATGTTGATACCCAGCAAGGGCCACTTTTACGAAAATATCATTTGGCAACTGTTTCAGTAACTACGGCTGCAACAGTACACGAAATACCTGCATTAGATTTGGAAGAAGCAGATCAACTACGGGACTATATATCAAGATTGGCAAGGGTGGATGAAGATGATGTCTAATCCACGCAGAATGCATCCAATAGCAGGATTTTTACGATTCTTAAAGCAATTAAAAGAAATGATTATCCCAATCATTGTTTTTTTCTTTATTGGAAAAGGAGAATCGGGTCTTATTAATACCCTTTATTTAATTGGATTAGGTGTTGTTATTGTCGGTCTTTTAGTAACTGGGATTCTTCATTGGTACCGTTTTACATATCGAGTTGAAGATGGTGAGCTTCGCATAGAATATGGTGTGTTTGTGAGAAAAAGGCGATTTATCCCCATTGAACGAATTCAAACAATTGATGTGACCGCTGGAATCATACAGCGAATATTTGGTCTTGTTAAGCTGCAGGTTGAAACAGCAGGTGGAGGAAAAGAGGCGGAAGTAGAATTAACTGCAATAAAGGAAGCCGAAGCGAATGAATTAAGAGCTATCCTTACTAAAATTCCAAAGGCTCCAGAGGTTTTAGAGCCTGAGGAGGAAAATAAGCAAAAACCTACATATCAAATTACAATGAAAGAACTTCTCGTTTTAGCCTCCACCTCTGGAGGAATCGGGTTTGTAATTTCAGCTATCTTTGCATTTTTGAGTCAATTTGCAGAATATGTACCGTTTGAAAAGGCATTTAATAAAGTAGAACAGTATATTAATCTATCGATACTCACATATATTATTACACTAGTTATTCTTTTTTTACTCATTTCATGGATCATTGGTGTGCTAATTATGGCGCTAAGGTATGCAAATTTCAAAGTGGTCAAACGTGATGATGAGCTTTTTATTACAAGAGGGCTTATTGAAAAGAGACAATCAACAATCCCGCTTCATCGGATACAAGCTATTCGATTTACCGAAAATTTAATTAGGCAGCCATTAGGTTATGCAACAGTATTAATTGAAAGTGCTGGTGGCTCATTAGATAAAGGTGAGGAATTATCAACTGTACTATTTCCCCTGATTAAAAAAAATCAGGTTGAGCAATTATTAAAGCACTTCGTACCTGAATACAAGTTATCAGACGAAATCAATCATGTACCTAAAAGGTCATTAGGTAGGTATATATTAAAAGCGGTTATACCAGTCATCCCTGTCATAATTGCTGTTTCGTATTTCTTCAATCCTTGGGGATACCTATCGTTGTTATTGCTTCCATTAACTTGTCTATTAGGATATTTGAGATTTCGGGATGCGGGTTGGAGAATTGATGGTGAACAGCTTACTTTACGATTTCGATTTATTGGCAGCAAAATTACCCTTCTGCAACAGAAAAAAAGAATTCAATCTTTTGACATGAAGCAATCCTCTTTTCAAAGGACAAAGAAGCTTACATCTGTTAAAACATTTATAAAATCTTCAGTCTCTGGAAAGGGATTTCAAGTGACAGATGTAGAAGATTCAGATGGCTGGACAATGTTTGAATGGTATATTACAAAGAAAAAGGAGAGCTAACAGCTCTCCTTTTTGAACATGCACCTTTTATTTATAAATGATCCCGATTATTACAAGAATAATGATAATTAGCCAAACAATATGCTTTGGTGAAAATTCTCTAGGTATTTGGATTCGTTTCCTTTCACCAACAGACCTGTTGAAGGTTGATAGGGGTTGGTGGGATAGAGATCTTTTTGGAAGAAGCAGGGGTGCGATAATTGCACCTGCTACAAACCCAAATATATGGGCAATAATATTTACGTTCGAATTAATAAATGTCATAATCAAGCCTATTACTAAAATGGTCATAATCAATTGTGAGTTCGCCTGATCGATTAAATCTTTTCTAATGACGACCATATACAAGTAAATACCGAACAAACCAAAAATTGCTCCTGAGGACCCTACATGGGCGAAGTTAAGTGGTTCAAAGTAATAAGTAGCGATATTGGCAATCACTCCGGCAAATATGTATGCCACAATAAATTTCACCTTGCCCATCATTCTCTCGAGTGCCGGACCGAATAAGATAAGAGAAAATGAGTTAAAAAGCATATGTCCAAAACCACCATGAACAAAAATCGGTGTAATTAGACGCCAGTATTCACCTTCTGCAATTAAAAAATTAAACCCAACCATTTGTTGAGCAAGTGTATCCCCTAATGGCAAGGATGAATTAATCAATAACCAGAGAATAATGTGTATGGCCACAATAATTGATATAATGGGGTAAAATCGTAAAAAAGACCGGAAGCTTTCTGTTCTTGTAAACATCTTAACTCTCCTTTATTTAGTCTACTTATCGTACTACAAAAAAGAATAATTTGTACAATGTTATGTTACATAACTTAATTCTAGAAGAAGGGAAAGAAAAATGATAATCGGAACCGGAATTGATATTGTTGAACTTAAACGGATTGAAAATTTAATCCAACGACAAAAAAAGTTTGTGGATCGAATTTTAACAGATGGTGAAAAAGAAACATATTCAAATTTATCAGAGCGTAGAAAGGTAGAGTTTCTCGCTGGTCGTTTTGCAGCGAAAGAAGCATATTCAAAGGCAGTAGGAACAGGGATTGGAGGGGCTTTAAGCTTTTTAGATATTGAAATTGCCGCCAATGACTTTGGTAAACCAATTGTAAAGAAACCTAGTGATCATCACATTCATTTATCCATCTCACACAGTAGGGATTACGCGATTGCACAAGTAATTATTGAAAGCTTGTCAAGCTAGTCTGCATATTACACAACTTTGTCTCATATATTTTTAGTGCGGTAGGTGAGACAAGGTGTAAGTGTGTGATGGATGGGTGAAAAGGTTTAAATAAATGATATGTTGGTTTGCATGTAAGAAGCATTGTATGAATGAATAAAAAGTGGGGGTCCTAATAAGTTCGGCTAGACACCTTTTTAGCAAACCATTCACCACCTTAACACATTTTGTCTCCTAAAAGTTTCGTCGAAAAGAGGCAAAGGGGTTGAAGGAATGAAGAAAAATGTATTTTTGTTGTTATTAGGGCTACTCGTTGCCCTTGCACTTGCTGGGTGTGGAGAGAAATCACAAAAGGATGTAGTAGAAGCCTTGGATGAGAAGGTTGCAAAGATGACGGGTTATAAAGCGGATGCAAAGATGACCCTTCAGACCGGGAATGATCCTCAAGTGTATCAAGTAGAGATTTGGCATAAAGAGCCAGAATATTATCGTGTGAATTTGAAGAATGCAGAGAAAGACCAGAGTCAAATGATACTTCGTAATGATGATGGCGTATTTGTATTAACACCTGCGTTAAATAAAAGCTTCCATTTTCAAAGTGATTGGCCACAAAACAGTAGCCAAGCTTATCTCGTTGAATCATTAGTAAATGATATTAAAAGTGATCCAGAAGCAAAGTTCACAGCTACAAAAGACAACTATGTCTTTGAAACAAAGACAAATTATAAAAATAATAAAATGCTACCTATTCAAGAAATTACAATTAATAAAAAGGATCTAGCCCCTGTACAAGTAAAAGTGATGGATCCGGATCGAAATCCGTTGTTAATTGTCGACTTTAAGAAGGTAGAATTTAATGCTAGCTTTGATAAATCAGCGTTTGAAGTTGAGAAAAATATGAATAGTGCACAATTAGAGCTAGAAGAGGTTCCTGTAATGGGTGAAGGAAATTCGAAACCATTTGCTGTCCTATATCCAGAGGAAGGTGTAATTCCTGGTGTAGAATTAGTTGAAGAAAAAGAAATGAAGACAGATGATGGCATCCGTTATATCCTGACATTTGGTGGTGGAGAAAAATCCTTCACGTTAATTCAAGAACGAGCTACGGTTGCTCCAGCTGGAACAACGATATCAGTTAGTGGTGAACCAATCGATCTTGGCTTTACAGTGGGTGTTCTCTCAGAAAATGCAATTTCCTGGACACATGAAGGGGTTGACTTTATGGTAGCCTCAACTGATCTAACTCAAGAAGAATTATATGAAATAGCCCGAACAGTCCAAGGGAAAACAGTGAAATAGGATAAATAGGAGCCGTACCAACAGGCTCCTATTTTTTTCTATTGACATCTAAACTCGAACAATAAATAATCTAACATATATATAAATTGATATGGAATTATTAGTTGGGAAGTGTTAGTAATGGAGTCATCTCATTTTTATCGTGATACATGGGTTGAAGTAAACTTAGATTATATATATGAAAATGTAACGAATATGAAACGGTTTTTACCTGATGATGTTGCTGTTATGGCGGTAGTTAAAGCAAATGCATATGGACATGGCGATGTTCAGGTTGTAAAAACAGCACTTGAAGCGGGTGCTTCTTATTTAGCCGTTGCATTCCTGGATGAGGCAATTCATTTAAGAAGTAGCGGTATTGATGCTCCAATTCTTGTGTTGGGAGCTGTTAGACCAAATGATATGTCATTAGCTGCAAAATACAATCTTACCCTTACAGTTTTTCAACTTGAATGGTTACAAGAGGCTATAAGCGTTTATAAAGAGAATCTTCCTGTTACTTTTCACTTGAAGTTGGATTCTGGAATGGGACGTTTAGGTGTGAAAGAAAAAAGTGAGGTAACTGAATTAATCGAAGTGATTGAAAATGATCCGCGCTTTTTCCTCGAAGGAGTTTTTACTCATTTTGCAACTGCAGATGAACTTGATACTTCTTATTTTGAAGAGCAGTATCAAACCTTTCTTCAAATGCTTGAATGGATTCCGGTAAAACCTAAGATGGTTCATTGTGGTAATAGTGCTACAGGCTTACGATTTCCTGAAAAGGTATTTAATGCGGTTCGCTTAGGAATTGGAATGTATGGATTAACCCCGTCGCTAGAAATTAAGGACCAGCTTCCATATAACCTTCACGAAGCGTTCTCGCTCCATAGTAGTCTTGTACAAGTTAAAAAAATTGCAGAAGGTGAAAAGGTCAGCTATGGTGCAACCTTCACCGCAGATGAAGAAATGTGGGTCGGTACAGTTCCAGTTGGATATGCGGATGGATGGATTCGCAGCCTACAAAATACAGATGTATTAGTTGACGGTGAACGTTGTCAGATTATTGGTAGAATTTGTATGGATCAATTTATGGTTAAACTTCCTAGGGAGATGGCAAGAGGTACTAAGGTTACCTTAATCGGAGGGCAAAAAAACGAGTACATTCATGTTGATGATGTTGCCAAAGTCCTTGGTACTGTAAATTATGAAGTGATTTGTACGATAAGTTATCGTGTACCCCGTATTTTTTTGAAAAATAAGAGTATAATTGAAGTGAGAAACCCTGTCTTAATAAACCACTAAGATGAAGCTCTAAATCCGTTATTAACATGTACCTTTTGGTAAATTTGTGAATAGGTGCATAAAATCTATTTCCAAATGTAGATAATATAATAGAAATAATGGAATTGATGGAATTGGCTTTGCATCCAAACATAATAGTGGTATTATTAAGATTGGAGTAGAATAATTGGTGGCATGTTGGTGGAGGTGTAGATTGTGTCTGAATCCAGCGCAACAACAGAAATTTTGATTCGTTTACCACAAAATCTTATCAGTGAACTGGACGGTCTTGTGAAGCAAGAGAACGGTAATCGAAACGAACTTATTTATCAGGCTACAAAAATGTATCTACGTGAAAGAAAGAAACGTCAAATTACAGAGTCTATGAGACGCGGCTACATGGAAATGGCAAAAATAAACCTTAACATTGCGTCGGAAGCTTTTTTAGCTGAATCAGAGGCAGACCACACCGTAGAACGCTTAGTTAGCGGGGGGTAATCATTTGATTGTAAAACGTGGCGACGTTTATTTTGCAGACCTCTCCCCAGTTGTTGGCTCAGAGCAAGGAGGCGTTCGTCCTGTTCTTGTCATCCAAAACGATATCGGGAATCGGTTCAGTCCCACAGTCATTGTCGCAGCAATAACTGCCCAAATTCAAAAAGCAAAGCTCCCAACACATGTGGAAATTGACGCTGAGCGTTATGGATTTGAGCGTGACTCAGTTATTCTGTTAGAACAAGTCCGTACAATCGATAAGCAGCGCTTAACCGATAAGATAACACATCTCGATGAAGAGATGATGGACAGAGTGGATGAAGCCTTACAAATTAGTTTAGGACTCATCGATTTTTAAATTATTTATATCTCATGTATGAAGAAGTTACCTTGTTGGTAGCTTCTTTTGTTTTTATGAAATAGGGTTCAATCAAACGTTTGTTTAGGCATCAAACCCAGCCGTCCCAACGAGCTTGGTATTCGATCAAACGTTTGTTTGAATTCTCTTTTATGAATGAATGTTTATTCTAAGCTTTTGTCATTTTGTATATACTAAACATCATGAATTATGAACGGGAGGATTTTCATTTGGTCAACACACATTATAAGGACAATGTGAAATTAATTGCACAAGAATTACAGGAAGGGAAAATTACATATGAATTTGCTGGTGGTACGGCTTTATCCATTCAAGGGGTTACCATTCGAGAAAAACAAGAGATTCATGTTCATTTTCAATGGGACCAGTTCGATATGCTCTTGCAATTCTATCATTCCTACGACCCTATAATTACGGAGAAGAATGAGAATGAAGCAGAATTTCAATTCATGCGAGATCAACTTACGATTATTTTTTCGTGCCACTATAATAAATCATTAAAGACAGATCCTTACCGGATTTTAAAACGAGTAGATGACGATGAAGTATGGTGCAGATCCTTATATTCATATATTTTTAATGGAAATAATCAGTATGCAGAAAAGGTTCATCAATACTTATTTGAAAAACAACAGGAGATAAATAATAACAATGAATTTGCATGGAACCAAAATAACTATCAAGCCCTATTGAATCGATATGGATTACCTAGAGAAGCTGCTGCAAAAGTAAAACAGAACCCAATTTGGAAACTCCATCCATTTAATAAATATTTGGGAGATATCCAAGGCAAGAAAATTGTGCACCTTATGGGTTCGAACGGTATTAAAGGTGTGGCAATGGCGTTGTTGGGGGCTGATGTTTCGATTGTGGACTTCTCGATGGAAAATCAACGGTTTGCTCATGAGGTTGCATCCGAAGCTGGGGTAGACATTCAATATAATGTATCTGATGTTTTATCCCTAGATGTTAACTTACTTGGTGTGAATAATGATATTGTCTTAATGGAACTTGGAGTCCTTCATTATTATATAGATTTAAAACCGCTCGCAGAGTTGATATCGAAACTTCTAAAGGATAATGGGATGTTTATTTTACATGAGTTCCATCCTATTTCAACAAAGCTGATTACTTCAACAGGTAAGAAGCATAAAGTAACAGGGGATTATTTTGATCCAACTATTAAAACGAAGGATGTTGCTTTTACAAAACATATGTCTTCAGAAATACAACAAGAACTATCAAAGGTCTTTCAACGATACTGGACGTTGGGGGAAATTATTACAGCTTTGGCTGCGGAAGGGTTATTTGTCAAAATCCTCGAGGAAGAACCCAACCATAAGGTTCATGATATTGGATTACCTAAAACATTTACCATTTGTGCAGTAAAAAGCTAATATTACAAATTCATTTTAACTATTTAACAAAAGTGTTAAAAGGGAGGAAACAACCAACTATTTCACGAATGTATACGTATATGGTAAAAAATACGTCTGTTGAAGGAGTAGGTGAAGAAGCATGAAACAGAAATCTCAAACTCTAGAGAATGAGAAATTAGTGGTTAAGCTAATTCAGGACTTCCAATCAACTGGCTCAAAAGCTGCAGAACGTAAGATAGTTGAGCTTTATCAACATTTAGTAGGAACGATCGCCCGAAAATATTCGTATAGAAGAGGATATGATGAAGACCTCGTCCAGGTCGGGTTAGTTGGGTTATTAAGTGCGATAAGAAGATATGACCCTACTGTTGGGAAGAACTTTGCTTCATATGCGATCCCTACGATAAAAGGGGAAATCAAACATTACTTGCGGGACAAAACGTGGAGCGTTCATGTTCCTAGAAAAGTGAAGGAATTAGGTCCAAAAATAAAAAATGCGATTGAAGAATTAACGGTAATCCTAAATCGTTCGCCACAAGTTAGTGAGATTGCTGAATTTCTAGAAGAATGTGAAGAGGATATTCTAGAAGCGTTAGAATTAGGTCAAGGATATCGGTCACTTTCGATCGAACGCACCCTAAGTGGAGATTATAAGAATAATGATGTAACAATCCTAGAGGTGTTAGGCGAAGATGATAAAGGGTATGAAAAGGTGAATTCACGTCTTGTAATCGAGAGTGTATTACAAGTTCTAACTGATCGTGAAAAGAAAATCATCCACTATACCTATTTAAATAATCTTAGCCAAAAAGATACAGGCGACTTACTAGGGATTTCCCAAATGCATGTATCCCGTATCCAGAGGAAAGCAATAAAGAAACTTCGAAAAGCAATTAGAGAGGGTGCTTGAGGTTATCCTTTTGTTTAAATGGTAGAATAGCAGTAAGAAGAGTTAGTAGGAGGAAATAATTTTGACACAAACTTTGCAATCAAATGACATGATGATTAAAACAATCGCCAAAGAGTTAACGGTGAAGGAAAAGCAAGTTATTAATGTAATCTCACTTTTAGATGAGGGAAATACTGTTCCTTTTATTGCGCGATATCGAAAAGAACTAACTGGCTCTCTAGATGAAGTACAAATAAGGGATATCCAAGAAAAATATCATTATATGCAGAACCTTGAAGCTAGGAAGGAAGAAGTCATTCGACTTATCTCAGAGCAAGGGAAATTAACGGATGAATTACAAAGTGACATACTAAAATCAACAAAACTTCAGCAGGTTGAAGATTTATACAGACCTTATAAACAGAAGCGTCGGACGAAAGCAACAATTGCAAAGGAAAAGGGATTAGAGCCATTAGCAGACTGGTTTTATACATTTCCAATGAATGTAAATGTAGAGGAATATGCAATACAATTTTTATCAGAGGAAAAAGAAGTGACAACAGCTGAAGAGGCTGTTCAGGGTGCGAAGGATATCATTGCTGAGTGGATCTCAGATGATGCAAACTTCCGTCAATGGATTCGAACGGAAACTTTTAAGCATGGTGTGATTGCAACATCCGTCAAGGACGAAGAGAAGGATGAAAAGAAAGTATATGAAATGTATTATGAATATCATGAGCCTATTCATAAGGTGGTACCACATAGAGTGCTAGCAATGAATCGGGGAGAAAAAGAGGAAGTTTTACGCGTAGCTATCGAGACACCATTTGAACGGATTTTAAGCTACTTACATAGAAAAATCGTTAAAAAAGAAAATTCCTCTGTTACACCACATATTATTGAGACGATAGAGGATAGTTACAAGCGTTTAATACAACCATCGATTGAAAGAGAGATCCGTAAAGAACTTACGGAAAAAGCAGAAGATCGTGCGATACATATTTTTGCGGAAAATCTCCGGAATCTACTGCTACAACCACCACTAAAGGGCAAGGTAGTGCTTGGGGTTGACCCTGCATATCGAACAGGTTGTAAGCTTGCTGTAGTTGACGAGACAGGAAAGGTACTAAAAATAGATGTGATTTATCCCCATCCACCAGTGAATAAAAAGGAAGATGCAAAAAATAAAATTAAGGCGATTTTGGATGCATTTGATGTAGAGATGGTTGCTATAGGAAATGGAACTGCATCGAGAGAAACCGAGCAATTTGTTGCTGATCTCCTAAAAGAAGTGAATCGAGAAATTTTTTACATTATTGTCAATGAAGCAGGAGCTAGTGTGTATTCTGCATCCGATCTTGCTAGAGAAGAATTTCCTAATTTCCAGGTTGAAGAAAGAAGTGCTGTGTCAATTGCAAGACGTCTCCAAGATCCGCTTGCAGAGCTTGTAAAAATAGACCCAAAATCCGTAGGGGTTGGACAATATCAACATGATGTATCGCAGAAAAAATTAAATGATTCCTTAACCTTCGTAGTTGAGACGGTTGTTAATAAAGTCGGAGTGAATGTAAACACTGCTTCATCTTCATTGTTGCAGTATGTAGCGGGTCTTTCAAAGGCTGTTGCGAATAATGTGGTGAAACGAAGAGAAGAACAAGGAAAGTTCTTGAATCGAAAGGATTTAAAGGATATTCCAAGACTTGGCGCAAAAACCTATGAACAATGTATTGGCTTTTTAAGAATTATAGATGGGGATGAGCCATTAGATAGAACAGGGATTCACCCAGAGAATTATAATGAGGTTAAGAAGCTTCTTAAAAAGATGGATGTAAGTAATCGTGATCTCGGCAGTGAAAAGCTTAAAGAAGCTATTGCCTCAATTTCAGTTGAAGAATTAGCAAATGAATTGGGTATTGGTGAGATAACACTACGTGATATAACAGAAGCTTTAGTTCGACCTGAACGTGATCCACGTGATGAATTAGCTAGTCCGCTCCTAAAAAAGGATATTCTTAAGTTAGAAGACCTTGTGAAGGGGATGGAATTGGAAGGAACAGTTCGAAATGTAGTGGATTTCGGTGCATTTGTTGACATTGGTGTAAAGCAGGATGGCTTAGTTCATATTTCTAAATTAAGCAATAGCTTTGTCAAGCATCCACTTGATGTTGTCTCAGTGGGAGATGTGGTTACTGTTTGGATAGATGATGTTGATGTGAAAAAGGGAAGAGTAGCATTAACAATGCTGCCGCCACAATAATTGGAGTGATAACACTGCTTGTTAAGAGCAGTGTTTTTTTCTATAGAAATACCAACATTGGTTTAATAATTTTATTTGATATCTATTTTTCTCGTAGTAGGCACGTTGCATTTGGTTTTGAAGCCATACTGGCATGAAGCACAACCTCCTCTTTTATGAAATATTATTGGTAAAGGATTTCTTTAGTATCGTAAATGCCAAAAAAGTATCGTGTATTTTTTCTTTTCCTACTATAATGAATGAAGCTTTACTTATAAATAGTTTATGCCGGAGCGGAATGTCCCGTTCGTTTTAAATTTGAGAGGGAGAATTAGCCATGGATCAATTTGAATTGCAGAAAATCGTTGAAGAGGTTTCTTTAGAGTCTTTTGGCAAGCCATTTTGCCACAAAGCTATTTTCAATAACCGTCTACAAACTACAGGTGGGAGATACATCCTGAAATCTCATGATATAGAGCTTAATCCAAAATATTATCAAGAAAGAGGCGTAGATGAGTTAGTTGCAATTATAAAACACGAGCTTTGTCACTATCATCTTCATATTGAAGGTAAAGGTTATAAACATCGAGATCAAGACTTCCGAAACTTACTTAAGAAAGTTGATGCACCTCGCTTCTGTAAACCGTTGGAGTCTGTAAAACGTAGAAAAGTCTCAAAGCAGTATTTATATGTTTGTAAGAATTGTGGTTTGCAGTATATTAGAAAAAGAAAGGTAGATATTAAAAGATATGCCTGTGGAAAGTGTTCGGGGAAATTAATGGAATTATCGAAGTGATATTGACTCTTCGGTTTCGATATGATAAATTATAAAAGTCGTCAAAAAAGTAGATTTTTGTTTTGAGATTTGCTTGACAACATGGTTGACTGTTCTTATAATAAAAACAGTCCAAAAAATATTCCACAGTAGCTCAGTGGTAGAGCTATCGGCTGTTAACCGATCGGTCGCAGGTTCGAGTCCTGCCTGTGGAGCCATTTTTATTTTTGGGGAAGTACTCAAGTGGCTGAAGAGGCGCCCCTGCTAAGGGTGTAGGTCGCGTAAGCGGCGCGAGGGTTC
>NZ_JAKTTI010000036.1 GCF_022427965.1 Fredinandcohnia quinoae | reverse complement strand
TTGTGCTGAAAAAAGCGGGTGGAGGATTGCCTAAACTTTTTTATGGCTGAACAAAGTAGACGATTAGGGATTAAGGGTAATAGGATAAATTTAGTATAATTAATAAAACGGCAAGGAAAAAGCAATGATAGGATGTGAAAATGGATGCTTTCTCTTGAAGAGTACATTTCAAAAAGAAAAAAGGAAGATCGAATGAATGAATTTGATATTGAGTCAAAAGCTCAGAACATGCAAACGAGTATGAACTATATATTCGAGTATTTCAATCAATACCTTGATGATTCAAAAATGGATGAAAAAACAGTGCTAAACGAAGAACGACTTGAAAAGTATAAAAAATCCCTTCGGCATTATGAATCAGAAATTCAGGAATGGTTAGTTGGAATTTATGATGATTTTGACAAAAAATTGAATCGTTCCATTGTTAGTTACCTTAAAAAAGATGATTTATTTTATATATACAACACTGATCAAGAGTTTCGCAGTGCTTCATATGATTGTTATGCACAACTCATAAAGAAAAATCACTTTCTGAAAGAGCAGACGGAAATGCTTTTCCTTTTTATCAAAGACCATCATCGAATTCAAAGTAATCCAAGAATGGATTTCGAAAATATCTATATCTCAGAGGAAGTAGAAGAGTGGATTAAAAAGACATGGGACAAATATCAAGTGAATTTGCTTACTTTTGCATCAGATTATGTGTCTCGCTTTTTTAATAATGAGGAAACTTGGGAAGCAAAGCATAGAATTAGAAGCAAAGATAGTTGGCGGAAATATGAGTATGACTATAAACAAAAAAGTAATTTATTCAATATTAATTCATTACATAGAAGAATTTCCAAAAAGCCTTTTATCAGAGGAAAAAAACAATTACTTGAAATATTATTAATGTATTGTTGGCTTCATGATATTGAGGGTGACGAAGAATACTGGCAGGAGTATATTAATAAGACATTAGGATAGAAGAGTATGAAGAAAATAAAAACTTTGATTGAATAGCGGGGAAATTATAATGGATATTTACGATCTATTAGTGGAAATTGAATTACTAATAGCTTCTAAAAGGGAAGGGGACTATTGGGATTTCAAGGAAAAGCATCACCCGAATAAAGCGGACTTATTGCATGACATAATTTGTATGGCGAATAACAGGGCTGATAAGGATGGTTATATAATCTTTGGAGTTAGTGACGACTATGAAATAAAAGGCACAGAAAATGATGAAAACCGTAGAAATCAACAAGGCATTATTGATTTTTTAAAGTCCAAAAAATTCAGTGGGGGTATTAGGCCAACAATTGAAATGAAGACATTGGATTTTTATGATAAACAAGTTGACCTTCTGATCATAAAAAATAGTACGGATACACCTTTCTTTATTCTTGATGATTATTCTGATAAAAAGAGAAAGGTTAGAGCAAACGCAATATATACTCGTACTGGTGACGTAAATACCGATATAGATAAAAGTGCTGACATTAACCACATCGAATATTTATGGAGAAAGCGGTTTTTACTTAATAGGCCGCCATTAGAACAAATTAAGCAGAAGCTACAACAAAAAAGTGAGTGGAAAAGAAAAGAGGATACTTTTTATAACATCTTTAACCCCGAATTCACTATAACTTTGGAAGATGATGATAGAAGTGGACATCCAGAATTTTATTCATATTTAATGATGAATATTAGTACATCTTATGGAACTTTAGAAATTAAATGTTTTGGAACAAAACTGTATAGTCAGGGATTTACTATTTTGGATAGTGGGAGATACTTAACTGTTGTACCAGAATGGGGGTTTATTGAAAATAAATTTAAGTTCAATGGGGCAATTTCATATAAATACTACATAAAGGGATCGTTGGATTATATTTTGCATGAATTTTTATCAGAGGATGACCATGAGGCTGTTATGGCGAAGAAAAGATTTTATAAAGGTATTGTAATCTATAATAATGAATTAGAAAAAGAGTTGTTTGAAGAATATATTTACCAAAATATTAGCTTTCTTACTGAGTCAATTAATAATATAGATGACCCATATGAATGGTTAGAAACTGAAAGTGAACAGGAAAAACAAGACGCTCGAACAAAAATTCAAATAGGGGAAGAGCTGAATAGGTTATTGGATAAATTTCGAAATGAAAGGTGATAAAAGCAATACCAACTGTCTCAAACTTTCTGATGGCTTCTTCTCGATAACAAATCGGTATTAAAGGGAATTAAGTCACCTGAAACTGGCCGCTCATTATTGAGTGGTCTATTTTTTTATTAAGAAAAATGATTTTACGGGCAAGGTGATGGTTATGCAACCGTTATTTGATCAAAAATGGCTAAACACCAGTGTTTGATCACGAAATTGCTAAATCACAACTACACTTTTATATGGTATTATTTAGAAAAATGCTGAATGGGGGATATGAAATGAGAGAGGTAGAGTTCAAACAGTTCCTTATTAACAATAGTGATATTGAAAGTAAGGTGAAGGCGGTTAATTCAAGGGTTGCAAAAGCATTGATGGTTGAGAGGCAATTAAATGTAAATTTGGATAATGAAGTAAAGGGTGACGAGAAGATGTATAGTCTATTACTTCGAATTCAAAAGGAGATGAATGATGGATTACATCACAATGTTTATCAGAATGCGGTAAGAAAGTATTATCTATTTGTTAATGGAAAGGAATTTCCTCGATTAAAACAATATGAAAAAAAGAGAAGTTTATAGACATTAATGGAGAAAGTGAGGTTTCCTTCGGTTGCAAAAACAATATTTTAATCTTATGCAATTTTTTGATGGGTACGTTCGAAATTATCGAAGAATGAATTTGTCCCATTTACATAATCGTTCCATGTTTACCAAAAGGGAAATAGATTATTTCGCTAATTTAGGTGAGTTGTTGGGATTCGATGCATTTGTTGAGGATTCTAAGTTTGACCGAATTAAAGGTCGTTCAAGGCCGATGGATTTGTCATGGTGGAAGTGGGATGCTCGAAAGGATAAAGAGAACTATTTATATCTTGCGTTACATTTAGAAAGAGAAAACGTATGGAGTAAAGATGTGGATACAATTGAAAAACTCTTTTCCAAGACGGAAGAGGCATTCATTCCACACAATGTTATTGGAATACAAAATATCGAATCATTTGAAAGGATAGACTTTTTAAATGAATTAATTTATAAAAAGAATTCCATTCAAAAGTCAAATGCATTGATGATCTACCGTTACTATGACAGTGATAATGATATAGAAAGAGTAGATGCGTATTATTTTACGCCATCGGGTTTAATGGAATGTAGACAGGCTTTATGTAAACAAGACCAATCGGATTATTGGTTTATGTGTTTTGAGGAAGAGTTTGCTCCATTTCAAGGTAAAGAAAAAGTTGCTAACACAATCAAAACTATATAAAGAGTATCAGCCGAAGGTGAAATGAGTTCATATCCTTCGGTTTTTTTATGATGCTGAAACAATCAATTAAAAAATACAAAATGGATATCTACAAAGATATACATATATTACCAAACCCTTATTTCGCATTAATTACATCAAAGTTTAATTTGATTTTTGAAAAGTGTTCGGTTTGATTAATTCCTATTAAATCAAGGTTTGTTTATATTTTCAACAATGACAAAGATTAAAAATGTTATGTTGTTAAAAGAGTGTTTGGTAAAAAATAATTTGCATAAAAGTTTACGTATTATAGCATAATAAAAAGTTTAGGCTAAAAAAAGTCTTTGGAAACAAACTAACATTGCAGTAGGCGTTACTACTATTGCAAGAGAATTAGTTTGAGGAGATGACATGATATGCCTGAATCGAATCAAATCATTCGAATTGATGGAAAAAATGTATTTTTGGAAGTATTAAACAGTGCATTTCAAATAGGAAAAGTTCAAATGAATTTTTTAGAGTATGATGTGACTAAGGATAAGGGTGAACGAATAAAGCACGATATTGCTATCTACGTAGATATAGATAAGTTCTTGGTTCTTTCCAACGATGTTTTAAGTGGAAGGATAAGTGCTTTAGCGATTAAGGCAAGGGAAGAACAACAAAAAGGAGGGTACAAATACAGTAAAGAAATCTGGAATGATATGGGCGGTATTTCAGCAGAGACGCTAAAAAGGCGAGGAAAAGAACGTGCTGATGGAAAAAGTCTTTCTCGCCAATTCAAAATCACTCCTGGTGACAGAGTACACTGGATACTATCCGCAGAAACAGGTAAAGGTGAATTGACTGAAACGGGGTTAATAGTACCGAGATTCAATGGAAACAAACCAGAGGCGGTTGTTCGTGTACCTTTGACAAATGAAGACTTAAAAAGGATGGCACTCATTGTGAAGGCTCATATAGAAGGGTATTTGGGTTCGCAATATTAGACAAATGGCAATGGATATCAAAGCACGCTATAAGCGTGCTTGTTATTTCTTTCCCATTAATTCACCTTTATCATAATGCCTTTATTCATTTTCTAATTCTAAACTTACAATGTCACTAAAGCTAAGATTGATAATATGTTCTTCTTGCTCAATAAATAAACTCTTGTTAGTAGCATCAAGTCTATGGATTAATCCTGTATAACATTTAAAGAATCCTTTTTCCCATGTCTTAACTTTTAGCTGATAAGAAAATTCCATTGCTAAGCAGATCTTCTGCTCGAATTCATCAAGTTGGTATTCATCAAGGATAGGTTTTTCAACTTTTTGTTCATTTACTTTTAGATCTCGAAGCATTTAACATGCTCTGGCATAAAGAATGCTGATTGCCATTTAAGTTTACCTCGATCACGAATCGTCACTAAATTGCCCTCCTTAAAAACTATAATAATTAATTATAGAACGTTTGTTCCGTTAATGGCAATGTACCCACCATTAATATGTAACTTCTATTTTTTATGTTATTCTATTTGTAATAAATGGGAATCTTTTGAAACATTTAGGGGGAGAGTTTCGAATGTTATATAACGTTAGATAGAATACCTCGGAAACTAAGAAAATCTATCAAGCAACCAAGAATTCTGAACTGTTAATGGAGCATTTGGAAAAAAGTTTACTGGAAGCGGGGATTGTAAAACTAATAGGAGAGAAACCGACTCCGAATAGAGGATATGGTGTACTCTTCTACTATTATTCAAGTAAACCGAGGAAGCGGTTATTATCATCTGCACCAAGGCGAGATCATGACCATATTCATATTGTTATTTTTAACAATGTCTTGAATCAGGAACAATTACTTAATGAAGGATTTGATTTAGGGAACGAAGTGGAAACACCAGATGTTAAGATTCATAGGAAAGAAGAAATTGATAAATTGGTAGGGTTAATAATAAACAATTTACATCAGGTTTAATTTTTGCCCCGTTATTTTATCAACTTTTCCGCATATAACATAGAAATTCAAAAAAGCAGGAGGAGATTTCTATGTTTATAGGTCAGGAACATAAGAACAAATTAGATTTATTCTTACATCAGGATGGAACGTATGAAAAGGATATTGAGAGAAAAGCATTGTTTTATATTTTTGCAGGGAACAATGAATTGGCAGACAAGATTCACCATTTTTATGATTTTGAGGAAAGAATGATAAGGATTGAGGGCTTTAATGAAACAAGCCTGTCCAGTAGTTCAAAATCCTTAGTTAAATTGGGGTTTAATCTTTACAACAATTACCCATGCGGTACAGTGGTTGAATTGCTTGGCAATTTGGATGAACAAAATCAAATATTGGCGTTAAGTGCTATTAAACTTAGGTTCGTAATTGAGTAACATGTTCATTGACGTAATAGGCGAAGTTCGTTTATGATAATATAAATATTGATTTCAAATAGGTGAAAAATGATGGGGAATTTAATTGGAAAACCTCACAAATTAATAAATGGAAAAATTAGGCTCGGATACGATTGTATCCGAGCTTTTTCTATTTTTAGATGCTGTTGTCTGAAAAACAACATCAGATTTTAGAAAGGGGTGGATTAAATTGAAAAAGGTAATATCAAAAATAGAGGCGAATGGGGTTATGCAATATTATGTAATTGGCATATCCAATAAAATCACTCTACTTATGATTGGGTTAGTAGTTGGGTATTTTTTGAAGACCTGGTTGTTCTAATATTGTTATATTTCTCAGCAAAAAGTTACTTGTCCTGCAAAATAATGAGGTGGTGAAGGAATGGCGATTAAAAAAGGAAACTTAAAGCGTGTAACAAAGCCTCGATTTTGGGGCGAACGTGAGAGCCAAATAAGCGAGGAATTAAAAGAAATGATATTTGAGCAATATTTAAGTTATGATTCGTTGGCATGTTACTGTGATTGCTCTGTAAGTAGAGATTTAAGCCAAATGGCGTGTGCATGTACTTATGTAGGCAATGGAAGCATTATTGTGAAACAGCAATATGCCTATCCTCCAAAGGATTGTGTAGATAAGCCAATTTATGGGGAATTAAAAGCTCTTATTTTTGCCTTAACGAATTTCGAAAAATATATGATGCCTGGTTGCGAGAAGGTTACTGTTTACTCAGATGTAGATGATATTGAGGGTTTTTTGCACAATAAAATTACTTTTAAAAGAAATGCCTCTTTAAAAAAGCTACAGTCTGAATTAATTTTACTCTATCAAAGGATACAGAAGATGCATCCTAATATAAGAATTGACGTTAGGTATTTGCAACCTTTTGAAAAGGTTAATAATCCATTTCACAGAAGTAGCCATAATGCTGTAAAAAGAATGTTAAATAACAGGGCGAAATAGTGATTGACACAAAAAATAGATATTTGTAAAAAACTAAAAGGAGATGTTCTAAATGTTATTATTCCACCCGCTACGTAAGACGTATGATGACTTTGAAGAGGTCTATCAATATCGAATGGATGCAGTAGACGGTACGCTAATTGAAACAGATAAAGAACTACAGGTCAATCAGGTAATAATTCTTAAAGATATAAGTGATTACGGAATTATTGTAGAAAGGGTTTGGGAAGAAGACGGTCAAATGTGTTTCACTCATGTTTCTGCGAAGGATCTCATTGTTCGAGCAAGAACTCCAAGGAACAAGGAATGAATGGCTAAACAAAAGAGGGGAAAAGAAAGCGGGAATTAAAAGGGAGAAATAACAAAATCAAATCTTCCGAGAACGAAGGTAGTAGATCGGGGAGTATCTAAGTTACAGATGAAAATAGTATGTATTTCTTGTTCGATTAAACAATTGAATGAAGGGAAGGATGAAAAGTGCTAATTACCGTATCTGCAACGGCGATTCTAATAATAATCGGATTAGCTTTGATTACTTCAAAAGTCATAGTAAAAAACAAAAGACACAAATGAGGAAAACACTTTTGATGTATTGGGGGCGGGAGTATTGAATTCCGAACGTGAACTTGACCTAACTCAGTTAAAAGAGAAATATGATAATGCCTTGAAGGATTTATCTGAGTTTCTTGGTAGTAGTAAGACCTATAAGGATATGACGGTAGAAGAGTTTAAACAGGAAGTCAGATTGTTTTGGGAAAGAAGTGATATTTGGAGGCAGGCATTAGAAAATGGGATCTATTCAAAAGAAAAGTTAGATGAAGACTTCGAACTGTTTAAAATACATGCTAATAGGCTGTTATTATGAAAATATCGGAAAACTATTATGTGTTTGTGGTTCTAAAAGGAGGAAGGAATGGTGAGAGTTTTATCGTTTTACCCGACAAAAACCTTTAAGCTAATTTTGGAATTTGAAAATAGCGATTATCGTTTATTAGACATGCGTGAGTTTCTGCATAATAAGGAAGGATTAATGAAAGAGATAATTAACGATATAGAGGTATTTATGACGGCAAAATTAGATGAGGTTGCAGGAACGGTAATGTGGGCAAATGATGTTGACTTTGATCCTGGAATTTTATATGAAAGTAGTATTTCTCTGGATGAACTTATAAATAATGATTCTACCAAGAATAAAAAGGCAAGAGGATTACCGATACCGAAGAAGATTACAAAGTTACCAGACGATTATGAATCTGAGATTTCAAGGCAAAATCGGCGGTTAATAAAGCTACTTAGGGGCTTATGAAAAAATAAATAATCTACAAAAGAGTTGACGATCGTTCTTTACAGCCGAACTGTGTAGTTATTTCAATTAGTATCATGATTACAAGTTTCTGAGAGTAGATGGTCATTATCTACTTTTGCACCTCTAATACCGATAGAATGAAAGTCTAAAAAAGGAGCGAGCATGGTGGAAGACAGGTTGCATAGCGGAAATTACACACAAGAGGAAAATAAAACGTGCGTAGATTGTGGAGTTAATATTGGTGATTATGTAATTCACAGAGGGAAAATACGTTGCGTTGGCTGTTGGATTGAATTTGAGGTCGATCTTGATAAATGTTTAGCAGATAACAATAAAAAATTGAGTGATTAAACAGTCTATTACTTTAAAAATATGGTGCATCATCAATTAGATCATTAACCGATATCCATTAGATAATATGTCGATATTGATTATGTCATATATAGTGAGGAAGTATCTCAAAGTCATCTAAAAATGTGTTAATTTACCGATGTTTATACGATAGTCATGCACTGAATTTAACGATTTACAGTAATGGAACTGCTACATTTACGAACACTTGTTTCTGTGTTATGATAATGAAAATTACTTAGTTTATGGGAGAATACCAATGAGAACAGTCATTTCATACAAGAAAGGACAATTTCATATTTTTATATTTAAGGCACTTAACTTCAATAAGAGTTAGGTGTCTTTTTTATAATGTTGTTGCAAAGAAAACCATATCAGGAAGGTGTGGACAAAATGGGGAGATACTCTGTTTTATGGTCATTAACAAAACATAAAATGATGATGGAGTGCGAAACAAAGTACGTTTTGAACTATTATTTTGCGAAAAGAGGGGAATATGAAACGAAGCCACCGCTACTGCAACTTGCTTGGCGGTTAAAAAATATGACTAATGTGTACTTGCTAATAGGTAATCAGATTCATCAAGAAATAGAAAGTGAAATACGAACATTATTTGAAACAGGTGAGTTTCTAAATGCTTCGAAAATAAAGAAGGCACTCTATAAAAATATCGAGGGAATTTACAAAAAGGCAGAGAGGGGGTTTGAACGTTGGTACAAAGATCCCACAGCCAATTCTATGTTATTTGAAATATATTACGATAGCAGTCGGTTAAAAGAAGAAGTTAAGCAGTTCATCAGAAGAAAGGTGGATACCTGTGTAGATGGATTTATAAACTCTTTTACCTTAAATGAAAAGATATATAGCGGGAAGTTGAAAATAATGGAGTCGGAGAAATACCGCTCCTTTATGTTAGATGGGATAAAAGTTAATCTCTCAGCAGATTTGATTTATTTTGATACTGATTGCAATGAATGGGGAATCGTGGACTGGAAATCAGGTAAAGAGAGTGCGTTTGATCCAATACAGCTTTCAATATATGGAATGTATGCAGAATCGACATATGGAGCAAATATAAATGACTTGATTGTGACAAATGAATACTTAGAGGATGGTAAAAATAAATCCTATAAAGTGGATTCATCTGGATTTAAAGAGGTAAAAACACTGATAAAACAAAGTGCCGACAGAATAATGAAATTAGAGGAAAATATAAGTGTAAGTGAAGAAGATGTTATGGATGCATTCCCCAAGGCTCAAAATCAAAAAGTATGTGAACGTTGCAATTTCAAGGCGATTTGCTTAGAAAACTATCGGGATAAACATATTAACCATTTCTTAGAAGGTGTCGGCAAGAATGGGAGAAATAAAGAAGTAGAAATGGTTGAGATTGAACTGATGCGAGAATTGGTATCTAACGGGATGCCAGTTGATCATGAGGTAGAAGTGTTTCTTGAAGAAAGTCCGTATGAAACGGAGGAAAGCCATACATATAAGGTAGAAAGATTTTCAGAGTATTTAAGTAGATTTTAGCCAATAGATGTAATGGTTGTACCACCAGTGGAAGAAGCCTTTTATTGCAGTTAGGCTTCTTCCTGATTTATGAAGACAATGGAAAATGGTTTGATGTCGTTAAAAGAGCAACATAATCATATTAAAGCCTCGTAATTCTTCTTCAAATTTCTACATATTTCACCTCGTTCGGAGTTATTTTTATATACCATCTATCTATAATATAGGGTTCAACATAAAAAGGAGTTTCGCTTAGCGAAATACAGGAGGAATGGTAGGAAATGAGAGATGTAAGAGCAGTAAACAAGTCCTTCGCCAGTATGGTAAAACATCTTCGTAAAAAGCGAGGATTGAGCTTACGTGAAATGAAGGAATTAACAGGAATTTCTGAGAGTTATATTAATAGAATTGAAAAGGGCGATCGTGAATGTCCAACATATCCAGTAATAGAAAGGTTGGCTTCTGCATTAGGCGTAGAACCTGTGGACTTATTAGAAGTGAGTTCTAAAAATAGTAATAATGTAGTTTCATTGGAACAATTACTGTTTTCGAGAGAGTTTACAGTAGATGGAGTAAATAAGTTTAGTTCAGAGGCGGTTGCATTGTTATTAGATTTGATTGATGTAGTTTATGAGGTTAGATGGGATAAAGATACATTAATAGCTGATATTTATGAAATCAGTGAAGCGGTAGACAACTTGAAACAGGAGCATAATAATTAAGAAAGTAATAGAGAGGAAATCTATAAATTATCCTCTCTGTTTTTTTTCAAAAGGAGTAGTTATTATGGGGATTGCAAAAGGTGATAAAGAGAACTACCTGAATTTGTACATTGCTTTGTTAAATAAAGAGGCTATTGAGGATATTATCTCAGAAAAGGTCGAACAGTTAAAATGGGAGCATTATCATAAGGGAAAGCAAATAGATATTTTTGGTTTGACTATATCTGGTAAGTCTATATTCGTAGAAAATCAAATTGACTTTGCATCTGAAAAAGATCGTCATATAAAATCGATAGGAGAAATTATTGAAAAAGCACCACATAATAGCATAATCATTTGGGGTGCAAAAGACTTCTCTGCAAAAGCCATAGAGTTGGTCGCAAATATGGTTTGTGAGTTAAAAGATAAGACAATTGAGTTCTATGCAGTAGAGGTTAATTCAAGTGTACTTCCGATTCTTGAAAATCTGGATAACATGCATATATTGCACGTTATGGACAATCTGAAACAGTTAAATGCCGTAGATACTTACAATGACATATTTGATAAATATGTCAGCTCTTGTAAAGGTATTAGCGAGAAAATAGAATACAAGTTTGAAAGAATAACAGATCGAGAACGAACCAACGCCTACATCATCAATGAATTGCGGGGTAGAATAAAATACCCCAACATTTTTAGGGAGAAACGAACCATTGATACAAATAAATTAAGGTATGGAGCGGGCCGCACTTTATGTGATTTCGAACTTGTTTATTCTAACCGCAAAGGAGAGGCTTATGTTAGTTGCCAGTTTGGAAATCAAACAGAAGATATATACCAAGAGGTAGCGAAACGAAAGACTGCTTTAGAGGATGTGATTGGAAATACTGTAGTGTACGATGACGAGAATATGAGGGTTGTATCGTTCGTAGAGCAGTTTGAACATAAATTTGAAAAGATTGATCAATTGGTTGAACTGATGGATAAGTATATCTTCTATTTATCGAATTATACGTTCTATTTGGGTACAGTATCGCAAGAACAGATGTGGGAGAAACATAGGGAAGGATTGTTAGAAACTTAATATCAAATTAGCTGAGAGTGTAGGATAAACTGCACTCTCAATTTTTTACAGATTTCTTTGCATTTCAATTCGAGTAAGAATAAAATAAGAGTAGAATAATATTTAGTATAGACATTATTTGAGGTGGTCTTTTTGCAAGTAAAACTTTTTTACAAAACACAAAGAGAGCTTGCAGTGTCTCTTAATGGAATTGTAGATGCCTATTGGAATGATGAATTAAATGAAGATACGCTTATCAAAAGTGTTCAAGACGTGTACATAAATAATCCAAATAAAATGCTTAAAGAGGGGGAGTTTACTACAGTCTTAAAGCAACAGTGTGGAAAGAGAAGGCTTGAAGTGATTGAGCGGATTATAAAAAGCGGTATTGATAGTAGGTCATAATTACTACTATGGAAGGATTTGAATACATGACTAAAGAATTAGAATATAGTGCAACACTGACAGGAGCTTCGTTTTCATTTTTGGAGTTGAAAAAGGTATTGAAATTGAAAAGGGAAGGTCTGTCTGATTCGGACATCAAGAAGAAAGTGTTTGAAGAAAATCTATTTCAATATGAAATAAAAACGAGTATGAAAAGTGTATTTCCTTCTGTAATGCGAAGGGCAAATGCCTTAAATGAAGAGTTGCAACAAATGGTATTAGAAGATCAATTAGAATTAGGCAAGATAATTAACCTTTATGCAATAATGAAAACAGATAGGCTTTTCTTTGAATTTATGAATGAAGTTGTTAGAGAGAAACTGGAAATGAATAATTACCTTTTGGAAAAGAAAGACATAAATACGTTTTTTATTATTAAATCTGAACAGAATGAAAAAATGGCAAAGTGGACTGAAAAGACGGTTGCTAAATTAAAGCAAGTATATATCAAGTTATTGTATGAAGCAGGGATGATAGTGGATAAAAAAACAGGAGAATTAAATAGACTGATAATAGATGAAGGTTTAAAGAGTCATCTAAATATTATGGGTGATACTGCGTATTTAAAAGCAATGGGTGAGTGAAAGGAAAATACTTATGGCTAATATAAATCGAAGACTTGATAAAATTATTCCAAAAATTAAAGAGGACAAGTTCATCCAAGGCCGAGGGCTTGGAAATGAGATTAGTTTTTATGTTTTTGACTATGAACCAAATGAAGAGTTAATCGTAAGGGATTATGTTAATCATATAAAAAAGGAATTCAGTTACGAAGGCTCTAATCGCAGAGTTATTGAATTTGACTTATACAAGATATTACTTGATATTGCAAAGGAAAAAAGGATTTTTGACCGAGTTTTTGATGTAGAGGAGAAACAGGGCAAAGATGCTCTATATAAAGCAATGACTACATTTGCTAAGCCTGATATATTTTTGCGGAAGATTAAAGAACAATTGGGTGATAACAATGTTGTATTTATTACTGGTGTAGGCAAGGTTTATCCATTTGTTAGATCACATACTATTTTAAATAACCTACAAGAAGTAATTGATAAAATACCTGTTATCATGTTTTTCCCTGGAAAATATGATACCCAATCACTTCAATTGTTTGGAAAGTTTAAAGATGATAATTATTACAGAGCATTTCGATTGGTCGAATAGAGAAGAGGGGGATTCAAATGATCATTAAAGATATGTTTCAAAAAGATATTGAAAGAGACATAAGAGGCGTTATTAAAGTAGCTCAGACAGACGAGGATAATATTTATCAAGAGCTTGATGAATATGTCGTCACAAGAGAGCTGAACAAACATTTCTCCAAGTTTTATGAGAATTATCAAAAAGGGATAGATGGTGTTACTGATAAGATGGGTGTCTGGATTTCTGGATTTTTTGGTTCAGGTAAATCACACTTCCTGAAAATCCTTGCTTATTTACTTGAAAATAAAAAAGTAAAAGATAAAAACGCAATCGACTTCTTCCAAGATAAATTACAAGATCCGTTAATCTTAGCAAATATGAATCGTACTGCTGATGTAGAGACCGAGGTTATCCTTTTCAACATTGATTCTAAAGCATCATTAGATAGCAAGTCAAAAGAGGATGCAATTCTACGTGTATTTATGAAGGTATTCTATGAACACAGGGGGTATTTCGGTGATATTCCTGGTGTCGCTGAAATGGAGAAATACTTAGATCAGAAGGGTGTCTATAAGGCGTTTAGAGACGAGTTTAAGGCACTTTCAGGCGAAGAGTGGGTAGACCGCCGTAACACTTTCTATTTTGATGCAGACTATGTTATTGGAGCCTTAACGAAGGTAACTGACATGAGCCAGGAATCAGCACGAAATTGGTTTGAAAACGGTGTGAATAACTTTGAAATCAGTATTGAAAAGTTTGCAAAGGATGTAAAAGATTACATTGATCAAAAGGGTAAAAATTTTCATCTTGTCTTTTTAGTGGATGAAATTGGTCAGTTTATTGGTGATAGTCGTAATCTTATGCTTAACCTTCAAACGCTTGCAGAGGACTTAGGAACTCATGCGAAAGGGAAGGTGTGGATTATGGTTACTTCCCAAGAGAGTATCGATAGTATTGTTAAGGTAAAGGGAGATGACTTCTCACGCATTCAGGGCCGCTTTGATACAAGGCTATCACTTTCATCTATCTCTGTGGATGAAGTAATCAAGAAACGTATCCTATTAAAAAAAGAGGTTGCTAACGATAAGTTAAAATTAATTTATCCAGAAAAAAGTGCAATCTTAAAGAACCTAATTAGCTTTAAAGAAAGTACAGCAGATTTAAGAGGATATGATAATGAGCAAGAATTCGCAGATGTTTACCCGTTTATTCCTTATCAGTTTAAACTCCTGCAAAATGTTTTTGAACAAGTAAGGAGACATGGTTCATCAGGAAAGCATTTATCCGAGGGTGAACGATCTATGTTATCAGCATTTAAAGAAGCGGGACTACGTTATAAGGATGCCGAGGAGGGAACATTAATTCCGTTCCACGCATTCTACGATACAATTAAAGAGTTCCTTAACCCATCAATATCGAGGGTAATTGAAGGGGCATATGAAAATCCTGCTCTTAAAGATGATGAATTTAACATGAACTTGTTAAAAGTGTTGTTCATGATTAAATACATTAAAGAGCTTCCTGCAAACATCGACAATATTGCTACATTGATGGTAACAAACATTGATGAAGATAAATTGGAGCTGAAAGAAAGAATTAAAGTGTCTTTACGGAAGTTGATTTCCCAAACGCTTGTTCAAAAAAATGGTGAATACTTTATCTTCCTAACTGATGACGAGCAGGACATTAACCGAGAAATCAAAACAATTAATGTAGATGAAGACCTTATAAAAAGGGAACTTGCGAATTACATTTTCCAAGATCTCTATGATGAAAAGAAATACCGATATTCAAATGTTTATTCTTTTTCCTACAATCAAAAGATGGATGAAAAGAACTATGGTAATCAAACATCAAGTATAGGAATCAATATTCTTTCGCCATTATCTGATCACTATGGAAAATCAGAGCAGGAAATTATGATGATGTCCTCTGGAAATGACGAATTAATCATTAAACTTGGTGGGAATGAATCCTATGTAGAGGAAATGGAAGAAGTTCTAAAAATTGAGGAGTATCGCAAGAAAAAGAATATTACACAGCTTCCTGAGAGCATTCAAAATATCTTAAACAATAAACAAGCAGAAGTTCGTGAAAGAAGACGAAGAGTCAGAGAATTGTTAGAGGATGCCGTAAATGGAGGAAAATTCTACATTAATGGAGATAATGCTGATGTGAAAGGTTCGTCTGTAAGAGAGAAATTTAATACTGCCTTCCATTCATTAGTTGATAATGTATATACGAAGTTAGGGTATATAAAGGACTTCTTAGATAGTGAGAGAGAACTTATATCTGTTTTAAATGTAAAAGACGAGCAAATGTCTTTCAGCACTGAAATAAAGCAAGTGCCTAATGAGTTAGCTATCAAGGAAATTTCTGACTTTATTAGCCTACAAGAATCCATTAATAAGCAAGTTCGAATCAAAATTATCTTAGATCGTTTTAATGATAAGCCATATGGTTGGAGACTGCTCGATATTCAGCGTTTAATTGCAGAACTATTAAAAGAACAAAAAATTCGCCTCCGTTACAATGCTGAGTATTTGGAACCAGAAGAAAGTGCAAATAAGATAGTTACAGTTTTAACGAAAACATCCGAGGTTGATAAAGGAATAATTTTTAAACGAGTAAAAGTAGACGAAGCTCTTATTAGAACAGCTAAAAAGGTTTGTAAAGAGGTATTTAATAAGACGGATTTGCCAGATGATGAAGATGGCTTAGTAAAGGAAATTCGAACACTCATTGAAAAACAAGTTGCCGAAATAAATGCGTTCAAGGCTCGTTACGAAGGTAGAAAATATCCTGGTATGAGTTTGCTTAATAAAGGATTAGAGTATTTTGGAGAATTCAATAAAGGATTAGATAATGCTTCATTTTTTGCGACAATGAAAGAACTTCAAAAGGATCTTAGTTATTGGGAAGAGGACATGACTTATATCAAGAGCTTCTTCGGTACTGATCAAAAAGATATCTTTGATAAAGGATTAACAGCAATCAACAAGCATGAAGAAAATAAAGCATATCTCATAGGTGAAGAAGCTGATAAGTACGCAAAACAATTAAAAGATATTTTAAATGATCCTGTTCCATATGGGAAAATAAAGCAGATACCAGAAATCATAAAAAAAATTAATGATCAAATTAATGATGTTCTAACCGAGAAAAAAGAAAATGCTAAGAAAAAAATCAAGGTTGACTATGATCACCTTTCCTTATTGGCGAAACAGTATGGGGTTTCTTCTGATACGAAAGATCGAATAGATAAATATTACGATGACTTATTAAATTCTGTTGATGGATTTACTGATATCTATAAAGTAGACGCAACTATTTCGCAAAGTGTAAGTTTTAAGGAAAAATATGAACGTACAATTAACCAGGAAATCCAGGAATGGCAAAGAAAAAAAGAGGAAGAAGCAGGACAAGTAGGAGAAGGTAATGGAGCAAATGATTCGAATGATGGAGGAACAGTTGTAACAGTTCAAAAGCAACAGGTTAAAGTCTCTGAACTACTTGTCGTTAGGACTTTGAATTCTGAGGAGGATGTTGACCAGTACATTAACACCCTTTCAAATAAGTTAAAGCAAATCATTAAATCAAATAAACACATTGAATTTATTGAATAAGCGGGAGATGTTCAAATGAATAAATCAGCTCTGAGAACCTTTGCGACAAGTGCCAGAAAAGAACTCTTGAAAAAAGTTGAAGCAAAGGCAATGAAAATCGGAATTACGGAAGACAGCATAAAAAAAGCAGACATTGAAAGCTCGGATGCCATCTTTATAGATGGCAAACAGCTTTCAAAAGAAGAAAAAATTCAAAGAGACAAATTAATTGCTCGTATTAATCAAATCGGATTTAAACAGGTTATGGAAGAAGTCGCCTATATATGGTTTAACCGTTTTACAGCATTACGTTACATGGAGGTCAACGAGTACCTTCCAACAGAAGTACGTGTTCTTTCATCCACGAACCCAAATAGTGCCGATCCAGATATGTTAAATGATGCGTTAGAGTTGGATTTAGAGATTGATAAAGAGTACGTGTACGAGTTGAAGTTAAATAACAAAACAGAAGAACTTTTCAAATACCTAATTATTAAACATTGTAACGACTTGAATCGATTTCTTCCTTTTATGTTCGAGACTATTGATGATTATACAGAAATCCTTTTTCCAGAAGGGTTGTTAGCAAAAGACTCCTTCATTCGCCAAATGGCTAATACTGAGTTGATTCCTGAAAAAAATTGGAGAAAGGTTGAAATTATTGGTTGGCTTTATCAATATTATATAGCTGAGGAAAAGGATCGGGTAATTAAAGCAAAAAAGAAGTACAAAACAGAAGAAATTCCGTATGCTACACAACTTTTCACACCTGATTGGATAGTACGTTATATGGTGCAAAATTCATTAGGTCGTTATTGGGTTGAATCCTATCCTGAACATCAAGATCTCATAAAGAAATGGGAATTCTATCTTGAAAGTACAAATCCAGAGCCTAATTTTGAGGAGAAACTTTCTCCTTATATCAATAAAGAATTAAAAGTAGAAGAAATCAAGTGTTTTGATCCTGCGATGGGTAGTGGGCATATCCTTGTCTATATGTTTGATGTGTTGTATGAAATCTATAGTAAGTGTGGATACATGGAAAGAGAAATCCCAAGGTTGATTATTGAAAATAATCTCTATGGTTTAGATATAGATGATCGTGCTTATCAGCTTGCATGTTTTTCTGTAGTTATGAAAGCATTGGAGTACAACAATCGTTTCTTTAGAAGTATAGAAAGAGAGGGTTTAACACTTAACTTAGCTTCAATACAAGAAACGAATACATTAGATGACGAAGACATTACTTATATTGTTGGGGATAATAGTAGCGTATATTTTGACAAAACAAAGGAATTTATTGAAAAGTTCAAAGATGCCAAAACCATCGGCTCCTTAATAAAAGTTGGAGATGTTGATGTAGAATATTTCGAGAGCAGGTTAGCCTATATTCAGGAGAATCCTGCCAACGATCTTTTTGAAGAAGAGCAAAGAAAGAAAGTATTAGGGGTATTACCTGATTTAATTATACAATCTAAAATTATGAATAGTGCTTATGATATTCTTATAACCAATCCTCCATATATGGGAAGTAAGTATATGAAAGAGGAACTGTCAGAATATCTCAAGAAAAATTATTCGGAAGCCAAAGCTGATACATTCTCTGCATTTATGGAATATTGTTTTAGTAGGGTTAAATTAAAAGGACAACTTGGTTTCGTAACACCGTTTGTATGGATGTTTATTTCATCCTATAAGAAGTTAAGAGAATATATTATTGCTGAGAAAAATATAAGTTCACTTATCCAATTAGAATATAACTCATTCCCTGACGTAACTGTACCAGTTTGCACATTTACTGTAAGAAACTACAATGGTAATTTGCATGGAGAGTTCATTAGTTTATCTAAATTCACTGGAAGTGAAAATCAGCCAATAAAGACTCTTGAAGCTGTAAGAGATGAAAATGTTGATTACAGATTTCATTCAAACAGTAATGATTTTGCTTTGATTCCTGATAGTACAATAGCCTATTGGGCAAGTAAAAAAATGCTTTCATTATTTAATGACCTTCCTAAAATTGGGGACTACGCTTATTTACAGCCTGGTCTTCAAACTTCTAATAATGATATGTTTTTAAGAAGATGGTTTGAAGTTGGAATTTCCAAATTGTGTGTAGATGCAAATTCAAATGCCGAAGCAAAGGAAAGTAAATACAAATGGTTCCCCTATAATAAAGGTGGAAACATTAGAAAATGGTATGGAAATAGAGAATATGTTGTAAATTGGTTTAATGATGGGGAAGAGATAAAAGATTATGTTAATAAAAAATATCCATATTTAAAAGGAAATATTGATTATGTTGTAAAGGATAGAGGTTATTATTTTAAAGAGAGTATTACGTGGAGCTTTATTAGTTCATCTAATTTTTCATGTAGATATACTCCACAAGGTTCACTCTTCGATGTAGCAGGTTCATCGCTTTTTCCAAAAAAGAATATTAATTATTTTATTGGGTTTTTAAATTCAAAAGTGACGTTTGAAATGTTGAAGTTTTTTAATCCAACCATGAATTTCCAGGTTGGAGATGTTGCAAATTTACCAATCGTTGTTGATGTAGAGAAGGAAGTAGAAAATCATGTTACCTCTTTGGCAGAAGAGAACGTATCAATATCAAAAGAAGATTGGGATTCATTTGAGACATCATGGGACTTTAAACAACATGTTTTATTAAGGTATAAGCAAAATACCCCTGAAATCAAAGTTGCTTATAAAAATTGGGAAAATATCGCTTTAGAGAGGTTCAATCTCTTGCTTGGTAATGAAAATGAATTGAACAAGTCAATAATTCAAATTTTTGGCTTGGAAAATGAAATATTAGCAGATGTAAATGAAGAGGACATAACGCTAAGAAAGGCTGATAATGAACGAGAAATAAGGTCATTTTTGTCATATGCAATTGGTTGCATGTTCGGAAGATATTCATTAGATGAAGAAGGTCTTATCTTTGCGGGTGGCCAATTTAATCAAGATAAGTATAGAAGGTTTAAAGTTGATAACGACAACATACTTCCAATCCTGTATGGATCTTATTTTGAAGATGATTTAGTTTCACAGTTAGTTGAATTTGTTAAAACTACATTCGGTGAAGAGAAATTATCTGAAAATCTTGATTATATTGCAGATATGCTTGGAAGGAAAAAAGGGGAAACCTCAAAGGAAACGATTAGGAGATATTTACTCAATGATTTCTTCAAGGATCATGTACAAACCTATAAGAAGAGACCGATATATTGGTTATTTACTTCTGGCAAACAAAAGGCATTTACATGTTTAATTTATATGCATCGCTATGATAAGACAACATTATCCCGTATTCGTACTGAATATCTTCATGAGTACCAGATTCGTTTGGATGTTGAGAGAAAGTCTCTTGTCAGTATTATTGAAGGTGACTCAACAACCAAAGAAATCAGTAACGCAAAGAAGGAATTGAAGACATTAGACAAGAAAATTGAAGAGCTAAAAGAGTATGATGAATTATTGCATCATATGGCTGATATGCAAATCGAAATTGATTTAGATGATGGTGTAAAAGTTAATTATGAGAAGTTTAAAGGGCTTGTAGCAAAAATATGAGCAGTCATGAGGATATACCAGTTATGACTGGTGTATCCTTGTTTTATGGAGTTTATTGTAAAGGGGTGAGTGCACTTGAATTTAGATCAAATAATTTCTACATTAACTGCAACGTTTAATGAACCACTAAATGATGGTGAACAAAGAAAAATTGTATTTTGGGTTGATAAGGATAGAGAGTTTGTAGAAGAAATCGGTCATCTTTCTATTGATAATGTAAAGGTTCATCTATTGACTGATCAAAACAATTTCTATTCCAAGTATTTACTTGAAGAGGAAGATCCCAATTCTCATTATCTCATTTATACAAATAATGATTTAAGTGTGGAAGAAAATTGGCTTATTGATACGGTTTACTATTCGAAAACATTTTATGCAGATAAGATTTCCTTGTTATTGGATGATTTAGGAATTGATTCGTCATTACGAGCAGTTGTGAAGAAGTATGAGAAGTTTTTCAACAAAAAACACTCACAGAAGTTTAAGTCCTATGGGTATCAGTCCTATACGGAAGAGACAATCGAAATAGGTATTATGAGTGTTTTGTGTAACTTAAAGACACCTGATTTTGAGGAGATTCTTAAAACGGTATTAAAGGAAGGTCTTTCCGACGAAGATAACAAATACGTAACTTTAATGGAGAAGTATTTTGATATAAATGTGTTTTGGAAGTACCTATCTAATTTGTATGGATACGATAGAGAAGATAGATCATTGAAGACTTTACTTATGCACTTAACTGTAACTACGCTAAGTCATTCTGTGGAAGAATCATCACTTTCAAACATAAAAAGTTTTATCGCTGAAAGAAACAGGTCAAATGCATTGGTTTTCATTGACCATTGGATGCACCATAAGTCTGATTATGCTATCTACAATGAATTAGCGGAAATTGTAGAAAAGGAAATTAAGTTGGCTAACATTGTTAATCAATTACCAATTGAAGCCTTTAAAAATGCAGACACGTTTTCTTATTTTGATAAAGCAATCATCATATATATTGCGAACAGTCTTGAAGCGTCACATGAAGATTATGAAGAGTATATTAAACTAATTAATTTAAGAAGAGTAAAGCACTTTTATGATAAGTTCCAATACATCTACGAGGCTTTATTCTATACGGTTAAAATGTATGAGTTCTATAAGAAGTATAGTTCAGGAATACCAAAAGTATCTGCTACAGACATGTGGAAGAGTTATGTGAATGAATATCATGAAATGGATACATATTACCGCAAGTTTTATGTTGCCTTTGATAATGAGCCAAATAGCGAGATCTTGAAAAAGTTAAGAGCAATGGTAGAAAATCTATATACTAATTGGTTTATGGGAGATTTAAGCTCTCATTGGTCACATGCTGTAGAATCAGATTTGAAGGATAACTGGACACTTCCTGGAATCACAAATCAGCAACATTTTTATAGGCAATATGTTGCTCCAAAGGTTCAGAAGGCTGAAAGGATTTTCGTGATTATTTCAGATGCCCTTCGTTATGAGGTTGGGGTAGAAATTGCAGAAAAATTAAATGCCGAAACGATGGGGGCATGTGAAATTGAACCTGTCCTTAGTGTCGCTCCTTCTGTTACAAAGCTCGGTATGGCTTCACTATTACCACACAAAGAGGTAGATTTTGATGAAAATGCCAGAGTTTTAGTAAATGGGAAGTCTTCAAGTGGTCTTGAAAATCGTAAGGCTATTATTGAATCATCTGTTTCGGATAGTGTTGCTGTCCATGCCCAAGAAGTTTTTGCGATGAACAAGGCAGGTAGGAGAGAATATTTTAAAGGGAAAAAATTAATTTACATTTATCATGACACCATTGACGCTATGGGCGATAAAGCATCGACAGAAATCTATACGTTCGATGCTGTTGAAAGAGCGATTGACGAAATATCCACGCTCATAAAGATCATTCGGGATGATTTATCTGGAACTAATGTTCTTATTACGGCTGACCATGGCTTTGTCTATCAAAGAGATGCATTAGCAGAGAGTGATAAGATTGATAAAGAGGACATCCAAACAATTGAAGTGAAGCGAAGATATATGCTTTCAAAAGAGAAAAGACAGATGGATGGAATTCTCAACATTAACATGGACTCTATCATTAAAAACGAGCATCAATTGAACGTTTATGTACCAAAAGCTACAATACGTTTTAAGATACAAGGATCTGGTGTCAATTTTGTTCATGGGGGAGCAAGCCTACAAGAAGTAGTTGTACCTTTAATCAAATACAAAAACATCCGAAGAGGACAAGCTAACAGTCGTGAAATTGTGAAAGTGGACATTAAACTAACTAACACAACAAGAAAAATAACAAACAGTCTTTTCCATTTATCTTTCTTCCAGACGGAAAAGGTAGAGGAAAAGGTTATCCCAAGAACAGTCATGATTTATATGGCAGACGAAAATGGAGCTGTCATTTCTAATGAGGAGACTATAATTGGGGACAGAACCTCAGAAAATCCAGAAGAACGGACATTTAAGCTCCGTTTTGCCTTAAAAACCATTACTTATGATAAAAATAAACATTATTACTTAACGATGAAAGATGTGGAAACAGGAGTAATCCTCGAAAGAATACCTTTTAACATTAACTTGGGAATTGTTAGTGATTTTGATTTTTAAGATAAGGGAGGGAAACCATTGGAGAACGTGAATGAAGTGAATACACTTGAATTAGATAAAAAACTAAATTCGGTATTTGGAGGTCGTGTCGTTAGAAAAGACCTTACTAAGCTCATTAAAGAGGGGGCAAACGTACCTGTCTATGTCTTAGAATACCTATTAGGTATGTATGCGGCCACTGATGATGATGAAAGCATAAAGGAAGGCGTTTCAAGGGTAAAGAAGATCCTTTCGGAAAATTTTGTAAGACCTGATGAGGCTGAAAAAATCAAAAGTAAGATACGTGAGTTAGGGCAGTATTCCATTATTGATAAAGTAACAGTTCGACTAAATCCGAAGAAGGATATATATGAGGCAGAGTTTTCAAATTTAGGATTAAAAGATGTTCCGATTTCTGCTCAATATGTAAAAGAATATGACAAATTATTATTGGGAGGTATTTGGTCGATGTTAAAAATCGACTACTTCTACGATGAAGAGCAGAAGAATATGAGTCCCTTTACCATAAGCAACCTGAAACCAATCCAAATGCCTAACATGGATATCAACGAAGTCATCGAGGGGAGAAAGGAATTCACCAAGGATGAATGGATTGATATACTTATTCGTTCAACTGGAATGGAACCAACTCAACTAAATGATCGTGTTAAATGGCATTTACTTTTACGTCTCGTACCACTCGTAGAAAACAATTATAATGTGTGCGAACTTGGCCCAAGGGGAACGGGGAAATCGCATGTTTATAAAGAAATCAGTCCAAATTCCATATTGGTTTCTGGTGGTCAGACAACAGTTGCCAATCTTTTTTACAATATGTCATCAAGGACAGTCGGTCTTGTTGGTATGTGGGATGTTGTAGCGTTTGATGAAGTAGCGGGAATAAAGTTTAAGGACAAAGATGGTATTCAAATCATGAAAGACTATATGGCGAGTGGCTCCTTTGCCAGAGGAAAGGAAGAGAAAACAGCATCAGCTTCTATGGTTTTTGTGGGGAATATCAATCAAAGTGTTGATTCTTTAATCAAAACATCCCACTTATTTGCTCCATTTCCAGAAGGAATGAATAATGACTCGGCTTTCTTTGATCGAATGCATTATTATCTTCCTGGATGGGAGATTCCGAAAATGCGGCCCGATTTTTTTACAGATCGCTATGGTTTTATAGTGGATTATTTAGCTGAGTATTTTAGAGAAATGAGAAAGAGATCGTTTGGGGATTCGATTGATCAGTTCTTTAAACTTGGCAATAACTTGAACCAACGTGACGTTATTGGTGTAAGAAAAACTGTTTCAGGGCTTATGAAGTTATTATATCCTCATGGAGAATTTACAAGAGAGGATGTTGAGGAAGTTCTACAATATGCTCTTGAAGGCCGCAGACGTGTAAAGGAACAGTTAAAGAAAATTGGCGGTATGGAATTCTACGATGTAATGTTTTCCTATATCGACAAGGAATCTTTACAAGAAGAACATGTATCAGTTCCCGAACAAGGCGGGGGTAAGCTAATTCCAGAAGGTATGGGGAAACCAGGTCATGTTTATACGGTTGGAGTCGGTGAATCGGGTATGATTGGAGTCTTCAAACTTGAAAATCAGGTTGTATCTGGTTCGGGTAAATTTGAAAAGTCTGGTGTAGGATCTAACCGAGGAGTCAAAGAAAGTTTAGACACAGCATACCGTTACTTTACTGCTAACAGTAAAAGCATAAGTGGTTCTATCGCAATAAAAACAAAGGACTACCTAATGCATATTGCTGACCTACAAGGAATAGGTTTAACCCCTCAATTGGCTGTAGCAGAGCTAATTGGATTATGTTCAGGGGCATTAGAAAAGCCTGTACAAGAAAGTACCGTTGTTTTAGGTAACATGACGGTGGGGGGAACAATAGAGAAGGTAGAAGAACTGGCAAACATCTTGCAAGTTTGTGTGGATGCGGGAGCAAAAAAGGTATTAATCCCTGCATCATCCGTTGTGGATTTTCAAACTGTTCCATCAGATTTGTTAATTAAAGTTCAACCTATTTTCTATTCAGAGCCTATTGACGCAGTGTTTAAAGCGTTGGGTGTGGGATAATATTGCTAAAAGGGAGACCAATTACGGTCTCCCTGTATTAATTAGAACAATTGGTTAAGCAAATCAATATCTTCGCTACATTGTTTGTCCTCATTTGAATGAGTTACTTTATTATCGGCAAGTTGGTTTAGAGTTAAATTACCTGCAAGAAGTGTTTCAATTACAACTTTCCGTACTTCATCCTGAATAAAAGTATCTGGTTTATTCTTTTTATTCATATCAGCTTCTACTAATCCACAAATATAATCACTGACATTCTCCTTGTTGTCCTTCAAGTAGTTTAAAAAGGTGTAGACATCATCGTACTTCCGTTTAATGCTAATGGAAAGTTTACGCTTTGACAACGGTCTTTGCCTCTAATACTTTGAGAAAGGATAAGACGTTTGCGTATTGAGGGTTAGGAGCGATGATAGCGAAGGGTAACTTTGAGATGAAATCTTGAAGAAGAACCGAACCGCCTCCAACAAAAACTACTGACGTGTTCGAAAAGGAAATCTTACGACTTTTAGCGTAGTTTAATACCATCTGTAAGTGATTTTCAATAAGTTTTTCAACAATGTCCTTACTTTCTGGTTGTTTAATACCATCTAAGTAAAGATACTTTTCCTTGAAGATCTGTTCCACAACTTCATCAGTAATCATCGTGCCATACTTACTACTAAGTGTTTCGGCAATTTCCCCACGCAGAATATTAATACCAAGTGTGCTGACTGCCATTTTATCATATTGTGGAACAAGGTTAGATAATTCCAGGTAATTTACATTAAGACTACCAATGTCTACAATTAAAAGCCTCTTATCCCTATATTCATCCATGTTTTGATAGACATTACCAAGCCCTTCGGGAAGTAAAAGGATGGATTGAATACGAAAAGTGAATGGTTTTCCATTAACGCTCATTGCTATCAGTTGACCGCTATTTCTGAGGTATTCCGCAAACTCTGTTTTCTTCTGTTGGGACTTATATAAGTTCAGGGGAATATTTACTGCGAGATTTATTTGGGCAAAAGCTATGGACTCTTTCGCCTTCTCAGCTTGTTCAAGGAGCCTTGTAATCCCTAAATATATGGATAATCTATGGCTGTGATTTTGTTTACTTAACTCATAGTCTATATTATCACCAACCATATCTCCTATTAGGAAATTCCTACCTTCGTATTCTACATTAAAACTATTTAGTGCAATTTCAGCACCAAGATCATCAATCTCTATGACACTATTTTTGAACTTTTTTAAGTGTAACGTGCCATTAAATTTACCGACATATTTGCATTCGGATTTTCCGCAATCAATGGCAAAATTAAACTGTTTGTTCATTGGAAATTCCTCCTTTTTTAGTAGTTTCTTTATTCTATTTCATAGAGTGCGAAAATATAACACAAAATCGCACTTATTTTGTCGAATCAGTTCTTAATAAGTGCGATTTTGTCGCATAGGGAATAATGGTGATTATCTTGGTAGTTTAGAATTTTAAAAGTGAAATTCCACGATAGATAGCTCTTTTCGTTTTTCCTTCTTTGTCTTTTAGGACACTGCCATTTGCATAATTGATAATATCATCGTTGAATTGTGGTTGTGTTTTAGCTTGCAGTCCATTTATTTTACATTGGGACTTGTAAGCAGTATATAAATCTTGGCTATAGCATCTCGTATCAAGATTTAGTTCACAATAATTCTTCATAAACCAAAGTACACTATCATTATTCGTTTTGTATTTTTCAAGGATAGAATCTGCAATCTCACTTTCAGAGAATTTGAAGCTATTTTTCATTAAACGGTATAAGCCTTGTAATGCCCATTGAACGATACCCTCTTTTTCCTTTTTCAGTTGTTGGATAAGGTTGGGATCAACTTGGTCTGATGGAACTTGTTTAATGAAGGGAACGAGGATTATTCGGCGATAAAAGGCATCGGTTCGATCTACATTGTTATGGGGGAGTTGATTACAACTAAATACAAGACGTGCTTTATTTTTAAATGAGAAGATCTGTTTGTTTTTAAATTGGGCGTTAATTGTATCCCCTCCTGTGAGAGCTTTGAAGTTTGCGGTATCTTTCAATGAGGTGGCGGGTAGGTCGCCATAAAGATTGACTAACATACCATAAAGTGTAGCAGGTTGAAACTTATCTTCTAATCCTTGCCATGAAACATTACTTATATTGTTGTTTCCAATTATCATCTCGATTATCTGTAATAAAGTAGATTTGCCAGTGCGACCTGGCCCAAAGAGGATAAATGCCTTTTGAGCCTGAGTATTTGGTATTAGAAGATAACCCATTAATTCTTGGACAAGTGGAATCGTGCTTTCATCGAGGACTTGGGATAAATATTTATGAAATTGTGGAGCCTTTGAAGAAAGATCGTAGAAGCAATTCATTTGGATTGAAGAAAAGTGTTGTTGAGTATGGGGGGAGAAGTGTTTTGTATTAACATTTAAAATGCCATTCCTAAAATTTATCAAATAAGCCAAGGATTCTCCATTCAGAGTTTGGTCTGGTTGATGATTTAGGATTTTGAGGAATTCTTCTGTATCCTTTATATGGGAAGGTTTTACATGACGTTTCAGTAGGTTACCTTGAATAATGCTTTTAACTGTTTGATTAGTGATTTCCTTGTAAACTCCATTCTGGAATTGATAGTAGTTGCTATTTGAATAGATAATGGATTCCTTATTTGAAAGATGCTCTGCGAGGACTGCGGGGATAAACGATAACTTACCTTTTTCTCCACTTAAATACCAAGGCGGTAAAGTATCTGTTGGTTCTAAGAATGATTGGTACTCAATGTTATCCTTATTAGAAGGATTGATCACTTTGGTCAATACTTCTTCACCGTAAGTTCTTCCTTCGTCATAATATTTATTGTCCCAACTATCTCTAAACAATTTTGAGTGGCGGAAAGTTTCATCTATTAGCTCTTTGTTATAATTAGTTGCAACTGCAAGAGCTGTGCATAAAGCTATATCTGCCTCCATATGCGAATCGTAATAAGGTTGCCAATTACCTTCAAAAAGATCTATTAATTGAGTACCTTGCTCCATATTGTGAAGAATATCAATTATCTCAGTAGGGGAAGGTGAAGAATTAATTACTTTCTGTTTAGGGTTATTGTTAGTTTTACAGAAATACTTATTATAGATTTGTACTACTTCCCTGGTGCATTCATATATTTGTACATTTTCATACATAGCATCACCTGTAATAGTAAGGATTCCATTATCAATCATTTCAATATCATCAAATGATTTATTCTGATTTCCAGAGGGAAGTATCCCTTCACAAATGATTTGAATACCATCGTCAATATATTCTGTATAACTGCAAATCTGATCTGATATCTCTGATCCAAGTTGGTTTAAATCACCTTGGGAATCGAAGGGGTTCTTTACGGTTACAACTACAAAAGGATTATCTTTTGTAAAAACGAATCCTAATCTATTTGAAATTCTTGAATAAGCAATTTTGTATGCCTCCTCAAATGACAATAAGTCTATCTTGGAACATTCTTGCAATGATTCGGTTGACACTTGATCGTAAAGAGCTTCACTCTCTTTATTAAGAATAATCCATTGGCTTAGTTTCTTTAGTTGTTCTGGAATATAATCACGTAACACTTGTTGCATATTACATTTTCCTCCTTGTTTTTAATTGATTACAACACAATCTTACAATTAATCAAAGGGAAACAATATAGTAAAACTGCTCTACCATGTTCGAGCATTAAAATGTGATATTTCTGTTTATGTATATCTTGAAGGCTCACTAAATGGTATAGAATTCAACTTCTACTTTGGGGTTGCTGTAAATCCAGTGTTGATTTTTGTTCCTTGCTTTATTCACATAGAAGAACTGTAATCAATTAATGAAAAGCAAATTTTAATAAAAAGCTGACGTTTTAAAGTCACGAACAATATGCAGAACTCAAAGGATGTTGTGCTAACTCTAATATGCATTATCATTTAGGGGGGAGGGGGTAACTAAACTTATTTCATTTTAATTTGTAGTATTAATTACTATAATCAGAAAAAGTTGAAGACTCCCTCCCCCATGGTTGAATGCAATATGCTGTTGTACGTAACTGTTCGCTGTCAGCATATTGAAAAAGCTACTCCGTTAGGAAATTGAAGGATATGTGTAGGATTTGCACCAAAGCAACGCTTTGCAATTAAAAGTTCTATTAAATGACTCTACAGTTACAGTGATGGAGTCTAAAACAGTACCGATATGGTTTAACAATAATCTTCTAAGACAAATAACATTAGAAACCAGTATTACGCTGTAAGGCAACACATTGTCTGTAGGAATAGCTCAAATAATTGCTTAGTGGGATATACTTATTGTAATAATGCGTATGCCTTTAGGATTGACTTGATTTCCAGAAGCAATATGAAGAGTTTGCATCCATATAGACATCGGAGTAGAGTTTATTATCCACATCTTTAAAGCGTCAGCGACTATTAAAAGTTATGTTTTTCCTTTCAGGGTTAATAGTACATCTAATAGGATTTATACCTCCAATCAAATTACGAGATACCCATAAATGTGAAATGGGATATCGCATCTCCCTGTTAGGATTTACAAAGGATATATTCGTAAAACCCTTATGATAACTGCATTGATAGAAGTAGATTGTTTTTTTGATGCAGTATATAGGTTTATGTTTTGACCTACTTGATTTTTTACTCAACATTATGAGGAGTTTGCAATCAAGGACAGCTACGATTTTCGGATGAAACTTCAAACAACAAGCATAGCTTGTAAGTTAATAGTTATGGTTTTCATCCTTGTGGATTTCGAGTGACACCTATAGAAATTAACAAAGGATTTCGCATAACATCAATGATTATTGCTGTATCGAAACAACAAATAAATTTTTGCGGCCGCATATATAGGTTTATGTTTTGACCAAGTTGAATTTTTACTCAACATTTTTTGGTTTTGATTTTAAAAAAGCTCAGACATACTCAAACCGATTTTCTATATTAATAGGTTGCAATAGATAATAAAATAGAATTAGAAATTCAATTTTTAAAGAAAATCCATAAAAGAGTTAGGAGGTAAATAGCATGAACGTTGTTATTGAGAGATCGCAAAGGAAATATAGAAATGCAAGAGAAAGTGCTTGTTATAGCATTTTTGATATTGAATCACTTTTGAAGACGTTTGCCAAGGAAGGCTTGCTTTGGTGTCTTCAAGACATGTTCGATTTAACAGAAGCAGAAAAAATTTTAATAGGGCATTACCTATTAAAGCATAGGGAACTTCAAGTATATGATAATGCTTCTTAAACCCAATAACAGATTAGGAGGATGGATATTATGGAACGATTAAAAGATTTATACTTGCGAGATGTAAGGCGAACCACTGTATATGAAAAAGCAATACAATTGGTGGTGGAGGTCAAAGAGTTTACTGAGACACTACCATGGGAGGAAAAGGATGTTATTAAGAATCAGATATGGAAATCAATAACCTCAGTTTCGGCTAATCTAAGTGAAGGAAATGGGCAGATGTATTATAAAAAAGAACTACAGTTCTTGAATATTGCTCTTGGATCTGCGGCCGAAACACAGACGTGGTTTGAAATATCTTATAGATGCGGTTATATAGATGAAAAAACATTTGAGAATTTCGATGAAAGGCTCATTGAAATCAGAAGAATGATTATTGGAATGATGAAAAAGATTGTACAAAAGTAGAGGAAGGATAAACTTCAACTTCTAAAGTTCCCCGATAAACTCTTCATATTTGAGATTTCCCTATCTATCAAAAACATTCCCGACAATATGATATAAAATCCACAGCAAGGAGGAATAGTATGCAAAATAAAAGGTTATATTTGCCAGATTACCATAATTTAATAGTTTATCAGAAGGCAATGGATTTAGTTGATTTAATTAAATTGCTAAAAGTAAAATTACCGTCAAAAGAAGAACAAAGACTTTGGAAATTAGTTACATCCATTCCTGTAAGGATCGCCTATGGGAATAGTCAGTTTTATGAAAATCAGAAAGATTATTCTTTGAAAATGGCATTGAACTCAGCAAGGAAAGTTAATGAGTTGTTACTATCTATTTCGAATGAAAGAGCCATAGACCAAAGAATTTTTCAAGATTTGACTGGAATAACCATTGAGATATGTAAGATTCTTTCAAGAATGATTAATCGAGAAACTAAATAAGAGGGCTAAATCTTGTTTGGCTAAGAAGCATGAAATACCTGCTCACTAAAGTGTAGGTGTTTTTGCTTATGTGTTAGAATTGAAACAAGATAAGGAAATTAAAGAAACATAAAGGTGAAAAAATGGCATCATTAACGCAGGATATTGAACTATTATTTAATCAACTTGAATTAGTTAAACAACGACCTATTACGGATATATTAGATAGAATACAAAATAAGGATGGAACTTTTCATAAGAGGTATCCCTCTGGTTGGAAAATAAAGAACTCAAATGATACCTTATTGCCGACTGGTATAAATAAAGGTGGCGTTTATGTGTTTTGGTGGCTAAATAATTCAAATGAAAGTCTTGAACCTTTTAATTGGAAAATGTGTTCCCGAAAATATACATTACAAGGGAAAAAGATTTCAGGTCAAAGTGGATCAGATGATTACCACCAAGTTGAGATTGAAATAAGTGATAGTTGGCTTGAAATGTATAAAGGACATATTCCGTTATACGTTGGAAAAAGTGCTGATAACATATTGAAGCGAATGTCATTGCATTTACAAATCAATCAGTCTAAATATAGAAGAAAATCAACTTCCGATCAGCTTCGCAGAGGAATTGAGAGGCTGTTTATGCAACATCCTAATACTGCTGATTTAATTGTTAATCATGTAGGATACAGCTTTATAAACCTGCATGGGAAGGATGAAGTTGTAAATAGATTTTATTTAGAGGATTATGCAATTGGTAAACTAATGCCGTTATTTAATATCGATATTGAAAGATAGGTTTATGACAACAGAAAAAAGAACGGTAAACTTTATTTAACCGTTCTTTTTGTTCAACTTAGTATTCCATTTTGAAATAACATTTACTATTGACTCTGCATCGTCTTTTGACATTTTTGACGTATCAGGTTCATAGCTTATTATTTTGCAGATTCTATAGAATTCAATTACGTCTTTAACATCTTGATTATTATATTTAATTAGTTCAAACCTAACTCTGTCAAATTCATCAAAATGTAAAGGTACATTAAAAGTATAAGATGGATTAATAGTTCCTTTAGCTCTTCGTTCCAATGCTTCAAGGTAACTTTTTTCTTTTGCTAAGGTTCTAAAGTTGGAGGTTATTTCGTCTAATAAAAATAATTCAATTATATTTTTAATATACTTTTCTTGTTCTTCATGCTTACTAATCTTCTCTTGTTCTTGATCTTCTTTATCTTTTAATCTTGCATACTGCTCTTGTTTTACCTGTGACTTTGCAATATAAAAAGCTACAAATCCACCAATTATTCCACCTGAGTAGTTACCGAAGAATCCCACCCATGCATTTTCATCTCCTATTGTTAAACTGCCCCCTGGTATATTAAGAATAATTCCTAAAGCAATTGGTGTAAATGCAATTATAGCTAATATAATAATTTTTTCCTTTTTATCTAAATCCATGACCTATTCTCCCTTCTATCCAATATTATACAAAATGTTTATTGATTAAGGAGCAAAAAAATAAAAGAAATATAGTGCGACATAAGAGGATTTATGTTGCACTGATAGAATGTTTGAAGTAAAATATGGATTATGAATGCCACATAATTCCTTGTGGCAAGGCGAATTTCCAGTGCAACATAATTCTATGGAATAAGGAGATTGGCAAATGGAACTACATATCGTGTATCAATTTGTGAATTATCTAAAAGATGAAGCCAAATCTGAAAACACCATAAAATCCTATGTTGCTCATGTAAATGAATACTTTGCATGGTTTAAGGAGTCTTATGGAACTTCTTGTAAAAAACTCTTTAGGGAAAATATCTTAGATTACAAGTCTTATTTATTGAATGTGAAAAAGCATAAAGGTAAGAACTTGAATGGTAAGACAGTAAATAGTAAGTTAAGTTCATTACATAGTTTTAACAAATTCCTGGTAAATGAAAAAGTGCAAGAGGAAGATGTAATTTCTAAGTCGGATTTTGTAAAAGTTCAAGTTGATTATGCAAACCCATGCGATATTACAAAAAAAGATGTTGAGCATTTTAGACAAACGATCCTTGAAGCAGGAGACAAAAGATTATATGCCCTTGTTACTCTTCTGGCGTATGGTGGTCTAAGAATCACTGAGGCATTAAATGTAAGGTTGAGTGATTATAGCTTTGAAGGTAAAGAGTTAGTAGTAATCGGTAAAGGTGGTAAGCAGAGAATTGTTTACCTAAATAGTAAAATTGTGAATGCCATTAGGGAATACCTAAAGGTAAGAGTTCACGATAGTGAGTATTTATTTGTATCGAGAGAAAGCGATAAGGTGGACAGAAGCGTTATAAATAAACATTTTAAGAAATATAGCAATAGGATTACTCCGCACCTACTAAGGCACTATTACTGTACGACTGCCTTGGAATCGGGATATTCAATTCATGAAGTCGCAAATCAAGCGGGGCATCGTGATTTGAAAACCAGTTTGATTTACACCAATCCGAGCAGGGAAGAGATGAAAAGAAAGGCTGAATTACTTTAATATATCAAAAACTTTTGCGAGTTTCTTCTATATTAATAGAAATCAAAAATAAGTGCATTTGTATCAAGTCATTCCGTAAAAAAAAGACGGAGTATTGACTTTGGTATAAATGCACTTTTTTATTGCCTAAATAATTGCTCAGAAAATTATTTAATGAAGGGAATGAAGTATATGCCTGTTTTGAAACATGAGCAGACTACGAAAAAAATAGCAAAATTGATAAACGAGGGTTACGGGCAAGGGGAAAAAGAGAACTATAAGCCTTTTATTAATACAATAAGAGTTTCCAGTAGCGGTCGAGTAAGTAGAGTTAAAGGTTGGATTACTAATAGAGTACACGAATTCTTATCTGACTCTGAGACAAGATTATTTTATATATATGAGTTCCTTGGAAGTGGAAAGTTTTTAGATATCAAGGAGCATTATCCATTGATTGAAGGTATGGATAAAATAGTTCCCAACTTAGATACTGAGTTAATCAAACGTTTGACTAATCAAAAAACGGGTGAACCAATCATACTAACAACGACCTTTTTATTATCTGAGCAAACAGACAACGGTGATATACGTTATTTTGCCAGATCCGTAAAAGACTATCGACAATTAGAGAATAAGCAAGTAATTGAGCGATATCAAATAATGCAAGAATACTGGAATAGGAAAAATGTAGATTATGGTATCGTGACCAATAAGGAAATTCCTTTGGTTCTCGCAAAAAACATCGAATTTATTCATCCCTTTTACAACTTGGAGGAATACGGTATTGAGGATGAAATGCAATCATTTCTCAAAGAGCGATTAGTAGACATGATAGGAAATGGAGAGGATAAACCGATTAGCGAAATCCTAACCAGTTTTGATGATGAATTTAATCTTGAACAAGGAACAGCTATTGCAATCTATAAACATATGATAGCCAGAAAAATTGTCGGTGTAGATATGAATAAGACAATTTCCTTTAAGTACCCATGCCATACAGTCAAGATTTTAAGCGAAAATGAGGTGTATAGATATGATACTTACTACAAACATGCTAATCAAATATAAAGATGATTCAAATAGCATTGAAAGAATTATCTGGATAAATGAAGTTTATACATCATGCTTTCTAATAAATATTTATGATGATACTTTACCAAGGTTAAAAAAGGTTGAAGAAATTGAGGATGCATTAACTGTTGGAGATGCATCGGTTGTTAGTGATGATCCGTTTAGCATTATCATTACCGAAGACGAGATTACTGAAAAAGCTAAAGTAATTCGTGATAATGCATGGGAAACTGTAAATATCCTTTTACAACATGGTGTTGAAAAGCTACTAATCTCGAAAACAAGAAATGAAATTATCCGTCAAGTTTCAGGGGAGTTGAGGACTAATAACAAAAAGATTATTAGAATCCTGAAACGGTTCTGGAAGCGGGGGATGTATTTAAACAGTTTACTGCCAGATTATTATAAGTGTGGTGGACTTGGGGTGGAAAAAAAGAGCGGGAATAAAAAAAGGGGCCGCCCTCGAAAAATGGGAGATATTGTTGGAGAAGGTACGAACATTGATGAAGATACCAAACAAAAGTTTCAGTTAGCAGTTATGAAATATTATTATCGTCAAAGTAATGTTACAGTCCGTTTTACTTACGAACAAATGATTAAAGAGTTTTTTAAGGATGAATTGGAAAACAGTCCTGATAAACTACCAAGCTACAATCAATTCTTGTATTGGGTACGCAAGAATGAAAATATATCGGAACAAATAATAAAGAGGCGTGGAAAAAGACGCTATGAATTACAATATAGACCTGTATTAGGGAGTGTCCAACAAGAAGTCCGTTCACCAGGGCAAAAGGTTCAAATAGATTCTACCACAACAGATCTGTTTATTGTAAGCGAGTTCGATAGGCAGGCTATTATCGGGAGGGGTACGTTGTATTTTGTAAAAGATGTCTTTTCCAGAATGGTCTTATCTGTACACGTATGCCTTGAAGGGCCAAGTTTTGAGCAAGCAAGAATTGCACTTATGAATATGGTAGAAAACAAGGTGGATTTTTGTAAACGTTTTGGTATTGATATTACAGAAGATGAATGGCCATCAGCACATTTGCCAGAATGCATAGTTGCTGATAGAGCTGAGTTGTTATCAAATGCTTCAACCATTCTAACTGATCAGTTGAATATAAAAATTGAAAATTCTGCTCCGTACAGGGGTGATTTTAAATCATTGGTCGAAAAGCAATTCTCCATATTTAACGGTCAGGCGAAATCGTTACTTCCAGGAGCTATACAATCAGATTACCAGATTAGAGGAGCTAAGGATTACAGACTATCCTCAGTCCTTTGTCTTAAAGATTTGGCGAAAATAGCAATAAGATGTGCCATTTATTACAATCAAAGTCACGTTATCGAAGGCTATATTCGTGATGAAGAAATGATTGAAGCAGGTGTTGAGCCAATTCCAGTAAAGTTGTGGGAATGGGGAATGAAAAATAGGGCAGGAAGGCTAAGGGAAATAAGCAAACAACAGCTTATGCTAACGCTCTTACCTACAGCTAAGGCAACAATAAATGGACATGGTATCAAATGGAAAGGGATGTACTACAGTTCTGCAAGAGCATTAAAAGAGCAATGGTTTGTCAAAGCCAGAATGTCTGGAAGTTATAAAGTTTCTATTACTTACGATCCAAGAGACGTTAGTTTTATATATCTGCATGATAAAGATACTCACACATTCGAACGGTGTTTTTTATTAGAACATCAGTCTCGCTATAAGGATAAAACTATTGAAGATGTACAGCATTTACAAGAATCGGAACAGCGAATTAAACAAAAAAGTAAAACGTCAGGACTTAAAGAAAAAATTAGCTTGATGGAAGAAGTGGAGGCGATTGTAAAGGAAGCTGAAAAACAAAGTAAAAGGGATAGAACAAATGTCAGCAAAAATCAACGCCTCAAAGGTATCAAGGATAATAGGAAAAAAGAGATTGATAGGGTAAGAAATGAACAAGTTCAAGAAGATCATGCTTCCTTAATATCGAACCAGGAACAAGAAAAGCGTGATGAAACGGCAAAGGTAATCGACTTTTCAGATGACTTGCTTCTAATAAGGAAGTTTCAACAGAAGGGGTTGGGAAAAAAGAATGAGTAAATTTATTCAAGCTGTTTATCATGACCAAGTGATAGGAGATTATACGGGGAATGCTTTTATTGAGGCATTACCGCCCATATTTTCAAAGGAAGATGTGATTGAGAGATTAAGTCATTATCCTTTTTTTGATCCCATGGAAAGAGAGATGGAAGGTCATCATCGATTTCATTTAATTCAACGCTTGTTCAATGTATATCAGGTTTTCCCTCAAACTTTAGATCTGGAAAATCGTATATCACGTCTTATTCGACAAGGATATGTCGGGAGAAATCCTATGACACCTGAATTTGCTAAGGGATTTACGAAGGGATACGAAGAAATACAGCAAAAAAATCATAATTGGGTAAATGACTCTATCCCAAGGAGTATGACTATTATCGGCCCAAGTGGTATGGGCAAATCAACAACCTTATCAAGAATACTTAATACATACCCACAGACAATTGTTCACTCAGGCTATAAAGGAAAACCGTTCTCGTTCACTCAATTAGTTTACGTTCAATTAAATTGTCCTCATGATAGCTCTGTCAAGGGATTGGTAAATCAGTTCTTTATTACTGTTGATAACTTAATAGGTACTAACTACTTTGAGAAGTTTGGGCGTTCAAACAAGTTATCTGTAAACACTTTAATGCCTATCATGAACCAGGTAATAAGGGGGCATTCTATTGGATTCATCTCAATAGACGAAATCCAAAATCTTTCCTTGAAAGGAATGGGAGCAAAATTGATGTTAAACTTCTTTGTCGGGTTGACAAATCAGCTCTCAATCCCAATTTGTCTCATAGGAACTCCCTCAGCGATGGCTGTTTTACAAAGGGAATTTCGCCAAGCAAGGAGGGGGAGCGGTCAAGGGGACATGGTGTTTAATAGAATGGAAAAAGATTCGTATTGGCGTTTATTCATTGAATCTATCTGGAATTATCAGTGGGTAAGGAAACCTGTAGAACTTAAAGAAGAATACGTAGATATCTTGTATGAGGAGAGTCAGGGGATACTGGATATAGCAGTAAAATTATTTGCTTTATCACAAATTAGGGCAATTTCAACAGGCAGAGAAGAACTCTCACCAAAGTTGATTTCTCAGGTTGCAAATGAAAACCTCAAACTGGTACAACCAATGTTAAAGGCTTTACGTAAGGGAGATATCCATGAAATTGCAAAATACGAAGATATATATTTTCCTTTTGATAGTGCTGTTGAAAAAGAACGAATTGTATTGGAAAAGAACAGTTTCATAAAAGCAACAAAGGCTATTAATAAAACTGTATCAACGGAACAGTTGCAGGAAGAGGCAATATTTCGTTTGAATTTATTAGGGTTGTCAAAGGAAAAAGCATCAAAGGCGGTAAAAGATGTTTTAAAGGATAGTAAAGTTCAGGATGTAAATGACTTGGCGAAACAGGCTTATCAATATTCATTGGAACTTACGAAGGAAATTAAAGAAGAGGTTGATGAAGAATCAAAGTCTGATTTGCCAAAGATAGTAAAAGAGGGAAAAGAACAAGGTTTATCGGCTTATCAGTCATTAAAAAAGGCAGGAATAATAAAAACTATAGAAGGAGTTGTTTAGATTGAGCTTGACGTTTTTTCCATCACCATATCCAGATGAAATTCTTTATAGCGTGTGTGCAAGATTCCACAAGAGAAGTGGTAACGTACATGAAAAGGCAACCTTACAAGATTTATTTTCCAACCGAAGTTTAACCACTTCGGTTTTTCTGCCTTCTGGAATTAGTGCAATGGTTGCTAATATGCCCCTATTTTCACAGTATAGTGAAGACCAGTTGGTATTCAAAAATACACTTTATCCCTATTATTCTGCCTTTTTACCAACAAAACAAGCAGATAAGGTTCAACAGTCAATGTTAGGAAATGATGGTAAAGACATCTATGTACGTTCAGGAATTAATGCAAGTGGAATTCCCCAAAATAGGTTTATTCGGTTTTGCCCATCATGTTTTCAAAAGGAGGAAAAGGAATACGGGGAACCATATTTCCATAGATCCCATCAATTAAGCGGAATCCATTGTTGTTTAGAACATTTTACTCCTTTATTTAATAGTACAATTTTAGCGAGTGGGGGCAGTAAGCATCGCTTTGAATTTGCCTCAAAAGATAACTGTGTTGTAAGTGGAGATACTAATGCTTTAGGTAATTTATCGGTTGCTATTAAAGAAAAGTACATCCATCATGTTAAGCAATTGACTCCATATCTAAAAGAGTTATTAAATAGTAGATTTGAGAATAAGGAATTAAATTGGTTCGAGAAAAAGTATAAACAGGCATTAATTGCAAAAGGATTAGCATACTACAGTGGTAGAGTAAGGCAAGTTGATTGGAGAAGTTACTTCCAAACTCGATATGACCAATCTGTATTAGACTTATTTTATAGTTCGTTAAGTGGTGGAAACGACTGGTTATCCATGATAGTTCAGAAACATCGAAAGTCTTTTCATCCTTTACGTCATATACTCATTATGAATGCTTTGGATATATCGTTAGGAGAATTATTTGATGAAGGACTATCATTACCGTTTGGATATTCTCCTTGGTATTGCTTAAATCCAGTATGTGAGTACTATAAACAGGCAGTAATTAAGAAAATGGATTTATCCCTTTGTGAAAAGACAAAAAATCCAATTGGGACTTTTATGTGTCCTCACTGCCAATTTACATATACAAGGAGAGGGCCAGATAAGGAGAAACAGGATCGTTTTCGGAAAACGAGAGTTAAGTCTTATGGACAAGTTTGGGAATCGAAGTTGAAAGAACTGGCAAAGCTCGGATTAAGTTTACGAGAGTTATCCCGAAGGATGGGAGCTGATCCTAATACGGTTAAACGTTTTTTGATTTCGTTAAATATGAAGACTGTTAAGGTGGATAATTCAGAGTCGATACTTTCACCTGAACAGCAAAAATGGCTTGATTTAATGAAGGAATTTCCAGGTAAAACCTCTAAGCAACTAAGAGTTGGCAATAAAGCCTTGTATATGCGATTGTATAGAGCAAACAGTGAGTGGCTTAAATTGAATAGCCCAAAACCAGTAAAGAGATCCAATAATGAAAGGATTGATTGGAATGAGCGAGATGAAAAGATTTTAAGTAAGATATCGGAGGCTGTCGAGTCTTTATTAAATCCTGACCAGAAGCCTGTTCGTGTTACGCTATCAAAGGTGGGTACTATGATTGAAGAGAAAGCACTGTTGGAGAAAAAGTTATATAAACTACCAAAGACAAAGGAATATTTGGATAAACAGTTAGAAACGGTTGAAGCATTTCGCAGGAGAAGACTCACTTATGTAATAGATGAAATGGTGAATCATGGTGATGAATTAATTACTTGGGTTATCCTAAGAAAAGCGGGATTACCAGTAAATAGTTATTGGAAAAGTATAGTAGAGGGGATTATATATTAATATCTTGCATTGGTAGTTTAGTAGACAAAATAATTTGATAATGGAATAATAATATTGAGATAGGACAAATTTACCAGTTGATAGAGGAGGCAATCTAATGAGTAATAGTCAAGATGGTCAAAATAATCAAAATCAACAAATTGAAGAGTTATTGCAATCTATTTATGAAGCATTGTTAAAATCAAAGATTCCAGAAAAGATTAAAGGTAAAATAAAAGAAGAAATAAATAATTTAAAGTCATTTACATTAGATGCAAGACCTGCACGAATTGCAATTGTGGGTAGAAGGGGTGCAGGTAAATCAAGTCTGATTAATGCTATTTTCGGCGAAATGCGAGCGGAGATTGGCGATGTTAAAGCAAAAACAGGTATGGGGAAATGGCACACTTACAAATCAGAATTAGGAAGTCTTGAAATACTTGATACAAGGGGATTAGGTGAAGCGGATAAACCAGAAGAGGATTTTTCACAATCATCTGCGTTAGAAGAAGTCAAGGCATCAATAAAAGAAAAATGTCCAGATGCGATTTTGTTTTTGAGCAAGGCTAAAGAAGTAAGTGCAAGAATTGATGAAGATTTAGAACAATTATTGGAATTAAAGAATACTATTCATTCACAACATGGATACGATGTACCTATTATCGGTGCTGTGACACAAGTCGATGAATTAAGTCCCAAAAAACCTGATACTCCACCTTTTGACCATCCAGTAAAACAAAAAAATATAGCCGATGCAATTGAGGTTTTATCAGTTAAATTACGTGAAGCGGTGTCAAATCCTGTTACGGTTATACCAATTTGTTGTTATCTTGAATTTGAGGATAATGAAATTGTTTACGATATAAGGTGGAACGTAGATACTTTATTAGATTTTTTAATTGAACAATTACCCAATGAAGCCCAAGTAGTAATTGCAAGATTAGCAAAGATAAGAACCGTTCAGAAGAAGGTAGCCCGCAGAATTGGAGCAAGTGTTGCAGGAGTTACGGGGCTGATTGGTGCAAATCCTATTCCTGGTTCTGATTTACCCATAATCACTGGTTTACAGACCGCAATGGTTACAACTATTGCTTTGATAGGCGGTAAGAAGATTGATAAAAAAGGAGTAATTGAGTTTTTCAGTGCGTTAGGAGTAAATGTGGCCGCAGGATTTGCATTAAGACAAGTTGCTCGTCAAATAGTAAAATTTATTCCTGTTGCGGGTAATGTAATATCAGGAGTTGTTGCTTCAGCGGGTACGTATGCCTTGTGTGAAGCGGCCATAGCATATTTTATTGAAGAAAAGTCTGCGGATAGTGTAAAAGAAACGTATAAAAGGGTATTTGATAAAAAGAAAAAGGAAAATGATAATGAAGAATAGGGATGTAAATATAAAAATGATCTTCGTGGTTTTAGAAGATCTTTTTTATTTTAACTACCCCTGTGCTAAATACATAGAAGATAAAATTGATTAGGGAGTAATATCTACATAACGGTACAAGTTAAGATTAGCTTGCAAAGCATGAAAGGATGATATCGATGCTTAAAATTAATGTTGATATGTGGATGACACTTGATCAGATATATTGGTTGGCAAAGCCTTTTAAAGAGGAGCCTCACACTACATTTTTAATAGATTATAAAATAGGGGTTGTAGAACACTTTTATAACAGTGAACCAGAAAAGTTTAGTTTAATGTTTCTACCTATAGAACAAGACACTATCTCAATGGATGGGAAGGAAATAAGAAAAACATTACTTGGAATCAGAAAAAATATTGTTAATCAAATGAAGGAGTTTGAAATAAATGATATATTTCTTGAAGTTCACTTTAATGCAGAACTAATTGCCTATCCAGTGTATTAGTCTTTCGTTATTAATAAAGGGGAAGAGGAAGATACGTTTGTATATAGACGGTTATATGTTAAAATTTTCTTAAAATGATATGAAGGGGTGGAATGTATGAGCGTACAATCATATTTAGATGATCTGTCGAGTAATTTGAATCTCAAACAAGGTGAAAAAGATAAGATTAGTAGGTCTATAGAAACCTTGTCAGATAGATTGAACAGGTATTTCGGAGGGCAGTTAATTGATCATTTTAAATTTGGCTCCTATACAAGAGGAACAATTTTGCCAAGAAAAGCTGATGAACGATCTGATGTAGACTATATGGTGATTTTTGAAAATCCAAATGGCTATAAGCCACAAACCTTACTAAACTATTTAAAGGAATTTGTTAATTACTACTATAGTAGTTCTGAAATTCATCAATCGCATCCTACGATTGTACTTGAACTAAATCATATCAAATTTGAATTGGTTCCTGCAAAAAAGGATATTTGGGGAACAATCTATATTCCATCAAAAGCATCCTTGTATGAGGAATGGATTTCAACTGATCCGAATGCTTTTAATAAAACCCTGACTGATGCAAATGTTAGATATTATTCAAAAATAAAACCTTTGGTTCGTTTAATGAAATACTGGAACAGATTGAATGGTAGTTATTTATCTTCTTATGACTTGGAAAACTGGATTGTTGGAAACTACTATTGGAATTGTTACAGTCTAAAAGACTTTACTTATAGTACAATTGAAAATCTTAATTACAGCTATAATGATCCACAGTGGTATAAGCAGAAGGTGGATAGAGCAAAAAGAATAATAGAACAAACAAAAGAATATGAAAAAGATAATATGCCATTTTCCGCAGAATCCGAAATTAAAAAATTATTCCCTGATTTTTAAAGGAGAGCATTAGTTAGATGACTACAGAAAGAATTGATACAGTTGAAAACTATTTTAATAGATTAACTCGTATGAGCAAAATAAGCAATATTCTTTTTTGGATGTCTGTAATTTGCTCGTTTGCAGTATTTTTTACAAGTAATAATGTGGGTATTAATAGTACAATGAATATCATTTTTATCTTAATTACAATTCTATATTTTACTTTTAGTAATTGGGTAAGCATCTTCTTATTGAGAGAAGCTCAAAATAAGCGGAGAACGCACTTATTATCTAATTCACTTGGGGTAAGGCTTGATGATGAAGAAACAAACTTGTATTATAATAACCCTCAATCTCCATCCTTACTTCGCTTAGGAATGAATGTGTTCGAAAATAGTTTGTTTACCTGTAGAGTAACAGAGGAGATGGCGAAGTGGGAACGAATTAAAGTTTTTGTATATATTATTATTTGGCTTTTGTTATTGCTTTTCAGAGAAACGAATCTTAATCTTTTATCAATAGTGGCTCAGACAATATTTACAACGGGCATATTAGTGACATGGATCAGGTTAGAAGTTCTTCGTTATTCCAGTAATCAGATTTTCAATGAGCTTAGACAAGTTTTTTTAGCAAATGGTTTAAAAGGCAATAGAAAATCTAATTCATTAATTTTAAGTTTGGTTTTCCGCTATGAAACGACTGTAGCGAGCATGGGTATTCACTTGTCCAGTAGGGTATTTCATAGAATAAATTCTTCTGTTTCAGAAGAATGGGAGAAAATAAAGAAAAACATTGATTTATAATCTCCTCTAAGACAAAGAGGTGAGGCTTATGGACAAGCCTTCCTTTTTGGAATTATTCAAACGGTAATCATTTATATTGATACATCGGCTTTTTTTATAATAAGCATGGCTCTCTATGTGTTGACCATACTCAATCCCTTAGTGTTTAAGTAAGTATCCTGGACAGTTTCCAAAATTAAACGTGATGATATAAAGGAAGGTGTTATTAACGATGTCTAATTTTTGGGCAATGAAAACATTTAAAGATTGGGCAAATGCATTTGTAAGTAATAGAGAAATAGGGTTTGATGAAAAGGGTGTTGATAATGATTATACTACCTATAATATCCAACAATTGCCGAGTGTATTAGATAATCCGAGGTTGGTTAGAAGGTTCGATCAATTTTGTAAATGGGCAAAGACAGGGGACTATGTAATAGTTGGTGTTGGTCAAACCACACAGTTCAATATGCGATTAATCGGAAGAATAATAGGTGATTATGAATTCAATAGTCAGCATAAACCGTATAGGCATTACCGAAAAATAGAGATAATGAAAGTTTTTAGTGAGCCTATCCAAATTGAAAAGTGGGGCCAAGTTCAAAGAATTGAATTGGTAGACGATAATGACTTTATTGATACACTTGTAAAAAGTATAAAGTAAAAGTTAGTGGTTCCCAAAACTTTTTTTACCTAAAAAGATCTCCACTTTCAGAAGAAAATGGGGATCTTTAATCAATAAATTCTTTTTTATCCATTAATGATAAATGTTTTTCAATGAAATCGGTATTAACAGAGTTACTTTTTGACACTGAGAACGGCAATAAAGTCCATTTTAAGTTATTGTTGATTACTAATGAAATAAAGTCTTTTGTTGTTATTCCTAATTCATTCCTAATTTTCTTATATTCTATCCAATCAATATCCTTTTGTTGGACACATTTTAAAAACTGATCTTTTTTTATTGGATCAACTTTATGAAGAATATAATCAGATAATGATAGGTTTTTCTCAATTACTAAATATCCGAAACCTTTAATTCCGCAAAATTGTTGAAGTGCTTTATACTTAATTAGATTTTGGAATAAAGCCATTTTGTTTCTGGTTTTAATTTCTACTAAAATTCCACTTTTATCCTCTAAAACGACTAAGAAATCTGGATAGTAGGTGAATATCTGGTTCTTATAAGTATATTTTATTTTTACAGGTTGTTGAACGTAGCCTATTACCTTATCGACTTCCTCAAGGTACAAGCAAAAATTATATTCTAAGGAAGATTCGTATTCAATATCAGTACCATTTTTTTTACTATAAAATGAACCTGAATGATGGCTAATTCTATGATTAACTTGTCTTTTGGGTGTGATGTTCTTGAGCTGTGTATGAGAAATTGTTGAACGATAATCTTGCCAGATTACTTGTTTGAATATACGTTCAAATTTCTTCTTCTGTTTCTCCTTTTCAGCTTTTGACTCAGTTAAACTATTTTGCATCGTAGTTACATATTCTAAAACTGCTTTTTCCTTTTCTTTAAAGCGATCATCATTATGAAAGCATAACCTACACAATAAATTTATTATTAATACTCTCGGAAAGGTCTCTAATCTCATTACCAATATGGCCGTATTTAATAACTCATTTTCACAACCAGGAGAAACCCAATTGTAAATAGTATCTAAAAAGTATCTGCAATTCTCAAACTTTATGTTTCCACGATAAAGTATTTTTTTTATTGAAGAATTTATTATTTGACGTATTCTTTCTCTTGATAAGCTAAACATTTCGCCAATTTCTTGAAGGGTATAAAATTCTTCATCAAATAAGCCAAATCTTAAATACATAATCTCTCTGTGTTTGTGCTTTTTTATGGCTTCTTCTATAGCCAAAATAAAGTTGTCTTGGAAAATTTCCATATAATTGTCTATATCATTTTTTTGGTTTGTTTTTTCCATAAAATGCCCCCCAATATAATGAAAGGAAAAATTTTCACGTAGGACTTATCTATAATTTATGTAAAATTCTTTTCCTTTGGAAAGAATTTTGTGATAACAAATAAAGATCCCAAGTCTAAATATTCGTATTCGCCTTTAGAGGGGTTATTATCCCTGAAATTAATAAAATCTTGTTTCATTTCTTTTCCTTCACTAAGCGTTTTTTTACCATCAAAATATACCTCACAAAAATCACAAAAGGGCTTATGTGTGTTAATCGCAGAGTAATATCTGGCAATTTCATTGTATTTCTTTTCTTCTTCAATTAAAAAATATTCTCCATTAATTATTACTTCTTCTAATTCTTTAGGGATATATTCTGTATATGATCCATTGATAATAAATTTATCCTTATCATTTTGATCAAAAAATTCAGTAACAACTCTTTTGTTCGGAGGAAATGAGAATCCGATTGGGAAATAGTTCACTAAAATTATTTGATAGGAATTACTATATAAGTTCTTTTTCTCGGTAAAAACAAAGTTGTAACTATTGAATTCAATTGTAATTAGATTAATTAGATTATCTTTTAGATGTGTTTTAATCCCTCTATGATTATGATTAATGTATAAATCTCTTAATTTATAATTAAGAGATTCATAATCATGACAATCTGCCCATTCTTCATATAAAAAGTCATCTCTTTCGAGCTTTTTAAAAACTAAATAGGTATGTTGGACTTCATCTATTTGTACATTTTCCACTACTATCACCACTCTTTAAAAAGTTTAGTATTACCTTAATAATACTACTATTGGAATAATTAAGCAGTAAATAATGACTAAAGGGATATAGTTGAGTATGATTATGTTCATATCTGAATCCCTATTTGAAATTTCATAGTCTTTCAATGGACTTTCATTTATAGTCTCTCTACGATCAATCTCCGTTTTTCGATAAAGACTTAAACCATTTATTCCAATTAGAAGTCTCGTTAATTTCTGAATGCTCTTAGGGATTTCAATTAGTAAATTGTTGGCATCGAGTGGTGAATGAATATCGTTTCAATCCCTCGCAAAAATGTTGCAGAGATCTATATTTTTTTGAATGTACTAAAAACCTTTCCCCCTTAACCCTTATATCTTCTTTGTACCCACCCAAAAATCTTTAGGCTAAGCTAAAAAACTTTGTCCTTAAAGAA
>NZ_JAKTTI010000035.1 GCF_022427965.1 Fredinandcohnia quinoae | reverse complement strand
GAGTGAAGATGAAGTGGAGAAATCAATGGCTAAGTTCATTGAACAATGGGATGTAATAGGGGAATTAAAAATTAAATGAGATTAGCCTTAAAGAGGAAACTTGAACAATTTCCCTTATTCGAAAAATTATCTCTTCTAATATTAAATTCATAGTGAGAAAATTGAAACTCGTATTCATTACAACTTCGAAATCTATTTGAAACACTAAAAGAAGATAATTGGCCATTAATTATTATAAGGCACGTTTATCCCCCATCCAGTCTAAAAAGAGCCACCGCTAAATTTTTGATGTTCAATTTTAATGTGTTTCCCACTAAATATCCTATACAATGGAAGTATAGGGTGGTTTCTATCTAAATTCAAAGTGTGAGTTAGGGGCTCAAGTTAATGAAAAAAATCTCTTCTATAATGGACTGGGGGATATTTGCACTTCGCTCCTATAATTATATAGTACTAATGTTGCAGATATTTCTTAAGAGCGGCTATTCGAATCAACAATTGCTTGGAAACACAATTTGGCTTCTTGCTGCTTTTATTATTCCTATTTTAGGCTGGTTTCCGCAGTTACGAAGGAATAAGTCATGGTTCTCCATAACTGAATTATTACTTGGAGGCTCTCTTTTTACATATTCTATTATCCATATGCATCAAGTTGCAAGTGTGAGTTACCTTATCCCAAGTCTTGCCATCGGGTATTTATTGACCAGATGGACCGTTTGGATCATCCCCATTATTATCCTCCTCCCTTCTGTTGGTATCTTATTAGGTGAAGTGCCGTGGAATTTAGTCATTGGTTCAAGCACTGACAATTTACTCTTCTTATTTATTGGAATTTGGGTCAGGTTCATTACTAAGGCCTATCATGACAAACATGCACTGGCCCAAGAAATTAATGAACAGAATAGATTGCTTACTCAATATGCTGCTGAAATTGAAAGAATGACTCTGTTAGAGGAGCGAAATCGCATGTCCAAGGAGCTGCACGATACACTAGGGCATTCCTTTATTTCTCTTATTATGGGTCTTGATGCTGCCATTGTTCTTATGGATCGCAAACCGGATTTGGCCAAAGAAAAGTTAATGGATTTAAGAGCTTTAACGGAGGATAACCTGAATGAAATGAGAGACATTGTTCACGAGATTGGTGAAGAAGAGGACATCAACCTGATAAATCAGACCAGGACATTAATTAACAAGCTTCAACATCATACAGGGATAAACATTCGATTTATAGTAAAAGGTGCAGAAAGGAACGTGAGCTTTGAAGTACGCCAAACCATTATCCGAGTGATTCAAGAATCTTTTACAAATGCACTGAAACATGGTAAAGCATCGGAAATTGAGCTCATCCTTCACTTTACAGCAACTGATTTGCAAATGATCATTAGAAATAACGGAAGACCAATAGAAAAAAACGCGTTTGGGTTCGGACTAACATCCATGAAGAGCCGAATAGAAAGTCTTAACGGGAGTTTTTCGATCGATTCTGTATATGCCTGTACTGAAATAAGATGCGCTATACCTTATAAGGAGGTAGAATCTAATGTCTAATATCAAAGTATTAATAGCGGATGATCAGGAATTAATTCTCGAAAGTCTTAATATTGTCCTAAATATGGAAGATGCTATTGAGGTTGTTGCATTGGCTAAAAATGGTGAAGAAGCTGTTGACTTTTGTGCAAAATTTAAACCAGATATCGTGTTAATGGATATAAATATGCCCATTTTGGATGGCGTGGGGGCAACAGAGAAAATCAAGTTGAATGACCCAACAGTGAAGATTATTATTTTGACATCCTATAAAGAAGTAGATTATGTGCTTTCAGCGCTAAGCCACGGAGCTGAAGGATTCCTCCTTAAAGCTATCCATCCTAAAGATCTTGTCGCTGGCATACAGGTGGTCCACACAGGGGGTACACTTATTTCGCAGGAAATGGCTAATGAAATGATGAAAAGTGTGAAAAAAGTTATGAGTATAGGGACTAAAGAAACGCTACATGGATTTCCAAATAAAAGTAACCCATATGGACTTAGCCCCCGAGAGGTTGAAGTTCTTCAAAAGCTTGCCTTAGGTCTACGCAATCAGGATATTGCTGAAGCCCTTTTTCTTAGCGAAGGGACGGTTAAGAACTACATTTCGAATATTTATTCCAAACTAAATGTCAAGGATAGAAGACAAGCAGCACTTAAGGCTAAAGACGAAGGGATATTTGGAGATTAATAGTAAGGTCCCCCATGAATTAGAGATGAAATACTATAGTTTCCAAGCTGATAGCAAAAAGACTGTCAGCTTTTTTGTCATTTATGAAATTACTAAATAAGTGATTTGTTAATAATTGAAATTGAATGATTCGCCGATATTTTAAAGTCTTACAGTTTACTTCCAACTTCCGGACAAGCGCAATAGTGTTTGGTTGCTAATCATATATGACTATATGACTTTGTTATGACCAAACAGCACTTCGAACCTATGACTTTTTGAAGATAAACTATAGGAAATTAACCTTAAAACAAGGAGAGATGGCAGAATGGCACATTATAAACTTCAAAAAAAAGAGTTCCATCAAGGTAAAAAGAAGTTGTGGCTTTATTCATTTATTCAATTCCCCCTAGTTTGGATGGTGCTCGGGGCAATTGTAATTATTCTAGCCGATAGCCAGCTAAGCTCATTAGTTGGGGGTTCAAAAGGATTTGAATCCATCGGCTTGGCAATTGTAGAATGCGCTGTGGCTGTTATATTGTATTTGCTTACAATGAAATGTTTGGCAAATCGGAGGGTGTCAGAGCTGGCACTTAAAAGCGCTATTCCTGAAGTGGCTTTTGGCGTGCTAATTGGTTTGATCTTTATCAGTATTTCGACCTTGATTATTTTTTTACTTGACGGGTACTCTTTTAAATGGTTATCAGCAAGCGTGAGCTCTGTTTTACTGCCTGCGATAGCAACAGCCCTTGGAGCAGCATTTGTTGAAGAATTGCTTTTTCGGGGAATTGCCTTTCAAGCAATTGAAAGTATGATAGGCAGGTGGACAGCACTTGCTGTTACTTCCCTGTTCTTTGGTATCGCACATCTAGGAAACCCGGGAGCGACAATTTGGAGTGCCGTCGCGATTGTCATCCAAGCAGGTGTCCTTCTTGGTTCGGCCTTCCTTTGGCGCCGAAGTCTCTGGTTCGTTATTGGTATCCATTTTGCTTGGAATGCTATAGAAGAACTCTTGGGTATACCCGTCTCGGGACACCCTTCAACAGGCCTTTTTTCTGCAGAGGTAACTGGTCCATTCATTCTAACGGGCGGTGATTTTGGTATCGAAGCTTCCGTAGTCCCCGTGATAATTAGTTTGCTTCTCGCTATACCTATGCTAATTTTGGCTAAAACTAATAAAAAGCAAAGTTAACATGTAGAGTAACCAAGGAGGATTGCCTCTTGCACACGGAAAGCGAAGTGTTGCAGGCTGGGGGGTAAAAACAACAATCTATATGAAAACAGCCTATGCAAAAGTAGAGAATGTATGAAAAAAGAGATAGTAGAAAAATAAATATCCCATTTAGACACATCGCAGTAAACCGTACCATAAATAGGTGCGGTTTTTTATATGAGGGTATCCCATAAGTGACTTAGGGGCTTACGTTGATAACTATAAATACCTAATGAGGATACATTAGTTTTAAATACTAATAGGAAAATGGGGACAAAAATAGGACATAATTGGGACATTATTAAAAATAATTATCAGACGAGGTAGAGCTTTATTTAAAATAGTGATTTAACCTCGTCTTTTTAATTTAGGAAATAATATTAGTTTACCCCATAAACCGGTACGGCGAACCTTACCACAAGTAAATGAGGTTTAGACAAGTTTTTCAGTGAACCACTTTAAGACGTCAAATAAAAGGCATTAGGTACAGTCTAAATAAGACTATATCTATGCCTTTTTAGTTTTAGAATTATAAGAATTCTCTCCCATCCAATTAGGAAGGAGAACTTTATCTAAGTTAATTAGGAGGCGTAATAATTGACCTAGTTCAACTTGCATTTGACCATCCAATTAGAATTCATTCATTTCCCTTGTTCCAAAGAGTTGGGGGACAGGCATCTATACCTATAGTTGTTGGTCCTTATGTATTGTAAGGCGGAACACTCTCTCAGACCTTGTCCAATCCTAAATGATTTGGCTTTTTGTTCCGTATCGTTTAATGCTAAATTCATTCCAGATTGAGTCCTTTTCATTCAGCAATTCTCGTCCATTCCAAATTATATCGTAAATGTAACCTTCGTAAGCAATGGCACGGCCAAATGCAAATGATATAAAATAGTCCTTCCAGGAATCAAAGAGTTGGCTGGCATTATTAGCAGCTCTCTCTATATAGTCCCATGCCTGTTCTTCAGTTAAATAACCAAGTATGTAACTCCATCTTGCAATATTTACAGCTCGGTCAAAATCCCAGGCAGCAATAGTATCTACCTGATCAAAATCGGACTTCGTAAAGGAAAGCTTTTGCATCATTCCTTTTTGGGTTGTTTCATAGCATTCCTGCGATTTCCCAACTTCTCCCTCTGTGAAAGTCTGGCCAGCTTTTAAGGCTATAAGCAGCTCATCATACCGCCCGCGATGCCCTTCCGTAAGTAGCCATTCCAGAGTTTGTACAGCCTCTTCCGTATTACTAACTTCCCAAGCTGAAGAAAGACCTTCCTTCAAAGTTTCATGGTCTACCTTCACGGGCAGTATCCGTGGCGACTCAGAACGATAAAGAGCTAAATTGGCACCGTAGGCAAGCAAATGCTGTTTCTCCTTCGGCAAAGTGTTAGCCATCTCCATTTCTGATCGCAATTGTTTCGCTTTTTTCACAATTCGATTGTTCGCTGTAATCAAACCTATGATAAGTAAAATTACAATTGCTGCAATAACTCCCACAATAATTAGAATAGTCTTCAAACCATCACGTCCCTCTCCATGTTATTCTTTGGCACAGTTAAAAAGGCCATGTTTTTTACTGTTAACATTTTCCAATATTTCGTATTTTATTGTAACATATTAAAAGATAGATTTAACAAATATTTTACATAAAAGAATTTATTTGGTAATAATGTCCTATGTATAGGACTTTATAAATGCAAAATACAATCGTTTTTACTATGTAAAAAGGTGGAATTGGTACGGCGCTTGTGGAAGCTTTATCAATGGGGATTGACATAGTGGGGAGCGACAGGAATCGTCTTATTCTGGGTGGAACCAGAGAGAATATTGCCCACTTTGGGCTATCTGGAGAGGTGAAATTAAATAATATCCGTGACATCAAAAATCAAGATGATGTAGCAATTATCGATTTACCTTATAATTTATGTTCTGTAATCACACCTAAGGAGAAAGCCGAAATGCTTCAAAGTGCGTGCAGATTTGCCAGAAAAGTCGTTGTGGTATCTGTTGAACCAATCGATGAAATCCTAATCGATGTTGGGTTTTGCATTATTGACCGCGCAGTTGTTAAGAAAGGGTCCTTTACTCGTGAAGTGATTATCTGTAAGTAAGTATTAATAATTTATAAAATAGAACCTCATTTAGATAAGTCAAAGGGAACCTTACCGCAAGTGATGGTGAAGCGGAGATTCTAACTTCAAGTATAAACCGGCAGAAAAACTGCCGTTTTATTTATTACTCAGTAACTTGTATCAGATAAGCACCCGATCTGATCAGATAAATAGCGGAAGAAAATTCCTCTAATTAGTAAATAGAATAAAAAATAGTTAAAATAGAAGGAAAAACTCCGCCTATTGATTCGAAAAGCATGAAAATTGAAGGATTTGCTTCGTATAAGCGGAAAACTATCCTCTATTTACCCCGAAACGAGCCCTATTTTTCATATAACCGGAAAACCTTCCGCTAATTTTACCTAATCAAGACGAGGACTTTTTATATTTACTCTTAAATGTAAAAATCTCATCAACATTGATACAACGCCTCAAATAGATTTATTCAATTCTCTTAAAAATGATATCCTTATTAAAAAGAACTAGAAGGTGCTAGTTATAACGGAGATTAGAGGTAACCCATCATACATTTCAATCTTCATTTAAATGATGTTCTTCTAGATACTGGATGTTCCACAACTATTTTCGACACCGATGAAGTAGAAGCAATTGGTCGTGAACTGTATCATAAGTAAATGAAATTATGAATAGGGGAAATTTTAAGCCACAAATAAACAAGATATTGAATAAAATCTTGTTTATTTGTGGTTTTTTATATAACAAAGCTTTCTTAACAAAACTCTTTAATATACTATTCCTTTATTAAACCAAAATACAAACTTTTTTACTATATATAGGGCAATTAAATTTACTATATAAGCAAAAATGAAGTTCCAATTTTTGTAATGGATTAAAGAAGTATATTTTTCTAAAATGAATACGAGAGAAGGCAAAGTCGAACCGTACAATAGATAGTAAATAGTAATCCATTTGAAATTCTTCTTTGTGGGATACAGGAGAATAAAAAAGACAGCAAAGGTTGGAAATATTACAAAATGTAAAGAAAAACTCATCATTGTTGCATTTTTAAATTCTCTGAAGGGAAATTCAATTAATTCATGTCTGACTTGAAAGTATTCATATATCCAAGAAAAGGTTTGTGCAAACAAAAAGGTTATTTGTGCTAACCTTCTGTTGGCTTTTGGTATAAAAGTTAATAAACAAAATATCGCAATTAACCATAGAGATACTAATATGATTATTTCTTTATTCATTGGTGTCCCACCTTTTTTAATCTTTTGATGAACCAAAGGTAGTAGTGGTGATTTATGAACAAAGAGATAATAATGCTGATTAATGACCAATGCCATTTCCACTCATCATAATGAACCAAATTAGTTGTTTTCTCTAAAATCACTTCAATAGTCGTAAAGACACTAGCAAATATCGAATAGTATAAAAATTTCACTGTAATGTTTTTATTTTTAGGAAAATATAAGCTAAAGAAAACCGATAAGATAGGGAAGAAGAGAAACTCAAATGAAAAACTGGTTTTATTGTATTTATTTGCATCAATTAAGAGTTGAACAGGGTAATTAATCCACCCCATTTCTACCGCAAACAGTCCTGCTGGCCAAGTGATAAATTGAAGAGATAAAAATAATAACCATGCTTCTCTTGCTTTCTCCTTTGGCAAAAACAACCCTATCAATAAAATATTTAAAATAATGATTCCAACTATTATCCATCTCTCTAAGTTCATTTTTGGTCACCTCAAAAAGAAGGTCTACGTAATATCTCAATTAGTTTATCCACTAATAAATTGTATTATTTTTCTAACCTCTGATAATCACTAGGTTAGAAATATAAGTAACAGATTGCTGATATTTTTTTAGATGGAATCAGGAACAAAAAAGTGAAGTTGAGAAGATTGAATCGGTTTCGTAAGAACTGACCAGTCATTTAAAAAGAAAGTAAAACTTCCTTTCTAAGTTCTTGATTTCGATATTTAAGTGCAAGCACCATTGCCGGTAGGGTACAAATTAGCATTCCGATAAAGGCATATTTTGGCTCAATTTCGTATAAAAAGCCACCAAAAATGGTAAACACAGCAGTGCTCCAGCTAAGGGCAAGCGCTGAATACATGCCTTGTGCTTTCGATACTTGAGCGTGTGGTATGTTGTTGATTAAGTATTTCATAAAAGCATAATGTCCCATGGCAAATGAAAATGCATGTAAAGTTTGTGCGATACAGAATACTATTACACTTGGATAGACAAACACTAGTAACCAACGAATAGAAGAACCTATCGCTGCTAATGTCAGTAAAGTACCTACTGAAAATCGGTTAAAGCTTTTATCTGCGATAGAGAAGAAAATGATTTCTGCAATCACCGCAATGTTAAGAATGAGACCAATTAGGTAGATTGGTGCATGGATATCTTGTAAGAAAATATAGCCATAATTGTAATAAGTAGCATGTGCTGCTTGCAGCAAAATAACAATGATGAGTACCGAACTAAAATGTTTGATACGGAATAAATGTAATATGCCCACTTTCTGTGTTTGGTCTACTTTCGGCTTTTCCGATAAAATATCTGGTGCACGCATAAAACCAAGACATACAAATCCGATTATTCCAAGCAATAGTGCCCAAAAAATCACTTCATCTCCAAGCATTCCTGTAAAAATAGTTAACACCATTCCAACCGAGACAAACCCAATGGATCCCCACTGACGACTTCTACCATAGTGTCTTAATTGTTTACTTTGCATTAGGACACTTGCTGCACTATCTAAAGCAGGCATCAGTGTTGGAAAAAATAAATGTAAAATAATAGTTACCGCAAGTAAACTAGTGAAGGAACTTGCCGGAATATAACAAAGAATGGCTATCAGTGTGCCGATTCCCGCTACATTTAATAGTAGTTTGCTACTAAATTTCCCGGATAAATAAGGAAATGCAAATAATGTAGAGATGCCTCTTGCAATTAATCCTAAGCTCATGATCAGACTCGCTTGGGAGACTGAAATTCCTTTTGTATAAATCATCCACCCTGACCAATATGGTAGAAAAATGCCCCATGTCATAAAAAAACTAAAAAACTTTATACTCATCCAGCGTTGTGTGTTCATTCTTATCCTCCTCGTGTTGATTGCATGATATCATGGGATTAAATACTAATAATATGAGATATCTCATATTTTTGAGGTGAAATATGGAAGTTTACAAAGGTGGAAAGAAGGGACTGTATATGGAGAAGCATTCAATTGCACATATATTTTCCTTCCCAGTCGAAGAGTATATGGAAGTGCATGAATACAGGCGGGATGAGTGGATCATCAAAGAGGGCATGAGACCGGATTTTTTATTTTATGTAATCGAAGGAAATGCAAAAATATATTTAACACATCAAAATGGAAAAGTCTCTTTAATTAATTTTATCAATGCAAATGATTATATTGGGGAAATGGAATTATTAAATGATGTGTACTATACAAAGGGGATTCAGGCATCAACAAAGACCATTTGTTTTGCGCTTCCGTTTCACCGCTATCGAACAAAATTACTGGAGGATGCAAAATTTCTACGTGAATTAACTAACTTTCTAAGTGTAAAGGCTACACATATGGCAGCGAAGTATTCTCAAAGTTTAGCTTTCCCACTTGAAAACCGGCTTGCGGATTTTATTCTACAAACAGCCGATCAAGGGATTTATAAGGAGAAACATATAACGGTTTGTGATTATTTAGGTGTATCATATAGGCACTTATTGCATGTATTTGCACAATTTTGTGATAAAAATTACTTACAAAAGCAAGGACGAAACTATCAAATCAAACAATATGATTACTTGTATGAACTTGCTGAGGTGTTGAAAAATCAACCAATTTGATTAAACCAAAAACAAACTCTAAAGGACTCCATGTGAAAATTCTGGAGTTAAAATACCAATGAATTTGAATTGTCTTTTCATTTAACTTTGTTGGTATCGGAAAGCATGCGCTGAAACATTGTCATCAGCGCAGCAATCCGTTTAAGTTCTAAATTTCTCCAACAACATGGAAATGATTTTCATAGTTTCCTCGACTGATTCTGCTACATTTGGCATCTGTGCAATCCATAGAGCAGATTCATTCAGCGCACCCGATAGGATATGTGTTAATGCATCAATGGATATCGATTCAAAGTAACCTTGATTCTGCATTAATTGAAGTTGTTCGTGTAATAGCTGCATAGAGCCTTTTTCGTCCATGCTCCGCCAGGTTTCCCAGCCTAGCACAGCCGGTCCATCAATAAGCATGATTCGCTTGTTTTTTTCTTCAACTGCTGCGGTAACAAAGGCAAGGCATCCAAGAATAAGCTGGTCCCATAAATCCTCACTTTGGGCTGCTTCAGATTCAACCCTTTCAGCTACTTCTCTCTGAACAGACTCTAGTACAGCGAGAAAGAGTCCTTTCTTACTCCCAAAATGATGATAGACTGCCCCTCTTGTTAAATTAGCTTCCTTAACTATTTCATCCAATACAGTAGCTGCGTAGCCATGCTCGGTAAAATGCTTTCTAGCAACTTCTCTGAGTTGGTTTATTGTTTCGTAACTTTCTTCCTTACTTCTTTTCATGAAAGGTGATTCTCCTATTCATATTATTACTCATAGTATTTCCAATAGATCTAGAGCCTCTGGATCACCCGAACTGGCTAGAGAACGTAAGCCGTGACGAATAACCCATTTAATCCTATCCTCTTTTAGATCCAAACTGCGAAGCCAATCAAGCGTAGTATCTCTGTAGTCCTTTGTTAGGTCGTTCAAATGGTTAGCTATTGACTTTCTTACATAGTAAGAAGGATCCTTTAATAATGGCGTTAATAAATCAAGATTATTGGCCGGATTCCCTTTAATGGCATTCATACGCTTCGCCCAAGGAAGACGTGGACGTGTACCTTCACTAACTAAGCGACGAACATGAGGGTTAGTGTCATGCAACCAGTTGTTTAAATACCCCAAACATTCATCTGGATAGCCTTGCAAATAAGGACGGATGGCATATTCTGATGTATGTCGCTTAGTAATTTCATACAAAGCGTACATGGAAATTTCAAAATGCTGTAGACCATATTTTTCTACAAAAAAGGCTACGGGCATTAAAAAATAACCATTTGTAAACATTCCTTGTTCTGTTTCATTTTCCGGCCCTAGTATTTTTAGGAGAATGTTTAATGCCTCCGAATAATCGGTTGGAAGAACGTTTCTTAATTCATCAGATATGACAGCGACTCTTCCTTTTAATTCTAACGGCCCAACTTGGTTAGCAACGGATTGAATAAACAAATCTGATGGGAAAATTGGATAATAGGGTTCTATCAGATTAGAGAGATGGTGAGCCAACTCTACATCAAAGTAATCCTTTAGTGCTTTACTTGCACTCATCTGTTTACCTCTTCATTAATAGTTGACCATACATTCTCAACGTATTGAGTACTTTCCTCTTGTGAAGGGGGAATGATCTTTATAACGTCAATTAGGACTCCGTTTGGATCACTTGTTATGAAGTGTCGCTGTCCGAATACTTCATCACGAATATCAAGTTGTAGCGGGAGTTTTTCGGAAATAATGAGCCTACGATACTCCTGATCTACATCCTCCACTTCAAAGTTCAAAATCAAACCTTGAACTGATTTTTGGTAAGCACTTGGAATAGTGGGATGTGAAGTATCTATGATAGCCAATTCAAAAGGAAAGTTACTCTGGGACTTTCTTAAACTAACGTACCAGTCCGCTTTATATACGATATCAAATCCAAAGAAATCTGTGTAAAATTTTGAACTTTCTTCAACCTTCTCTGTCAAAATAACAGGGTAAAAGCTATTTGTTTTCATTGGATAAATCATCCTCCTTTTTTGATTTTAATTTAACATACATACAGTATGTTTGTAAAAGGATTTATCACTCATATTCATAAAATTTTTGTATTACTTAAAGAGGCAAATTGATAGCGTACTGAGAAGTGGGTGTTGTGTATGAAAACTTTAGAAAAGGTAACTAGGATAGTATTTTTAATTGAAATGAGTAAGATGAAATTGTGAAATTAGTGTGAAAACACATCAGGTGGGTATAGCATTTTTCAGTACTATTCTTTATTGAAATTCTAGTAAATTCACAAAGTTGAATCAAAATTTGAATTTAAACATATAAATATTACTATGTTTACCAGGGGGTATATTAATGTTAGATATAATAAACAATCAAAATTGTGTAATTCGAACTGGAAAATTAGAAGATGCGGAGGCACTTTTAGAAATATCAAATTCCGTTATTTCCGAGGGAGAATATTTCATCACAGTATCTGAAGAGTTAGAAAAAAAGTCTTTAAAAGAACAAAGGGAACAAATACAAGAGGTATTAAACAATGAAAAAGCAACTTTAATAGTTGCAGAAATAAATGATGTGGTTGTAGGTTCGATTGTATTTCGTTCAAATAAATTAAAAAGACTATCTCACACAGGTTCTATTTCAATGTCTATTAATGAAAATTATAGAGGCTTGGGTATTGGAAAATTACTTCTTAGAGCATTGTTGGGTTGGGCAGAAACCCACCCTCTAATTGAAAAGGTAAGTTTGGGGGTATTCTCAACAAATCAAAGGGCAATATCATTATACCAGAGTATGGGATTTATCGAGGAAGGTCGTAAAGTGAAAGAATTTAAGATAAATGAAAATAAATATGTTGACGATATTCTTATGTACAAGTTTGTATAATAATAGTTATAGTTTGTGATAGATTGTACTTACTCTAATAGGCATTTTAATTGAACAAAAAAGACCACCAAATTATGATGATGGTCTTTTCCCGTTATGAAAACGTGAGTCTAGTAGCTTCAATTTCTTTACCTTGTTTCATCACAATCTTTTCATCTACTGTACTTTCGACATTAGAAAATTTTATATTTTTATAAATTTGTCATTCAGATTCTTATTATCTTAATGCATTTTTAGATTTCGTCATCTTCTATTCGTGCTTTTCGCATCGATGAAAGACTGAACCATAGTCCGCATAAAGCTAGTCCAGCTATCGAAATCCATAAAGCCGTTATGAAACCTAGTCCGTCAGCGAGGGTACCTCCTAATGGAGCGCCGATAACGACTGCACTACGGTTGATAGATCGCAGTGTGGCATTCATACGACCTTGCAGATGAGATGGCGTGACATACTGTCGATATCCCATTTCAAGAGGACCCTCGATTCCCATGGCAAAGCCGTAAAAGAGCTGCCCTACAACTACAAAAATGAGAGCTATGTACTGCGAGTCGAAGTTGTTAGCTGTTGGTGCTAGAGCCATCAAGATAACAGCTGGACCATAGAGAATTCGAGAAAAAGCCATTGCACGCCCGACACCAAAGCGCTCACCCGCTCGAGTAGATAGAGAGCTTCCAACGACAGCACCGACACCTGCAGCGGCCAGGACATACCCAAGGTACGAGGCATCGAAGCCAAGCTCCATCAAAAAAAAGGATATTAGAACCGTCATTGTCATGCTATGAAAGAGAAACCAAGCATGAGTGTTTAAGGCGAGTGTACGTAGGTATTGGTGTTGGTAGACCCAGTGCAGACCTTCCTTGATTTGCTGACCAAGGGGATTAGCCTTCACTTTTTTTGAGGGCTGGTGTTTAATCGATGTCATTAATATAGCAGAAAATAGATACGATACGGCATCAAAAAGAAGGGCAAATGGTGCACCGATCCATGAGACAAGTCCACCTCCAATGGCTGGCCCGCTCGTTTCCGCAACAGCTGAGCTTTGTTCTAACCGTGCATTTGCTCGTGTTAATAAAGAACGTGGGACTAATTGTGGCACAAAGGACTGGTAGGCAGCATCATTAAAAAGAGACATAGCACCAAAGAGAACCAGCAGGACCATTAGCCAGCCAATACTGATTGCTCCTGTGATAGACATTAAGCAAATGAAGATAAGTATAATGCCGCGCCCCATATCTGTTACCACCAGTACAGTCTTTTGGTGAAAACGATCAACCAAAACCCCCGCTATTAATCCCAACAGTACGTACGGAAGCCATCTGGATGCTGAAACCCAGCCAACATCAACAGCACTGCCTCCCATATTACTAACCACCAATACCTGAAGAGCCAGGGTAGTAATATATGTGCCAAAGTTTGAAGTTGTCGATGCAATCCAAAAACGAACAAAGCTTCTGTGCACCCTTAATTTCATCGGGGGTTCACCTCTTTTGACAATTTATCCATCTAATAAATATAGTAATCTATAATCGACTTTCAAAAAAAATGTAAACATATATTTAACTTTTCTTCAATTAATAGCAAATATCCTTCTTCCTTCTCCAAATCAAGTTCATCAACAATAAATAACAGAAGAATATAATTTTAACAGAGATTGTTTTTGAGGAGTTTTATAAGTAAGCATTCAGTTTAATAAAAAAACCTCATTTAGATACACTGCGGTGAACCTTACCGTAAGTGATGGTAAAGCGGAGATTCTAACTCCAAGTATAAAGCGACAGAAATACAGCCGTTTTATTTATTACTCATTACCTTGTATCAGGTTAAGCACCTGATCTGATCAGATAAATAGCGGAAGAAAATCCTTCTATTTAGTAAATTGAATAAAAAATAGTTAAAATAGACGGAAAAACTCCGCCTATTGACTCGAAAAACATGAAAGTTGAGGGATTTGCTTCGTATAAGCGGAAAACCTTCCCTTATTTGCCCCAAAAACAGCTCTATTTTGCATATAACCGGAAATCCTCCGCTTATTTTCGCTGGTTTCATAATTAAGGAGAAATCTTATTAAAAGGGAAGTGAGTTGTGTGTGCTTTGATTTTAGACTTCTTTTTGACTGTAAGTGTTCTTATGGATAAATCAAAGACACAGTTATTGGTATACATTAATATCTCTTTAAATTGAGAATCTCATTTACCGTGCCATAAGTAAATGATGTAATTTCATTACTGTTATGATAGCATTTAAAGGACTATGAAAGAGGACGTGAATGTAGTGATAAACATAACTATTCCAAAACCAAGTGTTACCATTACCAAACAGAATAATCCCGAGTTAAGTAATATTTATGGCTTTACTGATTTTCATCTTATCCCTAGAGATAAGGGTGGTATTTTTATGTTTTTTAACAATAATCAAGAACTATTATTTGTTGGTAAGGCAAGGAAATTACGACCAAGAATTAAAAAGCATTTTGAGGATAATGTATCTCCAATCAAAATGCATAGAGATGAAGTTACTAAAATTGAAGTTTGTATTATTGAAGACCCTGTGCATAGAGAAATATATGAAACGTATATAATTAGTGAACTCAAGTCAAAGTACAATATTGATAAGGTGTTCTTTAGGTAAATTTTCATTAATAAAGGCAATAGGTACTGTTAAGCCAGACCTATTGCCTTTTAAATTTATATCATAAAGGATGGAATGGAATTGGAGAGTCAACATACAAAATCAACGATCTATATCTATACATATGCTTGTTATGAGGATGAACGTTCATTGTGTGCTTTGGAAATGCGCTCATTATTTGGGATGGAGTCACAAACAAACATCTTGGAAAGCCATATGAAAATTGATCCAAGTCGAAGTCCGTTTATTAAGGAAAGACTTGCTGTAATTTATGAGGGGAAAAGTCTTCAAAAACTCATTGAACAAGTAGCGGCTTTACAAGTAACTGGGGAAACATTCAAAGTGTATTATATAAAAAGTGGTGGTCCTTCAAAAAATGTTGAGGAAGGATTTGAGAACCGACGTACAATTGAGAAGGAAATAGGATTACATATCAATGGAGTGGCTGATATTCATCACCCAAAGCGATTGTTTGGCGTGATGAATATAAACGGAAGATGGGTATTCGGAGATTATGTTAAAAGTGAGTCTGTTTGGTTTCGACATCAACGGAAGCCGCATAATTACTCCACTGCGCTTAACACACGTGTGGCAAGAGCAGTTGTGAATATCGCCATTCCTGATCCAAGCGGTATAAAGGCAATTGACCCTTGCTGCGGAATTGGGACGGTGCTTGTTGAAGCTTTATCAATGGGGATTGACATAGTGGGGAGCGACAGGAATCGTCTTATTCTGGGTGGAACCAGAGAGAATATTGCCCACTTTGGGCTTTCTGGAGAGGTGAAATTAACAGATATCCGTGACATCAAAAATCAATATGATGTAGCGATTATCGATTTACCTTATAATTTATGTTCTGTAATCACACCTAAGGAACAAGCCGAAATGCTTCAAAGTGCGCGCAGGTTTGCCAGAAAAGTCGTAGTGATATCTGTTGAACCAATCGATGAAATCCTAATCAATGTTGGGTTTTGCATTATTGACCGCGCAGTTGTTAAGAAAGGGTCCTTTACTCGCGAAGTGATTATCTGTAAGTAAGTATTTACTAATTTATAAAATAAAACCTCATTTAGATACGTCAAAGGGACCTTACCGTAAGCGATGGTAAAGCGGAGATTCTAACTCCAAGTATAAAGCGGCAGAAATACTGCCGTTTTATTTATTACTCAGTAACTTGTATCAGGTTAAGCACCCGATCTGATCAGATAAATAGCGGAAGAAAATTCCTCTATTTAGTAAATAGAATAAAAAATAGTTAAAATAGACGGAAAAACTCCGCCTATTGATTCGAAAAGCATGGAAATTGAAGGATTTGCTTCGTATAAGCGGAAAACCTTCCCTTATTTACCCCGAAATGAAGCCTATTTTGCATATAACCGGAAAACCTTCGCTTATTTTACCTAATTAAGACAAAAGTTCTTTAGTGAAAAGGAAGTTAGATGGCCTTTGGTGCCTTTATATTATCATTCTTATAAATCCAAGACAGCCTCATTTATTAATATAGCATCTTTAAAGTAAATAATAATAGGAGCTATTTTAATGCCCCACAGTGTATAATAATTTTGGTTATATTCACCCAAATTAGATACATAGAGGAATTTAAAAAATGAAATTATCTTCAATTAAAGGTAATGATGATCAAAAGAATTTTGTCGCGTACTCAGATGGGTTATTTTTTGAACGGCTTAAAATGGTTTCTTTTATGCTCATTTTCACATATCCCGGCTTTCTTTATTCTGACTTATTTCTATTAAATAACGTGACTGACCAGGTGTATAGATGGGTTCTTGCTTCTATTCACCTTACAGGTTTTTTTCTGTCTATTATTTTTCTTCTCAGTTATTATTTTTACAAGAATGCGCCTAAAGGTCCCATCATCCATCTCTACATCGTCTTATTTCTATTTATCGGTGCAACGGCTTCTATAAACAGCCAATTATTAAATGGTAATCTTTATGCGTATATCATTATTTTACTTGGGGTTTCTGTTATTTTTCCTATTCATCCGGGTACACTTTTGATTTATTTATGTAGTGTCCACATTTACTTTTTGATTGGATTATTTTTTATAGATCCTAACCATCTTTCGTTAATTACAAAAATGATCAATTCAACCGGTGCGGCGGTTATTTCCTTCACGATTGCATTTATGCTCTATCAGCTGCGAAAAAGTGATTTTGAAAATAAATGCAAGTTAAGAAGAAATTCTAAGAGTTTTCGAAGATTATTTCATATGAACCCATATCCATTGATTCTTACAAACCTACAAAATGATGAAATTTTGCTGATTAATCAACAGGCCATTGAATATTATCATCTGCAGGATCAAGACATGGCGAAAATAGATGGTAAGTTTTTATTTACAAATCCTTTTGAAAAACAGACTATTTTAAAAATGCTTGGCGAGCATCAAAGTATCAAAAATTATGAACTGGAGTATCAAGTAAGTCCCAATCTGAAAAAATGGGCGATGCTAAGCCTGGAATTGGTCGAGTATTTGGATCAGTCCTGCATTCTAATTGGGGTTACGGATATTACAAACCTGAAGATAAAAGAAGAAGAGCTGCTCAAGCACGCCTCATTCGATACGCTAACAGGAGTGATGAACCGGCGTAGCGGGATGCTCTTGTTGGAAGAGAAAATACAAGGGTCTTATCAGCAAGAGTTCATTGTTTGCTATATTGATATAAACGGGTTAAAAACCGTCAATGATAACTTTGGTCACTCAGCTGGGGATGATCTCATCAAAACAAGCTGCGAGATCATCAATCGTAATATCGATGCTGGCGATGTGCTATTCCGAATGGGTGGTGACGAATTTATCATCGTTTTCTCTGGAAAAGATAGAGAAAAAGTGGAAGAGATATGGGCAAATATCAAGCAAGAATTTCAAAGCTTCAATCAGTCAGCACAACAGCCTTATGAACTTTCAGCAAGCCACGCCACGGTTTCTCCTATTATAAGCCCGGCACAATTACCACTGTGGAGGAAATCCTAGATGCTGCAGATCAAACGATGTATGAAGAAAAGATTTCAATGCGGGGGATTGCTTCTAGTTAAACTCAGTTTCTGTTCACTACGAATCTAAGTGGGTAGGTCCAGCTTTAAATGAGTATTTACCTTTTTGTCCTCGGACTGAAGAAGGTCTGGACTAAGAGTTTATAAAACTTCTATATATAAAGAAAAACACATTGAATGGACGGATTCAGTGTGTTTTTCGTTGGAAAAGGCCCTTTTTATTCAGGCTTAACAGCTATAAATTCGTCAATCGTTTCAGGGGTACGTTTTCCTTCTTTTCCTTGGAAAAGGTCGATATTAACGGTTACATCCATACATCCAAGATATTTTCCGTTTTCATCACGTACGGCCATGAATTTTTGATAAATTTGACCAGTTTCTATACCGGAGCGTTTTGGAAACCAAAATTCCCAATCATCGCGTGCTCCTGAACGAAAATCATTCAACAATTTTTCAACATGATGAGCCATTTTTGGGTGCAACTCAAGTACATGGCGGCCAATAGCCTCTTTACGACGACCATGCACGCGGTTGGGATTATTTGAATACCAGCGGAAAATATCATTGGCATCGCAAAAGCCCATTTCAAATGGTAAAAGATTTATAATTGAATCCAAAGTGCTTGCTTTAATTGCACCCGTTTCAAAATTAATGACAGCATCAGGACTAATTAACTCAGACAATTTTTCTTCAGACATATAAAAACCTCCCTAATGAAATCTTCCTTTATGTGAAAATACAATAGTACAAACAGTAGTGGGAAAAAACCGACCACATCATGGTAATGATTATCTAACATCATTAATGATAGCATTAATAATAATGGAGAAATGTGATTTATCTCACAAGAAATGTTTTTGATTATTACTTGTAATTGTGGGAAAAGAAGGATATGTTACAAGGTATTAACGTCTTAGCATGAAATTTGAAGTAAAGTAGTGAAATTGAAAAAGGTGGTATTATAATGACGATCTCAAATATTGAATCTAAAGTACAAGTAGAGATGCTTATTAGAAAACCTGTTGATGAGGTATTCAATGCATTTATTGACCCTGCGATTACAACGAAATTTTGGTTTACTAAGGCAAGTGGAAAATTAGAAGCAGGAAAACGTATCAGATGGGATTGGGAGATGTTCGGAGTTTCTGCACAGCTTGATGTAAAAGAAATTGAACAAAACAAGAGAATTCTCATACAATTTGATGATGACACTACTGTGGAGTGGACTTTTACCCCTCGGGGAACCGAAGAAACTTTTGTTGCGATTACAAATGGAGGATTCCAAGGTGATTCAAATGAAATAGTGAATCAGGTGATTGATGCAACAGGTGGTTATACCATTGTACTTTGCGGTCTAAAAGCCCTTCTTGAACATAACATACGCTTAAATCTTGTCTCAGATAGATTTCCTGATGCGAATATTGGTTGAAATTAAATCAAGGGTTTTAGACAAAAGAACCAAACATGCTTGATGTATACAATAAAAGATCGAGCGGAATAACTCAAAGAACTATTGGTATTTTAAGAAAAGAGAATGAAGATTTAAAAATTATAAGCCAAAAATAACAAGTTATAAAAGGACTTGAGTATTTTTGGTTTATTTTATTGGCCTAGAATAGACTTTATTAATACTTTTTTCATGAATTTCATTTATAATTTGCTGGTTCTTCCTTGTCCTCAAATAACTAATGATTCACCATAATTATGTAGTATTAGCACGTATTGCTCAGTATACTTATGGGGAAACGCATTTCTTTTATTACTAAATAGCGGACGTTGAAAATACAACTATCAATCTATTTGTTAAGGTAATATGGAGGTTATCGGTGTGGAAACTAATAAAACTATTCAATATTCAATTGAGGACACTATTAAATTTCTTGAATCATATCCGGATGTGCCTATTGAACGAATTGAAGATAGCCGTAGAAAATGGGATGGGCTCTGGTGGCATATGGCAACCCTTTATGAGATGGGGGAAGTAAAGCAAATTCCTGAATCAGCTATTGCAAAAGCTAAATATATTCTTGAAGCTCAGACCTGGCCCATTTTCCTTAAATCTGTCGAAGACCATCCAACAACTGAAATCGATAATATGAAGATGGATTGCTGCCACTGTGAGCTCGCAGTATACTATATGATTTTGATGGACTATGGCTGTGATTTGGATAAGGAACTGCCTTGGATTCGCGAATGGTTCTTAGAGCATCAGCTATCCGATGGTGGGTTGAATTGTGAACCCGATGCTTATACTCATTCTAATAAGAGTTCAATCATTTCGACACTACCTCCTCTTGAGGCAATTCTATGGTATACGAATCGCGATTTCACTGAGAAGGAAGCCTTTTTCTTGGATCAAGGCGCTCGTTATTTGATTGAACATCAACTTGTATGTTCTAAAAAAACGGGAGACATCATCGATAAGGAATGGCTAAAGCCTTGCTTTCCAAGGTTTTTTGAATACGATATACTACGGGGCATGTCTTACTTGGTGGAGTGGTCACGTCGCAGGAATAAACCGTTACCGACAGACCTACTTCGTAAAGGTATCCAACTCCTGGATAGCCATGCCGAAGCAACGGGAATAAGAATAGGGAGGCAAGTGTTTGATCCAAAGGGGCCATGGGGTGGGCACACCTTTACACTTCTAGAAGCCGTATCCGAAATTGGCCATATTTCTCCCTTTCTCACCAAATCCTTTAATGTAATTAAAAGCCAATTGAATCTCGCTCTTACTTAATAAATTTTTTATAAATACTTAAATCTCATTTAAATAAGTACAGTAATTGGGAGGATAGAATGAAAACATATCTCGAAGAAATAACGAAAGGTGTGTACGCCTTTTTATTATGGGATGAATCCTGGAACTCATATAATAACTGCTACTTGTTGCTCGAAAACAATGATATTATACTTATTGATTCAGGTAAGGAAGAACATTCTCGTTTCCTGTTTTCCGCACTAAAAAGTATAGGGATTTCCAAGAGTGATATCACTCGCTTTATTGCTACACACGCTCATAAAGACCATATCGGGGGAATTCAATTTTTAGGAGAAATCGAAGGCTTTATTCATAATAAAGATTTAGAATTGATTCCAGAAAATCTTAGATACAAATTAAAAATGAGTCTCCCAGATAACGGTTCGATTGTAAGTAATCTAGATTGTGTGCTTCTTGGACATCATACCAAAGGTTCTGTCTCACTATATCATCGTGAAAGCAAGGTGTTATTTTGTGGTGACCATATTTGCTTCTTTGCAGAACCTTTGAATGACCATAATGTTGTAGGTACTGGCAAATTGGAAAGAGAAAAATTTAAACAGTTTGTGTCTGATTGGTCTCAAAACGAGGAAATGAGAAAACAACATAATTTTAGTTTATTTATCGAAGGCATAAAGGATATTAATAAATTTGATGTAGAATATTTGTGTACGGGACATGGAATTGTTTTAAAAGGCAATATCAATCAATTTTTTTCAGAACTACTTGAAATTGAATAGTGGCTTGTGTAGCTGCAAGGAAAAAGATGAACTTAGTAGAATGCTAAGTTCATCTTTTTGTGTTCTGGGTCGTTTTTTCACTTAGATATCTACTGTAATCATAGGGATATTAGGAAAAGGTTTTTCATGCAAAGCGCCGGTTTCTTCTTTAGTTTTTTTTAGGCTCTGCCATCAGTATCACCTGCCTAAATGGAATCATATTTTGTTAAAGAGAGTATACGAACTATCTGATGGATTTAATGCCCAATTTCATTCTGCTCTCTAATTATTAAACACAAAGGAGAAGAAGAAATGAATAATTTTCAAAATCAATTACAAGGCTTGGAAATGACTCCATACCAAGCGGGTGAGTTAATGCCTCTGGATCCTTATAGTGAAGAGGCACGTCAATATGAGATGTTCGGAGGCGGCGGTTCCCGTTGCGGTGGATCTCATCGTTGTGGGGGTTTTAGCTGCTTTAGGTGCTTTAATTGTTTTAATTGCTTTAGTTGTTTTAGGTGTTTCAACTGTTCTAACTGCTTTAGATGTCATAATTGTTTCCGCTGTTGGGGTTAATGGTTCATTTCAACCATTTAGTGATGTAAAGACGTCGCTCTGTTATAAAGTCTGTTGATTTCCGTTCCTCAATGGAAATTTTCTAAGAATAATCATTTCAGGAACAGGATGATCGTTGCCTGTTCCAAGGGTGCTTCGCTTTACACGACTTGCACAGCGGGAGCGTCTATCGGACCTACCACTGACCTTTTCTGCTGCCACTAATAAAAGTGTCCTTGCATGATTGCAGGGACACTGCTTTTTTCGCTATTCATAACGGACAAATAAAACTACATAGAATGGTAGTGCATAGTTTGAAACGATTAGAAATAAGGAGGAGCTGAATGACAAAACTTAACGTTTCCTCGCGTTTGAAGGTAAAAAGAGATACATTTTATCTGCTTGATCAAGAAGGTGGTGTGTATTTTAGAAATAACGAAAGCTCATTCCGTATGAAAGGCAGTTCCATCTATCAGTGGATTGAAACACTTATACCGATGTTCAATGGGGAGCAAACATTGGGAGAATTAACAAAAGGACTAACGGCACCGTATAAGAAAAGAGTTTACGAGATTGGAGAAACATTGTACCAGAATGGCTTTGTACGAGATATTAGTAAAGATCGGCCGCATCATTTAACTAGTACGGTTCTTGAAAAATATTCTATGCAAATTGAATTTATCGAGAGTTTTGTTGATTCTGGTGCGTATCACTTTCAGAAATTCCGTCAGGCTAAAGTTCTGGCTATCGGAGCCGGTCCCATTATGGTTTCATTGGTGGGCTCATTAATTGAATCAGGTCTTCCTAAATTAAACGTTATGGTGACAGAATCAATTCCTACAAATCGCCCGCGGATTGATGAGCTAGTGCAGAATGCCCGTGAAGTCGACTCCGAGGTGGAAGTGAAGGAGATCCAATTTGAAAAAGGGGAACACAAGAGCTTTTGGAAACAGGCTATACAGCCATATGATTGGGTTCTATATGTCTCCCAGGATGGAAATGTAAATGAACTAAGGAATCTTCATGCTGTTTGCAAGGAGGAAAGAAAGGTATTTCTACCTGCCATATGTTTAGGGCAAGTAGGACTATCTGGTCCAGTCGTTCATCCAGAATCAGATGGCTGCTGGGAGTCTGCATGGCGCCGCCTTCATCAATCTACAGTTCAAGCAGATCAGCAACGTATCAACTTCTCTTCAACAACTGGATCCATTCTGGCAAATGTCATTGTATTTGAATTTTTCAAGAAAGCTGCAGGAATTACGGGTTCGGCCCAAAGTAATCAAATTTATCTGCTTGATCTTGAAACATTGGAAGGTAACTGGCTATCATTCCTTGCCCACCCGTTGGTTTCGTCTACAACGATAACTCCCAGGCAGGTAGAAGACCTTGATATAAGAATTAAACATGAATCTAATAGAAATTCTCCTCCGACTAAACTATTGGAGTATTTTAGCCGGCTCACTTCTGAACAGATCGGAATTTTTCATTCGTGGGAGGAGCGAAATTTGCCACAGCTTCCTCTTGCACAGTGCTTTGTTCAAGCAGTTAATCCAGTTTCCGAGGGACCAGCAGCACTTCTTTCAGAAGTTGTTTGTGCTGGTTTAACACATGAGGAAGCTAAAAGACATGCCGGGCTGACTGGCATTGAAATGTATGTTTCAACATTGATTGATTCACCTATTAAGGGATTTAAAAATCAGAATGATCATGTTGACTCGAGTTTTCCAGAGGGGTTTATGGGTATTGGTGCTGGAGAAACAATTGAAGAGGCTATTTGTAGAGGGATCCAAAGATATTTAGATGAAGAAATAAAAGAAAGAGAGGGAGATCAACAGGGCGCGATTTTAGACTTGCAGCTAGGATCAATAGAAGATCCGCATTGCAAATATTATTTTAATGCACTAACTACCTTGAATGGACCAACAATTATCCATTTAAGAGAGGGTATTCTGGGCTTCCCTATCATACGGGTAAGGTCGAATGGCCAATGGTACACTAAGGCAGGTTTAAATATAACGCTCGCATTACGCAATGCATTACAACTTGCGCTTTTAAACACTCAAAACGAGGTACAGGTAAGACATCAAATGGATCCAGCCGAATTCCTGGAAAAGGAGGAATCTAAACTCAACATTCCTTCTTGTGATGGAATGACTCAATTAGAGCTATTACAATCTTCCGTCCAGGTCTTACGAGAGAACCGGAAGCACTTATTTGTTTATGATCTTTCGTTTGAGCCATTTTTACAAGGAGAACTAGCGGGGGTGTATGGTGTACAGGTTCGAGAGGGGGGATCCTAATGGCAGCCTTCATTTTAATGGAAGGAAAGGGTCTATTAGCGGATATTGTCTATCATCAATTATCCGGAAGCTATCCGATAAAGCGTCAAAGTATAGTGGAAGACGTCCCGGTTGGCACAGAATTAGCTCTGGTGCTTCACGATTCCTGGCATCCGTCGGCACATCAAAAAGCGGAAAGTAGATTTAGAGATGCGGGTATCCCATGGCTTCGGGGTTTTGTCTCGTTTGGGGAAGGGATCATCGGTCCGTTCGTACGCCCAGAAACACCTGGATGTTCTTACTGTGCTGATATCCGGCGGATTATAGCGGGGGCTGATCGTCAAGAAATGTGGGAGATTCAAGGAAAAATGGCTGCAGGAGAGGGTTTACAGCGGGATGCTTGGGTATCACGAACGGGATTATCTCACATGGCAGATTTGATAAGTAATGAAGTTAAGAGGATTCTTCAAGGAGAATCCAGCAATTTAAATGAAAAAGTGTTCATTACAAATCTGAAAACATTATCGGTCTCTCTTCACTTTTTCTTACCTGACCCAATGTGCCCGATGTGCAGTACATTACCCAATGATACATCAGAATTAGCTCAAATTCGGTTAGAATCTATCCCTAAAACCAATGCGGGTGGTTATCGAAGTCGTTCAATGAATGAATTAAAAGCTTTCCTAGTTAAGGATTATCTCGATTCTCGTACCGGGCTTATGAATGGGAAAATACAAGATTTTAGACTGCCGTTTGCAGATGTTTTAGTGAACATGCCACTGTTTGGAGGAGATGAGGGAGTGGCAGGAAGGACGAATTCTTATGAAATGAGTGAACTGACTGCCATTTTGGAAGGCTTGGAGCGATATTGCGGGATTGAGCCTCGAGGAAAAAGGACAATCGTTCGTGATAGTTATCATCATTTAGAAAATAATGCATTGAATCCAACGAGTGTAGGTGTTCATGAATCTGAACAATATGAAATGCCCCATTTTCCTTTTAAAAAGTTTAATCCTGATGCCCCAATGGATTGGGTCTGGGGTTATTCATTTTTACAAGAAAGACCAATTTTGATTCCAAAGTTACTTGCCTATTATAGTCTAAGCTGTGGAGATGGCTTTGTGTACGAAACGTCAAATGGATGTGCATTAGGGGGGAGTTTAGAGGAAGCCATTTTGCATGCCATCATGGAGGTCGTCGAGAGGGATTCATTTTTGTTAACCTGGTATGCGAGGCTTCCTCTCCCACGACTTGATCTTCGTACTGCAAATGATCCAGAATTACAGCTGATGGTGGACCGTATTCATGATGTAGCCGGGTATGACCTTTATTTTTACAATTCGACGATGGAACATGGAATTCCAAGCGTTTGGGCAGTGGCAAAAAACAGAAGATCCAAGGGTGTAAACATTATTTGTGCAGCGGGTGCGAATCTGGATCCTGTAAGGGCTGTAAAAAGCACAATTTACGAGCTTGCAGGAATGATGTTTAGGGATGACGAAAAATTGGAGACAAATAGACAGGAATATGAAAGGATGCTCCTAGACCCGTTCGCAGTACGGACTATGGAGGACCATGGGATGCTATACGGTCTGCGAGAGGCAGAGGAACGACTGAATTTTTTATTGGATGATGATCGTCCTTTACGTACATTTGCTGAGGAATTTAAGGAGCCACCAGCCAATACTGATTTAAAAGATGATCTTCAGGATATTCTTCTGAAGTTTCGCCGTTTGAACCTTGAGGTTATTGTGGTTGACCAAACCACGCCGATCACCAAACGGAATGGATTATTTTGTGTGAAGGTAATCATTCCTGGTATGTTACCAATGACATTTGGGCATCATCTCACTCGGGTGAAGGGCCTGGAAAGAGTGCTCAAGGTACCTGTACAACTAGGATTCGAGACGAAACCATTAACGTATGAACAGCTAAATCCATTTCCCCATCCATTCCCATAATGGAAGAGTAGGAGGACAAATGATTTGGAGCTAAAAACATTCCTACATCAACTGCATTTTGACACGGATAAAAGCTTTCCCCCAGATTGGAAGGTTGATTGGGAAGACGCGCCACTTCCATATAAATTGTACCGTGGCTTGCCAGAAACTCCTCTGACCGCAGAAGTGCCCTTAACTCTCACGAAGATCGAAACTGGTCTAAATCCTAGTCTAGAAGTGCTTGGCCATTTCTTATGGTATGTATACGGTCTAACTCAATACTCTCAGTCGCCTTTATTTGATGAAACCAACGGAAAAAATGTGAGCTTTACACAATCGTTACGAAGATTTGTTCCCTCAGGAGGGGCATTGTATCCGAATGAATTATATGTGTATTTAAAGCTGGATGACGCCCCAAAAGGAATATACCATTACGATGTGGCGCATCACCGTCTTATTTTGTTAAGGGAAGGAAATTACGATTACTACTTATCTAGAAGTCTTGGAGAAAACGTTCCTATTTCTGACTGTTTTTGCACTGTTTTTGTCTCAACTGTTTTTTGGAAAAACTTTTATAAATACAATAATTTCTCCTACAGGCTTCAAGGGTTAGATGCAGGAGTGGTAATTGGGCAATCCTTAGAAGTGGGTCATGTGATGGGGTTCTCAACACGGGTATGTTATCAATTTCTTGATCGGTCTATTAATCATTTACTTGGATTGTCCGAGCAGGAGGAAAGTGTATATGCAGTGATCCCATTAAGTATAAAATCGTCAATACCATGTTTTGACAACGATCAAACGAGAGAAGAAACTGTGAATGCATCTGAACTGTGCCGGGAAGTTCCAATGTTGAATCATACTTCCTATAATCGTTCAAAGAAGGTTTTTGATTACCCACTACTGAGAAAACTGAATGAAGAATCGATGTTTGAAACAACAAAGTCGTTTGTAAAATTAAAAGAAAATGATGCCGAGCCTTCCTTAGGTACGGAGTTAACATTGTTGCCATTTTCAGAGAGTTTTTCGTACGATATCGCAGCTGTTTGCAGAAAGCGGTATTCTCCAGATAGCGATTTTACGTTAGGAAAAGTGAGTCTTACAGAATTATCTACTTTATTAAAAGAGACATTTTCCTTCTTGTATCAAAATGATCTTGATAATACAAAGGGACATATTGAGAGTCGTGTTTCTCTATATGGCAGTTTTTATAATGTAGAGGGAATTCCTAACGGTGCCTATTCTTATGACAAAGGCACTCATGCACTACGGAGAATATCCAAGGGGGATTACCGGGAGCTTTTACAGTCAGGATTAACAATGCCAAATATAAATTTGTTTCATGTTCCAATCTGTCTGCATGTAGTTGGAGACAAAGGTCATCTCAAAGAGATATTTGGGTATCGAGGATACCGTATTCAACAGATGGAAGCGGGCATTCTCGTGCAACGGATGCTCTTAGTGTCGGGTGCTTTAGGAATGGGCGGGCATCCATTGTTAGGATATGATGCAAGCCAATGTGATGAACTTTATAGAATCAAATTGAAAGGAAAAACAAGTCTGATTCAAATTCCCATCGGGTCATACCGCCCACGCGCCTGGTTAAAAGGGAGCTTGCATACGTAGGAAGGGCAAAAGGAACGTACTGTTTTTTATGCAAGAATGGATTTTTCAGCATAGGATTTCATAGGTACTGAACATGAGCATTCAAAATAGGAATATGCACCTAAAAAGGAATTGGATAATGTATACCAATTCCTTGTTTTTGGCCTTTTAAATAACTGCAGTGGACTGTATTATAAGTAGATGGTATTGGATTTATTATTGCTGGGTTATTATCAGTGATTTTCACAATTACATATTTTTTGCGCATTTCTCACTTTATAGAGGTTGCTTTACTACCTTATTCCGCTTTCTTTCTCTTAAAAACAATAGTGGCAATTATGATAGAGAGAATCATCAAAGAACCAAACCATAAAAGCGTTAGATAAGCGCTATTACCGATTGGAGTTCCTGTTAAAAATCCGCGTAATGTTTCAATAAGAGGTGTCAATGGTTGATGTTCAGCAAAAGGGTGTAGCCATTTCGGCATTGTCTCAGTAGGAACAAAGGCACTGCTTATATAGGGTAAAAATATGATGAAAAAGGTAAATGCACTCGCTGCTTCCACGCTTTTTGCAATTAATCCCAAAACAACAGCTACCCAACTAATGGCAAATAAAAATAAACTAAGGTAGCCCACAACACCGAACCAATCCCAAAATTCTGCATTAGGCCTGAAACCAATTAGTAATGCAACAACAAAGACAATGATTGCACCAATTGCATTTCGAACAAAGCTACCGATAACATGACCAACTAGTAAAGAAGAGGGTCTGATTGGCATACTTCGAAAGCGTTCAAATAAACCGCCAACTATATCTTGAGCGACGCTTCCAGCTGTCATGGAACTAGCATACCCTACACAGGTTATGATAACGCCTGGAACAACATAGTTTATATAGTCTGTGCCAGTATTTATAGCACCACCAAATACAAAAACAAACATTAGCATAAGCACTACAGGTAAACCAATACTTAGAAATAAAACGTCAGGATTTCTTAAAATGTGTTTAAAACTACGTCGTGACATGGTCCATCCATCTTTTATAACCCATTTTATCTCATCCATATTTAACTTCTCCTTCCGGTTTATGACTAGTAATCTCCATAAAAACATCTTCCAGAGTCGGTTTACGGAAATAGATATCTATTGGCATCATATCTTGTTCATGTAATGTATTTAACGTATTTCGCAAGTCTTCAGTAGTGTCCTTTACTGTAAGGATCAGGCATTTGCTTTCATGATCCGTCTGCCCATCAAGTAAGTTATGTGCTTTAATAAGGTTGGCTTCTGACTGGAACTGTAGGACTAGCTTTTCTTCGCCTATCATCCTTTTTAGCTCTTCGGCAGTACCTTCTACAACAATTTTCCCATTGTGAATAAGGGCAATTTTATCTGCGAGCTGGTCAGCTTCTTCTAAATATTGGGTTGTTAAAAAAATCGTTATACCGTTACTAGCAAGCTCTTTAATCAATATCCACATATTCAATCGACTTCTTGGATCTAAACCTGTAGTAGGCTCATCTAAAAAGATGACCTTTGGATTTGCAAGTAAACTCAGTGCGATATCTAATCTCCGGCGCATTCCACCAGAATAAGATTTTGCTTGTTTTTTAGCAGCCTCTAACAAATCAAATTGTTTTAGTAAAGTAGCTGTACGCTTTTTGACAGTACTTCGGTTAAGGTGATTGAGACGTCCCATCATCTGTAGATTTTCTTCTCCTGTTAATAACTCATCTACAGTCGCGTATTGTCCCGTTAAACTAATACGTTTTTTCACCGAGTTAGCTTCACGGTATGTGTCTAGACCGTCGATCATAGCAATTCCTTCATCTGGTCGAATCAACGTGGATAATATGCGAATAGTCGTTGTTTTACCTGCGCCATTTTCACCTAATAGTGCAAATATTTGTCCGCGCTCTACTTCAAAATTAATACCATCTAAAACTTTCTGGCTTCCATAAGACTTTTTCAAATCTTTAACAGAAATAATCGAGTCATTCATCGTATCTCACTCCTTGTGTTTTATGATTGATTCATTCAGTCAAAACAAAGGTAGAAAAATGACTGAATGTTTTTGGTTGATTCATTCAGTCAATATCATAATATGATAATCCAATTGAAGTGTCAATAAAAAAAGTAGCGATTAACGAGTGGATAGCATTCTTAATAGTATATCAACTTTTCGATCGATATTATGATTCCAAAAAATGAGATCATCTGCCATAATGCCGGAGATAACATTTAGAAAAATCTCTAAAATTTCTCGCGAATCACCTTGGATAATTTCACCATTTTTTTGACCCTCTATAATCCAAGGTAATAATGACTCAATATATATTTCCCCACTATTTAATACCAGATCTTGAATGTGTTCGGGCAATTTGTCCGATTTTCCTAAATGCTGAATGATTCTAAAAATATCGCTGTTACCTTCCTTTAATCCAAACGTTACAAAGGATTTTAACTTATCAAGTGGGGACAGTATGGTTTTACCCAACTCATCCAACTTTTTTTTCGTATCGGCTACTTCCATTCCCCATTCTAAACTTTCAAACAATACTTCTTCTTTCGAACTAAAATAATGGTAAACTAAGCCGTGTGAAACACCAGCTTCCTTTGCAATCATACCTATCTTTGTTAACTTAACACCATTTTCAGCAAATACCTTTAGAGCAGCAATCATAATTTGTTTCTTACGTTCATCACGTATATCTTTTAATTGATCTTCATTTAAAGGGGCCATAGGAAAGTATCTCCTTTTATTTTGATAGTACGTCGTTATTATACCATTTTGTGTGTGAATATTTTAGTTCCTAGGTGCTTATAAAAAGAGGAATCAAATTAAGGGTTCTCAATCAGATAGATGGTGGAAATCAAATTAAGCTCCCGATTAGATAAATAGCGGAAAAAAACTCCGCTAATTAGTAAATAACATAAAAAATAGATAAAATAGCAGAAGAATTTCCGCCTATTGACTCGATAAACACGAAAATTAGGGGATTTGCATCATATAAGCGGAAAACCTTCCCTTATTTACCCCGAAACGAACTTCATTCAGCAGTTAACGGAAAAATTTCCGCTTATCTTACTTTCGCTTTCGTTGGAATGTTATATATGGGAAACCTACGAGTAGAACAAATCCTTATTTCAGCGTTTCAAATACGAAGAAGTACGTAAAAAAGGACTCAGTAAAAATTCAAGCCAGGTTTATTTATTTGATAGTTTTAATCTCCAAGTGATTGATAGTATGAAGGCAACCATTCCAGATAGAACAAGAGTGTAATACAGCAAAAAGAAAACAAACTCTCCATAATCTTCGAGGGATTTAAAAGGATTTTGAGTTATATTTGGCTCGGAAATAATACCAATTATAAAAATGGGAATAAACAAAATGAAGAACCTTTTCCAGAAGAATGACTTGTAATCTTTATTCGAATGTATTGACATCCGAAATACCCCCCTTCTAATATCTACCAATTATATCACGGATTATATTCATCCCCTCCTGTAAAGTTAAAGACTAATTGTTAAAATAAGTACTAATACTACTTTTGCTAGATTGATAGAAATGATGTACATAATATAAAATCATATGTAGCAACGGATTCGTTTTTAAGGAGGGAATAATAGGATATGTGGGAAGAAATTTTGATTGATACGGAACATGGACAATTTGAGGTGTTCAAAAAGGGGAATGGAAGACCCTTAAGCGTTACACATTTGTATAGTGAATACAATAAAAATGGAAATTTACTCGCAAATAGTTTTACAGATAAATATTCTGTATATCTTATTAATCTAGCGGGTTGTGGTAAGTCGACAGAAAGTGTTGGCGAAGATAAATATAGTATGGAATCTTCCGTTAAAGATTTGGAAGCAATTAGAAAAGAGTTAGGATTTGAATCCTGGGGCTTTGCTGGGCATTCAACAGGCGGTATGTTAGGACTTAAATATGCGATACAATCTCCTGAAAGTTTAGATCGAATTATTGTAGGAGGGTTATCTGCATCGGCAGATTATATGAAACACCCAGGAAGTATTTATTGTAGTGAAAATCCAAATAATAAAAGATTACGTGAAATTTTTGCAGTGCTAAGAGATGTACATGCAACGATTGAAGAACGAAGGGCTGTTAGTAAGGAATGGATGATGATGTCCCTATATAATAAATCAGCATATGATGAAATGATTAGTCGACCTAATAGTGGTAAAACTGTATCTGCTCGATTAGATTATTACTCTTATAAAGAACTTCCAAACTATGATTTAAGACCATTTTTAAAAGAAGTGGAGGTACCGGCATACATATACGCTGGCTTACATGATGCCCAATGCCCATATGATTTTGGAGTTGAAGCAGCTAATTTACTACCTAACTCTACATTCAAAGCATTCAATCAGAGCAATCATAATCCATTTATAGAGGAAGAGGCAGAGTTTAAAAAGTTTGTAGAATCAATAATATAAAATTTAATATGGTGTTTAAAGTGAAAGAAAAGACCATCAGTTGAATGATGGCTTTTTCTCATTGTGAAAACATCGTAGTTTATTTTGAGATGAATTTTGTCTCATCCACCTTGTAAATTTGTTCAATTTCACGCAGAAACCCAATAATCTTTTTTATTGGATTTCTAACTCTTGTATATGGTCCCTATGTTGATTTTATGGATAATCGATTGTAGTGGCTTAGTCACAATCCTAAGAAAATGAGCGTTACAGGCATTGAAATCAACCATTAGGACAGAGCTTAATGCTTAAGTTTTGAAAGACAGAATGTCATAGAACGTTTTACATAAAGTGAACAAAAGAAGAGCAATAAAGAAATAATCAGTGAAAAAGGGATGCTTAAAGAGATTGGAAGGTTAATGTCTTGCCAAATACTCATTTTTATTTGTTCAAGGCCAAATGTGCGCAAAATGCCAGCTAAGATTGATAATAATGCACATACAACCAATCCAACGTATAGAACAGATAGAACAAGAATTGCTAATACACAAAAAAATGTTTGGATTATTTTCATTTCTCTTTACTCCTAATATGCTGCACTTTGGCATTTTCCGAGATTGAATAGCTTTCTGTGTAATAAAGTGTGTCTATAAAACAATTATCTCCTACTGTCACAATACCTCCTTCAACCAATTCTGCGTTTGTATTGGATAGATGCAAATTTTCCCCTTTTATACATTTACTAACCAGTTTTTTCTTTACTAAAGAGATAGATAACTTATCTTTTTCTACATATATTTCATCTGCAGTAAGTTGTTCGACGACACTTCTACCAGACAATTTTAAATGAAACTGTTCTGCCTTTATCTCCTTCGCTTTTACAATGCCAATTGCATGAAACTGTTTTACTTGTAAACTTTGTTCAATTGTTAGCTTTCCTGAATTGTTAATCTTCGTTATTTTTCCATGCAGCAATTTTAAATTTCCCGCATTTGAAAGTTCATCAATTACACAAAAATCTTTAAGGACACAAGCTCCTGTATTTTTTAAAATATGCACCACAACGAGAGAATGGAAAGAGCTATGGCCATGTGTGGAAATTTCCCTTAATCGTACTTCTTGATGTAAAGCTACAGCGCCACGGATATTTAATTGTTCACAGTCTGCGGCTAAGTTTCTAATATTGCCACTTGTAAAAGTTAAACTGCGGAGCTTTGGAATCCGTTCATTTGCCATGAATAAACACCTCAATTTAATTTAATTTGTATATATTTTAATGATTAAAATATATACAAATTAAATTATATGTGGGACTGTTTTGTCAAGAACAAAAAAATGCCCCTAAAGGCATTTCTTTAAATAAGCACTCCATAAATTTAGACATTAAAAAAGGATTTCAACTTTTATGAAATCCCTAAAAAAGTTTTTCCATTAACTGATTGACATCAATTAATACTGTTGCAATATCTGTGAGTTTTTCTTGTGGAAATTTCAAAAATATTTCTTGTACTTTAATTTCTCCATCCTTCGTTAAAACCATCTTCACTACTCTTCGGTCTTCACTTTCTCTAAGGCGATGTAATAAATTTAATTTTTCCAGCTTATCGCACATCGATGTAACTGCTCCAGGTGTTACACTGAAAAAATCAGCAATTTCAGTTGCTTTCATTCCACCCTTAATTTTCAATTGAAGAAGAAGAATAAGCTGATTTTGAGATAATGATTCCCCTTCAGAGATCATGTTGACAAACATCATAGATTTTTGCTGTATTTCAAGCATCTCTCTCATTATGATTTCTACATTGTACATTTGACTATTATTTGTCATTTAATCACAGCCTATTAAAATATTTACTAGTTAAATTATATAGCAAGTATATAATTAATTTTGGCTATTGCAAATATCCTTACGATTATCATGAGTAAAAGTGGAAATTCAAATAATGTTTATGCGATGTAAGTGATTCGCCAATTGCTGGATGACGAACTGGACGAGGCATCTTTGTCCTTTTTAAAAAAGGAAGTGCTTCGAAAAGAAGAAGCCATATTCCCAAAAGAAGTCGAGGGGTATTTGAAGCTAAGTGATAAGACAATCAGAAAAGTACTTTCTCACCTAGTCGATAAAAATATGTTGATGCTCGCATCCGGAATTAAGATGGTCCGCTCTTATCGGTTGCGGAATCAGGTTAAGCTCCCAATCAGATAAATAGCGGAAAAAAACTCCGCTAATTAGTAAATAACATAAAAAATAGATAAAATAGCAGAAGAATTTCCGCCTATTGACTTGAAAAACATGAGAATTGGGGGATTTGCATCATATAAGCGGAAAACCTTCCCTTATTTACCCCGAAACGACCTTCATTCTGCAGTTAACGGAAAAATCTCCGCTTATCTTGCTTTCGCTGGTTACGAATAGGATTCCTTGAGTGGTTCTTGATTGTAGATAACCCGTAGCATCGAAGCACAACACAGCATTGGGTGGATAGGTAAATGTATCCAATAGAATATAAAGAGGCATCCAATAGCCAATAAGCGGCTAGATGGAAGGCCTTTTTTTTGAAGTTGAATTTTCCATATTTAAGAGAACCTTATCTCTTTCTTTAAAAAAACTTTAAATTCCGCGGATATAATCAGGGCGTAGGTAAAGATTGCCTACTCCGATCGGAAGTAACAGAAAAAATAGTATTGAAGGGAAGAGAGTCTTGAATAATAACAAATCGGGAAAAAAAGCATTTATGAATATGAGAAAAAGCATGATAACGGGTGTTGTGTTATTAATAATTGGTACTTCAACTACTGTTGTAGCTTCTCAGAACACAGGGTATGTAAGTGAGTTTTTTGGGGGGATAACAAATAGCTTTGTAAAAGATACACATGATCAAGTGGTTGTAGAATCTGGGATAAAAATGAAAATAGAAGAAAGTGTGAGTGGGGGGAAAAGCTCGCTTATCGTTGCTTCATTTGAAAAAGAAGATGAAACTATATTTCCTGAAGGAGCGTCAATTTCAAATCTGGAATTAGACGTTAAGCATGGTGCGAGTTATATGATTCAGCAACAATTAACTGAAGATCGCAAAAAGATTATTGTCATGTTTGATATAGATGCATTAAGTAACCTAGAAGGTAAAAGTGTAACGATCCGTGCAGGTGCAATTGTGAGTGATGAAACAGGTGAGATCCTCGCTAGTGGACCCTTTAAAAATAAATTTATAGCACATGATCGTTCGAATAAAACTGATATTGATTTAACGCTTAAACAACAAAACGAAGAAGTAATATTGGAAACTGTATATGTTTCACCCATCGGAATTGGAATTGAGGGGAAACGAATAGATGGTAAGTCAAGTTACTTACCTGAAATTAGTCCTATTGTTAAGGTGATGACAACTGATAATCAAATCATTGAATTAAGTACGAGCTCAACAAGTACAACGGATATTGGATTCAAATGGCAATATAGCCAAGATCCAATAGGAAACCGTATATTTTTAGATATGTCTACGATTAAAAATATCATGATAAATAATCAAATCATTAAATTAGATTAATTTAAACATTCAAAGATAAGATGTTTAACAGTAAAAAACGTATATACAGGTTAATATACGTTTTTTACTTTTTTACAAGTTAAGAAATCATTGTTATTTTCTTAAGAAAAACTTTAAAAATAGTAGTTAAACTCTACTTAGTTTTAATCGAAAGAACTTCTAGGAGGATGAATAAATGGAAAACTCATTGATGTTTACAATAGATTCATGGTATATCCTTATTCCTGCATTTCTAATTTTTTTAATCTATATGATCTGGGGGATAGTGATTAAACAGAAATATCGCTTTGGCCAATTTGTATTATTACTTTCCTTTGCCGTTTATTTTCTATGTATGATTCATTTGGTGTTTTTCCCTATTGAAGTGAATATTGGGGAATATGCAAACCAAACTCCATGGTTCAAGTCTATTAACTTTATTCCTGTGTTAACAATAGATGCAGCAACTTTTATATTAAATATAGTCATGCTGGTTCCATTTGGTATGTATTTACCGTTACTGAGCAATCGATACAATTCTGTTAAAAAGGCAGCTTCTATGGGGTTATCTATCAGCTTATCATTTGAGGTTATACAACTCTTGATTAAGATAATACTTGGAAATGGGAGAAGTACTGATATTAATGATTTAATTGCGAATACATTAGGGGCTGTGATAGGATTTTTAATAATAAGAAAGATATCAAAAAATTCATTAGCCCAAAATTTTCTCCATACATTAAGATTGGAATAGGGTATCCCAAATAACGTATATTACGAATCCTGTGCATAAGGAGGCTAGATGTATTGAGTAATAACATCCTAATTGTTGATGATGATAGAGAAATAGCAAAGCTAGCTGAAATATACCTGCGAAATGAGGGGTATCATGTCCTTCAAGCACAGGATGGATTAGAAGCATTACATATAATCGAACGTGTTCCTATAAATCTCATCATTTTAGATATTATGATGCCTAATATGGATGGATTAGAGTTATGTAAGCATATTCGGATAAATAATCAAGTGCCAATTCTTATGCTCAGTGCAAAAGTGCAGGATATGGATAAAATCATGGGCCTCATGACTGGTGCTGATGATTATATGGTTAAACCATTTAATCCATTAGAATTAGTGGCTCGAGTAAGGGCACTGCTACGGAGATCGAACTACAGCCCATTAGGGATGGATAAGGATGTCATTCGAATTAACTCACTTGAAATTGATAAAAAATCCCATAAGGTTACCGCAAATGAAAAGGAAATTAAGCTAACATCTATTGAATTTGACATTCTATATTTACTCATAAAGAATCAAGGAACAGTATATAGTTCCGAGGAGATTTTCGAAAGAGTGTGGAAGGAAGACAGCATGGGTTCAAACAAAACTGTCATGGTTCACATTAAGAATATACGGGATAAAATCGATTTAGCTATTCCTGGTGAAACGATTATCCAAACTGTTTGGGGAGTGGGCTATAAAGTTGAAAAAAGTCATTAAGTTTATTCCTATATGGAGAGTATTGATATATGTAGTGTTCGCCGCAATATTAACAGGTATAACTGCACGCATACTGACTTTTGCTATCTTTTATTTAGAGACACAATCCTCTCGTCTTTCAGACTTAATTGAACTGGTTGCCTCATTTGGTCTAGTCCCATTTGTACTAGGACTTTGTATAGTATTACTCTTATATTTATCCCTGTTTTTTTTCTATGAACGACAGAAGTATGTTAACTATTTGCTAACAAAAATGATTAATGAAATTGACTATATATCTGAGGGTCACTTTAATCAAAAAATAACGATTGAAGATAATAGTGTCATAGGTGAATTAGGTGAAAAAGTTAATCAAATTATTACTCAAGTAGAGAAGGCAATAGTTGACCAAAAAGAGTCTGCACAAATAAAGAATGATTTGATTACAAATGTTGCCCATGATCTACGCTCACCACTAACATCAATTGTTGGCTATTTAAACTTGATTCATGAAGATCGATATAAGAATGAGGTAGAGCTGAGATATTATATTCAAATTATTCATCAAAAGTCTAAAGACCTTCACCAATTGATGAATGATTTATTTGAATATACCTTAGTGCAAAATAAAGAGGCTCTAATCAATGAAGTTCCTATAAATATAGAAGAAATGTTAAATCAATTAGCAGTTCAATTTCAGTTTCAGGTAAAGGAAGCTGGTATGGAAATGAGGCAATATCTCTCATCCGTGAACAGTCCTATTGTGATGGGGGATGGAAATAAACTAGCAAGGATGTTTGAAAATCTGATTCAAAATGCTATTCGATATGGACAAGATGGAAAGTATATCGATATAACATTATCAGAAACCAATAAATTAATAGAAATTGAAATTACAAATTATGGACAAGTCATTCCTAGCATTGATCTGCCTTATATATTTGAAAGATTTTATAGGGTCGAAAAGTCACGATCTCAACATACTGGTGGTTCAGGTCTAGGTTTGGCTATTGTGAAAAGTATTGTAGAATTACATGGTGGCAATATTATAGTGGAAAGCTCTTTAGGTAGGACAGCCTTCATCGTGAGGTTACCAAAAAAATATTTGGCTGAGCCTTATTAATCGAACAGAACAGCTGCTAAAGAGTAATATGCAAAAGCCTTTTTATTTTAGGTCAAAAATTTTTATACAAAAGCATAAACAGACAAAATACTATAATACTTTTTGAATACGAACAATCGGTGTGATGAACTTTTATATCCAATTGTAATAGTTTGCGTATTAAATCAATAAAAAACGTAGAATGATCTGGATTCCTACATTCTACGTTTTTTGCTTATTTTAAAAAGTTCTCTTCAAAATGTTTCAATTGGTAATCTAAAGTGATAGCATCGTTAAACATAAAGGCATTTCCATCCACTTCAATGACATGGTTGTTCTTCACGGCAGGCATTTCTTTATATAGATCTGTCTGTTGATAGGAATTATCTTGATCATTGAATTTGCTAACAATTAAGTAGTCCCCAACATATTCATGTAATACCTCAGAGGAAATCATGTAGTATCCTTCTTTGCTTGTCATTTCCTTTACCTTTTCATGCATTTTCAGGCCCATTGCTTGATAAAGAACCTCTGTACCTCTTCCCCAACTATCTCCAAAAAGGCCCATATTTTTATCATAACTTTCCATTACAGTCACCGTAGCATTTTCACCAATTTTAGCTTTAATTTCATTTCCTACAGCTTCTGCACGTTTTTTGAAGTCATCAATCCAGTTTTGAGCTTCTTTTTCTTTATTTACTAGTTTACCAATCTCTAAATGCTGTGTTAAATAGTCTACTTTATTGTAAGTATAGGTAACTGTTGGTGCAATTTTTTTCAACTTATCTAGGTTTTTATTATCATTTGATCCAATAATTAAATCTGGTTTTAATTCAATAATTTTCTCCAAATCCTCATCTGAAACGGCAGGAACATCTTTTAATTGATCTTTAAATAATGGACTTTGCTTAGCCCATTCATCCACCCCTACGATATTAACATCAAGTGAAATTAAATCCCCTGCATTGCCAGTCAAAACTACTACTCTTTTTGGTTGGGCAGGTACTTCAATCGGGCCATTTTCAGATTGGTATGTAATCGTCTTACTTTCTTCCTTTTTACTTTCATCCTCTGCAGATTGGCTCTTTGTGCTATTGCCACATGCACTAAGAATTAGAACTGAAATTAAAATGAAAGGTATTATTAATTTTTTCAACGTAAGATCCTCCTAGTAAAAGGTATCATCTCTACCTTTTTTATAATTGAAATTGATAATCATTATCATTACAAAATTTTAGTGTTTTTTTAGTTTTTTGTCAATAACTAATTGAGGAGGAAAAAATCCACTTTTTCATAATGTGCGGGTATGAAGTTAGACATTAATGGTTAACTGTGGTCGTATAGTGTCGTATTGATAGTAGATGCCAAGTTCCTCAAATATTTCCCTCGAAGCAGCCTGTTGAGCTGTGTCGCCAGCAATTACACTGCTGCCTGTCAACAACTATATTTTGTTGAATTCTTCGATATTATTAGCGTTCTATAAAAAACAAGAGCGCACCTAAGTGGCTCTTGTCTTCAAACACCTATTCTGTTTCTAAAATAAAAGTCTTCAATACTTTCGATCCGGCAGGAACTTCTTCACCGACAATAATAAGCTTGCCTTTGTGATTGAAAGTGAAGTAACCAGCACCATTTAAAGCATGGGTAGCTATCGGTTGGAATGTATCATAACTGTAGGTGATCAGTTGATCTTCAGTAGTGACATAAAATTCAGTACCGTCCTCACTAAAGCCGATAGTGTAGAATGGCGTTCCGATATCGGTAACGTATTGCATATTCGTTTCCTTCAAAGCGGTTGCTCTAAAAACGGTTCCTGCTGCATTGAAAATGTATCTGCCATCTGGCGAGATAAACATCCATTCATCCATCTCATAATCACCGTGGTATGGTGAGTCATAACCAACTGAAATAACCCCATTATTAATATTGAATACTTCCATATCACGAGGGGAAGAATCAGAATCAATAGCATAAATTCTCGTTTTACTTGGGTGCATTTCAAGTTGGCTTTGCTGTCTAATGCCAGCGGATGACACTTGAGCACCTGTTTCACGATTATAGCTTTGCAAATACGTCCATTGCCCTGAACCTGAAGAAACATAGAAATGATTATCATCAGCAACGATATCATAAGGGTCAATTGCAATATTGAACATTTTTTTTACCTTCAATGAAGTTGGATCTACGATCGCAACACTACCTTCCTGCGTTTCCTCCCACCAATAAGAACTGTGCTGTCCTTTTAAGAGAGTAACATAAAGCTCTCCATTTGCGTAAAAAATAGATTCAGCAGGGTAACTAAATGGTAGACGGGAGATTTTTTTCGTAATGTAATTCATTGAAAGTAATTCTCCGTTTTCGTTAATACCGTATAATACTGGCAATTCAGGATCATGAACCACATCGATAAACAAATCCGTCAAGTATGATTTAGTCCCTTGTAGTGGTTCTGGTTTTGACGGCAGTGCCTCAGGAGGTAAGTTTTCTATCAAACCACCTTCGATTACATCTTCCTGCCACCCTTCATTTGGTACTTCTTCTGGGTTTTCTTCATCAGGAAATTCAATGGTTGGCATGCTTGCAAAATCCAACGTATTTATTTCCTGAAATGTTTTACCTTTTAACGGATTTAAGAGATTCGTAATGTAATCAGTTGCCAATGCAAAATTTAGACCCTCGATACCAAACGAATTCATCCCAATGACTTCGCCGTTCATATTAAATAACGGACCACCTGAACTTCCAAAGGTAATATTGGCTGTCGTTTGAATCACTTTTACAGGACCTGCTTCATCCTCAAACACTTGCTTGTTGGAAACAATCCCTTCTGAAATTGAATTTTGCATACCTAAAGGACTGCCAATCGCCACAGCCCATTCACCTTTTCGAACATGATCATGGCTTGCTAGTGTTAGAGGTGGTACTCCCGTACGGACGACAGGCTTTAATAAAGCAACATCCAAATAATCGTCATACCCCACAACGCCCTCAAGGTCAAAGCGCTCACCTGTTGACAACACGGCCTTCGCCTTTGCACCACCACTAATCACATGGAAATTGGTTGCGATTAATTGGTTGGCCACAACAAAGCCACTTCCTTGGGAAATAAGCTCATCATTTTCATCATATAGCTCGATAGCCACAACACTTAACTCGTTTTGGGCAATTTCTTCAATGGTATACATCCCTAGATTGTTAGCAATCATCGGTTTAAAATCATCATTTAAAAAACGCGCCATAAATGCTGAAAATTGTGCTCTCGTCATGATTCCATTTGGTCGGAATGTTCCATCAGAATAGCCTGTCGTAATATTATGAGCTGTTATCGTACTTACATAAGGATAAACGACTGACTTAATGCCTACATCCTTAAAGTGATAACGGCTATTTCCCTTTAAGTTATAGGCCTTTGCCAAAATAATGGCCATTTGCCCACGGGTTAATTTACCATTGGGATTAAAAGTATCTCTTGTGACTCCGGTAATAATGTTTAATTCAGCCGCTTTCGCCACTTCATTATAACCAAAATCACCTGGCTTAAAATCCTTGAACCCTGGGTTTACCGGGTTTTTTGTATCGAGACCAAGCTCTCTCATAATCATAATTACCGCTTGAGAGCGATTAATTGGATCATTTGGCCTAAAATCACCATTTTTATACCCATAAATAACACCGGTATTATTTAAAAATAAAATCTCATTCCGAAAGCTCGTTACATCTGGAAACTTTGTCGCCGCTTTCACTTGTTCCACACCCGCAGGCATGGCCGGTATGCTTGACAGAACCAAAGTAACTAGAAATAAGAATGAGATTAAAAAACGATAACGTCTCTTCACCTCATTTATTCCTCCAGTAAATTATTGAATACAGTTTAAATGTATCGTAGATATAGACTATTTACCTTACTAAAATACTGGAAATATTAAATTCGATACCCAATTAACTTTCAGAATCAAGTAAACTTTCATAAGAATATTGTGGGTGGTCTGTAGGCTCCATCTCCTGGTATTACAACTGTTAGATTATGGGTATATTTTTTGAAAAATAATATCGCGATACCAAAAAAAGGAACTATTTATCTTATAGGAAAAAGGCTACTTGAAGGTTGGGGAGGCAGATTTTTTCTGTGAAAATTGTTTGCGAAATAGTATGAAAATAGATTGACAAACTTAAAAATTCTATTAATCTAAAAGTAGTTCTAACCTCAAATCCTCATCTGTATTTTTCTCTTTTATTAGCTGCTCCGCCTTTTACTTTCTCCGATTGAAACTACATGAAACCTCGTAACACTCATTTATTTTTAACAACCTGTCTGAAGTTCAAAAGATAAAATAGTAGAGAGTTATGTATGCAACCTTTGATAAAGGACGGTTTCCGAATTGATAGGTCAGCTATAAAAGAAATGACTATTGGAGGAGGGATCGTATGGGATTTGAAAAAGAATACCAGGCCTTTTTGGATGCACACTTGCAGGCAAGAACTGGTGAACGATTGCGGCGCTTACAAGAAGGTCACAATCAGGCTGAAATGTTGTTTTTGAAGCAAGTATGGTGGCCATTGTTTCACCATTTCAAGTATCTTCATCCAGAATTTGAAGTTGATGATTTTAAGGACGGCAAAAGGTATTTGGATTTTGCTTATATTCGGCCCGGCATCCGGATTTGCTTTGAAATTGATGGGTTTGGGCCTCACTTAAAGAGCATTAGCAGATGGCAATTTTCCGACAATCTGGAACGGCAAAATCAGTTGGTGATTGACGGATGGACTGTAATCCGCTTTTCTTATGACCAAGTGAAAGAGAATCCTCGTCGGTGTCAACAAATTGTTCAGCAAGTGATTGGCCAGTGGCTGGGTAATGAACTGGATCAGAACTCTTTGTCCTTTGTAGAAAAGGAAGTGCTTCGACTGGCGATTCGAAAGGGAGAAGCCATATTCCCCAAAGAAGTCGAGAAGCATTTGAAGCTAAGTGACAAGTCGGTCAGAAAAGTACTTTCTCAACTCGCCGATAGAAAGATGTTACTCCCCGCATCCGGAATCAAGAGGATTCGCTCTTATCGGTTAGGTGATCAGGTTAAGCACCCAATCAGATAAATAGGGGGAATCAAGTTTAGCACCTGATCAGTTAAAGGATGGGAATCAAATTAAGTGACCGATCAGATAAAGGGTGGAAAACAAATTAAGCGGGCTGATCAGATAAAGGATGGAAAACAAATTAAGTGACCGATTAGATAAAGGATGGGAATTGAATTAAGCACCTAACCAAATAAATAGCGGAAAAAAGTTCCCCTAATTAGTAAATAGAATAAAATATCGTTTGAATAGCGGAAAAAATTCCGCCTATTGACTCGAAAAACATCAAAATTAGGGGATTTGCTATATATAAGCGGAAAACCTTCCCTTATTTACCCCAAAATGACCCCCAATCTGCAATTAACGGAAAAACCTCCGCTTATTTTCGCTGGTTACTTAAATAAGAAGTGGAAATCCTTGAGTGGTTCGTTAGCTCGTAGCAACCACAACATTAAATGGTTTTCACTAACGTCACTAAGTCGGGGAGGTTAGATTGGTATCATGCATCCAACAGAATTAATAGAGTTAATGATTGTTGGGGCTGTAATTGCAGTACTCGTAATAATTACAACCTTTTTAAAAGGTAGATGGCGAAAGACTGGTTGGTTATTAGTAGTAGTTGTATTTGTAGCTTACTGTATATTTTTTGTTGCTCGTCCTTTTTGGATAGATGCACAAATTGATAAAAAGGTTAAATTACTAAGACCCTACTTAGTAGAGCATTATCCAGATGAAGAATGGACGATTTCCACAGTTCCTCATCGTATTGATGGCTATAAACATCTGAATTCGTACTATATTGGTGTTCATTTTGCTAATGAACCAGATGTTACTTATCATTATTGGGTAGAAAGTAAGGATACTATCTATCAAATTAGTTTTTCAACAAACAAAACGTTAGAGGAATTAAAGCATTTAGAGAAAAGGATTGAATAATTTCAGACAGTTTTATTCAATTAAAGTTGGATGCTCCTATAATTAAGGTTATCCTGAATATGAATTAAGTGTAGCAAGATGCCTCATTGTATCCTAGTGTTATTTTCCAAAGATGTAGGATCAAATTAATTTAGCCCTTTAGTCTATCAATAGTAGAGTATTCCCAAATAAAAATGTTTAAGGTTTTTTTAAGAAACAGAATTTATAATTCGATGTATGCTTAAAAGTCAATAAACATCAAGGAGAATACATATGAAAAAAATATCTACAAAGATTATTTTATTATCACTATTAAATACTATTTTTGTTGCAGCAGTGAATGTCGCGGCATCGGTTCTTATGAACAAGGGGCAATCGAACGGAAACCCTGATGCATCAATGGCTAGCGATACGGCGAGTGGTGCAGCCCCAAATATGGGAGGATTTTTAATGCCAACAACGGTCTGGATCGGGCTTATCCTGTCACTCATAGTTGGAGTGGTCATCGCTTATGTGTTAGGGAAATTGATTTCAAAACCAATCATCAGATTAACGGATATCGCAAAGCAAACATCGAAATTAGATTTAGTCGATGATGAGGAAAGCTTTAAAGGTTTATTAGAAAATAAAGATGAAACAGGTGCAATGGCAAGAGCCCTATGGGAAACAAGAAATTCAATACGGAGTCTTGCAGAAAAATTGCAATCTGTCTCCTCGCTGGTTACTTCCCATTCGAACAATCTTACAGATATTGCAGATGTACATGTAAGAACGATCACGCAAGCGACATCGGCGATGGATGAGTTAGCGAGTGGAAATAATCAACAGGCGGAAACAGTTAACGGAATAAACACAACCCTATCAGAGGTTGTTCAATTAATCGATGAGATTACGCAGCTGGCATCTACTGGTGCAGAGAATGCAGTTCAATCACTCGTTTCCATTGAAGCGGGACAGACAGCGGTCGATACCCAAGCAACAAAGATGGATGAAAATGTCATAGTCTCTCACCATACTAAGCAATCGATTCAGGAGCTAAGTAAAATGGTTAATGAGGTAGCGGGCTTTGTTGACACGATTACTTCGATTGCAAATCAAACCAATCTATTAGCCTTAAATGCAGCTATTGAGGCTAGTAGAGCAGGGGAAGCTGGGAAGGGGTTTGGTGTTGTCGCTGCTGAAATTAGAAGTTTAGCTGAAGATTCAACACAAGCCGCTAAGCACATTACCGCTGTTATTGAGAGAACAACTGAAACAACAAGCCTAGCAGTAGCCAATATAACGAAAACAGGAACATTAGTAGAAGAGCAAAAAGACGCACTATCACTCACTCAGGATGCATTTAATAAGATAAAAGTAACCTATGATGGAATTGTTGAAAGCTTTAAAAATACAGCATTAACGTTGAAAAGTATTAATGAAAAATCAAAGGAAATTTCCTTTCAAACAGAAGGGATGGCAGCTACTGCAGAGGAATTTGCAGCAAGTACACAAGAGATTTCAGCTTCTGGACAAGAGCAGCTTGCTTCAACAGAGAATATAGCGAAATCATCAAAAGAGCTACAGCTACTTGCTAATGAGCTAAATAATGAAATAAATAAATTTAAAGTAAAATAAAAATAAGTTTGATTGGCTTAGTCACTATAATTGATTTTCTTCAAGTAAAAGTTTGTTAAAATTGCAGTTCCTAGTCCGATTCTCTAAGTGAGAGTCGGTTTTTTTGCGTGAACTAGGATAAGAGTAATTTAATAGGCTAGAGAAAGTTGATCATTTGAAGCATGAGTGCTCTCTCGGTGATTCGATTATATAACTTCCTAAAAAAATTGACCTATATCAAGGAAATGGATGAAAGGGCTCGTTACAATGAGTGTATAAAAACAAGTGAAATACTTCACAAATAATTAAAAAGCAATCGTAAATCAAAAAAATTTAATCATTTTTGTGAAATATTTCACAATCAAAAAGGAGAAATTCATTATGAAAAAATTTATAAATGGACCAAGAATGGCATTCATTCTAACAATATTGCGGATTTGGTTAGGACTTCAATGGATAGAAGCGGGTTATTATAAAATTAGCTCTGGGTTTGAGGCAGGTGGATTTATACAAGGAGCAATTGCAAATGCAAGTGGAGAACACCCAACAGTCCAAGGGTGGTATGCTAGCTTCCTCGAAGGATTTGCTTTACCAAATATAGAGATTTTTAATGTCCTTATTCCTTGGGGAGAGTTTCTTGTAGGCTTAGGATTAATCTTAGGGTTCGCAACAATTCCAGCATTAATTGGTGGTGCCTTTATGAATTTAAACTTTATCATGGCAGGAATGGGATTATCTAGTCTCGATGCAAAGCTTTTTGTAATAGCGATGATTCTATTATTTATTGGAAAAGGAACGTATTACTACGGTCTTGATAGATTTGTTATCCCATCTATAAAAAAGCATTTTTCAATAAAAAGGCAGTATGTTGCAAATTAAATTAAAAGAAGTTGCTAGAAGTTTTGTTAAAGAGATAAATGATAATTTTCCGAGAACCTGGAACGGCAAAATCAGTTGGTGATTGATGGGTGGATCGTAATCCGCTTATCGTATGACCAAGTGAAGAGAATCCTCGTCGGTGTCAACGCACTTATTGGTTGGGTGATCAGGTTAAGCACCCAATCAAATAAAGGATGGAAAACAAATTAAGCAGCTGATCAAATAAAGGATGGAAATCAAATTAAGCATCCAATCAAATAAATAACGGAAAAAATTTCCCCTAATTAGTAAATAGAATAAAAAATCATTTGAATAGCGGAAAAAATTCCTCCTATTGACTCGAAAAACATCAAAATTAGGGGATTTGCTTTACATAAGCGGAAAACCTTCCCTTATTTACTCCAAAATGGTCTTCTGTCAAGAAAGTGGACAATATAAATCGAGACTTTTTTAATAAAACAC